>JAYTOP010000084.1:0-48232 GCA_043747745.1 Pseudomonadota bacterium
GGCTGCACGAAGCTGTGGCGTTCCAGCGGATACGGAGCGAGGCTCCAGTCGGTCTTCTTGAGTTCGATCAGGCGCTGCGCGAGGCGGACGGAGTCCTGGAAGAACACGTTATCGTCCAGCATGCCGTGCGCAATGAGCAGCGAGCCGCGCAGGCCATCGGCGAATTCGATCGGCGAGCTTGCCTTGTACGCCTCGGGATCGATGTCGGGCGTGTTGAGGATGTCGGCGGTGTATTCGTGGTTGTACTGCGTCCAGTCGGTGACCGGGCGCAGTGCGGCGCCGGCCCTGAACACGTCCGGCGCGCGGAACAGCGCCATCAGCGACATGAAGCCGCCATAGCTGCCGCCGTAGATGCCGACATGCTGCGCGTCGCCATGCTGGTTCGCGATCATCCAGGCGACGCCGTCGCGGTAGTCGTCGAGTTCGGGATGGCCCATCTGCCGGTAGATCGCGGTGCGCCAGTCGCGTCCGTAGCCGGCCGATCCGCGGTAGTCCATGTCCATCACGACGTAGCCGTGCTGTACCAGCATCTGGTTGAACATCTGCTCGCGGAAGTAATACGGGCGTCGCGCTGATACGTTCTGCAGGTAGCCCGCTCCGTGCACGAACATCACGATCGGATACTGCTTGCCGGATTCGAACTGCGCGGGCCGATACAGCTTCGCCCAGATCGGTTTGCCGCCATGCGTCGATGGCACCTGCATATACTGCGGCTGCAACCATGCGCGGGCCTTGTACGCATCGGTGCGGGTGTCGGTCAGCATGCTCGCCTTGCCGCCATCGGTCGGCACGACGGCGATCTGCGCCGGCAGGTAACTGTTCGAATAACGCACCAGCAACTGCTTCTCATCCGGCGATAACGTGAAATCCTCGACGCCTTCGAGCGTGGTGATTTCCTTGACGCTGTCGCTCGCAAGATCAAGCTCGCAAACCTCATAGTCTCCGGGCCACTTGCGATTGCACAGGAACCACACGCGACGACCGTCGGCCGACAGTTTCGGCTGCGAGACTTCCCAGTCGCCATGCGTGCGCTGGCGCAACGCGCCACCGGGGGCCAGCGTGTAGAACTGCGACCAGCCCGATTGCTCGGACAGCAGCCAAAGTGTTGGGCTCTGATGGTTGCCGGGGTCGTGCAGCCAGCCAAAGTCGCCGAAGTCGGTATTGGTCCACGCCGGGTCGCTCAGGCGATGCACGCCGCGCAGCGACTTGCCGGCGAAATCCACGGTCGCGATCCAGCGGTCCTTGTTGTCGACCGCACGCAGTTCAACCGCGAGCGCCCCGCCATCGTCGCTCCACTGCACGCCATCCACGCGCAGTGCGCGATGGCCCTTCAGTGCATCCTTGCCGGCGGCCTTGCGCATCGCGGCGAGCGGATCGACGTCGATCCCCGGCAACGCGTCGGGCTTGAGGTCGACGCTGCTGCCATTGCGCAGGTCGACGAGTTTCAGCGACTGCGCGGCCGGCAGGTTCAGGCCCACGCGCGTGCGCTCGTCTTCCTGTTCCTCGTATCCGCTTTCGGTCACGTACTTCTGCAGCTTGCCGATGCGCCCGGCATCGGCCCCCTTCGGGGCGACCACGGCGAGCAGCCAGCGTCCGTCCGGCGACAACGACGTGGACAGGATCGTGATGTCGTCGCCCAGGTACACCGGCGCGTTCGCGCGGGTCGGATCGACACCGCGTAATGTCTTGTCCTGCGCGTGCTGGTCGTCGCGCGCCTGCTTCTGTCGGCGCAAGGTGTCAATCAGGCGCAGCTGCATGTCGCGCAGGGCGTCGGGCTTGCCGGGCGCCGCGGCTGGATCTTTTTCGGCCTTGAGATCGACGACGGTTTCGTTCAACCGCTGATCGAACCGGTAGCGGTACCAGGTGTTGTCCACGCGCCAGATTACCGCATGATCGCCAGCGGCAAACCGAGGGTCGGCGGCAGCATCGACGGCGCGCGTGAGCTGAGTCAGCGCACCCGATTGCAGGTCGCGCACGAACACATCGCCGTTACGCACGAACACGCTGCGCCGATGCGCGCTGTCGTAGACCGGATCGGCGGCATCGATGCCCGCGCGCTCGCCATCGGCGACCTTCGCGATCGATGCGCCACCCGCCGCATCCACGCCATACAAATCGCGCAGCGTGCTGCCCGTGCGCTTGAGCGGGAAATACGCGCGCTTGCCATCCCACGACCACCACGTCGATTCCACCGCTGGCCCGATCCAGTCCGGATCGGCCATGGCCTGCTCAATGGTGATCGGTGTCGGTGTCGGTGATGTGGCTGGTTGCGCCGCAACCGCGGCGGCAACGAACGACAGCGGCAGCAGGAAAGCGATGCGCATCGAGGCATCCGGGTTGCGGGAAACGGCAAGCCTAACAGGCGCTGTCGGGATGTTGGACGACCGAAAGTCGTGTCCGCGCTTTATCCACGCAGCATTTGCCGCCACAATCGTCCCCTGCACCGCAGCGGACGCCCATGCACGCCTACGTCTACAAGAGCCAGCGCAAAACCGACACCTATGTCTATCTGCGCGACCGCGATGGCTTCGGGCTGATTCCCGAGCCACTGCGTGCATCGCTCGGCGCGCTGAGCTTTGTGCTGGAGGTCGCGCTGACACCGGATCGCAAGCTCGCACAGGCGGACCCAGCGGTGGTGCGCAGCAACCTCGCGGTACACGGATTCCACCTGCAATTCCCGCCTCAGGACCATCCGTTCTGGCAACAGGACCCCGCCGATGGCGATGCCTGAGCGCCCGGCACGCCAGTCCCTGCGCGCAACACTCGCGCTGATCGCGGCCGTCGCGTTGTCGTTGCTGCCGTTGTTGCCGCAGCTGGCGAACCTGTCGGTCGTGCTGCTTGGGCCGTGGCTCGCACAACCACTGTACGCACTGGCTGCTGCGTGGTGGCTGGGTAGTCGGCCGGCTGGCGAAGAGGTTGGACGCTGGCTCCCCGATGCGGTCGCGCTCGCCTTGCTGTGGGGCGCGGCGTGGGTGCTGGCCGTGCTTGCCTTGATGTTGCCTCTGCCGCTGTTGCTGCGCACCGGCACCCTCGACGCGGCACTGGGCACCAGCGCAGCGACCGGTCTTGCATTGATCGTGTTGTGGCGGCACTGGCCGGTGTTCGCGCGCGCCGAGCGCGAAGGCGGCGGCTTGGCCGGGTTGTACGAAGCCGCAAACGACGACGGCGACGTGGCGACATTCAAGGGCTTGCTGATTGCGCTCGCGATCGCCAGCGTGCTCGCGCTGGTACTGTGCGCAGGCTGGAGCGGGATTGCCGATCCAGGGTTGCGCGCCGTGCTGCTGATTGCCCAGGTCGTTCTGGCTCCGTTGCTGCATGTCGCGATCCAGCGTCTCGGGCGCAATCTTCCACGCGCCGCGCATGCGGAAGAGACATCCACGCGCAGCGCGGCCCAGCCCGTCCTGCCGCAGTTCCAGTTCGACAGCATCGGCGATCCCAATCTGCGGATTTATGCCGCCGCGCGCGCCGGACGCGCCGACGAGGCGATCGCCGCACTCGCACACGGTGCCGACCCCAAGCGCCTGCCCGATCCCGACGATCGCGACCAGCGCAGCCTGCCGGTGCTCGCTGCGGTGATCGGCGATTCGTCGCTGCTGCGCCAGCTCATCGCGCGCGGCGTCGATCTCAATCGCATGCACGCAGGACTCACGCCGCTGCTCGCCGCAACGCGCGACACTTGGCATGGTCGCGTCGAGGAAGTCACGATGCTGCTCGCGAACGGTGCCGACGCGCGGATCGGCGATGCCGATGGCAACATGCCGCTGCACCACGCCGCGCGCAGTTCCGATCCCGGTGTCGCCGCGCGGCTGCTCGACGCGCATGCGCCGATCGACGCGCTCAACACCGAAGGATTCAGCCCCCTCGGCGTCGCTTGCGAAGCCGGCAACTGGCGGCTCGCGCGCTTCCTGCTCGATCACGGCGCGCGTTGCGAACCTTCGACTGGCGATCCCATGCTCGGCATCCCCGGCAGGGGCCAGCCCGCATTGATTGCAGCGGCGTCGGGCGATGACGATGCCGCCGGCGTGCAACTGCTGCTCAAGCACAAGGCGCGCGTCGATGCGCGTGGAGCGAACGAGCAGACCGCGTTGATGCTCGCTTGCGCGATGAACAACCCAGACGTCGTCGGCGTGTTGCTCGATGCGGGAGCGGCGGTGGACGCGCGCGATGCGGCCGGCATGACCGCGCTGATGCACGCGGCCCACGAGGGCAGCGAGAGTGTGCTGCAGCGGCTGGCAAAAGCGCGCCCCGATCCGAAGCTGGCCGACCATGAAGGCCGCAACGCACTCGCGATCGCCTGCGCATCCGAACACGCCGAGCCGTCGTTCGTGCATGCGCTGATCGACATGGGCGTGGACCCGCAGATGCCGAGCAAGGACGGACGTCGCGCACTCGATTACGCACTGGCCGCCGGCCGTTGGCGGCTGGTCGCCGAACTCGATCCGAACCATCCGTTGCCCGAAAGCGTCGCCGAGGATCTCGCTGCCGGTCCGAACGAGCGCAGTTCCGCCGAGCTGATCCGCGATGCGCTCGCCGCGCGCCGCTTCGAGCGCGCCGAACCGCTGCTGCGTCTCGGCGATACGGTCGCACTGGCGACCGAGCAATTGTCTGGCTTCGCGCTGGAGGCGGACCTCGACGTATTCGACTGGTTGCTGCTGCGCGGCGCCAATGCCGAGGCGCGCGTGGACGCTGCCGACTGCGCGCTGTTCACCCTGCTCGATCGCGGTGGCAGTGCGACGGGCGCGTTGCAGCGTTTGCTCGATCACGCGGTGTCGCCAGCCGGTGCGGGCGGTCTTGCGCGTTACCTGCATGCGTGTGCGCTCGGCGAAGCGAGTTCGCGTGCGCAGGAACAACTCGCGCTGGCACTGCTTGATCGTGGTGCCGATCCGTTCGCTGTCGCCGCAGGCACTCCGCCGCTGCACCTTGCGGTGCGACTGGGCTGGCTGCGCCTGGCCGAACGCCTGCTCAACGCGGGCTGCGCGCCCGATGCGCGCGACGCACGCGGCATCACCGCATTGCAACTCGCGTGCACGCTCGGTCGCGAAGCAGCGGTGCGACTGTTGATCCGCGCCGGCGCATCGCCCGAGCTGCGCACGCCGAACGGCGAAACCGCGCTCGGCATCGCACTCGCGGCCGATCGCACCGATCTGGTGACGTGGCTGGACTGGCGCGGCTGGCGCTTGCCGCTGCGCCCATTGCAACCGACCGATCTGCCCGCTGCGGCGATGGTCGGCGACGTCGCTGCCGTGCGCCGCCTGCTAGATCTCGGTCTGCCGATCGATACCGTCGACTCGCAAGGATGTACCGCACTGTTGCGCGCGGCGGGCGGCGGTCAATTGATGGCGGTCGGACTGTTGCTGCAACGCGGCGCCGACAGCGCGCTTGCCGCCGAGACCGGTGCGACCGCACTCAGCGCCGCAGTCAGCATGCGGCATCCGCAGATCGTCGAGTTGCTGCTTGCGAACGGTGCGGATGTCGATCAACCGTTGTCGGGCGGGATCACGCCATTGATGCTCGCCGCCGCGGTGGGCCTGCCGGAAATGGTCTCGCGCCTGCTCGTGCACGGCGCCGACCTGAAGCGCCGCGACGACCGCGGACTCGGCGCGCTGCACTGCGCCGCGAACTACGTGTTCCAGTGCCGCGAACGCCAGCGCGTACTCGCATTGTTCGATGCGTTGCTGCTGTCCGGCGCCGAACCCGACGCACCCAGCCACAACGGCCAGACGCCACTGCTGCTGCTGCTCGGCGCAGGCCACGAACCCGGCACGCCATGCGTCGAGACCATCGTGCTCGCGGCGCTCGACTACCTGCTCAACGAGGACATCTCACTGGAAGCCCGCGACCACCGCGGCTTCACCTCGATGCACCTGGCCGCATTGCACGGTCTCGGCCTGGTCGTGCAACGCCTGATCGCCGCCGGCGCGGAACGCCGCCCGCACGACACGCTCGGACGCACGCCGTACGACCTGGCGCTGTCGCGCGGCTATGTAGATATCGCGGCGGAGTTCGAACCCTTGCGGTCGAGCGCGCTGCCGATTGCGAGGTTTTTGCGCAAGGAGTGATGGCGCTGCGAACCATCGCGCCGACAATCGACTTCCGTTCGTGGTGAGCCTGTCGAACCATGGTCGGAAGTTGCCGCTGCCATCCCGAGCGTGGTCAGGGATCTGCTGTCTGGGAATCAAGATCAAAAGCGTTGCGTCGCTAAAACGGCGGGTTCATCTTTCTTGGACAAGCAAAGAAAAGGCGCGCGGCCGCGCAGTGCATACCGTCGCTCAATCCGGCGCGAATACGCCTTCTAGTTCGACATCCAGTTCGTGTCGACACACATCGCCACGTACATACAGCACGCGCTCGACCGGCAATCCCGATGCGTCGATCACCGCCTGCGCGGCAACCAGATCTGCGGCATGCCGCAGATACACGCGCAGCGCCTCGCAACCTGCGAGCGCGAACACGCGACCGCTGCGCTCGTTGCCGACCGCGAGCAACGCTTCAAGATTGCACAGGCTCTCGCGTAACTGGCGGGCGACATCGCCGACGTGTTGCGACACATGGCCGATGATGCTCGCCGTACCCGATGCGAGCAATCGCGGCGAACCGCCATCCACGCCAAGCAACGCGCCGCGCGAGAAGCCCGGAGCGACTGGCCCATAGGTGCGCGGGTAGCTCCAGGCCGGAGTCTGGCGCGGGTTTTCCAGCGCGATGCCGGGCTCGCGACTGCACAGCGCAATGACCTGCAAGATGCCTGCGCCATCGTCGTGGCCAATCGCTGTCGCGGCTGGCGGCGGATCGTTGAATGCTGCGTCCACTGCAGCGGCGCGACCGACGCAGAAGCGCCGGTAGCGTTCGGCGTCGCCCTCGCCTGCATTGATATCGCCGAGGTAATTCCAGATCCGCAGCAGGTAAGGATGCGATGAACCGCGCACGCGTGCGATCAGGTCTGCGTAGGCGCATCGCGTGGCGAATTCGATGTCGCCGCATATGGATGGGCCAGTGTCGCGTGAGGGTCGCTCACGGCGTCCTGCCTCACGCGACACTGGCCCATCCATGAGCGGCGCAGGATGCCGGAAGCGACCGTCATCGGATTCGGACCGTTCAAGCACAAGCACGCGGTATCCATCGCCTGCATGCCAGCTTTCAGGCGCAATCGGTCCTGCGAGCCGCGCGCAGCGCACGCGCACAACTGCTCCGGGGACATCGGCGAACGCGAACGCCAGCGTCGCGTCTGCGGATACGGAAAAGTCCACACGCAGCGATGACATGTCGGAATCCGTCGCGAGGCGTTGCGAAGCGGCGGCGGGGGCGTCGGTCATGTGATTCACGATGAATGCAATGATAACCGGCGCATCGGCACTGTTCGCGCGGCTATCATGCAGGCTCGATCAAGCACGAGCGCCATCCCATGTCATCAGCGCCCGATATCGACGCCGTCCACGCCTACCTGCACGATTTGCAGCAGCGCATCTGTGCGGCGCTGGAAACCGCGGATGGCGGCGGACGCTTCGGCAGCGACATCTGGGAACGCGCCGAAGGCGGCGGTGGCAATTCGCGCGTGCTCCGCGAGGGCGCGGTGTTCGAACAGGCTGGGGTGGGATTCTCCGACGTGCGTGGCGCGACCTTGCCGCCATCGGCGACTGCGCATCGCCCGGAGCTCGTTGGTGCGCCATGGCGTGCGCTGGGGCTGTCGCTGGTGGTGCATCCGCGCAACCCGTACTTGCCGACTGCGCATGCGAACGTGCGTTACTTCGCGGCGCATCCGAAAGGCGCCGAACGGGTCTGGTGGTTCGGCGGCGGTTTCGACCTCACTCCGTTCTATCCGTTCGACGAAGACGTGCTGCACTGGCATCGCACCGCGCGCGCGGCGTGCGCGCCGTTCGGCGTAAAACTCTATCCGCGCTTCAAGCGTGGCTGCGACGCGTATTTTTTCCTGAAGCATCGCAACGAAGCGCGTGGCGTCGGCGGCTTGTTCTACGACGATTTTCGCGACGGTGGTTTCGAGCGCGGATTCGGATTGATGCGTTCGGTCGGCGACGGCTTCCTCGACGCCTACCTGCCGATCGTCGAACGCCGCAAGCACACGCCGTACGGGGAACGAGAGCGCGAGTTCCAGCTCTACCGGCGCGGGCGCTACGTGGAGTTCAACCTGGTCTGGGACCGTGGCACCCTGTTCGGGTTGCAATCGGGCGGACGCACCGAGTCGATCCTGATGAGCATGCCGCCGCGTGTGCGCTGGGAAGTCGGCTACATGCCGGAGCCGGGCAGCGCCGAAGCGCGACTGGCCGATTATCTGAAGCCGCGCGATTGGCTGGATGAAGCAGAGTCAGGTTTGAGGAATGAACCGATCTGACGATTTGCGGTCTCGGCACGCAAGGTTTTGAACGGCCTGTATAGCGTCGGATGAAGTTCGCGTTTGGTTTGCGCGTGCGATATCGCCAAGCCACGCCACGGACTGCGTAGGCAATGGTCGGTCGAGATCCACCGCTGCGGGCAGGCGTTTTTTTGCTAGTCTCCATCCGGGCTGAACCTCCGACTCTATTCAGTGTGGCTTCGACATCCGAAGAATAAATGCTTGCGTGGCTCCCAGCTATTTCCGCAACCCCGATTCGGTCGCGCTTCCGTGATTGACGAAGTGCGATTGACTTCAGAGAGATTTCTGTCCGTGCCGCATTGCGAAAGCTGCCCTTTGACCCATCCGCACCACGACAGAACCCTCCCATGATCGAAGTTGCCAACCTCACCAAGCGCTACGGCGAATTCACTGCGGTCAAGGATCTTTCGTTCACGGTCCGCCCGGGCGAGGTGATGGGCCTGGTTGGGCCGAACGGGGCGGGCAAGACCACGACCCTGCGCTGCATCACCGGCATCATCCCGGCCACGCTCGGAACGACGAAGCTGTGCGGGTTCGATCTCGTCGCCGATCCGGTCGGCGCGAAGCGGCAGGTTGCGTTCATTCCCGACGAGCCGCGCCTGTTCGAATACCTTACAGTCGCGCAACACCTGAATTTCGTTGCACGCCTGTACGGCGTCGCGGACTATGCCGAGCGCGCGTTGCCGATCCTGACCGCGCTGGAGATGGCCGACAAGCAGCAACTGCTGCCGAGCGAACTCTCGCGTGGCATGAAGCAGAAGCTCGCGATCGCCTGCGGCCTGCTGCACGAGCCGAAGGTCGTGATCTTCGACGAGCCAATGACCGGCCTCGATCCGGGTGGTATGCGGCGCATGAAGGAGGTGATGCGTCGGCTCGCGCGCGAGGGCGCGGCGATCATCCTGAGTTCGCACCTGCTCGACCTCGTCGAGGAAGTCTGTACCCACCTGCTGATCCTCAAGGACGGCGTGAAGATGGCTGACGGCACCGTCGCCGACGTGCGCGCGCGCTTCGCCGACAACGCCGAGTCGAGCCTGGAGGACGTCTTCTTCCGCGCGACCGGCGACACGCAAAGCGCCCAGTTGCCATGACCGGGCCAGCGCCGATGACGCCTGCCCCGATGACGCGCGCAGGCGTGACCCGCGCGTTCGTGTACCTGCAGCTCACCTCGACCTTCAACTCGCTCAAGCAGCGTCTGCTGCGGTTGCGCCAGCCGAAATACCTGGTCGGCGCGATTGCCGGCGGCGCGTACATGTATTTCTTCTTTTTTCGCAGGGTGCTGCAAGCGGGCGCATCGGGTCGGCATGCTCCGGTGTTCGCGCCAGACATGGTGCCGCAGTTCGCACCGATTGCCGCACTCGGCCTGTTCGTTGTCGTGGTCGCTGCCTGGCTGGTGCCCAGCAACCGTGCGGCGTTGCGTTTCAGCGAGGCGGAAGCGGCGTTCCTGTTTCCTGCGCCGATAGCGCGGCGGACGCTGATCCATTTCAGCCTGTTGCGTTCGCAAATCGCGATCTTCTTTTCCGCGTTCCTGTTGGCGCTGCTGTTTCGTCGTGGCAGTTCGTTTGGCGGCGGCCCGCTGCAGCATGCCGCCGGCCTGTGGCTGGTGATGTCGACGCTCAACCTGCACTTCCTCGGTGCCTCGTTCGTGCGCGAGCGCCTGCTCGACCTCGGCATCCGTCCGCTGTTGCGGCGTGTCCTGGTCGGCGGACTGGTCCTTGTCGTCATCGCAGGCTGCTGGTGGTGGCTGCGGACGCATGTGTCGTTGCCCGGGCGCTTCGATCTTGCGGACACGGGCGCGATGCGGAACTACGTCACGTCGGTGCTCGGCGCGCCGCCCGTGTCGTGGGTGCTGGCGCCGTTCGTGGCGCTCATCGCGCCGCTGTTTGCCACCGATACAGCCGGCCTGCTGCGTGCATTGGTCCCGGCGGTACTGCTGCTGGTCGTGCATTACGTCTGGGTGGTGCGATCCAACGTGTCGTTCGAGGAAGCGTCGATCGACCTCGCCCGTCGCCGCGCCGAACGCATCACCGCGATGCGCGAAGGCAAGCAGCGCTTGCGCGATGCGCCGACCAAACCGCGCTCGGCGCCGTTCCGGCTTGCACCGAAAGGTCACGTGCCGATCGCTTTCCTGTGGAAAGGGCTGGTCGCAATGGGCCCGTTCTGGCGCCTGCGTACCTGGCTCATCGCGTGCGCGATCGTGATCGTCGGCGGCTACTGGCTCGCGGCCGACCCGGACCGCCAGGCGATGCTGATCGTCCCCCTCATCTGCGCCGGGATGCTGGGCTCGTGGCTGTTCCTGCTCGGGCCGATGATCATGCAACGCGGCCTGCGCCGGACGCTCGACCATCTCGACATCCTCAAGGCCAGCCCCTTGCGCGGATGGCAGATCGCGCTCGGCGAAGTGCTCACGCCGATGGTCGTCATGACCTTCGTGGAGTGGCTGCTCCTGCTGGTGCTGGTGGTGTCGATGCTCGGCCTCGGCCACAGCCGTCCTCAGATCACCGTAGCAAACGTCACGATGGCTGCGACCGGCATTGCGCTGATCGTGCCGCCGCTGTTCGGCCTGATGCTGTGCGTCCCGTTTGCCGCGCTGCTGTATTTCCCGGCGTGGAGCGGGGGGTCTGGAACCGGCGGCCGTGGCTTCGAAGTGATGGGCCAGCGGTTGGTCTTCTCCGCGGGCTACCTGCTGGCGCTCGTGCTGGCCCTGGTCCCGGCAACCCTGCTCGGCGGCCTCGCCTGGCTGCTCATGACCTCGCTGGCCGGTGCGTCGATCGCCGTCGCACTGCCGGTCGCGGCACTGATTGCCAGCGCCACACTGATCGTGGAGATGGTCCTGGCGATCGACCTGCTGGGCCGGCGCATTGATCGCTTCGACGTGTCGCAGGAAATGCGCTAGTCGGCAGGCAGCGAGCGCGGCCACTGGAATTAGACTGCCACGACATCGTGCAAGGGAGATGCAGCAGTGAGCCAGCTTGAGAAAGTGGAACCGTACGTGTTGTTCATGCTCTTGCTGAGCATCCTGTCGCTGGTCGGGCTGGCGTTTTCGACGGTCGGGCATCTCGACCCGGACCAGTCGGCCATCCTCGCGGTTGCCGACAACATCGTCTGCGCGTTGTTCTTCTACGATTTTCTGGTGTCGTTGTACCGCGCGCCGAACCGATGGTCGTATTTCCTGCGCTGGGGTTGGCTCGACCTGCTGTCCAGCGTGCCGCTGCTCGACGCGTTCCGGGCGACGCGCCTGGCCCGGATCTTTCGCCTCCTGCGCGTGCTGCGCGGGATCAAGGCGACCAGGATCCTCGCGCAATTCATCCTCAATCGCCGGTCGCGGAACGCCCTCGTTGCCGTGTTGCTGATTTCGCTGCTGCTGGTCGTGGCGTCGAGCATCGCCATCCTTCAGGTCGAGGTGGCGCCGACGTCGAACATCAGGACGGCGGAGGACGCGGTCTGGTGGGCGATCGCGACGATGACCACGGTGGGTTACGGCGACAGGTTTCCGGTCACCTCGGAGGGACGGCTGATCTCGTCGTTCCTGATGGTCTGCGGCATCGGCTTGTTCGGGACGCTGTCAGGCTTCGTGGCGTCCTGGTTCCTGAAACCCCAGGAGGACGCGCAGTCGTCCGAGATGAGCCTGCTGCTCGCGGAGATCCGCGAGATCAAGGCGCAGTTGCAGGCGCAGTCGCATCCACAAAGGCAGGAAACGCAGACGTAGTATCCGCCATCAAGGCGCCTTCACCACCACGCCGCCCTTCATCACCGCCTTGACGTCCCTCAGCAGATCAATGTGTGCGAGCGGGTCGCCTTGCACGGCGATCATGTCGGCGTATTTGCCGGCCTTGATCGAGCCGAGGTTCTTGTCCCAGCCGATCAGTTGCGCGGCGTTGATCGTCGCGGCCTGGATCGCCTGCATCGGCGTCAGCCCGTACTTCACCATGTAGGGGAATTGGTTGGCGTTGAGTCCGTGCGGATACACGCCAGCGTCGGTGCCGAAGGTGATCTTCACGCCGGCCTCCGCAGCTTTGCGGAAGGCGACGCGCTGGGTCAGCGTGGTGTCGTCGTTCTTTTTCAGGATTTCTGCCGACCAGCCGTCGCGTTTCCCGACTTCTGAAATGTAGTCGCCGTTGTAGATGTCGGCCGATAGATACGTGCCGTACTTCTTCATCAGCGCGACGCCTTCGTCGTCCATCAGCGAGGCATGCTCGATCGAGCGTGCGCCGGCGCGGATCGCGTCCTTCACGCCGTCCGCGCCGTGCGCATGCACCGCGACATAGGTGCCGTGCTTCGCGGCTTCGGTCACCGCGGCATGGATTTCGCTCTCGCTGAATTCCTCGGCGCCGGGTGCGGTGCCAGCCGCGAGCACCGCGCCGGTGCCGATCACCTTGATGAAGTCCGCGCCGCCGGCGAGGATCTCGCGCACGCGCTGGCGCACTTCGGCCTCGTTGTTGGCGACGCCGCGGCGCATGTCGGCGGGAATCACCACGTCGGGCGCCATGCCGGTGACTTCGCCGCCGCCGCCGCTGACGGTGATGTACGCGCCAGCGACGCTCATGCGCGGGCCGATCACGATGCCGTCGTTGATCGCATTGCGCAGGGCGACATCGGTGAACGCGCGGAAGCAGCCGATGTCGCGCACGCTGGTGAAGCCGGCCATCAATGTCGCACGCGCGTTCTTCACGCCGAGCAACACATCGCGCGCACCGGTGCTCATCAGCGGCGCGGCGATGTTCGCGGACTCGTCGTCGCCGATCAGGTGCGTGTGCGTGTCGGTCAGTCCAGGCAGCACGGTGTATGCGGACCAGTCGATCACGCGGCGGCCGCTCGGCGCTTGCTGCTGGATACCGACGATGCGGTCGCCATCGACCAGGATCCAGCGATCGGTGAGCGTCTTGCCGGCCTCGACATCGATCAATGAACCGGCATGGATCGCGATTTTTTCGGCCGCATGGTCCTGCGCAGAAACGTCCGCGCCGATGGCTGCGGCACCCAGCAAGACACCCGTCAAGAGCTTGGCGATCCGGCGACGCGAAGGCGACATGGTGGCATCCGTGATATGGAAGGCGTCCGCACTATAGCTTGCTGGGCTACCATCGCGCCGCGCCGTTCGGCATGCGAACACGGCGCGATCCTGTTATTTCGGGGTCGCATCGATACGCGTACTTGAACCTGCGCTTAGCCGCGCGACTACGTGTTCACGGGAGCGACAGCCGGGACGGTTAGGATCGAGCCGACCTGCAACGGTGCAGGCACAAGGAGATGCATCTCATGGACAAGAATCGCACGGAAGGCACCAAGCACGAGATCAAGGGCGCCGTGAAGGAAATGGTCGGCAAGGTCACCGGCAATAGTTCGAAGGAAGTCGCGGGCAAGCTCGAGAAGAACCTCGGCAAGGTACAGAAGAAAGCGGGCCAGGCAAGCGATGAGATTCGCGATGCCGTCCGCAAGGGCAGCTAAACCCATTAGCTGATCCCCATGCGAGGCGGGCCAGATGATTGGCCCGCCTTTCTGTTGCCTGCGATGCCGCAGCTCTGTGGCGCTGAGGTGGTCCGGCGCCATTTTCGCGAGGGTGACCCCAAGTTCCTGCTGCGCAAGGATCAGCTTGTCGGAAAGTGCAGTGAGCGCGTGTGTGTTATTCGCATCGGGCCGGTCTGTGCCGCTGCATCGCATGCAATCAAGCCCGGCACGCTGCGCGGACGACCGGCATCCAGCGCCGCATTATTTCGTGCAAGCAAGCCCGGCATGCAGCGCCGCATTATTTTTCGTGCAAGCAAGCCCGGCATGCAGCGTCGCATTATTTCGTGTAAGCAAGCCCGGCATGCAGTGCCGCATTATTTCATGCAAGCAAGCCCGGCATGCAGCGTCGCATCATTTCGTGCAAGCAAGCCCGGCATGCAGCGCCGCATTATTTCGTGTCGAGAAAGTACGGCACGACCTCGCCTGACACCTTGATCGTCATCGCGTTGCCGCGACGGTCGAGCGACTTGCCGAATGGCAGCCGCACCCAGCCTTCACTGACGCAATATTCTTCGACGTTGGTCTTTTCCTCGCCCTTGAAACGGATGCCGACGCCGCGTTCGATCACGGCGGCATCGTGGAACTTGCTGCGCGGGTCCATCGCGAGGCGGTCGGGAGGTGTGTCGCTCATCGGTCTGGTCTCGTCTGTGGTGGCGCGTGAGGCCGCGCTGGAACGACAGGATAAACGTCCGCTGCGACAGGCGCACAATCCATCTTTCTTTCGGAGACTGCGTTATGTCCGCTGCGATGATGACGGCGATTACGATCCGCAGCGGCAAGGGTCCGGCTGATGCGCTATATGCGGTGGAATTGCCATGTCCGCAGCCAAAAGCCGGCGAGGTGTTGATCCGCGTGCGCGCGGCCGGCGTCAATCGGCCTGACATCCTGCAACGCGAAGGCCACTATGCACCGCCGCCGGGCGCGCCGCAGACGATGGGCCTGGAAGTCGCGGGTGAGATCGTTGTGGCTGCGGGCCGTTGGCAAGTCGGCGATCGCGTTTGCGCATTGCTCGGCGGTGGCGGCTATGCGGAATACGCAGCCGTGGATGCGCGTCAGGTATTGCCGATTCCTGGTGGGCTCGATTTCATCCAGGCCGCAGCGCTGCCGGAGACGATCTTTACCGTGTACGCCAATGTGTTTGAACACGGTGCGCTGAAGTCGGGCGAATGGCTGCTCGTGCACGGCGCGACATCGGGCATCGGCGTCGCCGCGATCCAGATGGCAAAGGCTGCCGGAGCGCAGGTGATCGCGACCGCGCGCGGAGCGGACAAGGCCGCTCAGGCGCGTACGCTCGGCGCGGACATCGCAGTCGATACGTGCACGCAGGATTTCGGAGCGATCGCGAAAGAGGCAGGCGGAGGTATCGATGTTGCGCTCGACATGGTCGGCGCGCCGACGTTCGACGCCACACTGGATGCGCTCAATATGGACGGGCGCATCGTCTACATCGCCGCACTCGGCGGTCCGCTGTTGTAGGTGCCGGTGCATGCCGTGATGCGCAAGCGCGCGATCATCACCGGCTCGACGCTGCGTCCGCGCAGCGCGGACGAGAAGGCGCGCCTCGCTGCGGAGGTCGAACGCGTGGTCTGGCCGTGGATCGCCGACGGTCGCGTGCGCGCGATTGTCGACAGGACATATCCGCTCGCCGAAGCTGCGCAGGCGCACGCGCATCTCGAAAGCGGGCAGCACTTTGGCAAGATTGTGCTGGTCGTTTGAGCGGCACGGCATCCAAAAATAAAGCGATGGCGCCCTGACGCAGCGCTCTGCTCCGACCGCCGCGCGCACCTGGCGCGCAACAATGACAACTACTTGGTCGGTGGCGGTGTGCTGCCGGTTGCCGCAGCTTTCTGCGTCGCAGCAACAGCCTTCTTCGCTGTAGCGGCAGCTTTCGTCGCGTCCGCATCGGCTTTCATTGTCGTGCGCTTCTGTTTGCGTTCGGCGTTCAGGCTTTTCTGTCCGTCTGTCATCTCGGCCTTGGTCATCTTGCTGTCGTGGTTGGCATCCATCTCGTTCCACGGCATCGATACCAACCAGCAGCCGTGTTTTTGTAAACATTGCAGATCGTGGCTCGTGAGGACACGCTTGCCAGCGGATCAGACCGAATCTGTGACTTCCGGCCCATGACGGGTCTGAATTGGTGTTATAGATTACCAGCACACCAACTCACAGAGGATCTGTCATGAACACCCTTCGCGCCGGCTTGCATCCGTACCCAGGTCAGGAAATTCCCTCCGCTCGTATACGCAGCGAGTCGCGAGCCCCGCACCGCAAGCGCGATTTTGGTGTCGGCTATGGTGCCAGCAGTGGTTATGCGGCCGCGAACCGCCGTTGTTACGCTGATAGTTGGGCCAAACGACCCTTCAGTTGCTGGTGATGGACGCCCGGCAGTCTTCCCTGACTGTCTGGCGGCCAGCAATGGCCGGTTGATCCCGCTGCGCTGATGCGACGCAATCGGATACTGTTCCGGCGACTTCAAGTGGAATGATCGACCGTGTCGCCAGTCGCCTTCCGGATTGCCAACGCATCCGACCTCGATGCCATCGTCGCGTTACTTGCCGACGATGCGATCGCGCGTATGCGTTCGGGCCATGTCGAAACGGCGACCCCCGAAATGCGCGCGGCATTCGCCCGCATCCAGGACAATACCGAACGCATCTACAATGAGGTCTTTGAGCGTGGCCTGCTCAGGCCGGTGCGAGGGTTTGAAAGGCGCTTCCCTTTCCGTTCAGCTGGTCCGTGCACACTGTGGCATGGGTTCATCAAACGCGATGCCCTACCCCCAAGGAGAAAAGCCATGAAACGGACATTACTCGCCATGCTCGCCGCTACCACGTGCGCACTCGCGGTCTCGGCATCGCAGCCCGCCGCCGCCGCAGACGCGAATCTCGACTGCAAACTCACCTACAGCCTGACCGGCTGGTCGCTGATCTACAAACACACGACCGGTAGCGGAGTGGTCAAGTGCGAGAACGGGCAGAGCATGCGGGTGAAGGTTTCCGCGAAGGCGCTCGGAATCACTGCCGGCAAGTGGCATATCGACAATGGCAAGGGCAATTTCACCGATGTCCATCACATCGACGACGTGCTGGGAAATTACGCGCAGGCCAGCGCGAATGCAGGCCTCGTGAAATCCGGCGAAGCGCAGGTGCTGACCAAGGGTCCGGTCTCGCTGGCGCTGGCCGGCAACGGCGAAGGCGTGAATATCGGTGTAGACGTGGGCAAGTTCACGATCTCGCGCCGCTGATCCAGCGCATGGTTTCACAGGAAGGCCGGCAGAAATGCCGGCTTTTCCATATGCGAAGACTTGAGCTTGCGAAGATTGCGCTATCACCGCAGAGTCTTCGGACATCGACGGAGTGATTGCAGCATGCCGCCAGACACGATCATCGCAGCACTGAAGGCATGACCGCGCACCCGGCTGGCAATGCGCGCGCGATCCTGACGATGCTCGCAGCAGTCGGCATGTTCGCGACGATGGATGCAGGCCTGAAGCTGTTGTCGGCCCACTATCCGCCGTTCCAGATCGCAGCCATGCGCGGTGCAGCGTCGCTGCCGCTGGTGCTGGTTTGGGCGCTGGCGACTGCGGGCTGGCGGCCGCTGCTGCGGATCCGCTGGCAATTGCACCTGCTGCGCGCGGTACTCGGCGTGGCGATGATGGGAACCTTCATCTACGCGCTGCACGTGATGCCGATATCGAGTGCGTACGCGATCTTCTTCATCGCGCCGTTGCTGATCACCGCATTGTCGGTGCCGATTCTTGGTGAGTACGTCGGGCCGCGTCGCTGGACCGCGATCCTGATCGGCTTCATCGGCGTGCTGGTCGCGCTGCGGCCGACCGGCGATGGCGTCGTCAGCGTTGCGGGGCTCGCGGTGTTGCTCGCGGCACTCGGATATGCGGTATCGGCAATCACCGTACGCGTGCTCGCGCGCACCGACAGCACCCAGGCGATGGTGGTGTGGCTGATGTTGTCGTTGACGCTTGGCGCGGGGGCAATCGCCGCTTCCGGTTGGGTGACGATCCTGCGTTCGGACTGGCCGCTGATTGCCGGTGTCGGTGTCGCCGGCGCGCTCGGCCAGTACACGATTACCGAAGCATTCCGCCGCGGCGAAGCATCGTTGATCGCGCCGCTCGAATACACCGCGCTGGCCTGGAGCCTGACCCTCGATTTCGCGCTGTGGGGCGTACTGCCCGATGCGATGACCTGGGTCGGTGCGGCGATCATCATCGCGAGCGGCCTGTATCTTCTGCGCCGCGAGCGCGTGCATGTCGAGGCCGAGCATCCCTGAGCGCTGCGCGTTCGCACCGGGGCGGCTCTCCCGCAGGAAAAAGGGCAGCCGAAGCTGCCCTTTGGTATTGCCGATTTTTGAGCGATCGGTTGCGTCGTTCGCTTACTGCATCAGCACCTTGTCGATCACGAGGATCACGCCGTTGCTCTGGTAGACATTCGCGATCGTGATGTTTGCCTTGTTGCCCTTGGCGTCGGTGACGGTCAGATGCTTGCCGCGGCCCATCACGGTCAGGTCGCCGCCCTGCACGGTGTGCAACGTCGCCTTGCCGCCGCCGGCCTTGATCTGCGCGTTCAGCGACGAGGTATCCAGGCGACCCGACACGACGTGATAAGTCAGCACACCAGCGAGCGCGCCCTTGTTCTCGGGCTTCAGCAGCGTATCGACAGTGCCTGCCGGCAATGCTGCGAACGCTGCATTGGTCGGCGCAAACACGGTGAACGGACCCGGGCCTTTCAGCGTATCGACCAGACCAGCGGCCTTGACTGCCGCTACGAGCGTGGTGTGATCCTTCGAGTTGACCGCGTTGTCGATGATGTCCTTGTCCGCGTACATCGCGGCACCGCCGACCATTGGGTTATGCATGGGCGACATCATCTTGTCGGCAGCGAACGAGCCGGTGGACAGGGCGAGCGAAGCGAAAAGGGCGGCGGACAGGTTGCGAAGCTTCATGGCGTAATTCCTGAGATTGGAGGATGGATGTTGCTGCGTTGACGATGGCGCGGAATCGATGTTCTCGCGTCGTTATCGTTCTGCGCTGCATCGCTGCGGGGCGAACAGTGAGCGCGCAGCGGTGCAGTCGGTGTGAAGATTTGCGTGAATGTTTTCTTCACGTGGGCGCACCGGATAGCCAGGGTTCACGCATGTCTGCGGCGCGTGACGAAGCGTTGCATCACGGCACCTGGCGATGGATCGAAAAGACTTCGCTCGCAGACGCGATAAACTCGCGCATCGATTCTTGCCGGAGATGGATGTCTTGAGTTCGGCGAATGCATTCGGCGTTGGCGATGACGCAGCGCTTGCGACCTTGATGCTGCCTTTCGCATCGGATGCGCTCGCGTGGCAACGCGATGCGCGCGTGCTGTTCGTGCATGCACGCGACGGGTGGCCGTTGCGCGCGATGCCGCTGGATCGACTGGTGTGCGTGCAGGATTTCAAACCGCATGTCGATACCTTGCAGCGCGCTGGGCTCACGGTCGCGACGAACGTCAACGAAAAGTTTCCGCTGGTGCTGCTGCTGCCGCCGCGTCAGCGCGACCAGGCGCGAGCGGATCTTGCGCGCGCGGTGCAGCGCACGGCGGTCGACGGCGTCATCGTCACGAGCATGGCGAACAACGAAGGCGCGCGTTCCGGCGAGGCCGACATGCAACGTTTGCTCGGCCCGGTGCACAACCTCACCAAGAATCATTGCCGCGTGTTCTGGGCGACGCTGCGCGAGGAGACGCTGGATCGCGCGTTGCTCGACGCATGGTTGCAACTCGACGCGCCGCGACCGATCGCCGAAGGTCGTTTCCTCAGCAGACCCGGTGTGTTCGCATGGGATCGCATCGATGCAGCATCGGAGCTGTTGGCTTCGCGGCTTCCGGATGATCTTGCAGGGCGCTGCGCAGATCTTGGTGCGGGCTTCGGCTATCTATCGGCGGAAGCGCTTGCGCGTTGCCCACGCGTGACTGCGCTCGATCTATACGAGGCCGATGCGCGCGCACTTGAACTTGCGCGATCGAATCTTTCAAACGCGAACGACCCACGCCCGACGCCTGCGAAGCTCGATTATTTCTGGCACGACGTGACCGTCGGCCTGCCACGCCACTACGATGTCATAGTGACCAATCCACCATTCCACCAAGGTCGCGCCGACTTGCCGGAACTCGGCCGCGCGTTCATCGCTGCGGCGGCCGACGCGTTGGTTCCAGGCGGGCGCTTGTGGCTGGTCGCGAACCGGCACCTTCCGTACGAAGCGATTCTGCATGAGCGTTTCGGCACGCTGCGCACGGTGACGACGGAACGCGGCTTCAAGGTCATCGAAGCGATCAAGGCGAATGTCCCTTTCCCATCGGGAGAGGACCGGGGTAAGGGACGAACGAAGCCATGATCCTTCGGCAGGCTCAGCATGATGGTTCCCTTCGACAGGCTCAGGGCAGGCTCGGCTCACCATGAACGGTCGCTCGTGAAACTGCTCAAACTGATTGCGAACCTCGGCTACGGCAGCCGCAAGGAAGTCGCCGCGATGTTCCTCGAGCGCCGCATCGCCGATGCCGGTGGCGATGTGCTGTATGCGGATGATATGGCGGCGCATGCCGATGTCCGCGTCGATGGCAAACCGCTCGATCCGGTGCAAGGCATCGTGCTGATGCTGCACAAGCCAGTCGGCTACACGTGCTCGACGCGCGATCCGGGTCGCGTGGTCTACGATCTGCTGCCGGCGCGTTTCCGGCTGCGCAACCCGATCATTTCGACGGTTGGCCGCCTCGACCGCGACACGTCGGGCTTGTTGTTGTTGACCGACGACGGCGCGCTGCTGCACCGTATCGTGTCGCCGAAGGCCGGCTTGTCGAAGGTCTACGAAGCCACGCTCGCCAGTGACCTGCGCGGCGACGAAGTCGCATCGTTTGCGAGCGGTACCTTGATGCTCGAATCCGAGAAGACACCGCTCGCGCCGGTCGCGATGGAAATCCTCGGCGCACGCGCCGCGCGACTCACGCTCACTGAAGGCCGCTACCACCAGGTGCGGCGCATGTTTGCCGCAATCGGCAACCATGTCGAGACATTGCATCGCAATCGCATCGGAGGCTTGGCGTTGGACGGACTTGCGCTGGGCGAATGGCGCTCGTTGGCAGCGGACGACATCACGCGACTGTTCGGAGGTTTGAGTCGATGAGAAAAAGGACGTTGCCCCCTTCATCGGGCAGGCCGCGTCGGTATTCCCATCGAGCGAACGATGCGGCTGCGGACTGTGCGAGGCATGCGCCCGGACCGCGTATCGCCTCGCCAGCGTGCGTCGCGTCGCAAGCAGCGATCAGGGCGTGCGCGGCGTCGCGATGTGCAGGTCGCCAGTGCGCGGCGGGACGAGCGGACGTACCCATTCGAGCACCCGCTGGCCGAGCGCCAACTGGCCATGCGTCGACAGGTGCGTATCGTTCGGGAAGTAGAAGTCGCGCATCTTCGTCTTCTGCTCGATCGCATAGCTGAAGAGCTCCGGGCCGAGGTCCGATCGTGCGAGTGTCGCGGCGAAGTCCCTGGAATGATCGGGCTTCAGGTAGGTCGTCGTCTTGTTCGGGATGATCACCCACAGGATCGGTCGCGCGCGGTGGGTCTGGTTGAACGCACGCATCCGGTCCACGTCCTGTTTGGTGAGTTCGCGCTTCATCTCGTCCTCGCTGAAGAACAGCGCCTTGTTGCAGGACAAATGGCTGAACAGCGCGCAGCCGTTGGGCACGGGCCGAACCAGCGTGGTTTTGTACGACCAGATGGCGCGCGCCGATTTCTTCGCCTTGCGCGTGTTCTGGTAGGTGATGTAGCCCGAGGAGATCTTTGCTTTCCAGTTGAGATCGAAGCCCGGCACCCGCTCGGGATACGTGTGGTACGGATTGGCGTCGGACCCGAACGGCACTTTCATGTGCTCGCACGTGTGCGAATTCTCCAGCCGCTCGGGCAGCAGGCGTTCGACGCTTTCGACGATCACCAGCCTGCCATGGAAGCTGGCCCGGTCCAGCCACGCGTCGAAGTCGCCGCAGAGCGCTTCGTCGAGTTGACCCCAATAGGTCGTCGAGACCCTGTAGCCCGCACGGGTGAGCACCGATTGCCAGCTGTAGCTCATTGAAAAGCTGTCGCCGATGATGAGGATGTCGGCCTCGCCAGGCGGCGAACCGCGCAGGTATTTCGGGTCGATGTGCGGCTGATCGACGCGCCAGCCGAAGGCGTGCTCGGACAGCAGGCCGGTCCGCGACAGGTCGCCGTAAGGCACGGGCGTCAGCAGCGTCACGACGAGCAACGCAGCGATCGCGGCGAAGCCGGCCATGAACAGCGTGAGCCAGAGGCGTGCCGGCGACATGTCAGAACTGGAAGTAGATGAAGGGGCTGTAGGAACCCAACCGGGAAACGCTGAACCCCAGCAGGACCACGGTCAGCAGCGCCATCATCGCGGTGGAGAACATTGCTGCGCGCGGACGCGCGACCAGCGACTGCACTTGCGGCACCCAGCGCTGGAGCGTGATCGTCGGCGGCAGCGCCACGCAGATCAACAGACCCGCGACCATTTTCTGGAAGAACTCGCGCTGGTGGTACGGAACGGATGCGTATTCGGAGAACGCGGCGGCGTGCGACCCATGGAGACCCAGCATCCCCTTGTAGACGTCCATCGCATCGTGGATGTTGTCGGCGCGGAACACCACCCACGCGATCATCACGCACAGAAACGTGAGCATCCAGCCAGCCATTCGCCCGACGCGCCCGGGACTCGCGCTGCTGTGCACGCGGTCGTTCCAGACATGGTTGATCGCCAGGTACGTTCCGTGCAGGCCGCCCCAGATTACATAGGTCCACTCGGCGCCGTGCCAGAGGCCGCCGAGCAGCATGGTGATGAACAGGTTGACGTAGCGGCGCCGCGGACCCTTGCGGTTGCCGCCGAGCGGGACGTACAGGTAGTCGCGCAGGAACGTCGACAGCGAGATATGCCAGCGGCGCCAGAACTCGATGATGCTCGTGGACTTGTAGGGAGAATTGAAATTCAGCGGCAATCGCACGCCCAGGCACAGCGACATGCCGACCGCCATGTCCGAATAGCCCGAGAAGTCGAAATAGATTTGCAGCGTGTAGGCCAGCACACCCAGCCAGGACGTCGCAAGTGCGGGCATCGTGCCATGGTGCACGCCCGCGAAAACGAGGTCTGCATATCCGCCCATGGGGTCGCCGATGAGCAGCTTCTTGGCAAGACCGAACACGAAGATCGCAAGGCCGAGCGCGACCTTGTCGGGGTCGATCCGGTAGGTCGCGCGATCGGCGAACTGCGGCATCATCTGCGCGTGGTGCAGGACGGGGCCAGCGACGAGGTGCGGAAAGTAAGTGACGAACAGCGCGTAGTGCACGAAGTTGCGTTCGCGGACCTTGCCCTGCCAGCAATCGACCAGGAACGCGATCTGGGTGAACGTGTAGAACGAGATGCCGATCGGAAGCGCCACGCGCAGCAGGGGCAGCGCGTTGAAGTCGCCCGCCGCGAGCCCCGAATTCACGTTCGAGATGAAGAAGTCCGCGTACTTGAAGATCGCGAGCACGCCCAGGTCGACTGCCAGCGCGAAAATGAGCATGCGCTTGCGGCCTGCGTCGCCGCGATCCGGCCCCGGCGTCAGCCGCAGCCCGGCCCAATAGTTGAAAAGGATCGAGCCGACCAGCAGCGGCAGCGCCTTGATGCTCCACCACCCGTAGAAGAACAACGAGGCCAGGACGAGGAAACCCGCTGCGGCGCGCGCGTGCTTCTTGCCGATCAGGAAAAAGCCGAGCAGGACGATCGGAAAGAAGAAAAAGATGAACGCATACGAGTTGAACAACATGGCTGCCGCGCCCCCGTACGAGTCCAAGCATCAGCCCGGACGGTTCATCGATGGATTCCCCTTCCACGTCGAGCGGTGCGCTTCCATCCCTCGTCACCCGCGACGCACCGGAGCGGTACGGAGGTTCCGCGGACATCCAACGACTGCGTACGACCTCGACCCAGCCCAGTCCGAACCATGGGGCCACGACAACTTATAGAACAATGGGATCTGGAACAATGGGGCGGGCGGCATCGGTCGATCAACGGCACCCATGGTGTCAATCGTCTGGTGTCGTCATCAACTGTTTCCAGCCTTGCATCCCAAGCTGCCGCAGCGTTGCCATGTTGCGATTGATGATCGCGTCGGCATCGGGATATGCGTCCACCGCGCGTTCGACACTGGCTTCGCGCAGCAGGTGCAGCATCGGGAATGGAGAGCGGTTGGTGCAGTTCTCGACTGCGTCCTCGTAGCTGTCGGCGAAGCGGTAGTCTGGATGGAAGCTCGCGATCTGGATGTCGCCGTCGAGATCGAGTTCGGTGATTGCGGCCTCGGCGATGTCGAGGAAATCGTTGTAGTCGAGGAAGTCGGTCAGCACATGCGGATGGATCAGCAGGGTGGTGTCGGTGGTTTGCGGGTCGGCGGCGCGCAGGAATTCCAGTTCGGCGACGAGCGTTTCGATCAACTCCTCTAGTGTGGTCGCGTCGCTGAGCACGAAACGCACTTGCTGCTTGACGTAGACGGCCTTCGCGAACGGGCACAGGTTGAGGCCGATCACAGCGCGTTCGAGCCAATGCTTGGTGATGGCGATGAAGTCGATAGTGGGTGAAGTCATTGAAAGCATTCGTAGGCATTGATTCCGATCATGGTTCGACAGGCTCACCACGAGCGGAATCAGGAATTAGTCGCGGAAATTCTCGAACTGCAGCGGCAGTTCCAGGTCGGTCTTGCGCAGCAGTTGCATCGCGGTCTGCAGGTCGTCGCGCTTCTTCGCGGTGACGCGTAGCTTGTCGCCATTGATCGACGTCTCGACCTTGAGTTTCGCGGCCTTGATCGCTGCGACGATCTTCTTCGCGAATGGTTGTTCGATGCCTTGCTTGATGGTGACGGTCTGGCGCGCGCCCGCGAGGTTGATCAGCGGTTCGGTGATGTCGAGGCAGCGGATGTCGATGCTGCGCGCGATCAGGCGTCCGCGCAGGATATCGAGCATCTGCTTGAGCTGGAAATCGCTGGGCGCGGTTTGCGTGACGACGGAATCGGCAAGCTCGAAATGCGCGTCGCTGCCCTTGAAATCGAAGCGCGTACCAAGCTCCCGATTGGCCTGGTCGACTGCGTTGGTCAGTTCGTGCTTGTCGACTTCGGAAACGATATCGAACGATGGCATGGCGCGCTCCGCGCACGTGGAGAAGGCGGCTAGCGTAACGCATGCATCGGTTTTTTCGTCAGAACCGCCGCCGATGGAAAGATCAGGACGGCGTCAGGAACGCCGTGCCCGGGATCACCACATCGAACGCCCGTTGCACCAGCCACAGCGTTGCGACTGCGATGATCAGCAACGAGCCCCAGCGCAGCACGCCGACTTGGTAGAAGCGCGTCTTGCGCAGCAGGAATGCGAGCGGCAGGAACGGCAGCACGATCGCCTCCTGGCCGAGCTCTACGCCCACGCTGAAGCCGCCTAGCGAGGCCGCCATCGCCGCTGGCGGCAGCGATAGCCCGGCCAAAGCGCTCGCGAAACCGAGGCCGTGGATGAATCCGAAAGCAAATGCGACCAGCCACGCGCGCCGCGTCACCACGGGATAAATGTTGTTGAACGCAGCGACGATGATCGACAACGCGATGCCCGATTCGACGAGCCGGCTCGGCAGGTTTACGTAGCCGAGCACGGACAACGTCAGCGTCACCGAATGCGACACCGTGAAACCCGAGATGACCTTGACCAGTTCAATCATCGAACGCGACAACTTGGGCATCGGCAGCCAGCCGGTGTCTGCGCGCACAGGAAGCGACGTTGCGTCCGTCATCATCAGTGATGTAGCGGGGATGCCATGCGCCGTGGCCAGATGCTTGCTCTTGCCAGCCCCCAGTCCCAAGATCCCGATCCCCGGTTTCCGGTACAGCACAGCCGGAAGTAGCAGCGACAGGATGAACAGCAGGTGGTCGGGCCCGGTCCAGATGTGCCAGATTCCATCGACCATGAAGCTCTTGAACTGGCTCCATCGATCGGGCGCGCGCAGGTCGAGCGTCGCCGTCGGCGTCTTCGGACCGAGCACCGCGCCGGCTACGCGGTCGCCCGCATGGATCGTGACGATGCCGCGATGGTAGGGATCGACGTCCTGGAATAGCCGGTAATCGACCGCGAGCCGATTCGGGATTTCCTTGTCGCACACAGCGTCGAAATCGATGACGTCGTAAGCACCGTCATTATGTGCGTCGACCCTCTGGCCGGTCGGATGCGTTTCGCAGGTCAGGCCGTCGCCCTTGATCGTGAGTCCGCCGAGTGCGTAACGCTCGATCGCGTCACGATGCGCTTTCACTTCGCCCCAGGTAACGGAGCTGTCCTGGTTGCTGTCGATGTCGATCACGAAGGCGAGGTCGCGCAACGCGATGTCGAATTGCCCGTGCAGGACGTTGGGCGCAGCGGGATCCGTGCGCAATGTCAGGTATGCGTCGCTTTCCTTGTGCGCGAAGACCGGGGTGGCCGAGAACGCCAACAAGGCGAGCAGCCCCAGCAGGATGGCGCGGAGATTCAACGCGACGCCCCTGTCGTGGGATTCGAGGCGGTTGTCAGTTGCGAAGCGACTTGCGATGCGAGCGCTCGCACGATCGGATCTTCGTACTGCGTTCGCTTCAGGAAATCCAGCACGGGCTGCGCCGATGCCGGCTTGCCGGCAGCGAGTGCCGCCTGCAGGTAGATGCGCATGTCTTCCGGCGCGTGCTGGATCGCCCAGTTGTCCTGCGCAAGTTTCAGGGCGCGCGCTGGATCGTGTCGAAGTTCGAGCGCGAAACGCGCTTCCTCGCGACCGTATAGGCGGCTGTCGCCGCGTTGTTCTAGATCGTGGAAACGCGATGCCATCTGCAGGATGTCCGCGGGGGCGGTTGGGAGCTTGAGCATCGATTCCGCGAGCACATGGCGAAGGAACGACGTATCCGATTGCGCGTAGTCGCGCGTCAATTCCAGCGCCTCTTGAGCGCGCCCATGATCAAGCAAAAAGTCGCCATAGTCCGCAAGCAGGAAGTTATCTCCCGGCGCTAACTGCAGGGCCTTCCTGAACTCCGAATCGGCGCGGTCGGCCTGCCCGACGGTTTTGGCCGCATCCGCCATCAGCCCGTGTGCCCAGGACTGGAGCGCTGGCGATTCGTTGGGTTCCTGCAGCAGCAGCGTCTCGATGACATGCAGAGAACTTTGCGCGTGGCCGTTGACGGCCGCCCACGAGCCAATACAGCCCGCAATGATCAGGCCATCCGCGCTGCCAAGTAGGCGTGTGCAATCGCGATGCGCCTCGTCCATGTCGCCCTGAACCAGGGCGACCGAAGCGAGCGTGAGCCACGCCTGCGTGTTGCCGTGGTCGCGCGCAAGCACAGACTGCAGGATTTGCCGCGATTCTGCGAACTGATGGCGGCTTTGAAGAATGGTGGCGAGAACGAGCAGTGCATCGTCCGGTGCGGGACGCCTGGATACCAACGGTGCGATCACGGCTTGAGCGCGTCCGAGGTAACGGGCATCGCCCGTGTCGCGTCCGTAATCCAGATAGGCACGTGCAAGCGCGACTGCGAGCCTCACGTCGCCTGCATTCGCCATAACCTGCCGTTTGAGCGCATCGAACTGCCGCACGCGCGGGTCGCTGGTCGATGGCAGATGCTCAAGCACCGTGCTGTCGTTGTCGGGAATGTAGGGCTGCGCCGGATCCGTTGCCGCTGCGGAACCGCCTGCGACGAACAGAAACAGCAAGGCGATGACTGTCTTCATCCACAATGTCAAGCCATACCCGGATGTGACATGCGTTGGTTGCATGGCGATGTTGAATCCGGTCGGGAAAGAAATGCGCAGCAGGCAGGTGGAGGTGTGGCGATCCGACAAACCAACGGCGCCGAAGCGCCGCCGGGTAGAATATGCCGTCGGATGGACCCGACTGCAATGCCGCTTCGATTACCGCTTTGAAGCCTTGGTCGCAGCCGCTGATGCGCTGTCGACAGCGCCCGGCAAAGGCGTGTTGAGGTATGGAAACTCGTTAAGGAAATCATTCGCCGAAGTCGCGGCGCCATCAGTGTAAGGCAGTTGCCCCGAGGGAGCGACGGCGGTCGGGAGCAATGCACCCATTGCAACGCGCAGTTCGATGTCTACGACATCATCGCCAGGACGGCGACCATTCGGGAATCCCGCTGTGTCGCCAGCCAGCACCGCCAACGAATTCTGCGAGGCAGCTGGTTTCGGCGCGATTGAAGTGTTCAGGCGCATCATCTCGGCGGGTTTGACGTTAGCCGGCTGGTTCAGTCCCGGTACGCCGGTAAGGAATGCTGCGACAAGGTCGGTGCGGGGGAACTTGGTCGGCGCCTTCACGCTAGGGAACAATGCTTCGATCAATGCCGGCAAGGTCGGGTTGGTCACATAGGTCGCGAACTGCGCATCGTCGTTCGGCTGTGAAGCGTTGAACTTGTCCTTGTCGGGCAAACCGATGATGAGCTCGTTCACAAGCGGCGCGGACAGTCGCGATGCCTGGCCGCCGATCAACGGCGTGGTCGAGGATCTCGGCAGTGTCGCGGTCGTCCACGCGCCGATGATCGGGCTTCCACCCGTCGTCAGGCATGCGATCGGAACTTCCAGAGCGATCGTGGTGACATTCTTGCCGGCCAGGTCGTTGGCATTCGCGTTGGGTGCGCCCAGCGGATTGAGGTGGATCAAATCGAAGACTTTGCCAACCGCGACCACGAAGCCCTCCTTGCGCTGGCCGACGAACACGCGGCCTTCGCCACATCCGGGCAGGCCGATCCGGTCGATATGGTTGCTCGCGTACGCAGCGTAGTTCGGAATGGACTTGGTGCCGATGTTGTCGAACGGCTTGCGGAAACTCGTTCCGCCCTGACTGATGTTCGAAGCGAGCACGGGAGTCGCATACGGCCTTCCAACGATGCTGGAGACGGTATACGTCTCGATAAGGTTCTTGTTGCCGTCGTTGCCGGTGGGAGATGCGTTGAACGGACCGATGTTGATCAACGGCACCGCGACCTGCACGCCGTTCACGGGAATCGTCAGGTTCTGGTAGGTGTTCTGGAAGCGGAATTCATAGGTGATGTCGGGGATCGCATCGCCATTCGTGTCAATCTTGATCGCATACACGGCCTTGGGATCAAGGCTGAAAAAATTTGGACCACCGGTCGGATCTTGGAGCGGCGAGTAGTTGGCGAGGAACGTGACGTATCCGGCGCGACCCGATTCGTAGCTTCGGAACATGTAAAAGTCGGTGCCGTCCACTTTCGGGGTCTGAGTGATCAGCGGGGCTTCGCGATGGCTCGACGAGAAGGCGGTGCTCGTGAGTAGCAGGCCGGCGATGGCAAGCGCGATGGGAGTCTGTTTCATGGAAGCCAGTCCTTGACTTTGGGGGTGCACGAAGGCGTGCGTTGAAACGGTTCTGTGCGCGATCGACACTCACCGCCGGCCAGATGCGTATAAATGCGATGAGGAGGCGTCGCTTGTAGGTCGGGTTACCGAATGTGCGCACCGACCATGCGCTGCAAGAAATTGCGCCTCCCGAAATGAATTTGTCGTGAAACTATGGCGGCTATGGCAATAGAAAAATCGCATCCGAAGAAATGCCGATATGGATTGTGATGCGAGGCGGAAACGAGAACGGTCAACGCGCCAAAGAGTCGGAAGAAGCTTTAGTAGCGAGTTTCACCCCGTAATCAACGACTCAAATATGCACCGCATCGATACGGGAAGAGAGCCGCTTCCATGCGGCGCGTATGAGAGATCCGTCGCGGCAATCATTGGCTGCGCGGCCGCCAAGGTCTGTACGGAATCGAACATAGGGCGCGTCGCATGCATTCAACGCATGCAGTCCGGCCCGAAGGTCCGACGGCGCATAGCGCCGCCGGATGGTACCGATTGGAACGTGGTGCGATCAGTGCTTCGCGCGACCAGCAGCGGGTGATGCGCTGTCGGTCGCGCCCGGCAACGGGGGCTCCAGGTACGGGAGCGTGCTGAGGAAGTCGCTTCTGGTTGCCGATCAATGGCGTAGCCGAGGATCGCGGCAGCGTCGCCGTGGTCCATGCGCCGACGATCGGGATGCCGCCGTTGGCGAGGCAGGCGATCGGCACTTCGAGCGCGATCGTGGTGACGTTCTTGTCGGACAGTTCGGTCGCATTGCCGGTAGTCGGCTCGAGCGGATTCAAGTGGATGAGATCGAACACCTGGCCGAGCGCGACCACGAAACCTTCCTTTTGCTGGCCGACGAACACGCGGCCTTCGCCGCAACCGTCAAGACCGATGCGGTAGATATGGCTGTTCGCGTAGGTCGAATAGTCGGGGATCGACTTGGTGCCGAGATTTTCGAACGGCTTGCGGAATACGCTGCCGCCGGCGGTGATGTTGGTTGCAAGGACTGGCGACGCATTCGGCCTGCCGCGAATGGTGGAGACGGTGTAGGTCTCGATGAGGTTCTTGACCGCATCGTTCGCGCTCGGGGTGATGCCGAACTGGCCGATGTTGCTCAACGGCACCGCGAGCTGGACGCCGTTCACCGGAATGGTCCGGTTCTGGTAGTTTTTCTGGAAACGGAACTGGCAGGTGATGACCGGAACCGCATCGCCGTTGGTGTCGACCTTGATTTCGTATGTCGCCTTGGAGCCAAGATTGAAATAGTTCGGGCCGCCATACGCGTCCTCGAGCGGCGAATGGTTCGCGAGGAAGGTCACGTAGCCGTCGCGGCCCCATTCGTAGCTGCGGAACATGTAGAAATCGGTACCGTCGACTTTTGGGGTCTGGCTGATCAGCGGTGCTTCGCGGTGGCTGGATGCGAAGACCGAGCCGGTGAGCATCAGGCCGATGATGGCGAGTGCGATGGGTGTGCATTTATGCGTGAGACGTTCATGTGAATTCGCTGGATGCGGTGGTGTGCGTCAGCGTGGGAACAGGGGGCATTTCCCGGACTCAGTGGTTAGCGCTCGGATCGGACTTGTCGTTGGTGTTTCAGCGCACCGTCCCATGCGCGGAACGGAAAATTCTCTCGGCGCGCGAAAACGTCGTGAACGCGCCCGTCATCCATTCTTCACATGCGACCTCTCGCAGCACCGCGATTGCGCCGTGATTTACGCCGCCGCATTGAGGCGCCATGTTCGCGCGGGACGAATCCGTTACGATGCCGATCCGCATCCAGGAGAATATCTATGACCACGACGTCGGCCTACGCTGCTTTGACCGCGAAAGCGCCGTTGACACCATTCGCGATCGAGCGCCGCGCGCCGCGCGCCCATGAGGTGGCGATCGATATCCTGTATTGCGGCGTGTGTCACAGCGACATCCACCAAGCGCGCGACGAGTGGGGCGGCGGTATTTTTCCGATGGTTCCGGGACACGAAATCGTCGGGCGTGTGGTCGCGCTCGGCAGCGACGCGACGAAATTCAAGGTGGGCGATGCGGTCGGCGTCGGCTGCTTCGTGGATTCATGCCGCGATTGCGCGCAATGCCGCGCGGGCGAAGAACAATATTGCGAACGCGGCATGACCGCGACCTACAACGCACGCGACAAGGACGGTGTGCCGACCCACGGCGGCTACTCGACGCGCGTGGTCGTCGATCAGGATTACGTGTTGCGCATCCCGCAGGGCATTCCGCTGGATCGCGCCGCGCCGCTGTTGTGCGCCGGCATCACCACGTATTCGCCGATGCGCCACTTCGGCGTGAAAGCCGGCGACAGGATTGCAGTGATCGGTCTGGGTGGACTGGGTCACATGGCAGTGAAGTTCGGTCGTGCGCTGGGTGCGAATGTCACCGTGCTGAGCACCTCGGAATCCAAGCGTGCCGACGCGCTTGGCCTGGGTGCGCACGACTTCGCCGTCACGCGCAATACGGAGACGTTCAAGCAGCTTGCCGGGAATTTCGATTTCATCGTGGACACCGTTTCGGCGCCGCACGATTACAACGCGTATCTTGCGCTGCTGAAAGTGGATGGCTGCATGATCCTGCTCGGCGTGCCCGATCAGGCCTCGGCAGTTGCGGCAGGTGCGTTGATCATGAAGCGTCGCAAGCTGGCGGGTTCGCTGATCGGCGGCATCGCCGAAACCCAGGAGATGCTGGACTTCTGCGCAGAGCACGGCCTGGCGTCTGATATCGAACTGATCCGCATGGAACAGATCAACGATGCCTACGAACGCATCCTGCGCAGCGACGTGCGCTACCGCTTTGTGATCGATATCGCCAGCCTGCGCTGAAGCTGACGGCAGTCAATCGGGAAAAGGGCCGATATCGCTATCGGCCCCATGCCACGAATTGTTTCGCTGCTGAAGATCAATCGTGCGTGCAGACGCGCTCGACCGTGCGGTACTTGCGACGCTGATGATGCTTCTGGATCTGGTTGCCAGCGTAACCGCCAGCGACCGCGCCGCCGACCGTCGCCAGTGTCTTGCCGTTGCCGCCGCCAAGTTGATGGCCGATCAGTCCGCCAGCGATGGCGCCGACCGCGGTGCCGGCGACACGGTCGTGATCTTGCACCTGGCGTTCGCGATAAACCACGACATTATGGCAATGCTCGTGCGCGAAGGCTTGGACGCCAACGGACAGGCCCATGCTGACAAGCAATGCTGCGGCGATTGTTGTGCGGATCGTTTTCATGGCGCGCTTCCCTGGTTGATTGGACATATCGTGCATTCGGTTGAAGCATGGACGTCGCTTGCTTAACTGAGCGCCAATCCCGGCCGCCGGGACTGAACCGTTGGGCTGACGCGCTGCATGCACGAAGTCCCGTCAATCGAACAATTCCGGTTGCAGCAATGCATGGTCAGCGTCGCGAAATCCGGCCAGGCCCACGCCGACCAGGCGATAGAGCGTTTCGTGCGCCATCCCCACGCGCGTGCGCAAGTCGAGCGCGATCGCGGTCAGTTCGTCCGCGCTGGCTGGCGGTTGCGGCGGCGTATGGCTGCGGGTGAGAATCTGGAAGTGAGCGGTCTTGAGTTTCAGCACGACGGTGCGACCGATGCGGTGCTGCTCGCGCGCGGCGGCGGCCCAGGTTTTCGCGGCGAGTCGGACGATGTGCGGTTCGATCGCGCCGAGCGGCAGGTCGGTTGCGAAGGTGTCTTCGGCGGAGATCGATTGGGTCGGCTGGTCGGGATTGACCGCGCGTTCGTCGATGCCGCGCGCAAGTTCGAACAGACGCCGGCCATAACGACCGAAGCGCCGCTCCAGTTCCGCGAGTGCTACATCTCCCAACGCACCGACCGTGGCGATACCCATTGCGGCGAGCTTGCCTTCCATCACCTTGCCAACGCCTGGAATGCGTCCTACCGGCAGAGGTTGCAGGAACGCGTCGATTCCGTTCGGACGGATCACGAACAAGCCGTCCGGTTTGCGCCAGTCCGAGGCGATTTTCGCGAGGAATTTGTTCGGTGCGACGCCGGCTGATGCGGTCAATGCGGTTTCCTCGCGGATCGTCGCGCGGATCGCCTGTGCGACCGCGGTCGCCGAATCGAATTCGAACTTGTTCGTGGTGACGTCGAGATAGGCCTCGTCGAGCGATAGTGGTTCGACGCGTTCGGTGTGGCGCAGGAAAATCTCGCGGACATGTTTCGAGGCCGCGCGATAACGCACGAAATCCGGTGCGACAAACACCGCATCCGGACACAGCCGCTCCGCACGCAGCGCAGGCATCGCCGAATGGATGCCGAACCGCCGCGCCTCATAGGATGCCGCGCACACCACCGACCGCACGCCGCGCCATGCGACGACCACAGGGCGCCCGCGCAACGCCGGATCGTCGCGCTGCTCGACCGACGCGTAGAACGCATCCATGTCGATGTGGACGATTTTGCGCATGGCCTATCGTAGCGGCCATGACGTGGCTACAGTGCGTCGATGTGCCTGATCGCATTCGCGCGGCGCGCGCAACATGCATTGTCTGCGTGTTCCGGATGCAGCGCGGCCCGGCCCGCAGTTCGATGCGGACAAGGCGACCGAAGCGTATCTCGCGTTGCTTACGCCCGCGCAACGCAAATTATCCGATGCGTATTTCGAAGGCGGGTGCTGGTTGCAGTTGTGGGACTTCCTGTACGGCATCGCGACTGGCGTGTTCCTGCTGGTGAGCTGGGTCTCGGTGCGAATGCGCGATGCGACGCAACGCATCGTGAAGTGGCGCTGGCTGTCCACTGCGCTGTATGCGGCCTTGTGGCTGGTGGTCGGCTTCGCGCTCGGGTTGCCGTTGAGCTACTACACCGACTTCGTGCGCGAACACCAGTACGGATTGTCCACACAGGGCGTCGGCGAATGGTTGTGGGAATCGGTCGAGAGCCTGTTGATCGGACTCGTCATCGCGCCGCTGCTGATCAGTGCCTTGTACGCGATGGTGCGGCGGATGGGCGCGCGTTGGTGGATCTGGGCGACGGCCGGCAGCTTCGTGCTGATCCTGCTGCTCTCGATGGTCGCGCCGGTGTTCATCGCGCCGATCTTCAACAACTACATCCCGTTGCCCGACGGCCAGGTGCGCTCGACGGTACTGTCGCTCGCGCACGCGAACCGAATCCCGACCGAGCACGTCGACTGGTTCGATGCATCCCGGCAGACCACGCGGGTCAGCGCGAATGTGTCGGGGTTCCTCGGCACCACGCGGGTGAACCTCAACGACAACCTGGTCAACAAGACCTCGTTGCCCGAGATCAAGGCGGTGATGGGGCACGAGATGGGCCATTACGTGCTCAACCACACGATCCGGTTGCCGATCTATTTCATCCTGGTGATCGCGCTGGGCCTGTTCTGCGTGCATCGCGTGCTGGACTGGTCGCTCGCGCGCTGGGGCGAACGGCTGAAACTGGAAGGGCGCGACGATCCGGCCGCACTGCCGCTGGCGATCGTCGTGCTGTCGACGTTCATGTTCCTGATGACGCCCGTGCTCAATTCGATCGTGCGCCAGGCCGAAGCCGAGGCCGACGCGTTCGGCCTGAACGCGGCGCGCGAGCCGAACGGCTTCGCGATGTCTGCGATGCGGCTATCCACCTACCGCAAGCTGCGCCCGGGCCCTCTGGAGGAAATCGTGTTCTACGACCATCCCAGCCGCTACACCCGCGTCCACAACTCCATGCTGTGGCTGGCCGAGAATCAGGATAATTCGACTGCTAACGCCCCGATCGAGCCGCCGCTGACGCCGTTGACCTTCCCGCCAACCCCAAAGGCTACGCCACGACACTGAATGGCTGGACTTTCGCGGCACGAATCGGTCGCAGACCGCATGAGCTGAACTGGCTGGACCGGATCGCGCCGACGGAAGAAATTTTCGGACGGCTTCAACCTTTCCGCGAACTGGCGCATCTACTCCTATGAAGCCCGGCTGCGAGCGCCGGTCTTTGAATGGGCTTATGCGCACGGGCCTTGTGCCCTCCCGTTGGATCGCACGTCTGACGGTGATTCGCTACCCTCGACCCTTCCCCAACCCGGAAGGGTTTTTTTTGACGTTCATTCATGCACGTCGGATGCTCAGGAGCGACTGCCGCACATGTTCCCGCATTACTACAGGCGTATGCGCTGACCTGCCGCGCCTGTTACCCGAATACTACCGGTGAATTGCTGGCGTCAGTGCGTCGCGCCCAGCGTGTGCTTCGCCACCACGCTGCCGTTCAATGATGCAGTCCACGCTGCAACGCCATCCATGGTCATCGGAGCCCGGGCCAGCCACAATAGGCGCAGACGCATGGGCGGACGAGGTGGGCGATGGGTCAGGTCAATGAAGCGCGCGTTCCCGATATCGGCGGCTACAGCGATGTGCCGGTGATCGAAGTGTTGGTCGCGATCGGCGACACGGTCAGGAAAGACCAGGGCCTGGTGACGCTGGAGTCCGACAAGGCGACGCTGGAAGTGCCGTCGCCGTTCGCCGGTGTCGTCAGGGAATTGAAGGTCAAGGTCGGCGACACGCTGTCTGAAGGCGGCGTGGTCGCGTTGATCGAGTCCGTTGAATCGCCCGCCAAGCCGGCACCTGCGCCCGTCGCAGCCGCCAAGACCCTCGTGGCACCGGCTCCTGCATCACCCGCAGCCGCAGCCCCCATCGCAGTTCCTGCAGCGCCGACTACAGCGGCGCAGCCAGTCGAATCCATGCACGACGCGACCCTCGATCCCGAAATGGCCGGCCCGAGCACGCCGCCGGTCGTCGTCGATGCGTCGGCGGTTGCGCCGGCCAAAGTGCCGCATGCCTCGCCGGCCGTGCGCGTGTTCGCGCGCGGACTCGGCGTGGACCTGTCGAAGGTGAAGGGCAGCGAGCGCGGCGGACGGATTTCCAAGGACGACGTGCAGGCGTTCGTGAAGGCGGCGATGCAGGGCGGTGGCGGGAGCGCGATTCCGGCGGGCGTCGGGATTGCCGGCAATGGTTCGGGGCTGAGTCTTATTCCCTGGCCGAAGGTCGATTTCGCGAAATTCGGCACGATCGAAAGCCGGCCGCTGTCGCGCATCCAGAAGCTGTCGGGCGCGAACCTCGCGCGCAACTGGGCGATGATCCCGCACGTCACCCAGTTCGACGACGCCGACATCACCGAGATGGAAGTGTTCCGCAAGAAACTCGGCGAGGAACAGAAAGACGTGAAGGTCACGCCGCTGGTGTTCCTGATCAAGGCAGTCGTCGCGGCGCTGAAGAAATACCCGACGTTCAACGCTTCGCTCGACGGCGACAACCTGGTGCTGAAGCAGTATTTCCACATCGGCATCGCGGTGGACACGCCCGAGGGTCTGGTGGTGCCGGTGATCCGCGACGCGGATCGAAAGGGCCTGCTTGAGCTGTCGATCGAGCTCGCCGGACTCTCGCAGAAAGCCCGCGATCGCAAGCTCGGCCCGGCCGAAATGGCGGGCGGTTGTTTCTCGATCTCCTCGCTCGGCGGGATCGGAGGCACCGCGTTCACCCCGATCATCAATGCGCCGGAAGTGGCGATCCTTGGCGTGTCGCGCAGCGCGATGAAGCCGGTCTGGAACGGCAAGGAGTTCGCCCCGCGCCTGCTGCTGCCGCTGTCGCTGAGCTACGACCACCGGGTCATCGACGGCGCCGCCGCTGCGCGTTTCACCGCGTACCTGGCGCAGGTGCTGGGCGATTTGCGACGGTTACTCTTGTGACCCCGCGGCCCGCATTGAACCAAGTTCGTCCAGAGTGGTCAGAGACGATCTGATGCGCGCCTCGGCTGAACTGCGGCAGCCCGAATGACATAAATTTCACGCACGCAGGGCCTTGCGCCCTGTAGCATCCGCGCCTTCCTACCGTTCAAACACATCCCCGGAGTCACTGAATGCGTTCTATCCAAGCAATTGCGCTGGCCTGCATGTTCGCCGCCCCGCTGGCATTCGCCCAAGCCCCGGCGTCCGCCGCAAAGACCCAGCTCGCAACGAAGATGTACGACATCGCCGGTGCCGGTGCGGTATTCCAGGCCATGGAATCCAACGTCATCGGCAGGTTCATGGGCGAACTGGGCCAGAGCCTCGGCGACAAGGCGTCGTGCGCAGCGCTGCAGCCCGAAGTGCTTTCCTTCAAGACCAAGATGGACGGGATGTTCAACACCATGAACGACGCCCAATTCCGTCAGGAGGCCGCCAAGGTCTATGCAGACACGTTCACCGAGGACGAGATGAAGCAGATCATCGCGTTCATGCAGTCTCCGGCAGGGGTCAAGATGACGCGCGTCCAGGGCGACCTGGGCCAGCGCATCGGCAAGCTCGCTGCGACCCACGCCCAGCCGCATGAAGCCGATATTCGCGCGGCCATGGCGACCTTCGCGGACAAGGTGCAGAACATCGCCAAAACCTGCCCGGCAGCGCCCGCTCCGGCCGCGCAGCCGCCGAGCAAGTAAGTTTCGCGCCATCGCGTCGACGCAATGCCGGGCCAGTCCCGGCATTGTCGTTTCTGCGATCCGGAAAACGGCTGAAGGTTTGGTGTCTGCGCGCGAACGCGGCGACAATGGCGCAACGACAGGCATGGCGAGGTGGCAGATGGCCGGTACGATCCAGCAGGCGCGCGTCCCCGATATCGGCGGCTACAACGATGTGCCGGTGATTGAGGTGTTGGTCGCGGTCGGGGACACGGTGAAAAAGGACCAGGGCCTGGTCACGCTGGAGTCCGACAAGGCCACGATGGAGGTGCCGTCGCCGTTCGCGGGCGTCGTCAAGGAATTGAAGGTGAAAGTCGGCGATGCGCTGTCGGAAGGCGCGGTGGTCGCGCTGATCGAGGGTGAGGAATCGCGCCTTGGCAGCACTGCTGCCAGCGGCTCCGAACGCCCGACGGCTATGCCGGTGGGCCGGGACAAAGTTGCCGATCGCTTGCACGAATCTGTGCCTTCCATCGCATCGCCCGCAACCCCTCCTCCCGCTAAGGCTGATGAACGTCAGGCGTCGTCACTGCAAGCGGCTGCGTCGTCAGGACGCAAGGCTGACATCGAATGCCGCATCGTGGTGCTTGGCGCTGGCCCTGGCGGCTATACAGCAGCATTCCGCGCTGCCGATCTCGGCCTCGATACGGTGCTGGTCGAACGCTATCCGCAGTTGGGCGGCGTCTGTCTCAATGTCGGCTGCATCCCGTCGAAGGCGCTGCTGCATGCCGCTGCGGTGATCGACGAGGCCGCGCACGCGAGCGACTACGGGGTGACGTTCGGCAAGCCGACCATTGCGCTCGACACATTGCGCGGATTCAAGAACACCGTCGTCGGCAAACTCACCGGCGGCCTGGCGGGGATGTGCAAACAGCGCAAGGTGCGCGTCGTGACCGGGGTCGGCAAATTCGTATCGCCGAACGAGATCGAAGTCGCTGGCAGCGACGGCGTCAAGCTCGTGCGCTTCGAGCAATGCGTCATCGCGGTGGGTTCGCAGGCGTTGAAGCTGCCGGGCTTTCCGTGGGACGACCCGCGCATGATGGATTCCACCGACGCGCTGGATCTGGTCGACATCCCGAAACAATTGCTGGTCGTCGGCGGCGGCATCATCGGGCTGGAAATGGCGACGGTGTATCGCGCTCTCGGCAGCGAAGTGACCGTCGTCGAGCTGATGGAACAGCTGATGCCCGGCACCGATACCGACCTGGTGAAGCCGCTTGCCGACCGCATGAAGAAGCAGGGCGTAGCGATCCATCTGAAGACGAAAGTCGCGAAGGTCGAGGCATCGAAGAAAGGACTGGCGGCGACGTTCGAAGGAATCGATGGCCAGGAAAGCAAAGCCGTTGCGACGACCGTGTTCGACCGCGTGCTGGTCGCAGTAGGCCGCGCGCCGAACGGCGGCAAGCTCGACGCGGCAAAGGCTGGCGTCAACGTCAGCGAGCGCGGTTTCATCGCGGTGGACCGGCAGATGCGCACGAACGTGTCGCACATCTTCGCGATCGGCGACCTGGTCGGCAATCCGATGCTCGCCCACAAGGCCACCCATGAAGGCAAGCTCGCGGCGGAAGTCGCGGCGTTCGAAGGATCGCCCGACAAGAGCCCCGAATGGACCGCGCGGGTGATTCCGTCGGTCGCGTACACCGATCCGGAAATCGCATGGGTCGGCGTCACCGAAACCGAAGCGAAGGCGAAGGGCCTGAAAGTCGGCCTCGGCAAGTTCCCATGGGCCGCGTCGGGCCGGGCGATCGGCATTGGCCGCACCGAAGGCTTCACCAAGCTGATCTTCGACGAGGCCACCGATCGCATCGTCGGCGCGGGCATCGTCGGCGTGCACGCGGGCGACCTGATCGCTGAACTCGCTCTTGCGATCGAAATGGGCTGCGAGGCCGCCGACATCGGCCACACCATCCACCCGCATCCGACCCTGAGCGAATCGGTCGGCATGGCGGCAGAGGTTTTCGAGGGCACGATCACGGATTTGTACTTACCGAAGAAGAACTAGCGCGTTGGCGGGCCCTTAGATGGTTGTGGCGTACGGGGTTGCCGCCCAATTTGACCGCCTGCTATACTTCTGCGGCTAGGCGGAGTCGATTTCGTGCGCCGCATCCATTCGACGGGCGCTGGCGTGCTCAATTCCGTGGCATCGGGGCGGCGTCTTGCGTTCCACATTGTGTTGATCCAGATGCTGGTGGCGGTGTTGATCGCGCTGGTGTTCCTGCCGCAGGGCGCTCGTTCGGCGCTGGCAGCGGGCATGGGTGGTGTCGCCGTGGTGTTGGGGAGTCTGGTGCTGGCCTTGCGTTCGTTCGGGCGCATGCCGATGTTGGCGAACGCAGCGCTGCTGCGGATGCTGGTCGGCATGGCGCTGAAGTGGGTCGTGTTCCTGGCGGTGCTGTATCTGGCGCTGGTTCGATTCGCGTTGCCGCCGCTGCCGCTGCTGGTGGGTGCGGTCGTCACAACCTTGTCGTTCCTGTTCGCTGCAAAACTGAAAGCATAGAAAAGGTGCATTCGTGAGTACGGAATCCGGCGCATCCGGCGGCTTGTCCGAATACATTGCCCACCACCTGACCCACAACTCGGGCATGGTGCTGGGTGGCAATTTCCATTGGGATTCGTGGCTGGTATCGCTCGGCTTGGGCGCATTGTTCTGCCTTTGGTTCGGTCTGAATGCGCGCCGCGCGACCTCGGGTGTGCCGGGCAAGGGACAGGCGTTCGTCGAGATCGTGATCGAATTCGTCGACGGCCAGGTCAAGGACGTCTTCCACGGCGACCGCCGTTTCATCGCGCCGCTCGCACTCACGATTTTCACGTGGGTGCTCTTCATGAACGCGATGGATCTGCTGCCGCTGGATATCGGCAACGCACTGGTTACATGGTTCGGCGGCCACGAGGTCGCGGAACACACCTACTTCCGCATGGTGCCGACCGCCGACCTGAATACTACGGTCGCGATGTCCATGAGCATCTTCATCCTGACGATTTTCTACTCGTTCAAGGCCAAGGGCGCGATGGGATTCGGCAAGGAATTGCTGACCTCGCCGTTCCATGTCGAGGGTACGTTCGGAAAGGTCGTGATGGTGCTGCCGAACGTGATCCTCAATTGCGTCGAGTACTTGTCCAAGCCGGTTTCGCTGTCGATGCGACTGTTCGGCAACATGTATGCCGGCGAGCTCGTCTTCATGCTGATCGCCGGCCTGTTGACCTCGTGGGTCGCCTTCCCGTTTGGCGTCGCGTTCGGTCTGGCGTGGGGCATCTTCCACATCCTGATCATCCTGCTGCAGGCCTTCATCTTCATGGTGCTGTCTGTCGTCTACATCTCGATGGCGCACGAGCACCACTGATTCATCCCGTTTCAACTTTGTCGCACCGCTTCAATCTCGCCCGCTGCAATCACAAACGTCTCCACTACCGATCGAAGAAGGAAAATTCATGGACATGCATCAGTTCATCGCCCTCATCCAGGCCAACACCGCCATCGGCATCGGCCTGATGATCGGCCTCGGCGCACTCGGCGCCTGTATCGGCATCGGCATCATGGGTTCGAAGTTCCTCGAAGCCGCCGCACGCCAGCCGGAACTCGTTCCGATGCTGCAGGGCCGCATGTTCCTGCTGGTCGGCCTGATCGATGCATCGTTCATCATCGGTCTGGCGATGGCGCTGTTCTTCGCGTTCTCGAACCCGTTGCTGAATAAGCTCGCGGGTTGATCCAAGAATGGAAGGGGCCCGCTCGCGCGGGCTTCTTCGTGACGGCGCGCACCTGCGCGCCTTGCAGACATAGGAAGGTGTCATGGAAATTGGCATGACGTTGCTGGGTCAGGCGCTGTCGTTCGTGCTCCTGATCCTGTTCTCGGCCAAGTTCATCTGGCCGCCGCTGATGGCGGCGATCGAGGATCGTCAGAAGAAGATCGCCGATGGTCTCGCTGCTGCCGACCGCAGCCAGCGCGATCTTGCGCAGGCCGAGGAACAGGTCAACGCCGTAGTGCGCGAAGCGCGGACCAAGGCCAACGAGATCATCGAGCAGGCCCATGCCCGCGCGAACCAGATCATCGATGCGGCCAAGACCGAAGCGATCGCCGAAGGCGGTCGCCAGAAGGCATTGGCCGTGGCCGAGATCGACGTCGAAGCCAACCGCGCCCGCGAAGACCTGCGCAAGCAGGTGTCCGCGCTCGCAGTGGCAGGCGCATCGCGGTTGATCAAGCGCGAAATCGACGCGAACGCCCACAAGGCCTTGCTCGACGAGCTGGCGGCTGAGATCGGATGAGCAGCGCGCTGACACTCGCCCGTCCGTATGCGCGCGCGGCGTTCGCGTTGGCGCGCGAGCACGATCAGTTGTCGCAGTGGTCGATGCGGCTCGGGTTTTCCGCGCAGATCGCGATGGACCCGCGTGTGCAGTCACTGCTGAGCCATCCCAAGCTGGAAGCCGATGAAGCGGTGGCGCTGCTGATGCCGCCCGGCGCACCCGATCCGTTGTTTACCCAGTTCCTTGCTGTCCTCACCGACAACGGTCGCTTGGCGCTGCTACCGGAAATCGCTGCGTTGTACGCACAGCAGCGCGCCGAGGCCGAATATGTCGTCAAGGCGACGATTACCTCGGCGACGGTGCTCGATGCGGTCGAACTCGGCAAGCTGCACGACGCGCTCAAGCGGCGTTTCGGCCAGGAAGTCGAGATCACTACCGCAGTGAATCCGGAACTGATCGGCGGCGCGGTGATCGATGCCGGCGACGTCGTCATCGACGGTTCGCTGCGCAACAAGCTCGCACGGCTGGAATTGGCGTTGGTAAATTAAGCGGGGAACAGGGAACGGGGAACAGGGAACGGAAAGTCAGAGCGCAACGATTCTGCTTCAACCGTTCCCTGTTCCCTGTTCCCCGGTCCCAACGAACAAAGACACCGTACCCCGCAAGTCGCGGGGAGCGCTCAAGGAAAACGAAATGGCAACCTCCCAGCTCAACCCGTCCGAAATCAGCGAACTGATCCGTAGCCGCATCGAGAAGGTCAAGCTGGCCTCCGAAGCGCGCAACGAAGGCACCGTCACCTCGGTGTCCGACGGCATCGTGCGCATCCACGGCCTCGCCGATGCGATGCAGGGCGAGATGATCGAACTGCCGAACAACACCTTCGCGCTCGCGCTGAACCTCGAGCGCGACTCGGTCGGCGCGGTGGTGCTCGGCGACTACCAGCACTTGCGCGAAGGCGACAACGCCAAGACCACCGGCCGCATCCTCGAAGTGCCGATCGGCCCGGAACTGCTCGGCCGCGTCGTCAACGCGCTCGGCGAGCCGATCGATGCCAAGGGCGCGATCGACGCCAAGCTCACCGCTCCGGTCGAGAAAGTCGCGCCGGGCGTCATCTGGCGCAAGTCGGTGTCGCAGCCCGTTCAGACCGGTTACAAGTCGGTCGACGCGATGATCCCGGTCGGCCGCGGCCAGCGCGAGCTGATCATCGGCGACCGCCAGACCGGCAAGACCGCGATGGCGATCGACACGATCATCAACCAGAAGTCGACCGGCGTGAAATGCGTGTACGTCGCGATCGGCCAGAAGGCCAGTTCGATCGCGAACGTGGTTCGCAAGCTGGAAGAGAACGGCGCGATGGCTCACACGATCGTGGTCGCCGCCGGCGCCTCCGAGTCGGCCGCGATGCAGTACGTCGCCGCGTATTCGGGTTGCACGATGGGCGAATACTGGCGCGATCGCGGCGAAGACGCGCTGATCATTTACGACGATCTCTCCAAGCAGGCCGTCGCGTACCGCCAGATCTCGTTGCTGCTGCGCCGCCCGCCGGGCCGCGAAGCGTATCCGGGCGACGTGTTCTATCTCCATTCGCGTTTGCTCGAGCGCGCCGCGCGCGTCAACGAGGAATACGTCGAGAAGTTCACCGACGGCGCCGTCAAGGGCAAGACCGGCTCGCTGACCGCGCTGCCGATCATCGAGACCCAGGCCGGCGACGTCTCGGCATTCGTGCCGACGAACGTTATTTCAATCACGGATGGTCAGATCTTCCTGGAAACGGACCTGTTCAACGCCGGCATCCGCCCGGCCGTGAACGCCGGCATCTCGGTGTCGCGCGTCGGTGGCGCTGCGCAGACCAAGATCATGAAGAAGCTCTCGGGCGGCATCCGCATTTCGCTCGCGCAGTACCGTGAGCTCGCGGCATTCGCGCAGTTCGCATCCGACCTCGACGAAGCGACCCGCAAGCAGCTCGAGCGCGGCCAGCGCGTAACCGAATTGATGAAGCAGAAGCAGTACGCGCCGATGTCGATCGCGGAAATGTCGCTGTCGATCTACGCGGTCGACAAGGGCAGCATGGACGATGTGCCGATGAACAAGATCCTGGCGTTCGAGGAAGGCCTGCACGCGCACTTTGCGAACACCCAGGGCGCGCTGATGGATCGCATCGTAGCCAGCGGCGACTGGAACGACGAGATCGAAGCCGTGTTCAAGAAAGGCATCGCTGATTTCAAGGCGACGGGCTCTTATTGAAGCGAGTCTGGGAGCTTGGGGCTGGTAGAGCCTGAAGCCGTTCCAGACCCCGGCCTCTAGTCCCTAAACCCACGATTCGAGCGAAGCGAGAAGAGCATGGCTGGCGGCCGCGAAATCAAAACCAAGATCAAGAGCGTGCAAAACACCCGCAAGGTGACGCGCGCGCTCGAAATGGTCTCGGCATCGAAGATCCGCAAGGCGCAGGAACGCATGAAGGCGTCGCGTCCGTATGCGCGGTTGATGAAGCAGATGATCGGCCACATCGCGCAGGCGAACACCGAGTACCGGCATCCTTTCCTGATCGAGCGTTCTGACATCAAGCGCGTCGGCTACATCGTGATCTCGACCGACCGCGGCCTTGCGGGCGCGCTGAACTCCGGCCTGTTCCGCAAGATGCTCGCGGACATTCGCGCGTGGCAGGACAAGGGCGTCGAGGTCGATGTGGTCTGCATCGGCCAGAAGGCGACCGCGTTTTTCCGTCGGCTCAAGGTCAACATGACCGGCTCGGTCACGCATCTCGGCGAAAAGCCGCAGGTCGCGCAGCTGATCGGCGTGATCAAGGTGATGCTGGACGGTTACAGCGAGGGCCGTCTCGATCGCGTGGAGCTTTGCTACAACGATTTCGTCAACACGATGACCCAGAAGTCCACGATCGAGCAGCTGCTGCCGCTGCCCGCGTCGGAGTCGCTGCAGACCCGCCACGACTGGGACTACATCTACGAGCCCGAAGCCGACGTCGTCCTCAACGAGGTCATGACGCGTTACGTCGAGTCGCTGGTGTACCAGGCGGTGCTCGAAAACCTCGCGTCTGAACACGCCGCGCGCATGGTCGCGATGAAGTCGGCATCGGACAACGCGAGCAAGCTCATCGACACGTTGAACCTGATCTACAACAAGGCTCGCCAGGCCGCGATCACGCAGGAAATCAGCGAGATCGTCGGCGGCGCGGCGGCGGTCTGACGATCGATGGCCGGGCGCCTCCTTAGCGTTTGCTTCGCCTCTGCGTTGGCGGGCTCGGCATTGCCAGCCCCTGCGAGCGATGGGATGACCGAGGAATCCGTGAGGGCGGTCGTCGAAGCATCGGAAACGGCGTGGAAGCAATCGAATCTCGACCAGATCGCGCAGTACAACGCACCGAACTGCATTATCAATTCAACGGCTCCCCAGCCTGACGGAACGATTAATAATGTAACGAAGTCGTGTCTACAAACGATCGACCTTATGCGAACGAATCTCGCGCAGATGAAGAAAAACGGTGTCACCTATAAATACGATTCGACTGCGCCGAAGATCGCTGTGCTTGGCGGAAAGGCGACCGCGCGGTTCAGCGCGACCATTTCCTTGTCGAATGCGAAGATGAGTTTGGTGACCGTGAGCGATCAGGTCGAAACGCTACAGTTGATCAAAGGCAAGATGAGAATTGCCGCGGTCGACGCAAAGACGACCAGCATCACGGTCGACGGCCAGCGCAAGTTCTGAAGCGCTCTCGCGACCCCCACCGAAAACAGAATTCACGAGTAGAGGATTACCAAATGAACCAGGGCAAGATCGTCCAGATCATCGGCGCAGTCGTCGACGTCGAGTTCGAGCGCGCTAGCGTGCCGAAGATTTACGACGCACTCACCGTCGACGGCACCGACATCACGCTGGAAGTGCAGCAGCAGCTAGGCGACGGCATCGTGCGCACGATCGCGCTCGGTTCGACCGACGGCTTGCGCCGCAACCTGATCGCGAACAACACCGGTAAGGCGATCTCGGTGCCGGTCGGCATCGGCACGCTCGGCCGCATCATGGACGTGCTGGGTCGCCCGATCGACGAGGCTGGCCCGATCGATTCCGACGTGCGTTGGGAAATCCATCGCGATGCACCGGCCTATGCCGAACAGGCTGCTGCGAACGATCTTCTCGAAACCGGCATCAAGGTCATCGACCTGATGTGTCCGTTCGCCAAGGGCGGCAAGGTCGGCCTGTTCGGCGGCGCGGGCGTCGGCAAGACCGTGAACATGCTCGAGCTGATCAACAATATCGCCCGCGCTCACTCGGGCCTGTCGGTGTTCGCCGGCGTCGGCGAGCGTACGCGCGAAGGCAACGACTTCTACCACGAGATGGCCGAAGCGGGCGTCATCAAGCTCGACAACATGAAAGAGTCGAAGGTCGCGATGGTGTACGGCCAGATGAACGAGCCGCCGGGCAACCGCCTGCGCGTCGCGTTGACTGGCCTGACCATGGCCGAGTATTTCCGCGACGAAAAGGACGCCGACGGCAAGGGTCGCGACGTGCTGTTCTTCGTCGACAACATTTACCGCTACACCCTGGCCGGTACCGAAGTGTCGGCGCTGCTCGGCCGCATGCCGTCGGCCGTCGGATATCAGCCGACCCTGGCCGCCGAGATGGGCGTGCTGCAGGAGCGCATTACGAGTACTAAAACAGGATCCATCACCTCGATCCAGGCCGTGTACGTTCCCGCCGACGACCTGACCGATCCGTCGCCAGCGACCACATTTGCGCATCTGGATGCGACCGTCGTGCTGTCGCGCAACATCGCGTCGCTGGGTATCTATCCGGCAGTCGATCCGCTCGACTCCACCTCGCGCCAGCTTGATCCGAACGTGATCGGCAACGAACATTACGACACCGCGCGCCGCGTCCAGCAGACCCTACAGCGCTACAAGGAATTGAAAGACATCATCGCGATCCTCGGCATGGACGAGCTGTCCGAAGAGGACAAGCAGGCCGTGTACCGCGCGCGCAAATGCGAGCGTTTCTTCTCGCAGCCGTTCCACGTCGCCGAAGTGTTCACCGGCTCGCCGGGCAAGTACGTGCCGCTGAAGGAAACGATCCGCGGCTTCAAGATGATCGTCAACGGCGAGTGCGACGCGCTGCCCGAGCAGGCCTTCTACATGGTCGGCACGATCGACGAGGCCTTCGAGAAGGCCAAGAAGGTCAACTGATCTTCTGACGGACGAAAGGAATCCCGATGGCAACCCTGCACGTAGACGTGGTCTCCGCCGAAGGCAGCATCTTCTCCGGTGAGGCGAAGTTCGTGGCCCTGCCGGGCGAGAGCGGTGAGCTCGGCATCCTGCCGCGCCACACGCCGTTGATTACCCGCATCAAGCCGGGGGCGGTGCGCATCGAACGCGCCGACAACGGTGAAGAGGAGTTCGTGTTCGTCGCCGGCGGCATTCTGGAAGTGCAACCGGGCACCGTGACCGTGCTGGCCGACACCGCGATTCGCGGCAAGGACCTCGACGAGGCGAAGTCGGTCGAAGCCAGGCGCCAGGCCGAGGAAGCGATGAAGAACGCCAAGAGCGACATCGACTTCGCCAAGGCGCAAGGCGAGTTCGCGGCGATGGCGGCGCAGATCGCGGCGATCCGCAAGTTCCGCGGCAAGTAGGCCTTCGCTCCCTCTCCCGCCCTAGCGGGAGAGGGAGCCCACCTCAGGCCCAGTGGTTGATCTCCTGCGCCTTCGACACCAGCTCGCGCGCCAGCCACGCGTCGTCGTCATCAAGATAGGCCCACGGCGTCTTGCCTTGCGCCAGCATTTCGCGGATGTAGGAGCGGTAGCGGTAGTGCTGGTAGACCGACATGATGTGGGTCGCATACGCCAGCGCCAGCGCCTTGTGGCCGCGCACGATGACCAGGTTCTCGTCGTTGTTCTCGCTCGCCGGGGCCGAGAAGTTGTGGCTGCCCGTCACAACCAGCGGGTTCGCCGACAGTGCGTCGATCACCAGCACCTTCGAGTGCACGATGGCGTGGCCGATCTGCGCCAGGAAGTTGCGCCGCGTGACCTCGGCGATCCATGGCCCGAGCTCAGCGCCCAGCCCCTGCGGCTGCACCACCGTGTAGTGGTCGGGCTTGAACTTGCGGTCGCTGCTGACCAGGCGCACATCGAGCACGTTCAGCTCGCTGCTTGCGGCGTCGCTGCCCAGCGTGCTCACGAGCCCGCGCACGTACATGCCGGGCTCGTTGGCGCGTTGCCCGGCGAGCGTGTGCAGGCCCTGCTTGCCGGGCTGAAACATCAGGAACAGGATCGAC
>JAYTOP010000085.1:0-48796 GCA_043747745.1 Pseudomonadota bacterium
ATCCCGCGTCACACCTTCATGCAGGGGATGGCCGACATGCGTCGGAATGGGTGGCCGGCATGCGTCGGAATGGGTGGCCGGCATGGCCCGGAATACTCACCCTGTCTTGCCGTTCTCCAGGCATGGCGTGATTCTGGCGAACAAGGTATCCCCGTTGCGGAACTTGGAGCCACTGTTCCCGTCACGCTCGCCCGGCTTTTCGATCAGCATCGTTCCGTCCGACAAACAGTTCATCGCCAGGAAGGGTTTCAAGCCGTCCTTTGGCACTCTCGTGGGCGGATTGATCTGCATCACGGTCGATGCGGCAACGACAGGCCACCCATCAGGCACGAACCCAAGTTCGGAATCGACCATGCGCACGTCTTCGTGGCCGGGGAAGCGGAAGCGGACGAACCACTCCTCGTAGATGCGCCGCGCCATCTCTTCCAGGATCGCGATGCGCCGCGTGTTGTTCTCGATCAGGTCGTCGTAGGCGGAGAGGATGGAGGCAATGCGGCGCTGCTCAATTGGATCTGGGCATCTCAACGGCAGACGATGCAGGTCGTTCCGATTGACACCGGGGACAGCCGCCGCAGCGTTCCTACTGGCGAAATCCAAAGTCTTCAAGAGGTAGGCGACAAAGCGCGGATCGTTGCCCTTGAAGTCGCGAACATAGAGCGTCGTGTTGAGTGGCCAAAAATCTTTGACTACATAGTGAATTTCGCCAAGCGTTCCATATCGACCCGTCACGATACCGGGACCTTTCACCTTCGCCTCCGAGTGCGTTCCCGTTATTCCCGACGATGACACAATAGGTACGAAACCATCACTGCGAGATTGCGCAGGCAGGTCATAGCCACGCTTCAGAGTCACGACATCGCCGAGGAGGCATTCGCGAAACATCATCATGTCTCATCCAAAATCGCAGCCACGCGACCGGCTATTGCCTCTTCCAGCGAGCGAGCTTCCGAATTCAAAACTTCGAGTTCCTCGCTTAACCCAGTCAGCCGCTCCGCAAAATTGATTGCATCCGCCGCGCGCTCCCCGACACCCACATAGCGCCCCGGATTCAAGCTCCAGCCCTGCGCTTCAATCTCGGCCCGCGTCGCCGCCTTGCACAGCCCCGCCACATCCGCATAGACGAGCTTCGGGAACTTCGCCTTCAGAAGGTCCTCGCTGCCCTCCTCAAGCTCCAGCTTCTCGCCCCGATACAGCCGCAGGATGTTCGCAAGGAACTCCAGTTGCTCCGGCGTGAACTCGCGCAATGCGCGGCTGATCTGCTTGAAGTACGGCCGCGCGTCGATGAAGAGGACCGTGTCCTTGCGCTTGCCATGCCGCTTGCCCTTGTCGAAGAACCACAGCGTGCAAGGCAATGTCACGGTGTAGAAGAAGTTCGAGCCGATGCTGACGATCACATCCACCGCACCGGACTCGATCAGCTTCTTGCGGATCTCCAGTTCGCTGCCGCGCGCGTCGCCGGCGGAGTTCGCCATCACGAAGCCAGCGCGGCCGGTGTCGTTGAGGGCGGAATGGAACAGCTGGATCCACAGGTAGTTGGCGTTGTCGGTGCTCGGCAGGCCGAGCGGAAAGCGGCGGTCGTCCTTGAGCCGGTCCTTGTCGACGCCGGAGACGTTGAACGGCGGATTGGCCATCACGAAGTCGAATCGGCCGAGCGCCTTGTGCGGGTCTTCGTAGTATGTGTTGGACTCGCGGATGTCGCCGGACAGGCCGTGCACGGCGAGGTTCATCTTGCCGAGCTTGACGGTATCGCTGGCTTTCTCGGTGCCGAACACGGTCAGCTCGCGGGTGGCGGACTTGTGGTGGCGCTGCACGAACGCGGCCGACTGCACGAACATGCCGCCGGAGCCGCAGGCGGGATCGAAGATGCGGCCGTGGTAGGGCTCGAGGATTTCCACGATCAGCCGCACGATGCTGGTGGGCGTGTAGAACACCCCGCCCTTCTGGCCTTCCTTCATCGCAAAGTTGCCGAGAAAGTATTCGTACACCTTGCCGAACGCGTCGCCTTCCAGATCCAGCGGCGCGAGCAGGCGCAGCAGTTCGACCAGGGTGCCGACCGGCAGCTTGTTGTAGCCACGCGGCAGCACGCCCTTCAATTCGTCGTTGAACGTCTCGACCAGCGCCATCGCCTGGTTGATCGCGCGGCCGAGGTTGTCGCCTTCCTTCAGCGTGGTCAGGTACGAGAAGCGTGCCTCGTCCGGCAGATACAGCACGCCTTCGGCCTGGTAGTCGTGCGGATCGATGTCGTCCGCTGCGAGCCCCTTCTTCGTGAGCTTCGACTGCAACTCGGTGAAGCGCTTGTCGGCATAGCGCAGGAAGATCAGCCCGAGCACGGGCGTTGAGAATTCGGACGGCTTCAGGCCGGTGTTGGCCCAAAGCTGATCTGCGGTCGCCCAGAGGCGGTTTTCGACGGCTACGAGATCTGCTGCCATGGTTCCCCAATGATTCGACGTTGTGTTGGAGCGAACTCCGTTCAGATAGCTCAAGTATTCCCGAAACGAGCGGCGTGTCCACCACATGCCTCGCACGAGGATTGATTCCCTCCAGAGAAAACGCGGCATGCGTGGCATTGATTGTGGGAACGGTGATGGAAAAAGCGTCTGCGTCGGCACATAAAGCGCCACCGATAGCACTCCAAGCGCTTCCCGATAGCGAATCAGGCATTGGATCGAGCCGCGAAAGCGCCAGTGGTGGCGCAATCCGTGCGAGCGATGGCACAAAAAGCGCCAACGTCGGCGCGCAAAGCGGCAGGGTTGGGGCTTTTCCGGGGCGGCGTCTGGCTGGAAAGGGGTACGGGTGGCGCTTTTTGCGCCAGCGTTGGCGCTTTGGGAGGCAACGCTGGCGCGTTTCGGGACTGCGGAAAGCCTAAAGGCCGCACGGGTACGGCTTTGACCAGCTTCGCTGTTGAAAACCGGGTGGTGCGTGACGCTGGAAGCGGCAGCGGTGCTCACTCAGGCGCAACAACTGGACCGCAACTACTGCAACAACTGGGTACGGACCACGGTTTTCGAAGCGACGTAGCCCGGGTGAAGAGCTTCACAACAGCGAGGCTGGTCAATCCGGATCGATTGCCGATGCGTCGTGGTTCCCTTCGACAGGCTCAGGGCAGGCTCTCGGATCACCACGAACGGATCTTGGCGGGATCTGCGTCGGCGAAGTAAAGCGGAAGAAGCTGGGAGCGGAGCGAGAAGAAACGGCGGTGCTCGAAGGCTCCGGCTTCTGACGATTTGCGTACGAAGGTTTCGGCTTCGACGTGCTCAAACCTCCCGGCCTCGCTGATGGTGGTCAGCGTCTTCGGGAACAATGGGTCGTCGTTGCCCCACAGCTTTTGGCGGCGCAGGTAGTCCACCCAATCCGCGACGATTTGGCGGATGTCATCGCCGACCGGGAAAAAGTAGGTCGCAAACGTCTTGCCGAACTTTGTACGCACCTCGCGAGCGTCCTGATAGAAGCTTCCACCGACAAGGTCAACATGCTTCAACTTGGCCGATGCCACCGCAGCATCGCGCGCGCCGGTCAGCAGGATGAAGGCGACTAGCGCGCGGTCGCGGCGCTCAATGTCGGTTGACCACGGCATGGTCGCGATGACGTGGCGCACCTGCTCCAACATCGGCACCGGACGCGGCCGTCGCGCGGTCGCAATCCGGGCTTCATTCTGCGATATGTTGAAGTAGTCGGCGTCCGAATACTGGAACCGGGACTTGTAGCCGGGCTGTCCAGCAAGCCACTGGAAAAACCGTTTCAGGTGCGACAGGGTCGAGTGCAAGGTCGCCTTGCTCAGCTTCTCGCCGGTGACTTGACTGTCCTGCCTCGCCAGCTTGGCCTTGAAGGCGACCGCCTGCTGGTGGTGGAACGTCTTGAAGTCCCGGTGCGCGGTGTACGTTTCAAACCGCGCCAGAGCGTTCGCCACGGCGTCCACGCTGGACTCGCCCTGCCTCTTGGCTTCCTTCAGATAGATGAAGTATTGCCGCTTGATGCGTTCGTTGTGGGCGTTGTGTTTCGACATGGCTCAGGCTCCTGTTTCCAAGTCACTGTTCACGGAGGGCTTACAACTCTCGCTTATTGCGCATCGTTGTTTGCATCATCGTCAGAATGGAAACTCGCGAACGCATCGAGGACACCCGCACGAAGCTCCGGATGAAGTGCATCGTAATCTGTTGCGCGATCGGAGAGCTTGTCGTTGAGATCGGTTCCGTTATCGAAACCCATGCGAACTGCGTGGATCACGAGCAGCGTACAAATCGCAAACTCTCGCGGATGCACAGGATCAAGATGGTGTGCCCCCAACTCAATGACTTCGTATGGATACCAGCGCTCGCTCGTCTGAAACTGGCATCCATACTTGAAGATCAAATCGCGAAGCGCGGCTAGATGGCGTTCCTCGTCCTGCCCGTAATCGAGACCGGCAATGAAGCCCAGCTCGTCTTCCGTGATGCTTGCAATGAGGCTGAACATTCCTCCGCTTCCGTCACTGTGCGCCTGCCAATCCTTTGACCGCATCAATCACACGCTCTATTGTGAATCCGAAATACGGGAACAGCGCTTCCGCAGGCGCCGACGCGCCAAACGTGTCGATGCCAATCACTGCGCCATCGAGGCCGACGTACTTGCGCCAGAAATCGCTGACGCCCGCTTCGATCGCGATGCGCTTGCGGCACCACGACGGCAGCACGCCTTCGCGCCATTCGACGGGCTGGCTGTCGAAGGTCGCGGTCGATGGCATCGACACCACGCGTGCCTTGACGCCATCGGTCGCGAGCCGACGCGCGGCTTCCATCGCGAGCTCGACTTCCGAACCGGTCGCGATCAGGATCACGTCGAAGCGCGCTTCGAGTGGATCGCTGAGTACGTAACCGCCGCGCGCAATATCGGCGACCTGTTGCGCGGTGCGTTGCTGGTGCTGGAGGTTCTGCCGCGAGAACACGAGGCAGGTCGGGCGGTCGCGGCGGGTGATCGCGATCTTCCAGGACACCGCCGATTCGACCGCATCGCAGGGACGCCATACGTCGTTGCCGGGAATGTGGCGCAGCGATGCGAGATGTTCGATGGGCTGGTGGGTCGGGCCGTCTTCGCCGAGGCCGATCGAATCGTGCGTGTAGACGTGGATCACGTGCGCCGGGATCAGCGCGCTCATGCGTACCGCGTTGCGCATGTAATCGGAGAACACCAGGAAGGTCGCGTCGAACGGCAGAAATCCGCCGTGCAGCGCCAAACCATTGCTGATCGCGCCCATGCCGAATTCGCGCACGCCGTAGTGGACGTAGTTCGCGTTGCGCGCGTCGTCGGATGCTGGATCGACGGTCACGCTGCGACTGGCCTTCCACAGGGTGAGGTTGGAATGCGCGAGGTCGGCCGAGCCACCGATGATTTCCGGAAGCAGCGGCGCAAAAGCCTCGATCGTCATCTGCGATGCCTTGCGCGACGCGATGGTCAGGCCGTCGATTTGCAACTTGGCGATGAACGCGTCGGCGTTTTCGGCAAAGTCCTCAGGCAACTCGGCGTGCGAACGACGCACGAGTTCGCCCGCGAGTTCCGGATACTCCTGCGCGTAGGCATCGAAGCGCTTGTTCCACAATTCTTCGCGCATGATGCCGGTGTTGCCAGCACGCCAGCCATCGGAAATCTCCTGCGGAATCTCGAACGGCGCGTACGGCCAGTTCAATGCGGCGCGGGTTGCGGCGACTTCGTCCTTGCCGAGCGGTGCGCCGTGCGCGGATTCCTTGCCCTGCTTGTTCGGCGATCCGAAACCGATGGTGGTGCGGCAGCAGATCAATGTGGGTTTGTCGCTTTCGGCAAGCGCGGTTTCGATCGCGGCCTTGACGTTGTCCGCATCGTGGCCGTTCACGCCCCGGATCACATGCCATCCATATGCCTCGAAGCGCGCAGCCGTGTCGTCGGTGAACCAGCCCGCGACATCGCCATCGATCGAGATATGGTTGTCGTCCCAGAACGCGATGAGCTTGCCGAGCTTCCACGTGCCGGCGAGCGACGCGACCTCGTGGGACACGCCTTCCATCATGCAGCCGTCGCCCATGAACACCCAGGTGCGGTGGTCGACGATTTCGTGCTCGGGACGGTTGAAGTGCTGCGCAAGCAGCTTCTCGGCGAGCGCGAAGCCGACCGCGTTCGCCAGCCCCTGCCCAAGCGGGCCGGTCGTGGTCTCGATTCCCGGCGTGTCCTTGCGCTCGGGATGTCCCGGCGTTTCCGAATGCAGCTGGCGGAACTGCTTGATCTGCTCGATCGGCAGGTCGTAGCCGGACAAGTGCAGCAGCGCGTATTGCAGCATCGAACCGTGGCCGTTGGACAGCACGAAGCGGTCGCGATCGAACCATTTCGGATTCTTCGGCGCGTGCCTCATGAAATCGTTCCACAGCACTTCGGCGATGTCGGCCATTCCCATCGGCATGCCGGGATGGCCGGAATTCGCTGCCTGGACGGCATCGACGGCGAGGAAACGGATGGCGTTTGCGAGCTCGCGGCGGGTGGGCTTGGACATGGCGGCGGCGGGCCTGGGTAGCGGGACGCGCATTGTCCCATCCGCCCGCGACCGTGTCGCGGTTGCGCAACCCGGACGACACTGCTAGCGCTTCCGGGCCGCCTCGACCGCGCTGACGTCCTGCTGCGGCTCCGAGCGCTCGGTGGCTATCTCGGGGATGTCGATATCGGCAGCACCGCTGCGCTCGGACACCACGACCGCAGTCGCGAGATCGCCGGTCACGTTGAGCGCGGTGCGGCACATGTCGAGGAAACTGTTGACGCCGATAATGATGCCGATGCCTTCTGGTCTTAGCCCAATAATCCCGCAGATCATCGCGATGACCGGTAGCGAACCGGACGGAATCCCCGCCGTGCCGATCCCGCCGAGGATGCACAGCCCGAGCACCATGACCTGTTGCGACAACGGCAGATGCAGGCCGAACACCTGTGCAAGGAACAGCACGGTTACGCCCTCGAACAGCGCGGTGCCATGGTGGTTGGCAGACGCGCCGACGGTCAGCACGAAACGCGACACCTTGCGCGGCAGCTTGAGGTTTTCCTCGGCGACGCGCAGCGTCACCGGCAAGGTGGCGGTGGACGAGGACGTGGCGAACGCGGTGAGGATCGCTTCCTGGCTCGCGCGGAAGAAGCGTCGTGGCGACATCCGCCCCATGAAGCGCACCCACAGCGGCAGCACCACGAACATGTGCAGCGCCAATGCCGACAGCACTGTGATCACGAACCAGAACAGCCCGGCCAGCACGTCCCAGCCGAGTTGTGCGCACAGGTTGAACATGAAGCACGCCACCGCATACGGCGCGAGCCGGATGAACAACCCGATCAACCGCATGCTGATCTCGAACAACCCCTGTAGGGCATGCTTGAACGCCAGGGTGGCCGCGCTCGGCGTCAGCACCATGCCGATGCCGATCATCAATGCGAAGAACACCACCCCGAGTTTCTGCTTGTCGTCGGTCGCCGCCGCGATCACGTTGTGCGGCACGATGTTGACCAGCAGGTCGATCGCGTTGAGTTGATGGCCGCTGCTCACGATCTCGCCGGCCTTGGCGGCGTTGCTCGCCATCGCCTGCTGCACCAGCGCAGGATCGATGTGCAGCCCGGGCTGGATCACGTTCACCATCAACAGGCCGATCGCGACCGCGATGCCGGTCACGATCGCGGTGTAGCTCAGCGTCTTCCAGCCGAGCCGCCCGAGGCTGGCGATGTCGCCCAACTCGGCCACGCCCAGCACCAGCGCCGAGAACATCAGCGGGATCACCAGCATGAACAACAGGTTGAGGAAGATCTGCCCGAACGGTTTGGTCGCGTAGGCGATCAGGTCGCGCACCAACGGCGCATCGGGCGCATAGGCATGCACGATCAGGCCCAACACGGCGCCGAGCACGAAGCCCAGCATCACTTTCATATGCAGCGGCAAACCGCGGACGCGCGCTGCGGGATTGGTCGGATCGGGATCGATCGAATCAGGATGAGTCGGCGCTGCGTGGCTCATGCGCGCACCCTGCGTGCAATCGCTGCGGTGATGGTGTCGTCGTCACCCAGGAAACGTGCGTGCGTGCTGCGTGCATTGCGTTGTGTGTGCATGACCGTCCCCGACAACCCGCGCCGAGCATACACCACGGTTATCGCGCGTCGGACTGCGACAGATACATGATCGGCATCGTTCGGGATCAGGACGGATACAGCGGCGGCAGGGTGTCGCCGGATGCTTTGCGTGATGCGCGATCAGCCCAGCGCGGCGGCCATTTGAACGCATCGCGCAGTTGTGCAAGCGCCTGCGCGGACGGGGTGCCGTCGGCACTCCAGCGCGCGGCATCGAATGCAAGCAGCGCATCGCGTTGCGCAGGATCGGCCAAGCGAAGCGCAACCTCGCCCAGATTGCGCGCTGGCGAACCCGGTGCAGCTTCCGACAATGCCTGCGCGATTGCGGAAGGATCTCCAAGCGCGAGTGCGCGCGACAAGGTCGGCGCGCGACCTGGCGCGTGAGCAACCGCATCCTCCGGCTGCTCGACGTCGCCGGGATCGGCCGATCCACGACGCCAGCCCCACCACAACGACAACGCGAGCAAGACAGCAAGACTCGCGGTTGCGATCTGCCAGCCGCGCAATGCGGTTGCGCTAGCGGGCTTGCCACCGGGCGCAGTCGAGATGTTGTCTGCATTCGCCGACGCATGCGTCCCGTTGTCGGTCGGCGTCGAGGCGCCCGGCAACACCTGCAATGCCGGCAAGGCCGCGTGCGCAATTGCGGCGCGGTCGTTGACCACATCCCACCACGACACGGACACTTCCGGCATGCGCAAGGTTCCTGCGTTTGCGGGCACGATCGCAAAACGCCGCGAGCGTTCAGCGAGCAGGCGGCCATCGCGTTGTTGCTCGGCAGTGGACGATGGTTCGGGATACACCTGCGCACCGGGAATTGACGGCAGCGCGATCTCAGGCAATTGCGCTGCACTGACGCCCTCGCCTTCGAGCCTGACCACGATGCTGAAAGGTTCGCCAGCATGCACCGGCGGCGTCAGCGGATCGACGACGATTGCGATCGCATGCGCAGGCAGCCACGAGCCATTCGCCTGCGGCGGGCGTGCGCGCACCTGGACATCCAGCTGTTTGCCGACCGCGCGCGTTGCAGCGCCCCGGTCGAACACATCGTTGCTGTCGCCCATCGCGAGTCCCTGGAATCCCGGCCCCGGGATGTGCATCGCGCCACTGCGTTCGGGCTGCAGCAGGTAACGGCGTTCGAGCACATTGTAGCGATGGCCTTGCAGCATCACCGAATTCGTCGTGTCGGTACCGATCTGGCGCGCATCGCCATTATCGGGCTTCGGCGCATCGAGCGCGCCATTGAGCAAGGTGACCGCGTAATACAGGCGCTCGGTATAGACCATCGCCTGCTGCACATACGGATTGATCGGATCGACCGTGGTCTCGATGAATACGGGTGCGGCGCCGCCGTTCGCTTGCGCCGACGCTTGCGCTGGCTGCTGCGCATTCACGCCAACGCGTAGCGGCTGGGTGCGTTCGCGACCGACCGTCAACGCGGGAATATCGATCACACCGCTCTTGCGCGGAACCAGTTCGATCGACCATTGGGTAACCGATCGCATGCTGCCGTTGGCGATGCTGGTCTGGCTGCTGGTGGACGTACCGCGCACGTCGAAGTCCGCGCGCAATGGCGCGAGATCGGGTGGTGCATCCGAGGCATCGGACGCGATGGTCAAGGTGACGCTGTCGCCCAGCGCAATGGAATCGCGATTCAACGACGCCTGCACGCCCGCCATCGCATCCGATAACGTGCCGAGCATCAGCAGGACAAGCATGAGACGCAGGATTTTCATTTGTCACCCTCCTGCTGGTGGCGTGCATAGTCCAATGCGAACTTGCGGCGCAACAGACCGCCCGGGTCGTCCGGAACGCGTTGCAGCAAGGCCTCGATCGCTTCGCGCTGTTCGCGCTGCTGCGTGGATTCTTTCGCGACCATCGCATCGCGCCTTGCATTCGGATCGGTCGGCTTGCGATTGCCAAGAGCCTGCTGTAACGCGCGCTTTTCCGCCGCGTCGGCCTGAGCCTGCTTATTCTGATCGGGCGCTGGTTGTTGTTGCTGGCTCGGCTGCTCTTGATCCTGCCGCTGTTGATCCTGATTCTTCTGGTTTTTTTTCTGCTGGTCTTTGCCTTGCTGGCTTTGCTGCTTCTGGTCTTGTTGCTGTTGGTTCTGGTTCTGCTCTTGCTGCCCCTGTTGCTGGGCTTGCTGCTGGTTCTGCTGCATGTTTTCCTGATTCCGGCTTTGTCCGTCCTGATCCTGCTTCGGCCGGCCCTGTTGTCGATTTTGTTGTTGCTGGTCCTGTTTCTGATTGCCTTGCTGTTGTTGTTTCTCGTCTTGCTGTTGCCGGTGCAGTTGCTCGACGAGCCTGAGATTGGCTTGTGCGTCGGCCATGCCCGGGCGCTGCTGAAGAGCGCGTTTGTAAGCTGCGATCGCTTCCGGATACTGCTTGAGTTGCGCAAGCGCATTGCCACGGTTGTAGTGCGCATCGGCATTGTCGAGCGCCGTCCAGCCGCGCGCAGCCGCTGCGAAATCGCCGCTGCGATACGCTGCAGCCGCACGTTGTTCGGGCGTGCGTGCAAGTGCGCTAGCCGCTTTCGTATCGCCTGTCCGCAACGCATGGTCGGCGCGTTGATCGGTGCGCTGCCAGAGCGCATTCCACCAGTTCGCATCGGCGGCGGCGGCGCGCTGGATCGGCATCGCGAGCGTCGCAAGCAACACCACCGCAAGCCAGCCGCGGCGAAATCCCAATGCGACCAGCGGCAGCACGGCAAGCAGCAGCAACGGCCCGTCGTCGCGCCAGCGCAACGACTCCGCATCGCCGCGATGCACGCCGTCATCGGTCTGGCTATCGAGTACGCCAAGCGCATCCAGATCGCTTGCATCAGCGCTCAATGCTGCGTAGCGACCACCGCCACTGCGCGACAAGGCACGCAACGCGTCGGCATCCAGTCGCGCGATCTGCATCGCGCCAGTGGCATCCTGCGCGAACGTGCCGTCGGCCGATGGCAAGGGCGCGCCAGTCGCGGTGCCGACACCGAGTACATCGACGCTGTAACCCTTCGCCCATGCATTGCGCGCGGCAACCTGCGCCGCTGCATCGGCAGCATCGCTGAGGATGAGGATCTGTCCATGCGCATAGCCAGCCTGCGCGAGCAGATTGGCAGCGCGGCCGATTGCGCGATCTGCGCGTTGTCCATCGACCGGCATGGTATCGGGCGCGAGGGCAGCCAGCAGATCGCGCAGGTTGTTGGCATCGTCGCTCAGCGGCGCGACGGTGAAGGCATCGCCTGCATAGGCGACCAGGCCGATCTGTCCGCCCTTGCGCGCGACCATCAACTGCTCGATCTTCAAGCGTGCGCGCAGCAAGCGCGATGGCGGCAGGTCCGCCGCGAGCATGTGCGAGGACACATCCAGCACCACCACCAACGGCGCAGACGGCGCATACAACGGGGCCGGTAGTTGTCGCCACGACGGCCCGGCCAGTGCAAGCACCGACAATGCGTACGTTGCAACGAACAACCACACGACGCGTTGCGTCGATGTCGGCACGATTTGCAACAGGCTCGGCAGCAGATGCGCATCCACCGCGTGCCGCCACGGCGTATCCATGTTCGCGTGGCGACGCTGCAGCCACCACAACAGCGGCAGCGCGAGCAGCGCCAGCATCCACCATGGGCGCAGCAGGTGCGGAACGATCGCAGCGAACCCTGCAACGTTCATGCGACGCTCCGTCGCATGGTCATGCCCGGCACGCCGATGAGCAGGCCACAGAGCAGCAGCGCGACTGCGAGCGGCCACGGGTACAACTCGCTGCGCGGACGTTCGATGCGGCCAGTGCGCAGGGTCGGTTCGATGCGATCGAGTTCGGCATAGATGCCTGCAAGCGCTTCGGTATCGCGCGCGCGGAAAAAGCGGCCGCCTGTGCGTTGTGCGATCGCGCGCAAGGTCGCTTCATCGACGCTGTCGTCCATCGTCGGCAACGCGAATCCCATGAGCGGATTGGATTCGCCATCGCCGCCGAAACCGATCGTGTAGATGCGCAAATGTTCAGCGGCAGCGATCTCGGTCGCCTTCAGCGGATCGATCGCGCCGGCATTGTTGACGCCATCCGTGAGCAGGATCAGGACGTGCGTCGACGGGGCGCCGGCCTGCTTCGCCTGCGCACGCAGGCGTTTGACTGCGAGCGCGATCGCATCGCCGATCGCCGTGTTCTGGCCGGCGAGCCCAACCTCGCTGGACAGCAATTGCTGGCGCACGGTCTCGCGATCCCAGGTCAGTGGCGTGACGGCATACGCCTGGGTTCCGAACACGATCAGGCCGATGCGATCGCCGACACGACGGCTCAGGAAGTCGCCGAGCACGGCCTTGATCGCGGTGAGCCGATCGACCGCTGCGCCGCCCAGCTGCATGTCTTCCTGGTGCATGCTGCCGGACAGGTCCACCGCGAGCAGCAGGTCGCGCCCGCTATGCGGCGGCTGCACGCGATCGCCGAGTTGTTGCGGACGCGCAGCGGCAATGCACAGCAACAGCCAACCGAGCAACGCCAGCCAGCGACGCATTTGTGGGCGGCGCGAACGACCCGCGGATGCACGCATCGCCTCGAAGGCACGCGCATACGGAACCCGCAGCGCGGCCTGCAATCGCTGCGGTGCGGCGGGCAAGAATCGCATCGCCAGCCACGGCAGCGGCAACGCGAGCAAGACCCATGGCCACGCGAACTCAGGCATCGTCGCGCTCCAGCAATGCCCTGAATCGCGCACGTGCAAGCGCCAGCGTTGGCGCGATGTCGTCGGCGATGTCGCGCCGGAAACCGCCGTCGCGCAGCAAGCGACCGGGGCCATTCGTGAAGGGTCGGGCCGGATCGTCGCCATCGAGGAAACGCAGCCACGCATCGCCTTCGAGCAATGCTGCAGCGGAGTCGCGCGCCCTTGCCGCACGACGCAACAGCAGCGATGCGGCGGCAAGTCTTGCGGGAGCTTCGTGCGCATCGGCAAGTGCGCGGTCGTAGTCGCCAAGGCCATTGCGGATGCGGTGCCGACGATGCCGGACCCGAAACAGACGGCGTGTGATCCACACCAGCGCGATGATCAGCAAGGCAGCGAGCACCCACCACCCCGGTGCCGGCGGCCACCAGTCAGGCGCTGGCGGCAAGTGGATGTCGCGCAGTGCGGGTCCGGGATCGGTCATGGTCGGGAGCACGTCATGCGGCGATGCGACGCTGGTCGAGCAGGGCCGACAGCAGCGTGTCGGTGCCGTCGTCGCTGCGCAAGAGACGCACGCGCGCTCCCATTCCCTGCAATCGCTTGCTCTGCGCCTGCACTTCATCGGCGAAGGCATGCCGCCAGCGCGCGCGCGCAACCGGGCTGTCGAGATCGAACTCCATGCGTGCATCGCCGAGCGCGAACGGCAGGCGCTCGCGCGGCGGTTGCATTTCCAGTGGATCGGTCAGCAACACGGCGAGCAGGTTGTGATGCATTGCGAGCGCGGCAAGGCGGCCTTGCGCGACGTCCGCCAGCGATGCCGCATCGGCGAGGACGATCAGGCTCGCGCCTGGATGCAGCAGGCGTGTCGCGGTCGCCAGGGCATGATCGAGTCCGAGATCCGCAGCGGGCGGTTGCGCATACCAGCGCACGAGAGCATCGAGCGTGCGCAGCGCACCGCGACTGCCTCCGCCCGGCATGATGGGCGGTTCCGACGACGTGCCGCGCAAGGCACCGATACGATCACCGCGGCGCTGCGCTGCCCAAGCCGCGACCGCGCCAGCGCGCGCTGCCTGCACCGACTTGAAACGCACGCGGGTGCCAAAATACAGCTGCGGTGCAGTGTCCGCGACGATCAGGGTGATCCGCTCGCGTTCGGCCTGGAACAGTTTCGTGTGCGGCTTGCCGCTGCGCGCGGTGAGCCGCCAGTCGATGTGACGCGCGTCATCGCCAGGCGCGTACGGACGCGATTCGGCGTATTCCATGCCACGACCACGGAATGGCGATGGCGCGGGACCGGTGACGCTCGCGGCGCCGCGTTGCGCGGGCGGCCAGCCGCGCACGCGTTCGCGCAGCGCGATCAGCTCGGACAGGCTGGGCTGCAATCCATCGAGATGCGGCGACATCGGCGCGGCCATGTGGATTTCAGGGCAGCGGGACACGTTCGAGCAGTGCGCGCACCAATCGTTCGCCATCCCAGCCTTCGGCGATCGCCTCGTAACTGGGCAGGATGCGGTGGCGCAACACGTCGGGCGCGACCGCCTGCACGTCCTCGGGCGTGACGAAATCGCGACCGCTCAACCACGCGCGTGCACGCGCGCAACGTTCCAGCGCGATCGATCCGCGCGGACTTGCGCCCCAGGCGATCTTCGCGGCGAGCGCGGGGTCGTAGCGCGCCGCGTCGCGGCTGGCCAGCACAAGTTCCACGAGGTAGCGCTCGAGCGCCGGCGCAAGGTGCAGGTCGAGCACGGCGGTACGCGCGTCGAACAACTCCTGCTGGGTCAGCATGCGCGCAGGCACTGGAGCGGCGTGCATGGACGAACGCGCGCGCTCGCGCACGAGGCGCAGGATCTCGGTTTCGGTGCCGGCTTCGGGATAGCCGACACGCACATGCATCAGGAAGCGGTCGAGTTGCGCCTCCGGTAGTGCGTAAGTGCCTTCCTGCTCGATCGGATTCTGCGTCGCCATCACCAGGAACAGTTGCGGCAACGGATAGGTCGTGCGGCCGACGGTAATCTGGCGCTCGCCCATCGCCTCGAGCAGCGCCGACTGCACCTTCGGTGGCGCGCGGTTGACCTCGTCGGCGAGCAGCAAGTTGTGGAACATCGGGCCGGGCTGAAACTCGAAACGTCCATCGGTCGCGCGCCAGATATCCGTACCCGTGAGGTCGGCTGGCAGCAGATCCGGGGTGAACTGCATGCGGCTGAAGTCGGCTTCGATGCGCGCTGCGAGTTCCTTGACGGCGGTGGTCTTGGCGAGGCCTGGCGCTCCTTCGACCAGCAGGTGGCCATCGGCAAGCAGCGCGATCAGCAGGCGTTCGACTAGTGCGGCCTGGCCGATCACCGCCGCCGACAGATCGACGCGCAGGGCGGCAAAACGGGCATGCAGGCTGGAAGTATCGATGGGAGTGTCCATGCGTAGGCGATAGAGTTCGGCGGAGCAATTGGTGGTGCGGATGTTGCACGATTTCGACCGAAGCGTCCTGCGAAGGTTCCATCACGCGTGCTGAAACAGAAAATCAGCGCTTGGCGACCGTAGCTTCCAGCGTCTCGGGCTTGCCGATCAGATAGCCCTGCGCATAGCGGCAGCCCAACTCGCGCAACAGGTCGAGTTGCTCGGGTGTCTCCACGCCTTCCACCACGAGATCGGCGTGGATTGCGTGACCCAGCGCGATGACTGCACGCACGATGCTCATCGCGCGCTCTGAAACGAACATCTCGCGCACGAAGGCCTGATCGATCTTGATCGCGTCGAAATCGAGCTGGTGCAGGTGGGTGAGATTCGAATAACCGGTACCGAAATCGTCGAGGGACACGGCGATATGGTTCGCATGGCAATGTTGGATGATATCGGCCACCTGCAGGTAGTCGAGCGACTGGCTTTCAGTGATCTCGACCTTGATGCAGCCGGGCGGCAGGCCAAGCGTCTGTCTGCGTTCGACCAATCGCTGCATCAGCCCTGCGTTGGCCAACTGGCGCGCGGAGACGTTGACCGCGATAAACGGCATCGGGTCAGACCGCAGGCGCTCGAGTGCGGCGCAGGCGGCGTCGAGCACATACTCGCCGACCGGTACGATCAACGAGGTTTCCTCGGCGAGCCTGATGAATTCGTCTGGCGAAACCGGGCCGCGCGTCGGATGTTCCCAACGTACCAGCGCTTCGTACCCGGCGATGTGATTGCTCGCGATCTCCAGGATCGGTTGATAACAGACTTCGAGTTTCCGTTTGGAAAGCGCATCACGCAGATGGCTTTCGAGACGGAACTTGCTCAGGCCAGGGTCGGCCTCGGCCTCCGCATCCGAAGCGAGGGGTTCAGGCACATCGACATCGGCGAGCACGCTCCCACGCAACAAGGACAGCATGCCGCGATAGCGTTTCATCTGGCCGTCGAGCAGCATGCGAATGATCGGGTCGGCATCGGCCAAGCGATCCCTGATCTGCTCGCTGTCGATGACCAGCAGCACGCTGTCGACCAGGGCAACTGCGGTCGCTGTACGCTGCGAGTGGTCCACCACCGACATTTCTCCGAGCAATTCACCGGGACCGAGCCGTGCAATCACCATCGGCCGGTTCGGTTCATCGGCACGAGTGGCTCGGACAGAACGAATCTCGACCGCGCCTTCCTCGATGAGAAACGCCGAGGAAGGTGTATCGCCCTCGCGGAACAGGCATTCGCCAGCGGTCAGGATCTTGCGCAGCAACGCCATGTCCTTGTGTTGACCCTCAAAATGAAAGGGCCGCAAAGCGGCCCTTTCACGACAGTACCAGGTTGATCCAGGTCAGGCATCAATTGCGCTGGTTCACCTGCAGGATCTTCGGGGTCACGAAGATCAACAATTCAGCCTTCTGACTGGTCTTGCTTTTGGTACGGAACAGATTACCCAAGCCAGGGAGGTCGCCCAGGAAGGGAACCTTGCTCAGATCTTCCTGCTTCTTGAACTCGTAGATGCCACCGACCACCACCGTCTGGCCCGACTCAACCAGCACGGCCGTCGTGATTTCACGCTTGGTGATCTGCGGGACAGCACCGAAATTCGCGACATCCAGAAACCTCGCCAGCTCATCCTTCTTGACCGCAAGCGCCATGTAGACGCGGTTGTCGTTAGTGATGGTCGGCGTGACCTTGAGCTCCAGCAACACATCCTTGAATTGCACGTTAGGCGTGGCTGCTCCGCCGCCCGAGCCACCAGTGATCGTCACGTAGCCAATCTCGTCACCTTGGCGAATCACGGCTTCCTTCTGGTTGCTGGTGATGATGCGCGGGTTCGAGACCACTTCGCCACGACCCTCGGTCTGCATAGCGGTCAGTTCCAGATCGAGCGCATGGCCACCCCGAAGGATGGACAAGGCAAGGCTGCCGCCTGAATTGTTGACCGGGAAATTGCTCTGCAAGCCATGCAGGATGGTGGGAAACACGTGGACGGGCAGAACCACCTTCGCCGCGCCCGGCACCGGCATCGGAATCTTGTCGGCAGCGGCCTTGCTCAGCCCTGAGATCGCGGCTTCATAGGCTCTTTGTGCTGTCAGATTCTTGATATTGTTTTCAACGAGCGCATTGTGGTTTGCGACCTCAGCTGCTAGGTCTGCATTGTGGTTCGCAATGTTGGTGTCAACTACCGAATTCTGCGTGGAGAGCGCGTCTTCACGGCTTCCACCCCAGCTGGTCAGTGACCTTGAGCCGTCATTGAAGCCGTTCAGCCCCAGACGTGCACCGATGTCGCGGGCAAAGTTTTCCGAAGCGATGACGATCCTCGCCTCGATGAGCACTTGATCCACCGGACGATCAAGCAGCGAAACCAGTTGCTTGACCTCGGCCACCTTCTTGGGAAGATCGATCAGCAGCAGGGTATTGCTGCGGCGATCAAAGCTGACGCTGCCGCGCGGCGACAGGAAACCACGATTCTGCGATTGTCCAGCGGCGCCGCCGCCAGAGTTGGACGACTTACTGTCTTCGGTCAACAGCTTGGCGATGTCTTCTGCGTTACCGTAATTGACCGGGATGTATTCGGTGACCGTCTCGGCACGCTGTTCGATTGCAATGCGGGCGTCTTCCTTGGCCTGTTCGTAGTCGGACAGCTCTTTCTGTGGAGCAACCCAGACCACACCGCCATCCCGACGCTTGTCCAGTGCCTTGGCGCGCAACACGATATCCAGAGCCTGGTCCCATGGCACATTGATCAGGCGCAGGGTGACATTACCCTGCACCGTGTCGGCCGCGACGATATTGAGGTTGGATTCCTCGGCGATCAACTGCAGCACCGTGCGAACCGGCACATCCTGGAAGTTGAAGGTTGCAGGCTTGCCTTTGTAGACCGCTGCGGCAGCCGGGCCACCAACGCGACCGGGAGCAGCGGTCGTGTTGTCGCCGCTGCCTTTCTTCGGATTGATCTCGACCACGTATTCGTTGCCGGTCTGATAGGCGGACGACTCGAATGCACCGTTGGTATTGATGACCAGTCGAGTACCACCGGCTTCGGCACGCGGATCGATCGACTGCACCGGTGTCGCAAAGTCGCTGACGTCCATATGTTTGGAAAGATTCGCGGGAATCGCAGCATTACCGACATCCAGCATCACGCGGGTGCCTTCGGTGCGCATGTTGGCATTCGCACCGTCGCCGCTGAACCGGATCACAATACGGCCAGAGCCATTGCTGCCGCGACGAAAATCAATGTTGGACACACTCAAGGCACCCATCACCCGACGTGAGGGATCAGCACTGTTGGCTAGCACTGGTCCCTTGACCGAAGTCCCCGCCATCTGTGAGCCCGTTGCTGCGACTGACAACACCAAACGGTTGCCTTCAATACGCGACTCGTAGGCTGCCGGTCGGAATAGATCGACCACAACACGCGTGCGGCCATTTGCCTCCGCTGCAGAAACGGCACTGGCGGAGCCATTACCGATAGTGACTTTCCGCGCAGCCATGCCGTTGCGCGTGTCGGGCAGGTCGATGGCAATTCGAGGTGGATTATCGGTCGTGAAGACCTGAGCGTCGGCGATCGGATCTGCGAACTGCAGGGTGATATCGACCCCGCCCTTGGCCCCCGGCGCATGGCTGACTTGTTGCAGCACATTCGACGCGAACGCGGGGAATGCACTGCAGAGCATCCAGACACCCATGCCAAGCGCTGCGGCGCGCGACCGGTTCATCCGGCGAATGACGTTGATTGCGCTCATCTTGCTACTCCCCGATCATTGATTTGGTAGTGCGATGGAAGCCGGGCGTTCGATCCATCCGCCCGCTCCGTCCGGCACCAGTTCGGTGATGTCGATCTTGGTCGGCTCCACCGATGTCACGCGACCATCGCTTTGCCCCAGATAGGTCTCCGGAGCCACCGTTATCCTGTGGGTGACCTTGTCTGGCGACATGACCAACCCAACGAGATTGTTACCAGCCCCCAGCGTACCGACCATGACCAGACTGTCCAGCGGGTAAGCTTCCAGCACCTGCTTGCGACGATCAGGGTTGGGACGCGGGCCAGAGGCACTGCGCGTATCAACAGGTGCCGCGAACGGATCACGCAAGCCCTGGTCATTGTAGAGGAACGTTTCAAACTGCTGCATTGCCGGAATGGGTGGCGGCAGAATCGCAGGTTTAGCTTTGATTTCCGCAACCCAAGCCTCTAGGTTGGGGTCTGACGTAGTGGTACGTCCACATCCAGCCAGCAGTGTCACCGCGAGCAGAAAGGTTGCGTAGTGAAATACGAGATTCCGATTGCCAGTCATGTCAATGCCCCCCCGCCGTCGGAGCAGTTGTCGGCGTGGCCGTACCTGCTGGTGCAGGTGCGCCATTAGCACCTGGCGCGACCGGTTGTGCCGGAATGTCGTCCGAGTCCAGATAGCGGTATGTTTTCACTGTACCTTCCAGCGTCAGACTGCCATCCGTGCTGATTTTACCGCCCCTGTCAGTCGGCTTGAGCGAAATATCGTGCATGGTCAGGATCACAACCCGCGGCAACGACGCTACTCCACTCATGAAGGATCCAAACTGATGGTAAGTGCCCACCATCCGCAGAACAATCGGCTTTTCAGCATAAAACTGCTGCGGAATTTCAGGCCCCGGCTGGAACAATTCGTTGACGATGCCGGTTGCGAGTGCAGTCTGGGAAATGTCCACGATCAGATCCGGCATTTCGGTCTTGCCTGGCAGTTGACGCATCATCTGCTGCAGCATTTCTTCCATTTGCGCAAACTGAATCTTCAGCGGTTCAAGAATGGCAGCATCGGCTTGCTTGGCCTCAAACGTATGCTTGAGAGAGTCTTCGGTCTGCTCCAAGCCCGCTAGCGTCTCGCGCTTGCCGCTGATCGAGAAATAATAAATCACACCGAGGATAAGGGCTGCCAGAAGCGTACAGGCCGTCCATTTCAGTCCGTCTGGCCAAGCGCCTGCGTTGTTGTAATCGATGTTCTTGAAATCGAATTTCTTCTTGGTGCTCACGGGGTCGCCCCTCCCTTGCTACCGGCAGCCGGCGCAGGCTTCGGCTCTGTCTTCACGGGTGCCGCTGCAGGTGCGGGCGCTGCAGGTGCAGGCGCTGCTGACGCTGGCGCAGCGCCGCCTGGTAATGCGGGTGCCGGTGAAGTTGCCGATGGCGCCGGTGCCGCCATCGGTGCCATCAATGGTTTGCCATCAGGCCCTAGCACAGGCTTGCCATCGGGTCCGAGCACCTGGCCTGGCTTCGTCAAAGTCAGCGTCAAGTCAAAGGTATAGGGTAGCGTCTTGTCGTCGCCCTTGACCTCGATGACCGACAGATCAGGATTGGTCATCCAGCCGGACGCTTCGATATTGCGCATATAAGCGCTGACTCGCGCGTTGGACTGGGTCTGCCCGTCCAGGGTTAGTTTGTCCCCGTTTTGCTTGATCGAGGTCAGGCGGACGCCTTCCGGAATGGTGCGCACGAGCTCATCGAACAGGTGCACCATCCGGGAACGGTCGGTCTGAAGTTCCTCGATCGCATCCTTGCGTCGCATCAGCTTGGCTTTCCGGCTCTGAAGATCCTTGATCTCCGTAAGCTTCGCTTCCAGCTGGGAGATCTGGTCGTTCAGATAGGCGTTGCGGCTTGTCTGCCCATCGATCTGGTAGCTGAAGAAGACGCTACCCGCCACACCAAGGGCAAACGCAACGGCAGCAGAGATTCCGAGCAGAAGGAAAAACTCTTTCTGGCGGGCTTTGCGGCGCTCGCTGCGCCACGGCAGGAGATTGACCTTGGCCATCAGTCGAAACTCCTCAAGGCTAAGCCGCAGGCGATCATCAGCGCGGGTGCATCCTGTTCAAGCGCTTTGGCTTGCACACGAGGACCGAGCGTCATATTGGCTAGCGGGTTGGCGATCAGGGTCGGCACGCCGAGTTGCTCCTCGATCATGCCGGCCATGCCGACGATCGAAGCACAGCCGCCGGCCAGAACGATCTGATCGACGCGATTGAACTCGCTACCGGCATAGAAGAACTGCAACAGGCGGCTGATCTGCTGAACCATCGCTTCCTTGAACGGTTCCAGCACCTCGACCTCGTAGCTCTCGGGCAATCCACCCTGGCGCTTGGCCAGACCGGCTTCCTCGTAGTTCAGGCCGTAACGACGCATGACTTCGTCGGTAAGTTGCTTGCCGCCGAACGTCTGCTCACGCGTGTAGATGCTGCGCTGGTCGCGGAGCACATTGAGCGTGGTGACCGTCGCACCGACATCGACCAACGCAACCAGGCCGTCTTTCGGGACGGATAACTGGTCGGCGATCAGTCGGAAGGCGTTTTCCATTGCGAAGGCTTCGACATCCATCTTGGCCGCGATCAACCCGCCCATTTCAAGGGCCGACTGCCGTAGCTCGACATTCTCCGAACGCGATGCGACCAGCAGCACTTGCAGGACATCGGGGTTGCCGGGCATCGGCCCGAGCACCTCGAAATCCATGCTGACTTCGTCGATCGGATACGGGATGTATTGGGCCGCGTCGTACTGGATCTGATCTTCCAGTGCGTCCTCGTCAAGGTTGGACGGCATCGTGATCAGTTTGGTGATCACGGCCGAACCTGCAACCGCAGCAGCGGCGTGCTTGGCCTTGGTGCCCGATCGAGCGACTGCGCGCTTGATCGCGTCGCCAATCGCCTCGACCTCGACGATGGACTTCTCGACCACCGCGTTCGACGGCAATGGCTCGACCGCGTAATGCTCCACGCGATAGCGCCCGCCGCTCTGGCTCAATTGAAGGAGCTTGATCGCGGTGGAACTGATGTCGACACCGACGAGCGGTGCCTGAGTGTTTCCGAAGAGACCCACGGTTTCTCCCCTTCCTGCGGGCATTTAGCGGCGAAATGTGCGCCGCTGCATTAAATTAATAACGATTTGCTCACGAAATAGCAACAGGCAGAGTAAAAATAGTCGCCGACCCCATCCTCGAGCCCCCATCGACAGCCCCACCTCCCCCCGAAGGTGCGCCCCGCCCGATTCCCTGAGCAGACCGCCCACGTTCTATACTCCTTTGCCCTACCCTCTGTAAACCTCTGGAAGCTTCCAAGGATGGCCCGACTCCTCCGCTGGCTGCGCCGCGCGATCTACGCAGGCCTTGTTTTGCTTGTTCTTGGCGTGTCTGCGCTGGGGATTACCTATTGGCTGCTGGTGCCACGCCTGCCCGACGTCGAGGGCTTGCGGCACGTCGAACTGCAGCTGCCAATGAACATCTATTCGCGCGAAGGGCGGCTGATTGCGCAGTTCGGCGAGGTCAGGCGCTACCCGATCCGCATCCAGGACGTCCCCGTCCGCCTCAAGCGCGCGTTCCTCGCGGTCGAGGACGCCAGGTTCTACGAGCATTCCGGAGTGGACTGGCGCGGCATCACGCGCGCAGTCTGGCTGCTCGCGACAACCCACGGACACCGCGTTCCTGGCGGCAGCACGATTACCCAGCAGGTTGTCAAGCAGTACTTCCTCAGCAACGAATACAGCTACACCCGCAAGCTGACCGAGATCGCGCTTGCGCTGAAAATCGAGCGTGAACTGACCAAGGACCAGATCTTCGAGCTGTACCTCAACAAGAGCTTCTTCGGCAATCGCGCGTACGGCGTCGCCGCTGGCGCCGAGTACTACTACGGCAAGAAGCTCGACCAGCTCACATTGGCTGAATCCGCATCGCTCGCAGCGATCCCGAAGTTCCCGTCCAGCGGCAATCCGCTGTCGAATCCCGATCGCGCGAAGGAACGCCGCAACTACATCCTCGACCGCATGTTTGAGTTGCACTTCATCAGCGACGCCGAGCGCCGCGCCGCTCAGGCCGAAGTGCCGCATGCAGCGCCGCATGAGCCGCCGGTGGAAGTCGAAGCGCCCTACGTTGCCGAGATGGTGCGCCAGGCCATGCTCGACCGCTACGGCAGCGACGCGCTCGACCGCGGCTATCGCGTCTACACCACGATCGACGCGACCAAGCAGGCTGCGGCCAATCTCGCATTGCGCAACAACCTGCTGGTCTACGACCGCCGCCACGGCTATCGCGGCCCGGAAGCGAAGCTTGACCTCAATGCCGAGACCGACCGCGCTGCGCTGCTCCAGAAATTGCTCGCACGCGGCACCTACGGTGGGCTGCTGCCGGGCGTGGTACTGGACGCGACCGACAAGGACGCGCGCGTGCTGCTCGGCGACGGCCAGGAAGTCATGATCGATCTCGAAGCAGTGCGCTGGGCGATCGCCCCCGGCAAAGCGACGCGTGTCAACGCGCTGCTCACGCGTGGCGATGTGATCCGGCTGCTGCCGATCACCAAAGCCGATCAGGAAAGAGTCGCGCAGATCGCTGCCGCCGAGAAGATCAGGATCAAGACCAAAGCCAAGGCCAAAGGCAAGTCCGATGCCGACAAGGCTCCTGCGCTGCCCATGATCGACAAGGCCGACGAGGCCATCATCGCCACGTACCAGCTCAACGAGATCCCCAAGGCGCAGTCCGCACTGGTGTCGCTGGAACCCGAAGACGGTGCGTTGCGCGCACTCGTCGGCGGTTTCAGCTTCGCCCAGAGCAAGTTCAACCGCGCAACCCAGTCGCTGCGGCAACCCGGTTCGAGCTTCAAGCCGTTCATCTACGCAGCGGCGTTCGAGCGCGGCTTCTCGCCTGCCTCGATCGTGCTCGACGCTCCGGTGGTGTTCAACGACCGCTCGTCGGGCAAGTCATGGCGGCCACAGAACGACGACGGCAAGTTCGACGGACCGATTCGCCTGCGCGAAGCGTTGGCGCACTCGCGCAACCTGGTCTCGGTGCGGCTGCTGGACGCGATCGGCGTGGATTTCGGCTATCGCTACGTGCAGAACTTCGGCTTCAGCCCGCAGAGTGTTCCGCAGAATCTCTCGATGTCGCTGGGAACCGCCGCAGAGCCGCCCATCGCGATGGCGCGCGGCTACACAGTGTTCGCGAACGGCGGCTTTCTGGTCGAGCCCTACTTCATCGATCGCGTCGTCGACCGCAATGGCGTGACCATCGCGCGCGCGCACCCGGCGCGCGCCTGCCTTGGCTGCGTCGAACGCGTGCAGCAGGATCAGGCCGTGTCGAGCGTGGTCGACGGTTTCGACCTTGGTCCTGTCTCGGTCGCACCCCCGGCCGACCCGAATACGCCGATCGGTGCGGATGTCCCGACGAGCGTCAGCAGCATCGCAAACGCGCAGTCCGCGTCGCTTCCCGCAAGCGCATCGACGACTGCGTCGCCCATCGTCGCGGCAGCAGTCGTCATGCCGCCCGTGGACCCTGATTTTGTCGGCCCGGCATCCACCTTTCCGGCGCATCGTGCGATCGACGAGCGCACCGCGTTCCTGATCGTCTCGATGATGCAGTCGGTGATCGATCACGGCACCGGCGCAGCCGCGAAAGTGCTCAATCGCGCGGATATCGGCGGCAAGACCGGCACCACCAACGACATGCGCGATGCTTGGTTTTCGGGTTACGGAGGTCATCTGGTCACGACGGTGTGGGTCGGCATGGACGACTTCTCGACGTTGGGCCACGGCGAATTCGGCGCGCGCGCTGCGCTACCGATCTGGATCGACTACATGCGCGTGGCGCTGACCGATGTGCCGGAGCGCACCTTCGACCCGCCCGCCGGCATCGTCACCACATTGATCGAACGCGGCAGTGGCCGACTGCTTCCGCCGGGCACGCCAGGCGGCCTGCCGGAATACTTCAAAGCCGAGGAACTCGAACGCTTCCAGAACGAAGTGCCGGGTACCGCCGATTCGACCGCGACCAACGAACAGGCTTTTGATATCTTCTGAGCGTCGACGCCGGACTGCTTTTTTTCGGGTCGATCCCGCGCGACGCTCGTAGCGCGGGCTGTGCTGCTCCGGAGGCCGCCATGCGACACGCCCCCGACTCGACCCGGCATGCCCACGTCGTCGTCCATACGGAAACCCGCACCCGCGAACGCCGCCAGCGCCTCGCCATCGAAGCCGCGCGACTGATCAGCGAAGGCGGCATCAGCGACTACCACCTGGCCAAGCGCAAGGCTGCCGATCGGCTCGGCATCCACGACGACGCCTCGCTACCCCGCAACAGTGAGATCCGGGAGGCTCTGCGCGACTACCAGCGCCTCTTTCTCGCGCAATCGCAGCCGCAACTGCTGCGCGCGCTCCGCGAGGCCGCAGCGAGCGCGCTGGCGTTCTTCGCGGTATTCGAGCCACGACTTGTCGGCCCGGTGCTCGAAGGCACCGCCGACGCGCATTCGGCGGTCTGCCTGCACCTGCATACCGACGAGGCCGAGCGCGTCCCGGTGTTCCTGGCCGAGAAGGGCATTCCTGCGGAAGCATCCAGCCGGCGCGTCCGCCTCGACCGCGACCGCACGACCGACGCGACAGTCTGGCTGTTCGCAGCCGACGACCTGCCGTTCGACATCACGGTGCTGCCACGCGATGCACTGCGGCAGGCACCGCTGGATCGGATCGACGAGAAACCCATGCGGCGCGCGTCGTTGGCAACACTGCAGGAGTTGCTGGCCGACGCGGTTTGAAGCTGGCGTCTGCGACGTGCGCGCACACAAAAACGCACCGCAATTGCGGTGCGTTTTTGTACGGCACGGATTGAATCAGCGCGCGCCGATCGGAGTGAAATCGCGCGGCGTTGCGCCGACATAGACCTGGCGCGGACGGCCGATCTTGCCGTCGGTTTCGTTCTGCTGCTCCAGCCAATGCGAGACCCAACCGGCGGTGCGCGCGATCGCGAACATCACAGTGAACATCTCGGTCGGAATGCCGAGCGCCTTGTAGATGATTCCCGAGTAGAAGTCCACGTTCGGATACAGCTTGCGCGAGATGAAGTAGTCGTCCTTCAGCGCCGCCTCTTCGAGACGCAGTGCGACTTCGAGCATCGGATTGTTGACGCCGAGGTCTTCGAGCACCTTGTGGGTCATCTCGCGGATGATCGTCGCGCGCGGATCGAAGTTCTTGTACACACGATGACCAAAGCCCATCAGACGGAAACCCGACGACTTGTCCTTGGCCTTCGCCACGGCCTTGCCAACGTCCTCCGGGCGACCGATCTCGGCGAGCATCTTCAGCACCGCCTCGTTTGCGCCGCCATGCGCCGGGCCCCACAGCGCGGCCACGCCGGCGGCGACGCATGCATACGGATTCGCGCCGGTCGAACCGACCAGGCGCACGGTCGATGTCGATGCGTTCTGCTCATGGTCGGCGTGCAGGATAAACAGCAGATCGAGCGCCTGGGCCACGATCGGCTTGATCTGCAACGGTTCGCTGGGCACCTCGAACATCATGTGCAGGAAGCGTTCGACGTATTCGATGTTGTTGCGCGGATAGCGGATCGGCCAGCCAATCGAATAGCGGTAGCAGGCGGCGGCGATCGTCGGCACCTTGGCGAGCAGCCGGATCGCGGCGAGCCTGCGCTCCTCGGGGTCCTCCAGATCGAGCTTGTGGTGATAGAACGCCGCCAGCGACCCGACCATGCCGGTCAGCATCGCCATCGGATGCGCGTCGTGGCGGAAGCCGTACAGGAAGTTGCGGAAGGCTTCGTGCATCATCGTGTGATGGGTGACTTCGTGCTCGAACTTCGCAAACTGCTGCGGGTTCGGCAAATCGCCGTTCATCAGCAGATAGCTGACTTCGAGGAAGTTGGAGTGCTTGGCCAGCTGCTCGATCGGGTAGCCGCGATACATCAGCACGCCGGCATCGCCGTCGATGTAGGTGATCGCGGACTTGCAGCTCGCGGTCGCGGTGAAGCCCGAGTCGAAAGTGAAATGGCCGGTGGCACCCGGCAGCTTGGTGATGTCGATGCAGGACGGGCCGATGGTGCCTGGGACCAGCGGCAGCTCCACCGATTTGCCGGAAGCGGGATCGCTCAGCATTACGCTCTTGCTATCGGACACGTGAATCTCCTTGCTGGAATCGTCTGCGCGCGCGATTTGCGCGGCCGGAAACGGTCAGCTCGCAGCAATGAGTGCGCAAGTCGGAGCCGTCAATTCAAGCAGGAATTATCACACAGCCGCTGCGAGATGGTCAGTGCTGACGCACCGGCGAAGTGCGACGGGCGTCGCAGCCGGTGGAATCCATACGCAACGGATCGAAGCGTGCGCGGCGACCGTGGCGGCCGCGCAGCTGGAACTTACTTCTGGTAACGCTTGCGGAAGCGATCGACGCGACCGCCGGTGTCCATCATCTTCTGCTTGCCCGTGTAGAACGGGTGCGAATGCGACGACACTTCGACCTTGATCAGCGGGTATTCCTGACCGTCTTCCCACTTCACGGTGTCCTTGCTGCCCAGTGTCGAGCGAGTCAGGAAGGAGAAGTCGGAGGTCACGTCCTGGAACACGACCGGACGGTAGTTCGGATGGATATCGGCTTTCATGGGAAGCGCCTGAAGAAGTGGCAGGAAAAGACGATCATTCTAGCTGTTTGCGCCATCCCGCCGCAAGCTCAAGCCCACGACACGCCAAAGAGTCGCCGAAACATGGCTTTGAAATACTGCCGGGATCACACGCCAGCGTAGCGTTCGGCACCACCGACCCAGCGCGCAACCAGCCGCTCGGCGCGCAGCGGATCGCTCGCGAGCAGGTCGTCGGCAAGGCGCTGCACCTGCGGCAGCAAGGCAGCATCGCGGATCAGGTCGGCGACCCGAAATTGCGCGAGGCCGGTCTGGCGCGTGCCGAGCAATTCGCCCGGACCGCGCAATTCCAGATCCTTCTGCGCGATCACGAAACCGTCGGTTGTCTGGCGCATGGTGTCGATGCGCTGGCGCGCCATCGCCGACAACGGCGGCTGGTATAGAAGCACGCACGTGGACGCCGCCGCACCCCGGCCGACCCGACCGCGCAACTGGTGCAACTGCGCAAGCCCGAGCCGTTCGGCATTCTCGATCACCATCAGGCTTGCACGCGGCACATCCACGCCGACCTCGATCACCGTGGTGGCAACCAGCAGGTCGAGCTGCGCATCCTTGAATGCGCGCATCACCGCCTGCTTGTCGGCGGGTTTCAAGCGTCCGTGCACGAGACCGACGCGCAATTGCGGCAATTGTTCGGCCAGCTGCGCATGCAACGCCGTCGCGGATTGCGCTTCAATGTCTTCGCTGGTATCGATGAGCGTGCAAACCCAATAGGCCTGCCTGCCCTCGGCGCAGGCCGCGCGGATGCGCTCGATCAATTCAGCGCGGCGCTCGACGCTCGCAGCCACGGTTTGCACCGGCGTGCGACCCGGCGGCAATTCGTCGATCACCGACACATCCAGATCCGCGTACGCGGTCATCGCCAGCGTTCGCGGGATCGGCGTCGCGGTCATCACCAACTGGTGCGGGACGCGCTCACCATCCCTTCCCTTGTCGCGCAGCGCGAGGCGCTGGTGTACGCCGAAGCGATGCTGTTCATCCACAATCGCCAAGCCCAGGTCGGCGAACGCCACGCCCTCCTGCATCAACGCATGGGTACCGACGACGATTTGCGCGCGGCCATCGGCGATCGCCGCCAGCGCATCGCGGCGCGGTCGCGCGGCGAGCTTGCCGGTCAACCACATGACTGCAATGCCAAGCGGTTCCAGCCACGCACGCAACGTTCCCAGATGCTGTTCGGCCAGCAGTTCGGTCGGTGCCATCAATGCGACCTGGCGACCCGCAGCGACCGCGCGCAACGCCGCCAGCGCGGCGACCACGGTCTTGCCGCTGCCGACATCGCCCTGCAACAGGCGCAGCATCGGTTCATCGCACACGATATCGGCGTGGATCTCGCGCAGCACGCGCTCCTGCGCGGCAGTCGGTACGAAACCCAGCTTCGCGCGCAGCGCATCGGCCAGATCGTCCTTCGCAACGATCGGTCGCGCACCGAGCCGGCGCACCGCCATCCGTTGCCGTCGCAGGCTGAGCTGATATGCAAGCAGTTCTTCCAGCGCCAGCCGTTTCTGAGCGGGATGGACGCCGGCCGCGAGTTGCAGCAAGTCGGTATCGGCGGTCGGCTGATGCACCGTGAGCAGTGCGTCGCGGAGGCCAGGCAGCTTGTGTTCGCGCAGCGCTTCAGGCGGCAGCAGTTCGAGGTCTTCGGAAGGAGGCAGGCGCTCCAGCGCGAGACCGATCAGTCGCCGCAACGCGCCGGGACCGACGCCTTCGACTGCGGGATACACCGGATCGAGTCGGTCGCGCAGATCGGAGGTGCCGTCATCGGCGAGAAAACTGTACGACGGATGCGCGATCTCCAACCCGTTGCGGCCCGGACGCGGCGTTCCATAGACACGCACGCGCCGACCAACGAGGAACTGCGCAACCTGTGCGCCGGTGAAATGGAAGAAGCGCAGCACCAAGGTGGCGCCCGTATCGTCGCCGACCGCGACCTGCAGCATCGGCCGAAAGCGGAAGCTGCGCTCGACCGCTTCAACGCGACCCTCGACCTGCACGGGAATGCCCGGCTGCAACGCGCGGATCGCGCTGAGCCGGGTGCGATCCTCGTAGCGCAGCGGCAGATGCAGCCACAGATCTTGCACGCGCAGCAGACCGTATGCGGCGAGTTTGTCGGCGACGCGCGGGCCGACTCCGGAGAGTGCGGACAGCGGCGCTTCGCCGGTGACGGCCAGTGCCGGTGCGGGAGGCTTGCGACGCGGGGGCTTGCTCACGCCAGACTCAATCGCATGCGCATCAATCGCGTGCGCATCAATCGCATGCGGATCGGTCGAGTGCGCACCATTCGAGCGCGCATCAGACCAGCACGACCACCAGATCGATCTCGACACTTGCGCCCATCGGTAACGAAGCCACGCCGATGGTCGAACGCGCCGGATACGGTGCGCTGAAATAGTCGACCATCACCGCATTCACGGCGGCGAAATCGGCCAGATCGGTCAGGTAAATACCGACGCGAACGACTTGATCGAAATCCGCGCTCGCAGCCGTACAGACCGCGCGCAAGTTATCGAACACTCGGCGCGTCTGCGCGGTAATGTCGCCGACGACCAGTTTGCCGGTGGCCGGATCGATTGGAGTCTGCCCGGAGGTGTAAAGCGTGCGGCCAGCGATGACCGCCTGGCTGTAGGGGCCGATGGCGGCTGGCGCACGATCGGTGGCGACGGGTTGGCGTGACATGGCGGTCCTGATGTTGACGATGCGGAAGTCTAGCGCGCTACGATCCGTGCGCGAGAATGCGCGACTCAGACCCTCTGCGCGCCCTGCACCACCACCAGCCTGCGGATGCGGCTGATCACCTCGGCCAGGTGCTGCACCGACTTGACCTCGACCACGAAGTGCATCACCGAGGCGCTGATATCGCGTTCCTGGTACTCGACGCTGTCGATGTTCGACTTCGCCTCGGCCACCGCTGCGGCGACCTGCGCGAGCACGCCGGGCTTGTTGACGACCTCGATGCGCAGCTCGACGCGATAGTCGCCTTCGACATTGCGGTCCCAGTCGATGCCGACCCAGCGCTCGGGCGACTTGCGGAACTCGGGCACGTTGCTGCATTCGAGCCGGTGCACCACCACGCCCTTGCCCGCGCTGAGATGGCCCATGATCGGGTCGCCCGGGATCGGCTTGCAGCACGCCGCGTAGGTGATGATCCCGCGCTCGGCACCGGTGATGTGGATGTTGTCCTCGCTGGCTTGACGACCCATCGCATGCGATTCCCCGCGCGCCAACGCCTGCGCGACTTGCGCGGGCATGCGATTGCCCAGCGCGATGTCGGACAGCAATTCTTCAAGTCGCTTGTAGCGGTGTTCGGCGAGATATTTTTCCAGCACCGTCGGCGGCACGCTGTCGAGTGAGCTGTCGCGGGATTCGAGCGCGCGTTCGAGGATGCGATGCCCGAGGTCCACCGCGTCTTCGTGTTCAAGATGCTTGAGGTGGTGCCGGATCGCGGTGCGCGCCTTGCTCGACACCACATAGTCGAGCCATTGCGTGCTCGGCGCGGCCGATTTCGCAGTGATGATCTCCACGCGCTGGCCGCTGTTGAGCTTGGTGCGCAAAGGTACGAGCTTCTTGTCGACGCGCGCGGCGACGGCGTGATTGCCGACGTCCGTATGCACCGCGTAGGCGAAATCCAGCGCGGTCGCATTGCGCGGCAAAGCAAGGATCGCGCCCTTCGGCGTGAACAGATAAACCTCGTCGGGGAACAGGTCGACCTTGACGTGTTCGAGGAATTCCAGCGACGAGCCCGCGTACTGCTGCGATTCGAGCAGGCTGCGCAGCCAGTCGTGGGCGCGCGTTTGCGCACTGTTCGGCGCGTTGCCGCCATGCTTGTAGACCCAGTGCGCAGCGATCCCGCGCTCGGCGATCACGTCCATGTCCTCTGTGCGGATCTGCACCTCCAGCGGCGACCCGTAAGGCCCGAACAGCACCGTGTGCAGCGATTGGTAACCGTTCGCCTTCGGAATCGCAATGAAGTCGCGGAAGCGCGTATCGACCGGTTTGTAGACGCCATGCACGACGCCCAGCGCCTGATAGCACTGGCTCACCGTCTGCACCACGACGCGGAAGCCGAACACGTCCATCACCTGCACGAACGACTTATGTTCGGTGCGCATCTTGTTGTAGATGCTGTAGGGGGTCTTGACCCGACCGATCAGGCGGTACGGCAAGCCTTCCTCGGCAAGCCGGTCGGCGAGCCGCTTCTCGATCACCGTCATCGCCTCGCGACGCATCACCGGCTGGCTGTGGATGCGGCGCAGGATGGTCGCGTGCCGATGCGGATACAGCACGCGAAAGCCGAGATCCTGCAGCTCGCTCTTGATCCGGTTCATTCCCAGCCGCTGCGCGATCGGCCCGTAGATATCCAGCGTCTCGCGGGCGATGCGCTTCTGGCTGGCTGGCGCCATCGCATCGAGCGTGCGCATGTTGTGCAGGCGGTCGGCGAGCTTGATTAGGATCACCCGCAAGTCGCGCGACATCGCCAGCAGCATCTTGCGGAAACTTTCTGCGGCCGCTTCCTGGCGATCGCGGAACTTCAGCCGGTCGAGCTTGGTGACGCCTTCGACGAGGGCGGCCACTGCATCGCCGAAAGCATCCGCGAGCACGCGGTGTTCGAGTGGGGTGTCTTCCAGCGCGTCGTGCAGGATCGCCGCGCACAGGGTTTCGGAGTCCATACGCAGGTCGGCGAGGATCGAGGCGACTGCGACCGGGTGGGTGATGTAGGGTTCGCCACTGGCGCGAATCTGGCCCGCGTGGGCGGATGCGCCGAGCCTGTATGCGCGGCGAACCGTCGCGATCTGCTCGGGCGCAAGGTAGTCGCGCAGCTTGGACTCGAGCGCAAGCACATCGTCCGGCACCGATTCGGGGCCAGCGGGAACAGATGCGCTGAGTTGCGTATTCATGCGGCCAGCCTACGCGGCGGCGCGCGGAGCGGCAACGCTATGAGGCGGGGAACGGGGAACGGGGAACAGAAAAACTCCAACGCTGCGCATCTGTTGGGGAAGCGGTTGCGTGAAGACGGGAAGAGAAAGCTGCTCTTTCTGTTCCCTGTTCCCCTTTCCCCGCTGTCGTCAGTCGTCGCCGCCCTTGGACAGATCGTCGTCGACGACCTCGGCAGCGGCCCATTCCAGCGCCTCGCGCTCGGCGCGCTCACGCTCGGTCTTGTCGACGTGGTCGATGGTGGCCTGGTCGATCTTGCGGGCAGCGATTTCGCGCAGAGCCAGCACGGTCGGCTTGTCGGATGCTTCGGCGCTTTCCAGCACCGACGGCACGCCCTTGGCCAGTTGGCGCGCGCGCTTGGACGCCATCACCACCAGTTCAAAGCGGTTACCCACCACTTCCAGACAGTCTTCAACGGTTACGCGGGCCATGCTTGCTCCGGGGATGCGCCGACGGACGGTCGGACGGCAGAATGGGACTGCGAAGTGTAGCGACTGGGGGCTGGATGCGCAAATCCAATCCAGAACAGCCGGCAGTGACTCAGTCTTCGCCCGTAAGCAGCGCCCCGATCAACCGGCCATGGCGCGCGACCTGGGCGTCGCGGCGCAGGCGGCTCGCGGTGAAGATCGCGCACATCTCGTCCACGGCGCGGTCGAACACCTCGTTGACGATCACGAAGTCGAACTCGCCGTAATGCGACATCTCGTCGCGCGCGGCGGCAAGTCGGCGGGTAATCGTGTCCTCGCTATCCTGTCCACGCGCATGCAATCGGCGTTCGAGTTCGGCCAGCGACGGCGGCAGGATGAACACTCCAACTGCGTCGTGCACTTGCTGGCGCACCTGGCGCGCGCCCTGCCAGTCGATCTCCAGCAACACATCGCGCCCTTGCGCGAGTTGCGGTTCGACCGACTGCCGCGCGGTGCCCTTCCAGTCGCCATGCACCAAGGCATGCTCGTAGAAATCGCCCGTTGCGATCATCCGCTGGAAGTCGTCGACGCTGACGAAGTGATAGTGCTGCGCGTGCCGCTCACCTGGCCGCGGGCCGCGCGAGGTGAACGAGATCGACAGGGCGATGCCCGAATCGCGCGCGAGCACCGCGTTGACGATGCTGGATTTGCCGGCGCCCGATGGTGCCGCGACGATGAACAGGGTGCCTCTCATGCGCTGGTCTCCTCGATGGCGGCGACCGCCGGGAACAGCGGCAGCGCGACCTGGTCGATCTGCCTCATCAGCTTGCGCGTTGCAGCCAGCGCCAGCACGATCTTGCGGTAATGGGTGATGTCGTCGATCCCGAGCTGGCGGCCCTTGCGGTCCTTCAGCCATTTCTCCAGCACCTGATAGCCGCCGACCTTGAACGTCCAGGCGTCCGCATCGATGCCCTCGAAATATTGCCGCGCATTGATCCACACGCGCCCCAACTCCGTTCGTGGTGAGCCTGTCGAACCACCAGCGGCTTCGCCCAACTCCGTTCGTGGTGAGCCTGTCGAACCACCAGCGGCCTCGCCCAACTCCGTTCGTGGTGAGCCTGTCGAACCACCTGCGGCTTCACCCAACTCCGTTCGTGGTGAGCCTGTCGAACCACCAGCGGCTTCGCTTAACTCCGTTCGTGGTGAGCCTGTCGAACCACCTGCCGATTTGGGCGGCTCATAGCGCGGTTTCTCGACCAGGTGATCGCCGGACACCGGATACGTCGGGCCACCTTGCGCGAGCGATGGATCGCGCAGCAGATGCAGCGCGACCAGTTGCGCGCCGAGCGCGGCCAGCGCACGGAACATCGCGATGTCCGGCGGCAGCGGAATGCGCGGGAAATCGCTGCGCAGGTATTCGGCGTAGCGCGAACGATAGGTCGGCGCGTGCAGCACTGCATAGATGAAATGGAACACGTCCTCGGGCGTCACCCCATCGGGCATGCCGAACGGATCGGTGACGCCGACGCCGAGCGCATTGGCCAGTGCTTGCAGGTAGCGTGGATCGAGGTTCGGATGACGGACGTTCTTGGCGGGATCGAGGGTGTCGTGTTCTGGTAGAAGCCACAGTGGAAAAGTTGCCGACTGCGTGGTTGATTCTCCAGCTTTTGTTTCGACTGATTTATCAGCAACAAAAAATTGATCTTGTGTCTGCGACTTGTTACTTCTTGCTGAAACAAGCGCCAAATTTCCAGGAACGAGCAGATGTCGCATCACCCGCTCGCGCCGATGCACCGCTACATTGCGGTCGTACACCGTCCAGCGCGTATCGAACGGTCGATACGGGATCGGCACGACATGCTCGCGCCATGCGCCGTCGGCCAGCTCGCGCTTCGCGCGGTTGTACTGCCATTGATACTGCGAGCACAGCTTGAACAGCTTGCGCGCGTCTTCTTCCGACTTCGTCGCCAGCAACGCGTCCACTTTCTGCTTCGCTTGGTCGACCGTCCACGAAATCGCGAAGTCGTCCTGCGTGGTGACGATACCGGGTGCCGGATCGCCATTGAGCGAAAAAACTGCCGGCACGCTCCAGCCTCGCCGGTATTCATCGAGCGATGCGATGTCCATCGGCACGAACGGAATCAGCGGCTCGACCAGCTCCAGTCGTTGCCACGGGGTCGCCTCGAACGCCATCTCTTCCAGCCGCTGGTATTTGCTGTCGCGACTGCCCCAGAGTTCGGCGTGATGCACGATCGCCTTGCGCACATGCCCGCCCGGCTTGCGCAACAGGAACAGAATCGCCACGCCCTGCTGGATGTCGAACACGTTCTTGTCGTCGCCGTGCGCGGCGTGCGCATCCGGCGTCTTTTCCTTCTTCTTGCTGTTGCCATGCAGATCGAGGATGTAGATGTCGTCGAAGTCGCGGCGCAACGCGGCGCGCATTCCGCGAAACGTCGGGTTGTCCAGCCAGGAATGATTGGCGATGTAGCCGACGATACCGTGACCTGTATGCGCGACGCGCCAGTGTGCGAAGCGAATGAACTTGACGTAATCGTCGGACAGCCACTTGGCCTGCCCGGGCTTGCCGAGTTCCGGCACGCCCTTCTTGTAGTCGTCGAGCAACTGCATGACCCACTTGCTCTTGTTGGTCGAATGACCAGAATACGGCGGATTGCCCAGCACCACCTCGACCGGCACCTTGTCCTTGACCTTCTCCGCGCCTTCGGATTCGGCGGTCAGCCATTGCGCCATCAGCTCGCCGGTCTTGCCCTGGATGCGGTCGAGGGTGTTGGTCAGGAACACATTCAGGCAATCGCCATCGGCGAACGTGAAACCGCGATCGGTGAGTTCCAACGCGAGTTTCAGGTGCGCGACGGTGTATGGCGCCATCATCAGCTCGAAGCCGAAGATGCGCGGCAACAGGTGCTTGCGCACGTACTCCGGCCACGCGCCCTGCAAGCCGGCATCGACCTGGTGCCGGTAGATGCGGTCGATCACTTCGCGCAAAAAGGTCGCGGTGCCGGTGGCCGGATCGAGGATCACCGTATCCGGATCGGCGAGCCCGGCGGCGCGTCCGAATTGCGTTTTCAGCAGATGCTCGACGCCGCGCACGATGAAATCGACGACCGGCTCCGGCGTGTAATAGACGCCGCGTTTCTCGCGCAGGTCGGCGTCGTATTCGGCCAGGAACGTCTCGTAGAAATGGAAGATCGGATCGGTGAAGCCGCGCTTGCGCGATTGCCGATGCAGCACCTTGTCCAGGTCCGCATGCAACAGCACATCGACAATGCTCTCGGCGATCCAGCGCACGCCGTCGGACAGATCGAATGCGATGAAGCGAAACAGCTGGCGCAGGAACGGGCTGGTCTTGGGGATCAGCGTTTCGGCTTCGCGCAGGGAAAAGGTGTCCTTGGTCTTGTCAAACACGCGTGCGATGAACAAACCATAGGCGACGGTCTGCGCGAACATGTCGGCGAACTCTTCCGCCTCGAGTTGGGGCATCAGCAGTTCGCGGAACGCACGGTGCTGCGCGGCCAGCGCGCCGGACGCGCCTTCGTGGTTCAACGTGGCGACGGTTGCATCGCGCAGCAGCCGGGTTTGCGCGGCCAGCAGCGAGGCCAGTTGCTTCGGCGTGCGCACCGTCGGCGTGACCGCGTTGAAAAACGCCATCGACAGATCTTTCCAGCGCGCATCGGCATCCGCCGCTGCCACGATGCCGCGCCCTTGCTGCGCACCGAGGCTGACGCGCAGCTTGATCTGGCCGTTCTCGATCCAGACCACATCGAGATAGTCGGTGAACATCCTATTCGGCAGCGCTTCGCGATAACGCTTGAGCTGCGGCGACTTCAACAGCTTCTCCAGCGGCTCGCCGATGTCCTTGGCTTCGACATGCCCGATGATCGCTGCACCACGCCGCACCACATAATCCGGCGCGTTGCCCGCGATGCGTTGCGGCTCGTTGGTCGCTTCGATATTGCCCGCGTAACTTTCCAGCAGCGTTTTCAACGCCGGGCGGTAGCTGTGCTCGGTGGCGTCGCCGCGTCTGTAGATGCGGTCGAGTTCGGCGATATAGGCGGCGACTGGGGTCATGTGTCACCGCATGTCGTGGACTGCGTCGCCAGAAGCTGCTTGGCGCAGGTCATAGCGTGCCATCGGCTTTGAGTTGTTTCAGGAAATCTTCGTAACTGAGCGACGGTTCGTTAGCGCGCTCGGCGATAGTGGCGAGGTCTTCCTCATCTTCGCGAAACATCTGGCGTACGGCAACGGAAACGATCGCCGAGATCGAATGCTGCGTATCAGCAGCCTTGCGCCTCAAGGTTTCCAGCACATCGCGATCAAAGCAAATCGTGGCGCGCACAGTGGTCGTTTTCATCATAGCCAACTGAGTTGCTCCGATGTTTTGACGCTCGCCCATGGAAACGCCGAGCCGTTGCATTCGCTCGCCCCGAGCCTGCCGAAGGGCCTGTTAACGGATTGAAGTGTCCTGGCACTTCCGATCATGGTTCGACAGGCTCACCACGAACGGAAGTTGATCAATGATTCCCGGCTCTCTACGCATCATTCCAGATTCTGGACTTGCTCGCGCAGTTGCTCGATCAGCACCTTGAGATCCACCGATGCTTGGCTGGTGCGCGCGTCCACCGACTTCGATCCCAGCGTGTTCGCTTCGCGGTTGAATTCCTGCATCAGGAAATCCAGCCGCCGACCGACCGCTTCGGGCAAGTCGAGCACGCGGCGCGCTTCGGTGAGGTGGCTGTCGAGGCGGTCGAGTTCTTCCTCGACGTCGAGCTTCTGTATCCACAACACCATTTCCTGTTCGAGGCGACCCGGTTCCAGCGGCTGGCGCAAGTCGGCGACGCGCGCCTCGAATTTCTGCCGCAGCCCAGCACGGATCTCCGGCATCCACGCGCGGATCTGGCGCACGATGCCGGTAATCGTGTCGAGACGCTCGCGCATGCCAGCGACGAGCTTGCAGCCTTCGCGCTCGCGTGCGGCGACGAATTCGACGAGCGTCTCGTCCAGCAACAGCAAGGCTTCGGCCTGCAATCCGGCCTGGTCGCGTTCGGCTTCCTCCAGCACTCCGGGAAACTTCAGCAGTTCGACGAAATCGGTGTGCATGCGCGGAAAGCGCGCGTCGAGGTCGAGCGCAAGTTCGGACAGCCGCGCGAGCATCGATGCGTTCGGATGCAATGCGGCATGCGCGCCTTCGGGCGGACGGCAACGCAAGGTCACATCGATCTTGCCGCGGCTGAGCTTCAGCGCGATGCGCTCGCGCAGTATCGCTTCCTGCGGACGCAGTTCCTCGGGCAGGCGCAGCCCAAGCTCGAAGAAACGGTGGTTGACCGCGCGCAGGTCGCAGGCGAGCGTACCCCAGGGCGTGGCGCGTTCGCCGCTGGCGAATGCAGTCATGCTGCGGATCATCGATTACTCCGGCGCGGGGGAATGCAGACGCGATGGTAAACTCCCGGCCCGCCGTTGAGGAAACTTCCTCAGGATTCCTGCCGAAATGAAATCCGCATGACAACCAATCCACGACCGAGCGGCCGCGCCGCCGATGCATTGCGCGAGGTGACTATCCAGCGCCATTTCACCCGCCACGCCGAAGGTTCGGTACTGGTGAGTTTCGGCGACACCAGAGTGCTGTGCAACGCGAGCGTCGAAAATCGTGTGCCCGGATTCCTGCGCGGCAAGGGCGAAGGCTGGGTGACCGCCGAATACGGCATGCTGCCGCGTTCGACGCATTCGCGCATGGGTCGCGAGGCCGCGCAGGGCAAACAGGGCGGACGCACGCTGGAAATCCAGCGGCTGATCGGCCGCGCGCTGCGCGCCTGCACCGATCGCCGCGCGCTCGGCGAACGCACGATCACCATCGACTGCGATGTGTTGCAGGCCGATGGCGGCACCCGCACCGCAGCGATCACCGGCGCTTACGTCGCCCTCGTCGATGCGATGCGTTTGTTGAAAAAACGCGGCGACATCACCAAGGATCCGCTGCATGGTGCGGTCGCAGCGGTGTCGGTCGGCATCTGGCAAGGCACGCCGGTGCTCGATCTCGACTATGCGGAAGACTCCGCCTGCGATACCGACATGAACATCGTGATGAACGACGGTGGCGGCTTCATCGAACTGCAGGGCACCGCGGAAGGCCATGCGTTCCGTCGCGATGAGCTTGACGCACTGCTCGTACTCGGCGAACAAGGCGTGCGCGCGTTGCTGGCGCTGCAGCAAGCCGCCTTGGCGCAATAGGAGACACGCATGCCTCGCCTCGTCCTCGCCAGCTCCAATCACGGCAAACTCGATGAATTGCGCGAATTGCTCGCGCCATTGAGCTATTCGCTGATCGCGCAATCCGACCTTGGCGTGGAGGATGCCGAGGAAACCGCCGCCACGTTCGTCGAGAATGCGTTGCTCAAGGCACGCCATGCTGCGCGCATCACAGGCATGCCAGCGCTCGCCGACGATTCGGGACTCCTGGTGGATGCACTCGATGGCGCGCCCGGCCTGCGCTCGGCGCGATTTGCCGGAGACCATGGCAACGCGTCCGCGAACAATGCCTTGCTGCTCGAACGCATGCGCGACGTGGCTCCCGAACGACGCGGCGCGCACTTCTATTGCGTGCTCGTGCTGCTGCGCAATGCCGACGATCCGCAGCCGGTCATCGCGGAAGGCATCTGGCGCGGCAGCATCCTCGAAGCTCCGCGCGGAGCGCAGGGTTTTGGCTACGACCCGTTGTTCCTGCCGGCCCGGCAGAACCTGAGCGCCGCCGAACTCAATCCAGACATGAAGAATCGCATCAGCCATCGGGGACAGGCGCTGGCTGCGTTGCGGGGGAAACTGGCGCAGTCGTGAGCGACGTCTTCGCACGCAGCGACGTGCCTGCCGCATCCGGTTTGCAGGGCCTGCCGCCACTCAGTCTGTATGTGCATCTTCCCTGGTGCGTGCGCAAATGTCCGTATTGCGATTTCAATTCGCATGAAGGGCGCGGCGTGCTGCCGTTCGACGGTTACGTCGATGCGTTGATCGCCGATCTCGATCAGGATTTGCCATTGGTCTGGGGGCGTACGATCACCAGCGTGTTCTTCGGCGGGGGCACGCCATCGCTGTTTCCGCCCGAGGCGATCGATCGTTTCCTGCAGGCTGCGAGCGCACGGCTGCGTTTCGCGCCGGGCCTGGAAATCACTCTCGAAACCAATCCCGGCACCGCCGAGCACGGCCGCTTCGAACACTATCTCGCGGCCGGCGTGAACCGGCTCTCGTTCGGCGTGCAGAGTTTCGACGATGGCTGCCTGCAGCGCCTCGGCCGCATCCACGACAGCGCGCAGGCCGAACGCGCGATCAGGCTCGCGCAAGACGCCGGCTATTCGAACTTCAACATCGACCTGATGTACGCGCTGCCCGGACAGACGCTGGCGATGGCCGCATTCGACATCGAACGTGCACTCGCATTGCAGCCGACGCACCTGTCGCATTACCAGCTCACGCTGGAGCCGAACACCGTGTTCGCCACGAAACCGCCGGCCGGGATTCCCGACGAGGATGGCGCGTGGGACATCCAGGAACATTGCCAGCGCATGATCGCGGCGGCCGGATTTCATCACTACGAAGTCTCGGCCTACGCGAAGCCCGATGCGCAGTGTGCGCACAACCGCAACTACTGGCTGTTCGGCGATTACCTCGGCATCGGTGCGGGCGCGCACGGAAAGCTCACGCTGCCTGCGCAGGACAGCATCCTGCGGCGCTGGAAGCTCAAGCATCCGACCGCATACATGGTGAACGCAGCGAGCGATGCGCGCATCGGCGGCGACGAATGGCTGGACACGTCGCGGCGTCCGTTCGACTTCATGCTCAATGCGCTGCGGCTGACCGACGGATTCGCGCTGTCGCTGTTCGAGGCGCGTACCGGATTGCCGCGCGTGGCGATCGCCCATGAATTACGCAAGGCGCAGGACGCGGGATGGATCGGGATCGATGGCGACCATGTGCAACCGACCGAACTCGGCCAGCGCTTCGGCAACGACGTGATCGGCTTGTTCCTGCATTGATCGCGTCCATACTACGCGCATGCTCGATTCCATCCATATCACCTGCCCGTTCTGCGGCGAGCGTTTCGAAGCCGTCGTGGATGCGTCCGGCGGCAATGCGGAATACGTCGAGGATTGCCCGGTCTGCTGTCGCCCGATCACACTGCGGTTGTCGGCCGATGATGACGGCGATGGATTCGCGCTCGACGCATCCCGCGACGACTGATTTCACGCAAGCGGCGCGCATCGCGTAAACTGCGCGCGCTACGAGTGTTCGGGAAGCCGGTGCGAAAGTCCTTCAGCGATCGTTCTCGAATCGCGAAGATCCAAAGCGGTCATCCATGACCGCCAAGTTCTTGCGATCGACCCTGATCGCAGGATCAAGAAGCGGTCATCCGTGACCGCACTTTCAAACCCGGCACTGCCCCCGCAACGGTAAGTCCAGTCAAACCCTCCATCACGCCACTGCGCAAGCGGGAAGGCGGAGGGCCGAAATCGCATGCGATTTCGCTGGCCGAGTCCGGAGACCGGCTCAAGGCAAGACCGGCGCGTTGCGGAGGGCGACGCTGCGAGGTACGCGGCTGTCCGCGCGCTTCGTGTTTTCGTGCCCTCCGTTCGCGCTACCCACGGGGATGCGTATCCGGAGTACTCACAATGAGTGTGTTGAAAAAAGTAGTTGTTTCACCGCGTCGCCGCGCACTTGCGGCATTGATCGCTGCGTCCGTCCCAATGTCTGCCGTGCATGCGCAGGCGGCCACCGACCAACCCACAGTCGTCGTCACCGGCGTGCGCCACGCGCAAACCGTCGACGACTCGCTTGCATCGGTCACGGTGATCGACCGCAGCGCCATCGAAAAAAGCCCTGCGGTCGATCTGCTCAGCTTGCTCGGGCAACAGGCCGGCGTGGACATTTCGCGCACCGGCGGTGCGGGCCAGTCCAGCACGGTGTTCCTGCGCGGCTCCAATTCGAATCACACGCTTGTGCTGATCGACGGCGTGCGTGTCGCGTCCTCCACCCAGGGCGTGTTCGATTTCGCGCATCTTCCGCTCGACCAGATCGAGCGCATCGAGATCGTGCGCGGCCCGCGCGCGGCGTTCTGGGGTTCGGACGCGATCGGTGGCGTGATCCAGATCTTCACCCGCAAGCCCGAGCGTCTCGCAGTGCGCGCGCACGTCGGCAGCTATGGCGAGCACGGCGGCAGCGTGTCCCTTGGCACCGGCGACGACACCCTCGGCGTGACCCTCGGCCACGATCGATTGCGCGGATTTTCCGCGACCAATCCGGCGGCCTTCAATTTCAATCGCGACAACGATGGCTATCGCAACACCAACTTCAGCCTGCGCGGAAAAACCACGCTCGGCACCCAGACTCTCGGCTACACAGCGCTGTACACCGACGCCAATGTGGACTTCGACCAGGGTGCCACCCATGCGCGGAATGGCTCGGCAGGAGTGACTTTGTCCGGTGATCTCGGCGATGGCTGGTCGCACGTACTCGGCATCGGGCATGCGCGCGAGGATCTCGACACGCCGGAGTTCGACCAGCGTCTCGCAAGCCGTCGCGCATCGCTGGACTGGCTGCTCATGCATGACATCGGTACGACCGGCAAGCTCACCACCGGCGTGAACTGGCAACACGAACAGGGCTCCTCGATCAGCGCATTTGGCGGCACCCAGTTCGACAACAGCCGCACGAACGCGGCTGGTTTCGTCGGCTACAGCGGGCGCTTCGGGTCGCAGTTGCTGGATGTCGCCGGCCGCTACGACCACAACAGCCAGTTCGGCAGCGCAGTGACCGGCAGCGCGGCGTGGGGTTGGCAGATCGGCCAAGCCACGCGGCTGCGGCTGTCGTGGGGACAGGGTTTTCGCGCGCCGAACTTCAATGAGCTTTATTCGCCCGGGTTCGGCGGAACACCAGGAGTTCCCAACTCCGGATTCTTCGCAGGCTTTGCCGGATTGCAACCCGAACGCTCGCAGAGCTATGAAGCAGGGCTGACCTGGGTGCCTGCGGGCGGCCACACGTTCGACGTCTCGCTGTGGCATACACGGGTGCACGACCTGGTCGAGTTCGACGGCCCGGTGTTCTTCGACGCCATCAACATCGACCGCGCCGCGATCGACGGCGCAGAGATCAGCTACCGCTACACCGCCGGACATTGGAGCGCTGGCGCAGCGGCCACGATCCAGCATGCACGCAACCAGGAGACCGGCCTGGATCTGCTGCGGCGTCCACGCCGCAAGCTCGATGCCGACCTGCGCTACGACTTCGGCAATGGCGTGGACATCGCGATCGACGGACTGATCGCCTCGACCCGCCAGGATTTCGGGCCTATCAGCCTGTCCAGCTACGGACTGCTGAACCTCGCGGCGGGCTGGGATTGCCACCCTGGATGGCGGCTCGAAACCCGGCTGGGCAACCTCTTCGACGAACACTACGAACTGGCGCATGGCTACAACACGCCCGGCCGCAACGTGCAATTCAACCTGATCTGGAAGCCCGGATCCTGATCGACAGAAGGCGAACCCCCCATTCCGTGGGGGTTCGCTAGGCGCGAGGCGGTCTGTGGCATAGAATCGACCGCGTCAGTCCGGGGGAAAACGTGATGTCCGTCACAAGTTCCACTGCCTCGTCGTCCGATCCGGTCCACGTCACACTATCGACCCGCACCTTTCCAAGGCGCGTGCGCACACTGCTGGAAGGCATTTTCGAGATCGTCACCGGCGAGATGGATCGTGGCCTGATCGCCACGCTGGATGGCGTCGAGCAACAACTGTTCAAGCTCGCCGAACAAGCCCGCAGCAACGACGTGCAATTGCACTGCCTGGAAGCGTTGGGTACGGTGAAACGCGGACGCTTCGACCTGATGCCGCGCTACATCGCGGCACTGGAGTCCAGCCTGGCCACTGTGCGGGATGCCGCAAGCACCCACACGCGGACCGCTGATGGCATGACGTTCAACGATTTGAGCCTGGTGGCCGAAGTCGATATGGACGAGACCACCCTTCTGCACGAGATCTCTTCGCGCGCAGAGATGAAGGCGAGCCTGCCGTTGTTCCTGCTCAGCCAGCGCTTCGGCGTGCTCGCCGGCAAACCGGCGCTGGATTCGGACGCGTTGCCTGTCGGCCCGATCATGTTGTGCCGCCATTTGCGGCGCGCCAGCCATTGTTTCGAACTCAGCCCCGAACACCGGCAGCTGCTGTTCCGCCAGTTCGATCGTCACCTGATGACCGATTACGCGCGCCTGATCGAAGTGGTCAACACGTATCTGGTGAACCAGGGCGTGTTGCCGAACCTGGCGTATCTGCCGGCGCGACTGAAGAATATTCCACGCCGCGAGGACGCCAAACCAGCGACTCCGACTGCTGCCACTGGATTACCGCCGCCCCAGGCACACGTTCCGTATCCGACGTCGCATGCGCGTCCGATCCGGCCTGCGCAGCTGGCCAGCGCGGCCGAACAGGCCGCGCAATTCGCGGCGTTCACCGGCTGGCCCGGCGAATCGATCGGCGCATCCGCATCGGCGATCGTCGCTGGCGATGACATCTACACCAACCTGCGCGAACTGCTGAGGAGTGCGCGGCCAGCGCCTGCGGCAGGTGCATCGATGACGCAGGCCCTTGGCGTGGCATCCCACACCGACGTGCAATCGATCCTGGGGCTGCTGCAACGGCGCCCGGCGGCGACGGTGATGGTCAACGGACAGCAACGGCCGCAGTCGATCAATCACGTCAAACAGGATCTGCTCGTGCAGTTGCGCCAGCTCACCGGCAATGAGACACCGCCAGCGCTGGCCAGCGAAGACACCGACACGATCGATCTGGTCGGCATGCTGTTCGACGAGATCATGAAGGACGTGCGCCCGACCAGTCCCGCAGCCAATCTTCTGAGCAAGCTGCAGGTGCCGTTGCTGCGCGTGGCGTTGCGCGACAAGGAGTTTTTCAGCCAGCAGCAACACCCGGCGCGGCAAATGCTGGATGCGGTCGCGGAAACCGGTGCCTATTGGGCCGGCGAGGATGCAGGCGATCGCGAACTGATGGGCAATGTCGAGCGGCTGGTCGATCGCATCCGCCAGGAATTCGATGGCGACATCGGCTTGTTCAACACCTTGCTGGCCGATCTGGCGAACCAGACCCAGGCCGTGATGCGCCGTGCCGAAGTGGCCGAACGTCGCCATGTCGAAGCGGCCCGCGGCAAGGAAAAACTCGCGATCGCGCAGGCGCACGCGGCGCGGATCATGACCGAGATCACCCATGCGCATCCGGTGCCGAAGTTCACCCGCGCGTTGCTCAGCCAGGCCTGGAGCGATGTGCTCGCACTGACCGCACTGCGCCATGGCGAGGACTCCGAGGAATGGCGTCGGCAGGTGGCCGTGGCCACGCAGATCGCCGCAACCGCATCGGCATCCAGCGCGATGAGCGACGAACGCACAACGGCCAGCACGCCACAGCAGACCGCAGAGTTGAGCCAGCACGTCGAACAATCGCTGATGCAGGTCGGCTATCACGCCGACGAGGCCGCAGCGATCAGCCAGCGCCTGAGCGCCAGCAACGACGGCTCCGACGATCCGGCCAGTCGCACCGAACTCGCAATGAAGGTCAAGGCGCGCGCGCGGCTCGGCGAAAACGCCGCTACCAAACCCAATGGTATCCAGTTGCCGCCGTTGAATGCGCAGGAAGAGGAATGCCTCGACCGCATCCGCGCGCTGCCATTCGGTACGTGGATGGAATTCGTCACCAACCAGCAGGGCGATCTCGTGCGTCGGCGGCTGTCGTGGTTCAGCCCGGTCAGCGGGCACTGTCTGTTCATCAACCATCGTGGCCAGCGCGTGGGCGATTACACGTTGGATACGCTGGCGCGTGCGATGGCGCACGACCAGGTGCGCGTGGTCGAGAAAAAGAAAGAGTCGTTGCTCGATCGCGCCCTGCATGGCGTGATGCACCTGCTGCGGGGCGGGGCGGCGCAACCGCAGCAAACGGGCGGAGGCGCATGAACGAACACCGTCGCAAGCATCGCCGCAATCCGAACCACATGGTCGGCGTCCTCGACGTGATGACCGAAGCGCTGGTCGGACGCATCGGCAATCTGTCGGAAACCGGCATGCTGATCCAGGCCGACCACATTCTGGTGGACGACGGCCTCTATCAATTCCGCTTCGCCCTGCACGACCACGACGGTTCCCGCCACGCGTACGAAGTCGGCGCACACCATCTGTGGTCGCAAGCGGCATCGACTCCCGAGCAATCCTGGGTCGGCTTTCGCTTCATCGACATCTCGCCGGACGACGCGCAGCGTTTGCGCGACTGGGTCCACGTCGACGGCAAGGCCGATTACGACGAGTACTGATGGCCCGCATCGCATCCTCGATGCGCCTGCGGTCATCGCTGCGATGCGGCACAATCGCAGCGCCGGATCACGGCAGTCACGATCGAGCGAGCACGCCATGCACACCACCGCCTATCAGGACCACATCGCAATCTTGCGCACCCGCATGGATCGCGCGCTCGAACGATCCGGGCATGATCATGTGCTCATCGCTTCGGGAGCGCAGAAGATGCGCTACCTCGACGACATGCCGTATCCGTTCAAGGTCAATCCGCAATTCAAGGCCTGGGTGCCGCTGACTCACCACCCCGATTGCTGGATCGCCTACACGCCGGGCAGCGCGCCGATCCTCGTATATGCGCAACCCGACGACTACTGGCACCTGCCGCCCGCTGCCCCGTCGGGGTACTGGACGCACTCGCTCGATGTGCGCGTGATCCATTCCGCCGAAGAAGCCACCCAGCATTTCCCGACAACCGGACGCATTGCGATCCTTGGCGAAGCCGATGCCGCATTGCCCGGCTTCGAGCCGAACAATCCGCAGTCGTTGCTGGAATACTTACACTATCACCGCGCGTACAAGACGCATTACGAGATTTCGATGATGCGCGTCGCGCAGCGCCATGCGGTGGCCGGACACAACGCCGCACGCGCGAACTTCCATGCCGGCGGCTCGGAACTCGACATCCATCGCGCGTATCTCGTCGCAAGCGGACATAACGATCTCGACCTTCCGTACGGCAATATCGTCGGCCTCAACGAACACGGCTCGACCCTGCACTACCAGTTCCAGCAGGCGAAGCCACCGACCGAATCGCGTTCGCTGCTGATCGACGCCGGCGCCGAACACGCCGGCTACGCATCCGATATCACCCGCACCTGGGGCAACGGCGATGCGGCGTTCGCCGCGCTCGTCGATGGCGTCGATCACGAGCAGCAGGCGCTCGCCGCGAAAGTGAAACCGGGGCAGGATTACCGCGAACTGCACCTCGAAGCGCACCTGCGCCTCGGCGGCGTGCTGCACGACCTCGGCATCGTGCGCATGGACCCCGGCACGATGCTCGAAACCGGCGTGACCTCGACCTTCTTCCCGCACGGCCTCGGCCATCCGATCGGCCTGCAGGTGCACGATGTCGCGGGCTTCATGGCGAGCGATGCGGGCGGCACGATTCCGAAACCCGAAGGCCATCCCTTCCTGCGCATGACCCGCACGCTCGAACCCGGCATGGTGGTGACGATCGAACCGGGCATCTATTTCATCGACATGCTGCTGGCGAAATTGAAATCCGGCCCGCACGCGCATGCGGTGAACTGGGATGCGATCGATCACCTGCGCAAATTCGGCGGCGTGCGCATCGAGGACGAAGTGCATTGCACCGACGGCGCGCCGGAGAACCTGACGCGGGAGGCGTTTGCGGCTGCGGAGTGACTCGCTGATCCTTTTGATTCCGTTCGTGGTGAGCTTCCTGCCGCGTCTCGGAGATCGGCGAGCCGCTCCAGATGCCGCTGCGGCTCAGCATCAGCGGCTTGCCGAATACGTCGCGTACCGCGCGGCGGCAACCGCGATGACGGCGGGATATTCGGTGAAACTTGGCTAGCGAATTAACCGTGGTCTGTCTCCTGTTGATCCGGATTCAAACAAATATTTACTCTGGCCCGTTTGTTTGGCATGCCGCGGTTGTTGCCGTTGCCGCTGGTACCGTCGCTGATCGACCCGACGTTGGCATTCGCGTCGTAGCTGTAGGTGTCGTCGAGGATCGCCCCGTTGCCTGCCTTGATGTCCAGGCTGCGCAGTGGCAACTGCCGGACGTTCTGGGTCAGGCTGTGGACGATCCCGTTGCCGTAGCTGAAGCCGGACATGCCGCCGTTCGCGAAGTAGCTGATGCCGGTCGCGAACGTGTTGGCCTGTGTCGGCTGGCCGAGTGCGTTCGGATTGGTGGCGACGATCAGACCGCTAGGGTATTGCAGGCTGCTTTCCTGACCCAGCGGGTTGTAACCGTGGGTGATGGTCTTGCTGCGGCCCGGGAGCGTGAGCTTTTCGGTCACCGGCAGGCGGCGCTTGTTGTACGTGTACGCCCACATGCTCACCCCGCTGACCAGCGTCTTGAGCGCGCCGTCGTTGAAGTAACGTCGACGTCTGCGCTGACGCTTGTGGCGAGCAATTACGCGAGCAAGGTTTGACTGAGAATAAATGAGCCCGCCCCCTTAAAACTTGGCTAGCGAATTAACCGTGGTCTGTCCCCTGTTGTCCCCTTTTGTTGTCCCCTTTCGCGGCGGAACCGCGAGCGCCCGCGGTGCGCGCAGCCCGGACAGCGGAAGCCCTGCGGCCAGCGCGCCCTGTGCAGTGCCCGGTAGCACTTGGCCTCGGTGCCATACGCCGCCAGGAACTCGACCATCGACAGGCCTTTTTGGAACTGTACCGGGTTGATCGCCATGACCGCTCTCCACGTCGGGGACAGAGGGTCAGCGTGCGCGGCCGAGGTCTCATATCACGCGACTTCGGGCTGAGGGTCGGGGCTAATCAGG
>JAYTOP010000086.1:0-22108 GCA_043747745.1 Pseudomonadota bacterium
GAGACTTCCCCTTCGTCTGATTGTTGGTTTGCAGCACAATCATGGCACTCGATGCCGAAGCGGCTTTGCCGCTGAAGTGGGAAGTCTCCTTTTTACTCAATCAAGGTGACCTCCGTGAAAATACTGGTTTCAAGTTTTGCACCCGGTGCGTCGGCACCTTATTTTGGTTGTTAGCGCCCACATGAAACTTCTCCTGACTTGTTTGGTTTGCTTCGCAACGGCTGCTTCTGCTGGCGCGTCTGCCTTAGAAAGAACGGTTGGTCCGATTCACCCAGGCCCTCCCTTTAGGCAAGATTTCGCGCTTGCCAAAACAATCGGCTTTACACTTTCAAAGCCTTACTCGAAGGTCCGCAAGCGTCTCGGTAAACACGGCTGGAGACCAGACTCTTCCTGGGGAGCTTCTGGGCCACGGCTAACGTATCCCGCATATCCTGAGATTCTCTGCGGAGAGGGAATGGATGCAGTCTGCACTGCTCGCCTTTTGAAAGGCCGCAAGGTTATTCTTCTTACCGTCGATCAGTGGAAAGCCACTATTCCTGTCGTTCATGTGGATCGAGACAACTAGGGTGTGCTCTAACAATTCCGTAAGGAGACTTCCGTCAACACCGGATGCATGAAGCCCTTGCCTTGAGTTTATCGGCGGTTGCTGGTCATCGTGTTGTCCCTCTTGTTGCTGTTGCTCTGCTCGCTAAAGCGGTCGTTTCCCAATGCGAAGTTGCTGTTGGTCGCCTTGCGGATCTGATCCACTATCCCGGGATCCAACTGATAACGGAATAGCTCCCTGGATCAAAGGGGCCAGAGTAAATTAGCGTTTCAATCGAATATTTACCCTGGCCCTTTGCTTTCTTTGTTTTGGAAACGCCAGTATGGAAATCCGTTACATCAATCTGGACGAGAGGATTCCGCTTTGGACACGAATCCAGATCGCGTATCCGGACGAACCCGACTGGAACTCACTGGAAGAAGAGGTGCTGGTGCATCTCGTCGAAGATTTCGAGAATGAGCAATCTTGCGCGACCTCGGCTATCCTCTACCTTGCATCGAAAAACCCGGAGCGGTGCGCGCAGCTTGCCACGTGGCTCGCCAAACACTCGAATGCGGACCAATGGCTCAAGGCTGCGGCACATGACGCGCTCGATTCAGTTCCAGACACGTCGGACGACTAATGCGAACCTGGCCCGAAACAGCAACAAAGAGTAAATGAACGTTTCAATCGAATATTGGTGACCCCTTTGTCTGCGCAAGAAACGATAGGCTTCCGAATCCGACAATGAATCCGAATCCGTTTTTCCACATCGATCTCGCGACGATCCTGAATCTCGTCTCGACGATCGCGATCGTCGGCGCGCTGGTCTTCACTGCTATGCAGGTGCGCCAGAGCAATCGTTCGCAGCGCGATCAGGCCGCTGTCGCGATGATCAAGACGGTTCTCGGGGGTAACCTGGCGCGTGAACTCAAGATCCTTGCGAAGCTCCAGCCCGACGCCAGGATCGAAGAGATCGATCCGGACGGCTCCGAGGTCGAGTCGGCACTCAGCGAATTCGGTGTGCGACTCGAATCGGTCGGCTACATGGTGTTCAGGCGCATGGTCACGCTCGACGTGGTAGACGAACTGATGGGCGGGGCGGTGCTGCAGTTCTGGGAGCGCGGCAGGCCATGGATCGAACGCGAACGCACCCAGTCCGGCAACCCGAGGTTCCTCGAGTGGTGCCAATGGCTCGCGGAGCGCATCCTCGAACGGCGCACGCAACGCCCCTTCGTCCCTGTGCATTTACGCGCGGGTTGGCGGGAGTAGCCTACCGAAGCTTCAGCGTCGCCTCGTCGAACAACGGCGTGTCCTGGCCGACGCGCACGAACAACACTTTCGCCACGCCGCTCGCCGGCTGCGCCTCGAAATACTGGATGCCGTCCGGTGCGTCGCCCCAGTCGCCGCAGGGCGGATCGGGGATGTCGGTCGGATCGGCTTTCGTCTTGAGCGCTTTCGCCAATGCGGCATTCGGCAGGAAGGTATAGCGCTTCACGCCATCCGGAACCTTGTCTTCGCCCCTGTAAGGCGCGAGCACGCATTGCGCGGCGAGCTTCTTGTCGGTGTGCGCGGCGAACACGCGCTTGATGCCGTTTTCCGGCGTCTCCGCAGGCAATAGGCCGAACACGTCGATCAATGGATCAGGCTTCCCGTCGCCATCCGAATAGCGCTGTGCGAGAGATGCTCCGGCCGCGAGGAAATCGATCTTGCGATTGCCGAAGTCGCAGCGCTGCACCCACGCATCCAGGCCCAGTTTTGCATCCGAAAACTTTTCCCATTTGCAGCCTTTCTCGGCAGCGCGCGACGGCTTGCTGTCGTGCGCGGCGGATGGCTGCGCGATCGCGGACGCTGCGGTTGCCGGCATCGACGTGGCAAACAGCGCTCCGCCAACAAGGGCTGCAATTACACATCTTGTACGAATGCCAGTCATCGTCGAAATCCCCGGTAGTAGCGTTTCGGCAGTTTACCGCCCCAATTCATAGACAACATTCAGATCGATGCTCAGTGTGTTCTCGCCAGCGGCGACCGGGGTGGATGCTTCGGCGGTTTTCGCCATCATCATCATCGGACGCGGCGGCTGCTGCGTCATCTCGGCAGATTCGGACATGCTCACGATGCGGCGCACCTTGAGGCCGGTGGCATCCGCGTAGAGATCGGCGTGCGCGCGCGCCTGCTGCACGGCTTCCCGACGCGCTTCATCGATCGCGGTCTGCGGTTTGTCGATACTGAAGGTTGGGCCGCTGACCTGGTTCGCGCCTTGCTTGACCAGTGCATCGAGCACATCGCCGGCCTTGCCGATCTCGCGCAGACGCACGTTGACGGTGTTGCTGGCCTGATAGCCGGTGATGGTGGGCGGCTGGTTCTCGCGATAGTTGTACTGTGGGCTGAGCCCGATGCTGCTGGTCTGGATGTCGCGATCGGCGACTCCCGCTTTCTTCAATGCGGCGACGACCGCGGCCATGCGGTTCGCGTTCTCGCGCATCGCGGCATTCGCATCGACGTTCTGGGTGACGACGCCTGCGGACATTTCGGCGACGTCGGGAGTGCGGTGCGATTCGCCATGCGCGCTGATCTGCAGCAGGGTGCCATCGCCAGGCAACATCATCGGCGCTGCCTGCGCGAATGCGAGCGGCGACAGCAGCAGGGTGAGCGGGGCGAGGCGGCGGACAAGACGGCTGCTGGACATGGGCACGACTCCGGTAAGGGTGCCGACACCATACCCGAGTGGCTTGAATTGCAGATGAGCGGCGAAGCGGCGCACGCAACTCCGGCTTCCGATTTGAACGTAGCGCGATTTCACTCTCTCCCATCGGGAGAGGGGTATGTCTAACCGCCCGCAAACACCCGATAACGCAGCGGCCGCACGAAGACAGTATCGCCACGCGCGGGCAGGTCGCGATGCGCGTCGTTGCCGATATCGACTTCGAACGCGCGCAGCTGCTGCGGCAATTCGAGCGCAAGTACGCTGCGGCCTGCGAGCTGGCGCACATCGGTCACGTTCGCGGCGAGACCTTCGCCATCGACAACCAGCGCAAGATCGTGCGGTCGCGCGAACAACCGCGCTGCGCCATCGGCGATGCGTTCGCATGGGAATGCCACATCGCTGCCATCGGCGCGAAACACATTGCCGCCGACATGGCCCGCGATGCAATTCGAGCGGCCCAGGAAATCGTAGACGAACGCGTTCGCGGGCTCGGCATAGACCTGTTCCGGCGTGCCGTCCTGCTGGATCGTACCTTCGCGCATCACCACCACGCGATCGGCAAGTTCGAGCGCTTCTTCCTGGTCGTGGGTCACGAAGACCGTGGTGTAGCCGGTCTCATCGTGGATGTGCCGCAGCCAGCGCCGTAGTTCGATACGCACTTTCGCGTCGAGCGCGCCGAACGGTTCGTCGAGCAGCAGCACCGACGGTTCGATCGCCATCGCGCGCGCGAGTGCGACGCGCTGCTTCTGGCCGCCGGACAACTGGTCTGGCAAGCGCTCGCGCAATTCGCCGATCTGCATGCGTTCGAGCAATTCGAGCACGCGCTTCTGGATCTCGGCGCTGGCAGGACGCTCGCGTCGTTTCCGCGAACGCAGGCCGAACGCGACGTTCTCGAATACCGACAAGTGCGGGAACAGCGCGTAGTGCTGGAACACAAGGCCGACGCGGCGCTCGCGCAGGCTCAGGCGCGTCGCATCGCGTTCGCCGAACAGGATGCGCCCGCTATCGGGTTCCTCGAGTCCAGCCAGCGTGCGCAACAAGGTCGTCTTGCCCGAACCTGATGGTCCGAGCAGTGCCAGCAGTTCGCCCGATGCGATCTTCAGATCCACGCTGCGCAATGCAGCGAAGTTGCCGAAGCGCTTGTGCAGTCCTTCGATACCGATGTCCATTCAACATGTCTCCATACGGCGTCAATGCCCGACGCGACGACGCGCGAGCGCATTGCCGTGCCGCCATTCCAGCCACAGTTTGAGCGCAAGCGTGAGCAGCGCCAACAGGACCAGCAATGTCGCCACCGCGAATGCGGCGGTGTAGCTGTATTCGTTGTAGAGGATCTCGACCTGCAGCGGCAGCGTGTTGGTCAGCCCACGGATATGCCCGGACACCACCGACACCGCGCCGAACTCGCCCATCGCGCGCGCGCTGCACAACAGCAGGCCATACAACAAAGCCCAGCGGATGTTTGGCAGGGTCACGCGGCGGAAGACCATCCAACCGCTCGCACCTAGCGAGCTTGCGGCTTCTTCCTGGTCGGGGCCCTGCTGCTGCATCAGCGGGATCAGTTCGCGCGCGACGAACGGAAAGGTCACGAAGATCGTCGCGAGTACGATGCCGGGCGTCGCGAAAATGATGTGGATGTTGTGCGCGCGCAGCCATGGTCCGAGCCAGCCCTGCGCACCGAACAGCAAGACGAACACCAGGCCGGAGACCACAGGCGAGACCGAGAACGGCAGGTCGATCAAGGTCAGCAGCAGGCGCTTGCCCGGGAACCGGAACTTGGTGATCGCCCACGCCGCAGCAATGCCGAAGGTTGCGTTCACGGCGACGCTGATCGCGGCGACGAACAAGGTCAGCCGGATCGCCGAGCGCGTGTCCGGATCGATGATCGCAGTCGCATAAACGATCCAGCCTTGCCGCAATGCTTCGACAGCCACGATCGCGAGCGGCAGCAGGACGATGCCCGCGAGTAGCACGACACAAGCGACGATCAACGTCCAGCGCAGCCACGCCGGCTCCTGCAGGACAGGATTGCGCAACGCGGGATTGGCGACGAGTTCAGTCGTGCTGGCCATGCGCCATCTTCTTTTGCAGCAGGTTGAGCAGCAACAGCATCACGAACGACAGCGCGAGCATCATGGTCGCCACCGCCGCAGCGCCTGCGTAATCATATTGTTCGAGCTTGATCACGATCAACAGTGGCGCGATCTCGGATACCTTCGGGATGTTGCCTGCAATGAAAATCACCGAACCGTATTCACCAACGCCGCGCGCAAACGCGAGCGCGAAACCGGTCAGCATCGCGGGCAACAGTGGCGGCAGCAGTACGCGGCGCACTGTGGTCATGCGCGATGCGCCCAGCGATGCAGCGGCTTCCTCGAACTCTGCGCTCAAACTTTGCAGTACGGGTTGCAAGGTGCGCACGCAGAACGGCAGTCCCACGAACGCGAGCGCGATCGCGATGCCGGTCGGCGTATATGCGATCTTGATTCCATGCGGCGCGAGCCAATGGCCGATCCACCCGTTGCCCGCATACAGCGCAGTCAACGCGATGCCGGCGACGGCAGTCGGCAATGCGAACGGCAGATCCACCAGCGCATCGAAGAACGCACGGCCAGGAAAGCGATAGCGCACCAGCACCCACGCGATCAGCGCGCCGACGAACGTGTCGAACAAGGCTGCGCCGAGCGCGGTGCCGAAACTGAGCTTGAGCGCTGCGAGCACGCGCGCGTCGCCGAGCACTTTCATCCAGCCGCCGACGCCGAGGCCTGCCGACTTGATCAGCAATGCCGACAGCGGCAAGAGCACGATCAGGCCGAGCCAGACCAGGGTCATCCCAAGCGCAAGCGGCAATCCGGGCAAGGGCCCGGCCCGCCGCACGCTGGCCATGCGCAGGGCAGGTGCGTAACTCAATGCGTGCCGCCTGCGTAGATCTGGTCGAAGAAGCCGCCGTCGTCGAAATGCTGCGACTGCGCCTTCTTCCATCCACCGAAGGCGTTGTCGATCGTGACCATCGGCAGCTTCGGGAATGCCGCCAGCAGTGCCGGATCGACGAGCTGCGGAAGCGACGGACGGAAGCCGTGTTTCGCCGCGATCGTCTGGCCCTGCGCGGTGTACAGAAATTGCAGGTAGGCCTGCGCTTCCTTCTGGGTGCCATGGCGCTTGGCGGCGTCGTCAACGACAGCGACCGGCGGTTCGGCGCGGATGCTGATGCTCGGAATCACGATCTCGAAGCCCTTGTCCTTCGATTCGGCGAGCGCGAGGTCGGCTTCGTTTTCCCACGCGATCAGCACGTCGCCGATGCCGCGTTCGACGAAGGTCGTGGTCGAGCCGCGCGCGCCGGTGTCGAGTACCGGGACATTGGCATAAAGCTTTTTCATGTAGTCAAGTACGTGCGCGGGGTCGCCCTTGTTGGCCTTGCTGGCCCAGGTCCATGCTGCGAGATAGTTCCAGCGCGCACCGCCGGATGTTTTCGGATTCGGCGTGATCACCGCAATCCCGGGACGCGCGAGGTCTGGCCAGTCGAGGATCTTCTTCGGGTTGCCCTTGCGCACCAGCAACACGATGGTCGAGGTGTACGGGGCGCTGTTGTTCGGCAGGCGTTTCTGCCAGTCGGCCGGCAACAGCTTGCCCTTGCCGGCGATCGCGTCGATGTCGGCTGCGAGAGCAAGCGTGACCACATCGGCTTCGAGGCCATCGATCACCGCACGCGCCTGCTTGCCGGAGCCGCCGTGCGACATCTTGATGTCGAGATCGTCTCCGCTACGTTTTTTCCAGTCCTGCGCGAATGCAGTGTTGATCTCGCGGTACAACTCGCGGGTCGGGTCGTAGGAAACATTCAGCAGGCTGACGTTTTTAGCATTGGCAGCGCCTGTGGCGAACGCCAGCAGCGCGATGGTGAAACACCTTGCGAAACGATTCATGTCAATGGCTCCAGATAGTTGCGGACATCAGAACGAGAGTTGGACGCGCGAGAAGAACGTCTTCTCATCTTCGCGATCGGCACCAGTCGGGGCGCCACCGTCGAAACGCGTACGGGTGTGGTTGAAAACCAGCTTGACGTTGCTGGTCAGGTACCAGTTCAACCCGAGGCCCCACATCCATGCCTGACGCGCGGAACTGGACGGATCGGCGTACAAGGGGAACGCGTTGTCGTCGATGCCGAGTACGCCATAACGGCCGACCAGTTCGAGCGCGCCCCATCCTTCTCCGCCGATGGTGTATGGATGCGTGGGTTTTGTCACGCCCCTGAAACTGGCTTTCTCGCCGGTCAGCACCCAGCTGCCGGTCAGTTGCCATGCCTTATTGGTCAGGTCGATCCGCGATGCGGGCTTGCCAGTGAGCAGCAGTTCCTGACTGGAACGGATGTATTCCCCGAGCAGTCCGAACGCGTTGTAATAGTAATAGGCCTGGGGCGAAACGCGGCTGTTGCTGCCGTCCGCCATCACGGTTCCGCGATACGTGAAGAACTGGCTCTGTCCAGGCGTGCGGTAACGTGGCAGGAAGTTGTTTCCGGCCCCTTCCTTGTCGCCTTCGCTCGCGCCGATGCCGAAGCCTAGTCCGGACAATGCGTTCGCGTCGTTCTTCCACGGGTCGATAAACACGCGCCCCTCGAACTCGCGGTGGCGGTCCACGTCGAGGCTGCCGGTGTCGCGTCCATCCGGCGCGCCGTTGAATGCGCCGATCGCGTAGTTCACACGTCCATTCGCCAGTTCGCCCTGCAACTGCACGCCGATGTCGCGGTTCGGAGCAAGTTCGGATGGAAAACCGCGCTCCATCATAGAGAGATAACTGGACGACTGCAGGCGCTCCAGCCCGACCGGACTGGTCATCTTGCCGATGCGCAGCGTGTACGCAGGATTGAAGCGCAGGTCCACCCATGCATCCACCAAGGTCGCGCTGTCGCCGGCGAATTCCGGGGTCAGCCGGAACGCCACCAGCGAGCCGAACTGGCCTTCGATCGTGGGCCGGACAAGGCGGAACAGGAATGTGTCGTTCTGCTGCACGGCATGGTCGTCGAAGAACGTGCGTTGGTCGGCCTGGACCGTACCGCGCAACTTGATTTCGAAAGCGCCATCGGGCGAGCGCGCCGCAAGACCCTTGTCGCTCAGGGTGATCACCGGCGTGGACGCGGCCTTGGCGGTCGCGGCGTCCTGGTCCAGTTCGTGCTGACGTTCAAGGATGCGCAAACGCTGGTCGAGTGCGTCGGACGATTCGTCAGTGTCTGCGCTGTTGGCATTAGCCGGGTTGGAGACGCCCGATGTGGCGAGCAGTTGCTCGACCCGGCGCAGGCGGTCTTCCAGCGCTTCGATCTTCGCCGCTTGCGCGGCTTCGCGCACGGACGCAGCCGACGCTGCGCCGCCGGACGCGGCGATCGCGATTCCGCTGGAGAAGGCTATCGATGGGAGTGCGGCTGGCGGCATGGGAGATGCGTACGTGCAGAGTGGGAATGCGGCAAGGATCGCCGCCGTAGACAACAAATGGCGTGACATAAAACCTCCGAAAGGGGGTTGCTTCATGGTCACCTCCAGTTGTCTGGTCGGCGGAGTGGCGGGTCAGGGTTTCAACTCAATGGGGTGGCTCCGTCCACGCGGACTTTTTCGGTCTTGACGATCTGCACGATGCGCGACTGGTGGACGACGACCTCGACCGCACCGAAGGAGGTTCCGCGAATCGCGTCCAGTACGGTGCGCTCCTCGCTGGTAAGCGACACCAGGTCGCGCTGCGTCGATGCGACGGGCTTCGACGGTTTCTCGTCGCGCATCATCGTTTCTCCTTAGCGATGGCACGGATGCGCTTGCGTTCCAGTCGCCGTGTCTCGGCCAGAAGTTGCTGCAGGCTGCGTTGATCGACGACCTCGGACATCGCGTCGCGCACGTCGCCCATCAGCAGGCGCAATGCGCATGAATCTGGATGCGGGCAGTCGGCGCAGGCGCGGTACGCAGTCACGCTCGCGCAACGGATCGGCGCGATCGGGCCATCGAGCGTGCGGAGGATGTCGCCGACCATGATCCCTTCGGCCGGGCGCGCCAGCGTGTGGCCGCCATGGGCGCCGCGCTTGGTCGCGACGATTCCGGCCTTGCGCAACTCGACGAGGATCGATTCCAGGAATTTCTCCGGAACCTCGGCGGCAACAGCAATCTGCCGCGCCTGCACGCGCTCTGGATGAGCGGCGGCGAGGGCGCAGAGCGCGCGCAAAGCGTACTTCGCTTTCATGGTCATCATAATTCAGAGCGACTTTATAGGATTTGAATTACACCGTGTCAAGTGCCATGACATGGTCATTCGCCATGAGCACATGCATGCGATCCGGATTAACGCAATTCAAACATCGGTACGACTGATCGTCGCTGTCGAACGGTTATGCTTCGCCGATGATTTATCTTGCTTCGCAATCGCCGCGTCGGCTGGAACTTTTGCGCCAGCTCGGCGTCGAACCCGGCGTGCTGGATGTCTGTGTCCCCGAGCTGCGCCTGGCCGACGAATCGCCGCAAGGCTATGTCAGTCGCGTTGCACGCGAAAAAGCTGGTGCCGGTTTGTTGAAGGTGATGTCGAATCCGGATGCGCTGGTGCTGGGTGCCGACACCGAGGTCATTCTCGACGATCGCGTGTTCGGCAAGCCCGTCGATGCGGGCGAGGCGGCGCGCATGCTCGGCGAACTCGCAGGTCGCGCGCACGCGGTCATCAGCGTCGTGTGGTTGTTGAACGCCGGCCGCGAAATGTGCGCACGCTCGACATCCGAAGTGCGGATGTCCGCACTGAGCCCGGAGTCGATTGCATTGTATGTTGCGACGGACGAGTGGCGCGGCAAGGCCGGCGGTTATGCGATTCAGGGCCGTGCCGCAGGATTCATCGAACATCTGTCCGGCAGCTATTCGGGCGTGATGGGATTGCCGTTGTTCGAGACGGTTCAACTGCTTCATGCCTTTGGCGTGAAGCAGGGGCTGGAGTTTGGGGGCTTGGGGCTTGGGGCTGCGGCAGAGCCACAGCCACAGCCAAGGGGCAGTCGATGACTTCCATCCTCCTGCCGTCAGATGTTTTCCGAACACCACGGAAGGAGTCAATATCAATGTTGCAGTTCCCCAATCCCAAGCCCCCAGTCCCCAGCCTCCGCTCCCCATGAGCGAAATCCTGATCAACGTCACGCCGCGCGAGACCCGCGTTGCGCTGGTCGAAAACGGCATGCTGCAGGAAGTGCAGATCGAACGTGCCGCGCGTCGCGGCTATGTCGGCAACATCTACAAGGGCCGTGTGCAGCGGGTGATGCCCGGCATGCAGGCGGCGTTCGTCGATATCGGGCTGGAGCGTGCGGCGTTCCTGCATGCATCGGACATCATCCGTGCCTCGCACGCTGCTGTCGAAACCGACGGCGATGAGGCTACGCGGCCGCCGCAGCTACACGTCCCGGCGATCAACGAATTGCTGCATGAAGGCCAGCAGATCGTCGTTCAGGTGGTGAAGGATCCAATCAGCAGCAAGGGTGCGCGGCTGACGACCCAGCTCAGCATTCCATCGCGGTATCTCGTCCTGTTGCCGTATGCGCGCGTGCTCGGCGTGTCGTCGCGCATCGAGGCCGAGCCCGAGCGGCAGCGCCTGAAATCCATCATGACCGAACTCGCTGGCGAAACGCCGCTGGGCTACATCGTGCGCACGAATGCCGAAGGTTGCGATGCTGAATCGCTCGCCGACGACGTCGCCTACCTGAAGCGTGCGTGGGACATGATCGCGATTGCGACGCAGCAGGCCGCGGTCGGCCAACGCATCTACGAGGATCTGCCGCTGCCGCTGCGCGCAATGCGCGACCTGATGCACGACGCGATCGAGAAAGTACGCGTGGATTCGCGCGAATCGATGCTGCGCTTGCAGGAGTTCGTCGGCCAGTTCATGCCGACCCTGGTCGAGCGCATCGAGCTGTACACCGGCGAGCGCCCGATCTTCGACCTGTACGGCGTCGAGGACGAAATCCAGCGCGCGCTGCAGAAGAACGTGCCGCTGAAGTCCGGCGGTTACCTGGTGATCGACCAGACCGAGGCGATGACCACGGTGGATGTGAACACCGGTTCATTCCTCGGCCAGCGCAACCTCGAAGAAACCGTCTACCGCACCAACCTCGAAGCCGCGCAGTCGGTCGCGCGTCAGCTTCGCCTGCGTAACCTTGGCGGCATCATCATCATCGATTTCATCGACATGACCGATCCCGAACACCGTCGACAGGTCTTGCGAACGCTCGAAAAGGCGTTGGTCGGCGATCATTCGCGCACCAACGTCCACGAGTTCTCGCCGCTCGGCCTGGTCGAGATGACCCGCAAGCGCACCACCGAAAGTCTTGAACGCCAGTTGTGCGAACCATGCCCGACGTGTACGGGTCGCGGCAGCTTGCGCACTGCGGAAACGGTCGTCTATGAAATCTTTCGCGAGATCACCCGCGCAGTGCGCCAATTCGAGGCCTCGGAATTGCTGGTGATCGCGGCCCCGAAAGTCGTTGCGCGGGTGATGGAAGAAGAATCGGCAGCGGTGCTGGAACTCGAGGAATTCCTCGGCAAGAGCATCCGCTTCCAAGCCGACGAGCAATGCCAGCAGGAGCAGTACGATGTCGTACTGCTCTAGCGATGGATCGACTAGTACTCAGTCAACGCGATCCATGGATGGATCGCACGCGCGTCAACCACAGCAGTGGTTGATCCGCGGAGCACGTGGTGCAGCTTCGCTGCGACCGTGCGGGTTGGAAACGGGCAGGACAGCCCGTTTTCAACATGCGCTTCAATGGAATAACTGATGCCGACGCGCTTCCGCCGCGGAGTGCGGCACGCACGGCGCGGCCTGTTCTATACCGGTGCGTTGGTGCTGATCCTGCTCGCGGTCGTGGTTGCGATTGCGGATCGCCTGTTGCCGCTGGTGCAGCAGCATCCGGACAGGATCGCGGCATGGTTGATTTCGCGTGCCGGGCGTCCCGTGCATTTCGATCGTGCCGAAGCGCACTGGACACGGCGTGGCCCGGTCTTCGCGCTGTACAACCTGCGCATTGGCGAGGGCAAGCAGCAGCTCGCGGTCGATCGCGCCGAACTGCTGGTCGCGATGTATGCGGGGATGCTGCCTGATCGTCCTTTCACCGAGTTGCGCCTGCATGGGCTGGCCTTGACGGTCGAGCGCGATGCAAGTGGCCGCTGGCATTTTGTCGGCCTGTCCGGCCCTGCCGAAGACGAGCACCACGATCCGCTGCAGAACCTCGAGGGCCTTGGCGAGTTGCAGGTTTCCGATGCGAAGCTGACCGTACGCGCACCGACGCTCGGCATTGCATTCACCTCGCCACGCGTGGACGTGCGCATGCGGGTGTCCGACAAGCGCCTGCGCGTTGGCATCCGGGCCGCTGCGGCGCACGGAGCGCCTCTGCTTGGAGTGCTCGATTTCGATCGACGCGACGACAGCGGCAAACTGTGGATCGGCGGCAACGATCTCGATCTCGCGCCGTGGTCGGCATTGCTTGGTTATGCCGGCGTCTCTGTCGCGAGTGGTCACGGCAAGATCGGATTGTGGAGCACACTGCTGGATCGACGCGTCGTCTCCGTGCAGGCGGATGCGAACCTGCGCGACGTGGTGTTCCAAAGCCATGCGCCGAGCGGGCAGGCAGCCGGCACGACCCTGCCGCATGTCGATCTTCCCGGATTGTGGATGACCGCGCGCTGGGAGAAGGTCGCGGGTGGCTGGCGTGCAGAGGCGTCGAAGCTGGGTCTGCGCAATGCAGATGGCGAAGAAACACTCGACGGACTTGCGCTGCAGGATACGGGCGGGATCGCGGTGGTCGCACCCCATCTGGATTTCGGTGCCTTGCTGTCGATCGCGATGCTCAGCGACCGCGTTCCGCCGGGGCTGCGCGACTGGTTGTCGCAGGCCACACCGAAGCTGCGACTTAGCGCGCTGCGGGTCGACGCGACGCGCGGCGGCATCTTTCGCGGAAGCGCGACGCTGGACGATGCGAGTTGGCTTCCGCTCGGGCGTACCCCCGCACTGCAAGGTGTCGGCGGCACATTGCGTTTCGACAACGATGCGATCGCAGTCGAACTCGCGCCGCGTCCCCTGCACGTGCTGTGGCCGCTTGCGTTCGGCGATCCGTTGCCATTGACGCTCGACGGCACCCTGACTGCGTGGCATGACGGCAAATCATGGACGGTCGAGTCCTCGTCCCTGCGCGCGCACAACGACCAGATCGATCTGCACACACGCATCGCGATGCGCTTTGACGGTGACGGCACGCATCCGCGACTGGACCTGTTCAGTACGGTGCAGCCAGCGCACATGCTGTCCGCGAAGCGTTACTGGATCCTCCACAAGATGCCGCCGAAAACCGTGGCATGGTTGAACCAGGCCATCGAGAGCGGAGAAGTGACAGGAGCGCATGTGCTGGTCGCGGGCGATCTCGACGACTGGCCGTTCCTGCACAACGAGGGCCGCTTCGAGGCGGTCGCCGATCTTGCCGATGCGCAATTGCGCTTCAATCCCGACTGGCCTCGCGCCGAACATGTGACCGGTCGACTCGCGTTCGAGAACGACGGCATGCGCTTCGAAGGCAGCGGCGCGATCCTTGGCATCGTGGCTTCGCAGATCGCGGTGGAAATCCCGAGCTTCCACCAACCTGTCCTCGATATCCGCGCGGCGGCGTCCGGCAGCGGCACGCAGATGCTCGCGTTGCTGCGGCAGAGTCCGCTGCAGAAGCGGAACGCCGATACCTTCAATGCGCTCGACGTGCAGGGCGAAGGCCAGAAGGCGAGCCTGCATCTGTCGTTGCCGCTGCAGGAAGGGCTCGGCGAGCGCATCGTCGAGGGCGATGTCGACCTGAGCCACGCGCGGCTGTTCGACAAGCGCTGGAACCTGTTGTTCACCGATGCGAACGGACGTCTGCATTTCGATCAGCGCGGTCTGCTCGCCGAGGCGCTCGCGGTGCGCGTGAACGGCGATCCGGCGATATTCCGGCTCGCGATCAACGATGCCACCGGCGACGCAGCCACTGTGGTCGCCGCACAGTTGCGTGGCACGTTTCCCGTCGCGACCCTGTTGCAGCACGCGCCGTCGCTGGATTGGCTGAAGCCGATCATCACCGGCCGCGCCGCATGGACCGTCGAAGTGCGGGTCCCGAAGTCGCGCGATGGCGAACGCGCCGCGCCATCGCAGTTGAGCGTGGCCTCGGACTTGCGTGGCGTCGAACTCGCTTTGCCCGCGCCGTTGAACAAGCTCGCTGGCAAGCCGCTCGCGCTGCAGGTGCATACGCTGTTGCCCGCCGACGCAGGCGATATCGAGGTCAAGCTCGGCGAGTTGATGAGTCTGCGCGGTCGTTACAGCGACGCGCAGCCGTTCCGCGGACTGCTTGCATTCGGCGGCGACGCAGCGGGCACGTTACCTGCGCAGGGCCTCTCGGCGAGCGGCAAGGTGCCCGAACTCGATGCCGCCGGCTGGATCGCGTTCGCCGCCAACGGCAAGGCCGGCGCAGGCGGCTTGCAGACTGTCGACCTTCAGGCCGACAGCCTTGCGCTCGGTGGCCGCCATTTCGCCGACACCCGGGTGCGCATGACGCGTGCGGCCGATGCGACCACGGTGCGACTGGATGGCGATGCACTGGTCGGCAGCATCGTGGTCCCGACGGAGTTGTCGCATGGGATCCGCGGTCAGTTCGATCGCCTGTACTGGCCGGGCTCCGCTACGGCTGCGAATCCGGGTGGCGCGCTGCTCGCCGATGCGGATACCGAGATGGACCCGACCAGTGTGCCGCCACTGCACCTCGATGTCGCCGACCTGCGTTTCGGCGACGCCAGACTCGGCAAGATGTTGCTGCAGACGCGGCCCATCCAGCAGGGCCTGCGCATCGAGCAACTCGACGCGATCGCGAAGTCGCAGACGATCAGTGCGACCGGTGACTGGACGCGGCAGGGTTCGGCAACGCGCACGCACCTCGCGATCGATTTCCGCGCCGACAGCCTCGGCAAGATGCTCGACGCGTTCGGTTTCAAGGGCGTGGTCGCTGCCGGCAAGACGCACGCGGTGATGCAAGGCGGCTGGCCCGGATCACCGGTCGCGTTCCGGATGGCGGTGATGGATGGTACGCTGGATCTTGACGTCGGCGCTGGGCGCCTGCTCGAGGTCAAGCCAGGTGCAGGACGCATCCTCGGCTTGGTCAGCCTGGCCGAACTGCCGCGACGCCTGACCCTGGATTTTCGCGATTTCTTCGACAAGGGTTTCAGCTTCAACACATTGCGCGGTCGTTTCGTATTCGCTGACGGGCAGGCGCGTACCGACGATCTCGCAATCAAGGGGCCCGCGGCCGATATCCATGTAAGCGGAAGCGCAGACCTCGTTGCGCAGCGCTACGACCAGACCATCGAGGTACTGCCCAAGTCCGGCGGGCTGATGACCGCAGTCGGCGCGATCGCCGGCGGACCGATCGGCGCTGCGGTCGGCGCGGTCGCTGGCGAAGTCCTCAAGCATCCGCTGCAACAGATGGGGCGCAAGCGCTACCACGTCACCGGCCCGTGGAGCGATCCGCAGGTGCAGTTGTTGCCGGGCGGAATCAGCAGCGCTGCAGCGCCGTCATCGGAACCAGCGGCGGAATAGGGTCTGGGCTTGCATGCGCGCCGTGCGCGCCCCATTTGTCCGACAATGCCGCATTGCATGCGCGGTTTTTATCGAATGCTTCATCCACATTGCGTCTTCCCAGGACTGAAAGTACCCATGACCGACCTGCTTGCGCTCGCCGAATCCCGCCTGCTCGCTCCCGGAGGGCTGGCCCTGTCCACGCTCGACCGCGCATTCGACCGCTTGCTGGGTCCCGGTGTCGATGATGGCGACCTGTATTTTCAGCACACGCGCCGCGAGAGCTGGACGATCGAGGACGGCATCGTCAAGCACGGCGCGCACTCCATCGACCAGGGCCTTGGCGTGCGCGCGATCAGCGGCGAGAAGACCGGTTTCGCGTATTCCGACGACATCCGCAGCGATGCCTTGCTCGAAGCCGCAGGTGCAGCGCGCGCGATCGCACGCAGTGGCATCGAGGCGACCGGCGGCGCGCCGATGCACGTCAGCGGACGCTCGCTATATCCGGCGCTGGACCCGATCGATGCGATGGACGCCGACGCGAAAGTCGCCGCGTTGCGCACGGTCGACCTGCTGTTGCGCGCTGCCGATCCACGCGTCAAACAAGTCACGGTCAGTCTTTCTGGCGGCGTCGAAACGATTTTGCTCGCCCGTTCGAATGGCGTGGTGTCGGCCGATATCCGTCCACTCGTACGCTTCAACGTGCAGGTGATCGTCGAATCAAACGGTCGCCGCGAACAGGGTTTCTCGGGCGGCGGCGGACGCTACGGCTACGTCGAATTGTTCAACGGCGGCAAGCCCGAAATCTGGGCGCGCGAGGCACTGCGGCAGGCGCTGGTGAATCTCGATGCGGTCGATGCACCGGCTGGCGCGATGCAGGTTGTGCTCGGCCCAGGCTGGCCCGGCGTGCTGCTGCACGAAGCGGTCGGTCATGGCCTCGAAGGCGACTTCAATCGCAAGGGCACGTCGACGTTCGCCGGTCGCATCGGCCAGCGCGTTGCATCGAAAGGCGTGACCATCGTCGACGACGGCACGCTTGAAGGCAGGCGCGGTTCGCTCAACGTCGACGACGAGGGCACGCCGACGCAGCGCAATGTGCTGATCGAGGACGGCATCCTGGTCGGCTACATGCAGGACACGCTCAACGCGCGCCTGATGGGTGTGGCGCCGACCGGCAATGGCCGCCGCGAAAGCTACGCACACCTGCCGATGCCGCGCATGACGAATACGTTGATGCTCGCCGGTTCGCACGATCCGCGCGAGATCATCGCGTCGGTGAAAAAAGGTTTGTACGCAGTCAATTTCGGCGGCGGCCAGGTGGATATCACCAGCGGCAAGTTTGTGTTCTCCGCGAGCGAGGCTTACCTGATCGAGGACGGCAAGGTCACCCGGCCGGTCAAGGGTGCCACGTTGATCGGCAACGGGCCCGAGGCGATGCAGCGCGTGTCGATGATCGGAAATGATCTTGCACTGGACGAAGGCGTCGGTGTGTGCGGCAAGGATGGGCAATCGGTGCCGGTCGGCGTCGGCCAGCCGACGTTGCTGGTGGAGTCGTTGACGGTTGGCGGCACGCGCGCGTGATGGCGCTTTGGAAAATCGGGGCCGGAGACTTGGGGTTGGGGGCTAGTGAAGTGCAAGCGCAGCCCACGTCGCTTGTCCGTGACCGCACCAATCCGAGGGACTCTGGTTTTTTCCAACCCCTAATCCCCAGCCTCCATTCCCGACTCCTCAATCAACTCCCGCAACGCCCGAAACAGGTCGCGATACGCATGCAGCGGTTTGTGATGCAGGCGTTCGTCCTTCGCGTTGCGCGCGAGCTGGCGCAGGTGCTGGCGGTCGGCGGTCGGGTGCGCGGTGAGCAACTCGGTGAGCGCGGCGTCGCCTTCGTCGATCAGGCGGTCGCGCCAGGCTTCGATGCGGTGCAGCGCTGCGGTGTCGCGGCGGCTATCGGATTTGGCGTGTTCAAGCGCATCGCGGATCGTTTCCAGCGTCTCGTCGTCCTCGCGGCGCAGGATCTTCGCGAGATATTGCACTTGCCGCTTGCGCGCAATCTGCTGGGTGATGCGCTGGGATTCCTGCACGAGCGTGCGCAGTGCATCGTCCAGCGGCACGCGCGCGAGTTGCGCTTCGCTCTGTTCGACCAGCCGCTCGGCCAGTTCGAACACTCCCAATGCCTCGCGCCGGAGCTGGCTGCGGCTCGGGCCTGCCCAATATTCATCGGGATCGAATGCGGAGTCGTCGGTTTCGCTCATCATCATTCTGCAAGGATACGCATATGACACAGGCCATCGCAAAGAATGCCGACGCTTCGCTGCAACGCATCGCCGACTTGTCGGGTCTTGCCGAAGATCTGCTGCATCGCGCGCGCGCGCGCGGTGCCGACCAGGCTGAAGTGTCGCTCAGCGAGAGTCGCGGCCTGAACGTGATGGTGCGCATGGGCGATGTCGAAACCGTGGAGTACACGCGCGACCGCGGATTGTCGCTCACCGTCTATTTCTGCGATCGCCAATCAAGCCGACGCAAGGCCAGCGCGAGTACCGCCGACCTGTCGCCAGCCGGTCTGGAAGCCACGCTAGACCAAGCCTGCGCGATCGCGCGCTACACCGAGGCCGACCCGATGGCCGGGCTCGCAGACGCCGAGCGCATGGCGACGCGTCTGGACGACTACGACCGCTGGCACCCGTGGGCGTTGGAACCCGATGCCGCGATCGCGCTTGGCATCGCCTGCGAAACCGCCGGGCGCCAAGCCGATCCGCGCATCGGCAACTCCGAAGGCGCGACGGTTTCGACCGGGGAAAGTGTTTCGGTATATGCGAACAGCCATGGCTTCGTCGGCGGCGAGCGCGGCACCAGTCACAGCATAAGTTGCTCGTTGATCGCGGGGCAGGGCGATGCGATGCAGCGCGACGACTGGTACACCGCCGGTCTTGCCGCGAGCGATCTGGAAGCGCCCGAGCAAGTCGGCCTGCGTGCGGCCGAGCGCGCATTGCGCAAGCTCGATCCACGCATGCCACCGACCGGCAATGTGCCGGTGCTGTACTCGGCCGAAATGGCGCGCGGCTTGATCGGGCACCTGCTCGGCGCAGTCGCTGGCGGCGCGCAGTATCGCGAGGCGAGCTTCCTGCTCGGCGCGGTCGGCGAGCGCCTGTTCCCGGACTGGTTCGCCCTGCGCGAGCGCCCGCATGTGCCGCGCGGATTCCGCTCTGCCGCATTCGACAGCGATGGTGTTGCGACGGTCGAATCCAACCTCGTCACCGGCGGCGTGTTGCAGCGCTACCTGCTCGATGCGTATTCGGCGCGCAAGCTCGGCTTGTCGAGCACTGGCAATGCCGGAGGCGTGCACAACCTCGATGCGTCGCTGGGCTACGACGATCTGCCCGCATTGCTGCGCGGCATGGGTCGCGGTCTGTACGTCACCGACTTGATGGGGCAGGGCGTGAATCCGGTGACCGGCGACTATTCGCGCGGCGCATCGGGGTTTTGGGTCGAAAACGGCGAGCTCGCGTATCCGGTGGACGAGATCACCATCGCCGGCAACCTGCGGCAGATGTTCCTCGCGCTGGAGGCGGTTGGCCGCGAAGTCGATCCGCGCTCGCATGTGCGCACTGGTCCGATGCTGATCGGGCAGATGACAGTGGCCGGTTCGGGCGAGTGATTGCGTTGGTAGAGTCTGTAAACCAGTCGCGGCAAGACATGTGGCAACGTGAAATTGACAGCGTGCGGGAGTAGTCTTGGTACGACCGCAACCAGCCGTCAGCCATAACCAGACGTAACACCACCACCGGGGAGAGCAACGCATGAGCGACGTGACGGACGATCAGAAAAACATGGCCATGCTGGCCCACATACTGGGTATCTTCACAGGCTTTGTCGCCGCATTGGTCATCTGGTTGATGAACAAGGACAAAGCAGATCAGGCATTCGTGAACGACCAAGCCAAGGAAGCCCTCAACTTCCAGATCACCATGGCAATCGGCTGGGTTGCTGCATCGGCTCTCACACTCGTACTGATCGGGTTCTTCCTGTACCCGGTCTTGCTAATTGGCAACCTGATTCTCTGCATCATGGCCGGCATGAAGGCCAAGGAAGGCGTGGAATACCGCTACCCCTTCGCGCTACGGCTGATCAAGTAAGCATCGCCTGCGATCCGCCTGCGCAAGCCGCAGGCGGATCATTTCCCGGATTGCAACGCGCATGAATGAGCCGAATGACGAGCCCGAATCGACACTACCGACGCAACCGTCGGCACCCGTTGCTTCGGCCGCAGCCGCGGACCAATCCGGCGTCAGCGGTGAAGAACGACAATGGGCAATGCTCGCGCACCTCTCCGCGTTGCTCTGCTATATCCTCACGTCGGGCTGGGCCGGTAGCGCGGGCGGTTTCCTCGGTCCGCTGATTGTGTACCTGATCAAGAAGGACACGATGCCCTTCGTCGCGCAGCAGGCGAAGGAAGCGCTGAATTTCAGCATCACCATCTGCATCGCGTTCGCGGTGCTGTTCGCATTCTCCATCGTCACCCTCGGTCTCGGCCTGATCGTCACGTTGCCATCGATGCTGATCGTCGGGCTGTACGCGATCGTCTACACGATCATCGCGTCGATGAAAGCCTACGAAGGTGTGGCCTATCGTTACCCGCTGGCGTTGCGGCTGATCAACTAGACCGTTGCGACCATCGGAGCCGCGCGCTTGATTGCGCTGTCAACCTCCGGACCTCCGTTGCGTTCAAGTGCATGGGCGATGCGCCCGGTTGAACGCCGGAGAAACCATGGCCAGCAATCGCAATGCCGACGCGGCATCGGCCGCCAACCGTTTTGGCCTCGGCGCAATCCCTGGATCGATCGACAGCCTGCACGACCCGCGCGGCGCGCTCGCGCAACAGGTACGCGTGCCGTCGCCGAACCATGCCGCGTTCGCCCGACTAACCCGCAGTGCCGATTACCTCGTGGCCGAAATCCGTTATCGACAGGATCGCCGCGCGCGCAAGCAGGAACTGGAAGCCGCCAACAACGCGAGCAGGAACAAGCCGGGCGACGCTGCGGATGTAGCCAAGGCTGCGGCCGACGGTTTTCGCAAGGAGTTCGGCGACCAGTTGCTGGCTGAAGCGACTGCGCGATGGCAGGTTGCGCTGAATGCACCGATCGGTTTCGACGAGCGATTGGTGCGGTTCTGGAGCAATCATTTCGCAGTGTCGGTGGACAAGCGCCAGACGCTGCTCTACGCCGCGCCGATGGAACGCGAAGTCATCCGGCCGCATGCGTTCGGACGCTTCCAGGATTTGTTGATCGGCGTCGAAACCCATCCGGCGATGCTGCGTTACCTCGACAACGTCGCCTTGATCGGCCCCGACTCGCGCTTCAGCGAACGCGCGGTGGCCGCGGAAACTCTTGCGGCTGCGGCGCCAGCGACTGCGTGACCGATGCAGAACGCGTCGTGCGCCACCTGTAGCGCCTCACGCACCACCCGGAAAGCCGCTTTCGAGCGGCTTTCCGGTCTTCGCGAGGCGCGATTCGCAGATGCCGCGATGCGCAAAGCGCCGACATCGACGCAAAAAACGTCGCGCGTGGCGTTCGACACCGCACGGCGCTATCGGACCAAGCGTCGCGGCCGGCGCGCGAAGCGGATGCACCGGGGCTTTTTTGCCCAATGCCGACGCGCAAAGCGTCGCGACATGCCGAAATCGAAGGCAAACCTCGATCGAATCTGGCGGCGGGAAGCGCGGTCTGTGTCAACGCTGGCGCTTTTCGGGGCGCGGTTGATGCTTTTTGCATCAACGGCGACGTGATCTGGGTGACGGGTGACGGTCGGTGTATCGAGGAAGACGCCGTGAGCGTCGCGGGATGCACGGAAAGCGATAAGGGAATTAGATGCGAACGCTGGCCGGGACGACCTGCGGGTTCTGCACCAGGATGTTGAGCGTCTGCCGGCAGAACTGCTCGGACTTGGTGCCCATGCGGGCAAGGCTGCGGCGCTCGTCGCCGTCGAGGGCGATCAGCCCGGCGAAAGTAGCTTCCAGCGCGGTGAGCGCGGCATCGGCGGCGGTCAATTGCGCGTCGGTCAGGGTCAGCGAAATCATGTTCTGGCTCATCTGCGGCTCCTTGTCGGGCGGCATTGCGGAGTGCAATGCGCGGGGGCAAGGTGCATGAGGGCTATCTCGCGGGGTGAGACGCTTGACCGTCTCCATATCCTGAGTCGTCAAAAATCAACCTGACTAGCCCCGAGACTCAGCCGTAAATTCGCCGCAAAGACAGGCTGTTGGTGGGCTGTCGCGCATATCTTCGATGCTCATTCGTGCCTGTGCGCCA
>JAYTOP010000087.1:0-3136 GCA_043747745.1 Pseudomonadota bacterium
CAACAGGAGGGACAACACGATGACCAGCAACCGCCGATAAGCTCAAGGCAAGAGCGTCATGCATCCGGTGTTGACGGAAGTCTCCTTACGGAATTGTTATGCACCACTTGTGTCCCAGCCCAGCCCAACGCACGCCGGACAGCGGGCTGGAGTGTTCGTGCCAATGTACGTGCCGCGAACGCCAGTGCCAGCGCAGAGCGAGCAATCTTCGCTCTTGGATGGACGCTGCGGAATGAACTTGGCAAGGCTCGGATAGCGTTTTGTTGCGTAGACGATTGCGTGCAACAGGCTTTGCTGATCGTTTACAAATTGAGGTTCGCCAGGTGGGTCGTATGTGACTACCGTGCCATCGGGTCGAAGCAAGTAAAACGCCATATCTCCATTGATCGGAAGAGCGTTGAATTGCTCACCTACGTCGAGCTCGCCTTGATCAAGGCCAAGACTTTCTCCGGCGCCTGACATCAACGCAACGACTTCTTGTGCCAGTTGTGGGGTCGCGAGGTTCATTGGTGTGGTGCATAACTACATATATACCCCGCATCAGGGGCGATAAGTCTTATCGTGCGCGGTATACGCACATGCGGTCAAGTCGCAATCCTACGGTTCTGTAAGGAAATTTCCTACAGATCGAGTGCCGGTGCACCAGCACACTGGTCGTGTTATCCGACACCTGTGCGCCGATATGACTTATCTCTCCAATTCCGCGGCGATAAACACCGCCGCAAGCGACTTGCCACGACCGCGACTTTTCGACGAAGTTCGTCGCCGTCTGCGGCTCAAACACTACAGTCTCAGCACCGAGCGGGTGTACGTGCAGTGGATACGCAGGTTCATTCTTGCGAATGGCAAACGGCATCCCCGTGAAATGGGCGGCACGGACGTGGAGCGTTTCCTTTCGCATCTTGCGACCGAAGGGCATGTCGCTGCAAGTACCCAGAATCAGGCGCTGGCTGCATTGCTGTTCCTGTATCGCGAGGTGCTGAGAATCGAGTTGCCCTGGATGGAAAACGTCGTCCGTGCCAAGCGTTCGCAGCATGTGCCGACGGTGCTTTCACGAGAGGAAGTGCAGCGCTTGCTGGCGAATATGGAGGGTAGGCGTTGGCTGCTGGCCAGCCTGTTGTACGGCACCGGCATGCGGTTGATGGAATGCCTGCGGCTGCGGGTGAAGGATGTCGACTTCGCGCGCAACGAGATCACGGTGCGCGACGGCAAGGGCGGCAAGGATCGCCGCACCGTGTTGCCGAAGTCGCTGGTCGAGCCGTTGCAACGCGAGGTCGAGCGTGCGCGGATGCTGCATGCCGCCGACCTGGCTGCCGGCTTCGGCGCAGTCGAGTTGCCGCATGCGCTGGCGCGGAAATATCCGAATGCGCCGCGCGATTTCGGATGGCAATACGTGTTTCCGTCGGTGCAGCGATCGATCGATCCGCGCGATGGCGTCGAGCGCCGTCATCACTTCGACGATGCGATTCTTGCCCGCGCGCTGAAGCAGGCACGCAGCCGCGCCGACATCCTGAAGCCGTTGAGCGCGCATACGCTGCGCCATAGCTTCGCCACGCACATGCTGGAATCTGGCTACGACATCCGAACCGTGCAGGAATTGCTCGGACACAAGGATGTAGCAACCACCCAGATTTACACGCACGTTCTCAATCGTGGCGCGGGCGGCGTGTTGAGTCCGCTGGATCGTTGAGGCGCATGCCGCGTTTGAGCAGCTGCGCGACATGGTTTGACCCACGAGGCATCGTGTCCGCGTAAACTTGCCGCGCTTTGGCCCGAGTCCTGAATCCATGCACGATCTGATCAACGTCGTCCTCCTCGGCATCGTCGAGGGCATCACCGAATTCCTGCCGATCTCCAGCACGGGCCATCTGCTGATCGCCGAACAACTCGGCCTTGGCTCACGCAGCGAGTTGTTCAACGTCGGCATCCAGGCCGGCGCGATCCTCGCGGTCACGCTGATCTACTGGAAGCGCATCCGGCAGTTGCTGACGCAATGGCGCGAGCCGGGCAATCGCGATTACCTGCTCAAGCTCGGCGTGGCGTTCGGGATCACCGCCGTGCTGGGTTTCATCGCGGTGAAGCTCGGCTTCAAACTGCCCGAGACGGTGAAGCCGGTCGCGTGGGCGCTGTTGATCGGCGGTTTGTGGATGATCGCTGCGGAACAGATCGCTGCGAAGCAGCCGGACCGCAGCGCCGTGACCTGGCCGGTCGCGATCCTGGTTGGTCTGGCGCAGATGGTCGCGGGCATCTTTCCGGGCACCTCGCGTTCGGCGGCGACGATCTTCACCGCGATGCTTGCCGGCACCAGCAACCGCGCGGCCGCGACCGAGTTCGCGTTCCTCGTCGGCATCCCGACGATGTATGCGGCGACCGGCTACGAATTGCTGAAGGTGGTCAAGGCCGGTGGCGTGGCGAACGAGGACTGGACCGCGCTCGCGGTCGGTTTCGTGGTGTCGGCGGTGGTCGCGTTCGTCGTCGTGAAGTGGCTGCTCGGCTATATCCGCAGCCACCGCTTCACCCCGTTCGCGATCTACCGCATCGCGCTGGGCATCGCCTTGCTGATCTGGATGCCGAGCGGGTGATCGTGAACCGCCTGCGCCAAGCGGCTGCCTGGTATGGACGTCTCCCCGTCATTGCCGCATGGGCGCTCTCTCTCGCTGCCCTGGTCCTCGGGCTCGCCCTGCTGGCGCCGTTTGGAGGTCCGGGTTCTGATGCGAAAGCGCAATCGCTCCAATCGGATTGGTCGCAGACGCCATGGAAGTTCGCGGCACTTGTATTGCTCGTGCCCATCCTGGAAACCTTGGTATTCCAGACGTTGTTCCTGGACGGATTCGCACGTTTGACCCGCGCACGCTGGCCGTGGGTCATCGTCTCCGCGTTGGCGTTTTCCCCTGGGCCTGCACTACCAGGCCGGCTGGTTCTCGATGCTGGTCGCGGGCTGGGTGGGGCTGGTCTTCAGCGCCACGTATCTCGGACAACGCGACCGCTCATTCGTGCGCGCATTTGGCGTCGCCGCCAGCGTGCAGCGCACGTTCGCGGCCACCCAAGTTCCGCAGTTCGCCGCCGTAATTTCGCATTCCGATTTGGGACACGCCAACAAAGTCAACAACTTGGCGGCGACTTGGTGCCCGATTCC
>JAYTOP010000088.1:0-23207 GCA_043747745.1 Pseudomonadota bacterium
CGTTCAGGCCAATGTCGCTGGCGGTTTCACCTGCGGACTGTCCCCGGGCGGCTTTTCGCTGACGACGCAGGTATCGGACTACCTGACCGCGCACGGAGGCAAGGCCGATAGCCAGGCTCTCTACACGATGTGGGGCGGTGCCAACGACATCTTCACGTACCTGAATCTGGCAGGACATGGCCTGATAAGCGCGCAGCAGGCAGCGATCGGCGTGGCCACAGCCGCGCATACTGAGGCGGGCCTCATCAACGCACTGCAAACTGCGGGTGCCGGCAATATCATCGTCTTCAACCTGCCGAATATCGGTGCGACTCCGGCGCTGAGTGCACAGGGTCCTGCTGCTCAAGGCGCTGCCACGCAGCTTTCGCTGATCTACAACACGCAGCTCAATGGGACGATGTCGGGTAAGACCGGCATCATCGCGGTGGATACGTTCGGACTGGTCAACGAGGTCCTCGCGAACCACGCGGCATACGGCTTTGCCAACGTTACGGGGATGGCCTGCAGCACCGGCCCGGGCATCGGCGGACTGCCGAGTTCGGTGGCATGCGGCGGGCCCAGCGCGATCGGGCACCTGCCGTACACCTACGCCGCGGGCACCAACCTGAGCTATTTCTTCGCTGATGGCGTGCATCCCACCGGCGCCGCGCAAGCCCTGCTCGCCCAATACGTCGTGGCCGAAATCGCAGCACCTAGCTCCATCTCGATGCTCGGCGAAGCGCCGCTGCATGTGTTCGAGACCCACACCCGCGCGATTGGCGACCAGATGCAGGCCGACATGGCGCGCACGCGCGCGGCGGGCAGCTTGCGCACGTTCGCCAGCATCGATTACAGCCACCAGCGCTACGATTCCACATCGACCTCGCCGGCCACCAGCAGCCACAATTCCACGCTGACCATGGGCGGCGATTACTACGTCAACGATGACGTTTCGGTCGGCCTGGTCAGCAGCATCGGCTACCAGGACGCATCGTTCGGCAGCGGCGGTGGTTACCGTCAGACCGAGCCGTTGCTCAGCGGCTACGGCGTGTGGCGCATGCAAGACGCGTATGTGTCGCTGCTGGCTTCGGTTGGCCAGTTGAACTTCAACAATGTCGAACGCGACATCAAACTCGGCGCGTTGACCCGCATCGAGTCCGGCGACACCTCCGGTTCGCACACCGGCGTCGAGCTGGCAGGCGGCTACTTCTTCCATTGGGGCGACATCAAGTCGGGTCCGTTCGCGAGCATCGCCAGCCAGCAAGTCCATGTCGGCAGCTACAGCGAGACCGGCAACGACAGCACCGCGATGACCTTCGGCCGGCAGAGCCGCAACTCCACGATCGCCAAGCTCGGCTGGCAGTTGTCCGGCGACAGCAAGATGTTCGACAGCAACCTGCATCCGTTCGCGCGCGTGGCCTACGAGCACGAGTCGGACAATAGCGTGCGCAACGTCAGCGCGGGGCTGGTCGGCCTCAACGGTACCTTCAGCATGCCCGGCTATCAGCCGGACTCGAGCTGGTGGGATGCCGAGCTGGGCCTGTCCGCCGATCTCGGCAGCAACTTCACCGGCTACGCGGCGTATAACGGCCGCTTCGGCGATTCCAGCCAGCGCGTGGACAGCTTCAACGTCGGCATGAAGTTCTCGTTCTGACGCAATCGTTCAACGCCGCATCGCAATGCAAGAAGCCGTCCTCCGGGGCGGCTTCTTTTTGCGCCATGGAAACGATGCATTGATAGCGGCACGACGACGCGACCTCGGCTCGAATACGACAAGCCCTGCTACTTCTCGATCCGCCAGTTGATCGATGCGCGGCTCTCGCGGCTTGACTCGATGCGGATATCGAAGCCCTTGCGCAGCAGGTATTTCAGCGTCAGCACCTCACCGGTGCCGACCAGCGACACGCCGTAGCTGATGAACAGGCGTGGCGACAGATATTTGCCGACAGTGAACGTCGATCCGCCGAGCGCGCGCGAGTCGCTGATGCCGGCTTCGTCCAGGCCCAGCCGTGCGCCGACTTTTTGCGCGATCAGATTGCCGCCGACCGATAACGCTGCGGCGGCTGCGCCGATCTGGCGTCCCTCGTCGGCACTCGCCGACCGCAGCGGCCGACCGAGCACGAGGTAAGCCAACGCGTCGCTGGTGTCCATCGCGGGTGTGGAGACGATCTGCGTCAGCGGACGCAGCGCGGTGCCGCGCACCTGCACGCCGACGGTTGCCTGGTCGAATTCCCGCTGCGCGAGGATGTCGAGGCTGGGATTGTCGAACCCGCCGCCGGAATAGCCGAGCCGGCCGCGCACGATCTCGAGTTGCTGGCCGTACGCGGCGTAACGTCCGCTGACATCGAGCGCGCCGCTCGCGGTCATCGCATTGCCGGGACTGCGGCGCACGCGCAATTGTCCGCCGAGCTTGCCGTCGAGGCCAAAGCCCTTGAGCTTCACGTCGTCGCCGAGCGCGAGCGTGAGGTCGATGTCGGTCGCGAGCGCGCTGCCATGCGCGACCTCGGCTGGATCGAGCACGACCACGTCCGGCGATGGCGAGACCATGCTGTCGAGGCGTTCGAGGTTCATCTGCGCCTTCGGTACATCGACCTTGCCGCGCATGGTCAGCGTGCCGGATGCGTAGCCGAGTTGCAGGTCAGGCGAGGCGATCGCGCTGAGTTCCGGCGTGTCGGCGATGCGCACGTTCTGCCCGCGCACAGTCACGCTGAGCGGCGCATCCGGATTGTCCCAGCGCAGCGCGCCACCGATCGCGAGCGTGCCGTCGCCCGAGCGCAGCGAGCCGCTGATGCGCGCCGCGCCGCCGGGATCGGCATCAAGCTGGATGCGGCCTTCCTTCAGGGCGATGCCGAGCGCGGGCAATTCGGCCTCGAAACCGGACAGCACCGCATGGCCGGAAACGGACGGATACGCGCGACTGCCGCCCAGCGCGAGGCTGCCATTGACCTCGCCTTTCGGCGCGGCGATATCGGTCGAGAACAACTCGACCCAGGTGATGTCGTGCAGGTCGACCGCGACGGTGCCGACCAGCGCGGCGTCGGCTGCGAGGCCGGTCGCGACCTGCGCATGCAGCGTGCCGCCGGCGATGAGGGCGCTGTCGAGCCGCAGCTGCACATACCCGCCATCGAGGCTGGCTTGCGCGACGAGGTTGGTGTAGCCGAACAGCGGATGCGCGAGTTCCTGTTGCAGGTGCACGCCGCCCTCGGCTGAATGCAGGGATGCCGTGCCGGTCCAGCCGCCGCGCGCTGCAGGCGCGATGTGCGCATCGACATCGGCGGTGCCGTAGGCGCGTGCATCGAAGTCGGGCCGCGCCAGCCACGGATCGAGCAGGCTCAGCGGCAACGCGCGCGCCTGCACGTTCGCACGATGCGGCCAGTCGGCGTCGGCGCAGACCGATGCGTCGGTCGAACGCATGCAGGCCTGCTGCAGGCGCAGCGCGCTTCCTCCGTCGTAGCGGAACGTCGTGGGCGATGCGAGGTTCCATGCCGCGCCGCGCAACGGCGTGTAATGCAGGCTCGCGATGCGTCCGTTCCAGATGTTGCCCGCGCGCTCGGCACTGCCGCTCAGCGCGAGTGCGCCGAGTTCGCCGGTCAGTTCGCCATCGACGCGCGGACTTGTTTCCGAGCCAGCGACATGCAGATGCAACGCGCTCACGCCCGGTACTCCGGCGACACCGTCTGCATCGACACGCAACGCGCCGTCTAGGCCGTGCGTGGGCAATTTTCCGTCGAGCAACAGGTGCGCGCCGCCATAGCTTCGCCAATGCAGTCCGTTGCCTTGCAAATGGCCCTCGATGGCGGGTGCTGTCGGATCGCCTCGCAACGCGATGTGTCCAATCAACGCGCCCTGCGCATCCGGCAACAGGTCGTCGAGCCGCAACGGATCGAAGCGTGCAAGCAGATCGAGCGTGCGACCGAACGTACCGCTGGCCTGCGCATGGCTCGCGCCGATATGCAGGTCGAGATCGGTGCGGCCAGTTCCCGCCTTCCAGTCCACCGTGCCACGCCCCGCGAGGCGGCGACCGCGCAGCTGTCCGGATAGTTGATCGACCGTTGCTTGCAGCAACAGGTTTCCATTCGCGTCGAAGCCGCCCGTTGTTTGAACCCGCCCGGACACCGCGCCCTCAAAACCCGGCGCGACATAGCCCGGATCAAAACCTGCGAGCGCCGCATTCGCAGTCCATGCGAGTTGCGGCGACCAGCGCAGTTGCCCTTTCGCGGTCATCGCGCCCGCTGGAGTGTGTGCACCGAAACTGTCGAAACGGATTTGCGAACGGTCACCGCGACCGGCGAGAGTTACCTGTGCGCGTTGTTTGCTGCGCAACAGATCGAGCGCGCCATTGACAGTCCACGCATCGAATGTTCCCGCGACTACGAGCTTGCCGCTCGCATTCACTGGCGGCGCATTCGATGCAGCGCTCCAGCGCAGGCCATCGAGTTGCGCGGAGACTTCGAACACCGGCGAGCTCGGGCGCAAGTCGGCACGACCGCGCAACTGCAGGTCGCCATCCAGCAGTTTCAGCGCCAGCGGCTGCGCTTCCACGACGCCCTGTTCGTAGGCGAGTTGCGACGGCGCGATCACGATGGCTTGCGCGCCTTGCGCAATGCGTCCGTGAAACTGCGCACGACCGCCGACGCCATCGGCCTGCAGCGCGATCGCATACGGCGTTGCCGCTGCGGCGACCACGGATGGCGGAGCGGGCGGATACGGCGCGACCAGCAAGGCGGGATCGAAGCGTGGCACCTGCACCGACAGCGACCAGTGCGGCGTCGCGCGGCCATCGTCCAGGGCGAACCGCAGCGCAAGCGCAGCAGGCGCATCCCCGGCGATCGAAAGCACGAAATGATCGAGGTCGCCGCCAGCGCGCAGGCGCACATCGGTTGCTGCGCCGCCCGACGATCGCGGCGGCAATTGCGCCGTGGCGTCGATGTGCGTGAAGTAGTTGCGACCGACATCGATGCGCCCGTCGAGCAGCAGCTTGCCGCGGTCGCTGTCCACCGCGAGCTTGTCCAGTGCCACCAGGCCGGCCGCGAGTTCGATGCCGCCGTCGATGCGTCGCGCGACGACCAGCGGCACGTCTTCGCGGCTGATGCGCAGGCCGCGCACCTGCAATCGATCTGCGCTGATCGCGAACGGCATCGCGAACTTCGGCAGGCTGCCGGGCCACGACGGCAACGGCTGCGGCGTGCGATCGACCGGCAGGACTAGCGACGCATCATCCATCTCGAGTGCAACCAGTCGCAGCTTCCGGCCGAACAATTGCCGCAATGAAGGATCGAGCATCACGCGGCGCGCGCGCAGGTCGACACCGGCGTGCTGGTAATGCACGCCGTACAGCGTCAGCGGGCCATACACGACGCCATCCGCGCGTTCCCACGTCAGCGAACCCGCGGGCAGCAAGTGCACGAGGCGGCCGAGCAGCGTATCGCGACCGCTGACGGTCAGCAGCAGCCACGCGACCAGAACACAGGCGAGGACGATCGATGCGACGCCGCCGATACCGATGTGCCTGACCCAGCGCCTGCGTCGGCGCGGCGGCGGTGCCGGCGTATTGCGAGCCCCGGTCGCGCTCACAGGTCGCTGCCGATGTTGAGGTGCAGGCGCACTGGCGATTCGGGATCGTTCAAGCCGTGCGCGATATCGATGCGCACCGGCCCGACCGGCGAACGCCAGCGCAAGCCGACGCCGATGCCGACATGCGCTTTCGGCGTGCCATCGAATGCATCGCCCGCATCGACGAACGCGGCCGCGCCCCATGTTTGCGACCAGCGATGCTCGCCTTCGACGCTGAACACGGCGAGGTTGCGCGCGCCAATGTTCTTGCCATTCACGCGTGGGCCGATCTCCTGGTACCCGTAGCCGCGCACGCTGCGGTCGCCGCCTGCATAGAAGCGCAGCGACGGCGGCAACTGGTCGAAATTGCCGGTGAACGTGCGGCCGATTTCGCCGCGCAGCAGCAGCCGGTTGCGGCGGCCGAACCGGTGCACGAAGTTGCCCTGCACACGCAGTTGCGCGAAGTCCACATCCGATCCGATCGCCGTGGTGCCGCCGCGCAGGTCCGCGTTCATGCCCCAGCCGCGCGTCGGATACAGTTTGTCGTCGCCGCGCGAGGTCTGCACCGACAGCGACGGAAACACCAGCGTTGCGTAACGATCGAATGCCGGGAACAACGCATCCTGGTAACGCTCGCGCTGTGCGTGCATCGCGGCGGTGAGGTTCCAGTCGTGCAAGCGCCCGGTGCGGCTTGCGACGAGTTCGAGCAGGCGCTGGTCCACCGCATCGGTCTTCTCGTCGCGCAGGCTCGTGGACAGCGCGTACCAGCCGTCGAGCCAGCCGAACGCAGGCACGCGGTACTGCGCGGCGACGATCTTGCGCTTCTGCGCCCATTCGATCTGCGCATCGGCCTTGTGCCCGCGCTGGTTGATCCAGCGCCGGTTGAATCCGAGTTGCACGCCCGCGCCGCTGTCGGTGCCGAAGCTCAGGCCCGCGCTGTACACGTTGCGCTTGGCCGGCGTCGTGCTGATCGCGATCGGCACCGCGCCATCGGCCTTGTGTGCGAGGTCGGGGCTGACGTCGACCACGCCGAAATAATCCAGCTCGATCAGCGACTGTTGCATGCCGAGCAGCTTCGCTTGGTCGTAGGGATCGCCCGGTTTCCAGTGCAGCAACGGATCGAGCAGGCCCGGGCGCAACTGGTTCGGCGCGAACGTCGTCGCCCCGAAGTTGTAGCGCGCGCCGCTGTCCCAGGCGACGTCGATCGCGGCCGAATGCGTGGCGCGCGTGACTTCGACGCGGCGCTTTGCAAGGTTCGCATCGAAATAACCGCGCTCGCCAAGATGGCCGGCGATTTCCTGCTTGCTCGCCTCGTACACGCGATGGTCGAGCACGTGCCCGACCTTCGGCTTGAAGCGCTTCACCGAGCGCATCACCACGCTGTCGTCGTGCGCCGCACCGTTCATCGCGACTGCGCTGGTCGCGACCTGCACCGGTTCGCCGAGCGTCACCGTGAATGTCACGCTGGCCGTGTCGCCATGACGCTGCACGTCGGGCAGGACTTTCGTGTCGTAATAGCCGTAGGGTTCCAGCGCGCTGCGGATTTCCTCGGGCGCCTTGCGCAACAGGAACGACAGCCGCTCCTCGCCGATCTCGGATGTCTTCGACGCGCTGTCGCGCAGCAGCGAGAGCGCGAGTTGCGCGTTGTGCAGCTGGTCGGGATCGACGATGCCGGTGATGCGGACGTCCTGTACGCGTACCGCGATGGCGGGCGCGATCGCGAGCAATGCGGCGAGGGCGATGAGGGTTCGGAAACGTCGGGCCATTGGCGCAAGGATAACCGTCGCGTGCGCCGGACTCGTTACCGCAGCTTAACCGGACGCGAGCAATGCGATCTCGGCCACGGATGCGAAACGGTCCGCGATCTGCTTGAGCAGTGCAAGGCGGTTGCCGCGCACGTCCTTGTCCTCCGCCATCACCATCACGCCATCGAAGAACGCATCGACCGGCGCGCGCAGTGCCGCGAGGCGCTTGAGGGTGCCGATGTAGTCCTTCGCCGCGAGCATCGGATCAGTGTCGGCGAACGCGCTTTCGACCGCGGCATGCAGTGCGCGCTCGACGTCGTTGTCGAGCAGCGCGGGATCGACGGCGGCCGGAATGAATTCGGTCTCGGCGGATTTCTTCAGGATATTCCGGATGCGCTTGTTCGCCGCGGCGAGCGCGGGCGCTTCGGGAAGCTCGGCGAATGTGCCGATGGCTTTCAGGCGGCGGTCGAAGTCGAGTAGTGAGGCGGGACGGAGTTCGGCGACTGCATCGAAGTGCGAAGCGGGAATGCCTTGGTCGGCGTAGTAACTGCGGAGGCGGTCGCGGATGAAGTCGTAGATTTCGCGAGCATCTGCGTGTGATGGCGGATGCACCACTCTGTCCGGGCCAAACATTTCAAACGGCACAGGCGCACTGGAAAGTGCAATCAGATTCGCAGCATATTCAAGGCGTAGACGAGACTCCGCCTGGTATTTTGTCGCCTCGATAGAAATAAGCGAATAAAACAATGCTTGACGCAATCGCTCTTCGACGTTGATTTCAAGCGAACTCTCGATTGTCGTGCGCGCTAGTCCGAGCGCATTGCGACGAAGTGCAAACGGGTCCTTGTTACCGGTCGGCTTCAAACCAGCTGCGAATCCACCGGCCAACGTGTCGAGTCGCTCAGCAATTGCGAGCACCTGCCCCAGCTTTGAAGACGAGATCGCATCGCCGCCGAAGCGCGGCATGTAGGCCTGGTCGATCGCGTCGGCGACTTCACCAGTCTCGCCGATGGCGCTCGCGTAGTAGCGACCCATGATGCCTTGCAGTTCCGGGAACTCGCCCACCATCCGTGATTGCAAATCCGCTTTCGATAGCTCGGCGGCGCGGCGCGCCTGCGCTGAATCGACGCCGACGTCCTTCGCGATCGCCTCGGCCAACGCCGCAACGCGCGCAGTCTTGACGGCGTAGCTGCCGAGCTTCTGCTGATAGGTCACCGACGCGAGGCCTTCGGCCATCGACACGATGCCCTGCTTCAGATCTTCCTCGTAGAAGAACTGCGCGTCCGCGAAGCGCGGGCGGATCACGCGTTCGTAGCCCTTGCGGACTTCGGACGGATCGCCGCTATCGATGTTCGCGATGCCGATGAAACGTTCGGTCAGGCGGTGTTCGTGGTTGAGTACCGGGAAGAATTTCTGGTTCGATTCCATCGTCGAGATCAACGCTTCGTGCGGCACGTCGAGGAAGCCCGGATCGAAGCCGCACAGGATCGCGCGCGGCCATTCGACGAGGCAGTTCACTTCCTCAACGAGGCTGTCGGGCACGCGCGCGATGCCGTCGGCTTCGGCTGCGGCGACATCGATCTCGCTGCGTATGCGGTCGCGACGCTCGTCCGGATCGACGAGGACATGCGCGGCGCGCAGCGCATCGACGTAGTCGTCCGGTGCGCCGATCCAGACCGGCTTGGGATGATGGAAACGATGGCCTCGGCTCATGCGGTCGGCTTTGATGCCGAATACCTCGCCATCGACCACGTCGTTGCCCAGCAGCATCACCAGCCAGTGCACCGGCCGCGCGAACGCATAGTCGTGATCGCCCCAGCGCATCGGCTTGGGGATCGGCATCGCCTTGATCGCTTCGAGCACGATCTCCGGCAGCAACGCGGCGGTATGCGCGCCAGGCTTCGTGCTGCGCGCGACGAAACGTTCGCCTTTTGCGTCGGACGTGCGTTCGAGTTGCGCGGCGTCGAGGCCGTTCTTCTGCGCGAAACCTTTCAGCGCCGGTGTCGGCGCGCCGTTCGCATCGAGCGCGATGTTGAGATAGGGGCCGAGGATTTCGCTGCGTTGCTCCGGCTGTTCGACTGCCACCTGCAGCAGCAGCACGGCTAGCCTGCGGGGCGTGTACAGCGGTTTCGCGTCGCCACGTTCAATCGCGATGCCGCGCTTGGCGAGGCCGACGAGTACGCCGTCGAACAAAGCCTTCGCGAGCCCCGGCAACGCCTTGACCGGAAGTTCCTCGGTGCCGATTTCGATCAGCACGGATTGCATCTCAGACATGCGCGGTCTCCTGCGATGTCCGCAGTGCATTGCGTTTGGCGACGTAGGCTTCGGCGCATGCGCGCGACAGGGTGCGCACGCGCAGGATGTAGCGCTGGCGTTCGGTCACGCTGATCGCGCGGCGCGCATCGAGCAGGTTGAAGCAGTGGCTCGCCTTGCAGACCTGTTCGTAAGCGGGCAGCGGAAGGCCGAGTGCGACGAGTGTCAATGCCTCTTTCTCGCAGGCATCGAAGCGATGGAACAGTTCGGCGACGTCGGCATGCTCGAAGTTGTACGCGCTCTGTTCGACTTCGTTCTGGTGATAGACATCGCGGTAATACACCGTGCCCTGCGGGCCGCGCGTCCAGACGATGTCGAACACGCTGTCGACGTTTTGCAGATACATGCACAGGCGTTCGAGGCCGTAGGTGATCTCGCCGAGCACCGGCTTGCACTCGATGCCGCCGGCCTGCTGGAAATAGGTGAACTGGGTGACTTCCATGCCGTTCAACCACACTTCCCAGCCGAGCCCCCAGGCGCCGAGCGTCGGCGATTCCCAGTTGTCCTCGACCAGTCTCAGGTCGTGAATGAGTGGATCGATCCCGAGTTGTTTCAGCGATCCGAAATAGAGTTCGACGATGTCGTCGGGGCTCGGCTTCATCGCGACCTGGAACTGGTAGTAGCGCTGCAAACGATTCGGGTTGTCGCCGTAGCGGCCATCGGTCGGGCGTCGGCTCGGCTGCACGTAGGCCGCGTTCCATGGCTCGGGGCCGAGCGCGCGCAGGAAGGTCGCCGGATGGAATGTCCCCGCCCCGACCTCCAGGTCGAGCGGCTGGATCAGCACGCAACCCTGTTCGGCCCAGTAGGCGGACAGGGTCTGGATGAGTTGCTGGAAGGTCAGGGTTTGATTCGACGCGGACGCGGTCATGCAGTGGGCTTGCGGGGAAAGACGCTAGTATAGCTGTGGCCCCACGACACACGATCCGTGCCGACCTTGGAACAATCGCTGCCCGCCGATCCATCCATCCGCGCCGCGCCGCGCGTACGGCGTTTCCCGCCGGGACGCTTGACGCTTGAACGCATCTTGCTGGCGCTGGTCGAGGATGGGCTGGTCGTGGCCGCCGATGCCGCGCGCGCTGGCGTTGCGGCGCGCGACGCCAGGCACATGGTCGACGTGCATCCGCTGGTGCTGCTCGCGAACCTGAAACTTCCCGGCACCCGTCCGCCCGGCGTCGAATTGAGCCTGGAGCGGCTCACCGAATGGCTCGCGCAGGAAGTCGGGCTTCCGTATGTGCGCATCGACCCGACCAAGGTCGATGTCGCCAAGGTCACCGGTGTCGTTTCGCACGCTTACGCGCAACGGCATCGTTTCCTGCCGCTCGACGTGAACCAGGATCGCGTGCTGATCGGTACCAGTGAGCCCACCGACCTCGAATGGATGGGCGATCTGCGCAACCTGCTGCGCAAGGAGATCGAACTCGCTGTCGTCAATCCGCTCGACCTGCATCGCTACACGATGGAGTTCTTCGGCGTGACCCGTTCGGTGCGCGGCGCGAAGGAAGGCCGCGAGCAGCAAAGCAGCGGCATGCCGAGCTTCGAGCAACTCGTCGAGCTCGGGCGGGCCGGCGAAGTCGGTGCCGACGACCGCCACATCGTGCATATCGTCGATTGGTTGTTGCAGTACGCGTACGAGCAACGCGCGTCCGACATTCACCTGGAGCCGCGCCGCGACATCAGCCGCATGCGTTTCCGCATCGATGGATTGCTGCACAAGGTCTTTGAATTGCCGACGCCGGTGATGATCGCGGTCGTGAGCCGGATCAAGGTGCTGGGCCGCATGGACCTTGCCGAACGCCGGCGCCCGCAGGACGGACGCATCAAGACGCGCTCGCCCGGCGGCCGCGAATTCGAGATGCGCCTGTCGACGATGCCGACCGCATTCGGCGAGAAGTGCGTGATGCGCATCTTCGATCCGGACACCGCGTTCAAGTCGCTGGAGCAACTGGGCTTCGACCCAGGCGAAGCGGCTGCCTGGAATGAACTCGTGCAGCGTCCGCACGGCATCGTGCTGGTGACCGGGCCAACCGGCTCTGGCAAGACCACGACCCTGTATTCGGCATTGCGGAACCTCGCGACGGCCGATGTGAACGTGTGCACGGTCGAGGACCCGATCGAGATGATCGCGCCCGAGTTCAATCAGATGCAGGTGCATCCGGCGATCGACCTGACGTTCGCGTCGGGCGTGCGCACGCTGATGCGGCAGGACCCCGACATCATCATGATCGGCGAGATCCGCGATTTGGATACCGCGCAGATGGCGGTGCAGGCTTCGCTGACCGGGCATCTGGTGTTGTCCACCCTGCACACCAACGACGCGCCATCGGCGATCGCGCGCCTGCTCGACCTGGGCGTGCCGTATTACCTTGTCGCATCCACGCTGAACGGCGTGCTCGCGCAGCGCCTCGTGCGGACCTTGTGCCCGCACTGCAAGCAACCAGCGCCGATCGCAGAAGCGGGCTGGCTTGCATTGCTCGATCGCCACCATCCGATGCCCTTGCCCAAAACGGGTTTTGGGCCGGTGGGGTGCCTCGAATGCCGACGCACGGGCTATCTTGGCCGCGTGGGTCTGTACGAGATGCTGACGATCACGCCATTGATGCGCAGCCTGATCCGCCCCGACATGGAGCTTGCCGGATTTACCCGCGCAGCGATCGGCGAAGGCATGCGTCCGCTGCGCGTTGCGGGCGCAGAAAAAGTCGCGCAGGGCCTGACCACGGTCGAGGAAATCCTTTCCACCTTGCCGCCGCAGGAATGAGCGCGCCGATGAAGACGCAAGCATGACCATGAGCGCACCTTTCCTGATCATCGAAACCGGCGACCCTGCGCCATCGCTGCGCCGCTACGGCAATTTCTCGCACTGGATACGCGTCGCTGCGGGATTGCGATCCGAGCAAGCCGTGGTTTATCGCGTCATCGATGGGCAGGCGCTGCCGGAGCGCGACGGTTTTGCCGGCGCGCTGATTACCGGTTCGGGCGCGATGGTCACCGAGCGCCTCGACTGGAGCGAACGCAGCGCCGCATGGCTGCGGGACGCCGCCCACGCGGGCATGCCGCTGTTCGGCATCTGCTACGGCCATCAGTTGCTCGCGCATGCGCTGGGTGGCGAGGTTGGCTACAACCCGGTCGGGCGCGAGATGGGCACGGTGCGGATCGAACGCATGGACGCCGCTGTCGACGATCCATTGTTCGGCAAGCACCCACCGAATTTCGACGCGCACGCGACGCATCTGCAGACCATCACCCGATTGCCCGAAGGCGCGATCAAACTCGCACGTTCGGAAAAGGACGCATGCCACGCGTTCCGCTGGGGCCATTCGGCCTGGGGCGTGCAATTCCATCCGGAATTCAGCATCGCGATGATGCGTGGCTACATCACCGCGCGTCACGAAAAGCTGTTGAATGAAGGCATGCATCCACCGACGATCCATCGCAGCGTGACCGCCGCGCCGCATGCCCGCAACGTGCTGCGCAGCTTCGTGCGGCATGCGCGTGCACGCGGTATTTGATCAAACCACTCAACCGCGCTGCGTTCGACGTGGCTGGAACCAGGAATTCGCGATGACCGTGAAAAGCATTTCTTTCGGCGCACCCTTCGCATGGCTGACTGCGTCGGTCGAGTCGTTGCGCAAGGATCCTGCCGCACTGTTTCGCGCGACCGCATTGTTGTTGACGGTCGTGATGGCGCCTGTCGTGATCCAGCAGTTTCTGCTGAGGACCATTCAGCCGATCGCACTCGGCATGTCGCTGGCGATCCAGGCGGTCTTCATGTTGTACAGCATGCTGGTCGTGCCTCCGGTCATGGGCGGGTATTTTCGCATCCTGCATCTGCGTGAACAGGGACAGCCGGTGTCGGCCACAGGTGTGTTCGCGATGTTCCACGAGCCGGGTGCAGCCAAGCGCATGATTGCGATCGCGCTGATCTTCACGGCGATCTTTGTGGTCTTGTTCATCGCCATGTATTACGCAACCGGTGGTTATCTGGCGGAAGTGTTCAAGATCGCTGCCGCCACGCCTCCGGGGAAACCGCCGGAATTTCCGCCGCCGCCAAACGGTTTCCTGCTGTGGTGCCTGGCGTTCGGCTTCGTGGGCCTGATCCTGATGACGGCGCACACGCTGGCTTCCATCCAGGTAGCGCTGGGCTCGCGGTCGCCGATCGAAGCGGTCGGCGATGCGTTCGCGGCGACCCTGCGGAATTTCGGCGCGTTCTTCCTGTTTTATGTGGCGATGTTCTTCGCCCTCATGCTGTTCGTGCTGGTCTTTGGATTGGTGGTCGGCATCGTCGCTTTCGTACTGGGGCACATCAGCCCGATCCTGATGATGATCGTCCTTGTTCCGGTCTATCTGTGGTTGGTTCTGGTGATGTACGCGGTGATGTTCGGCTTCAATTACCAGGCGTGGTGCGGCACGCTCGGCGATGGCAACGCCCCGTTCGACCAGCAGATCGCAGCCTAAACCGCGCCATCGCGCGCAGGCTCAAACCTGGCTTGCGGCCTTCAGTGCCATTGCTGCTGCCAGCATGAAACCGAGGATGCCGAGCACGAGTAACAACGCGTGCGCGCCGACGATCAGCCAACCCCACAGCGGCATCTGCGGACGGGCCGGATCGGTGTTTTCAACGCGCGTGTCGGCAATGTAATCGTGCATTGCGCGGCGTTCGGGCGTCCAAGCAGCCATTGCATGGCCGATGTTCAAGCTCAGCCACGACAAACCTGCGGCAAAAAAGCGGCCTAGTGCGCGACCGATCCCGATCCGCTTTCCATCGGCATCCACCACCTTGATGCCGAGCAGGCGTTTGCCGAACGTGGCCTGCCACGCCGAGGACTCAAGCAGCGCGAAATATGCGCCCGCGATCACGACGTACGCGACTGAGGAGAATGCCAGCAGACCTGCCAGAGAGGTGGTCATGCGTGCCAGTAACGCGGTCGCTTCCTCCGTCGACATCTGCTGGTTCTGCAGCGCTGTCGTGAGGGTCCGCAGTTGGTCGAGTTCGCCTGCTTCCTGTCCCGCGAAGAGCAATCGAGCCAGCAGTTCCAGGACGATGTAGACCAGCACGACATCGATGAAATACGCGACGTAGCGCTTCCAGAATCCCGCAGGCGAACGCGCAGCGACGATCGCATTCATTGCTGGGCGGCGACGACTGCTGGTTTCGCGACCAGTTTCGCGGCGATCAAGCCGACTTCATACAGCAGGCACATCGGGATCGCGAGCAGCAGCATCGACACCGCGTCGGGCGGGGCGATCAATGCGGCGATGACGAAATTGCCGAGGATCGCGTAAGGCCGCGCGTCCTTGAGTTGCGTGGTCGTCACCCAGCCCATCAGCACCAGGATCACCACTGCGACCGGCACCTCGAAGCTCGCACCGAACGAAATGAAGATCACACCGACGAAGTCCAGGTAATGGCGGATGTCGGTCATCATCATTACCCCCTCCGGCGTCACGCTGGCCAGAAAGCGGAACACCATCGGCAACACCAGGAAATACGCGAATGCGCAGCCGGAGTAGAACAACAAGGTCGCTGAAATCAGCAGCGGCGTCGCCAAGCGTTTTTCGTGGCGATACAAACCCGGCGCGACGAAAGCCCAGAGCTGGTAGATCACGATCGGCATCGCGAGCATCAGCGCGGCATAGAAGCAAAGCTTGACCGGCACGAAGAATGGCGAGGACACGTCGATCGCGACGAGGTGCGCGCCGGCTGGCAGTCGCGAGAGCAATGGCGCAGCAAGCCACGAGTACAACCGCTGCGCGAACGGCAGCAGCACGAGGAAGACCAGCATGACGGCAACAACGCTGCGCAGCAGGCGCGATCGCAGTTCGATGAGATGCGCGATGAGCCCTTGTTCCTGATCGCCATGCTCCTGACCAGGCAAGTTTTGGCCAGGTAGGCCATGGTCGTGCGGACCTTGGTCGGCCGGAGCAGAAGGGCCGACGGTATCGGAAGGGTCAGTCCTGGCCATCGGAACGCGGCTGGGGTGTTGGGGGCAGCAGGATCATCTGCATCGTGAGATCGGGATCGAGCAGGCTGAGCTGGGTGGGATCGTACTGGGGTCGTGCTGGAGCCGGATCGGCGATTGGAGGGCTTGCGGCCTCCTGATGCACCATGACAGGCGGGGTTGACTCACGATTGGTTGGTGCGGCCTGCACGGCTGCACGTTGCTCGGGACTGAGCGATGTCATCACCGCCGCCGTGTCGGTCACTGTGGGCTCGTTGCTCAGCGCGTCCGGCAGCGCGCGCACCTGCTGTGCACTTTCTTGCATCGCATCGGATGCTTCGCGCAGGTTGCGCCGCAGCTCCTCGTCGGCAATTTCGTTTTCGAGTTCGGCCTTGACCGCGTTCCATTGCGCGCGCGCCTTGCGTGCCCACAGGCCAGCCAGCCGTGCGGCCTTGGGCAGGCGTTCGGGGCCGAGCACAACCAGTGCGACCACTGCGATCAACAGTAGCTCGCTGAAACCGATGTCGAACATGCGTCGTTACACGAAGATCGCGCGCGGCTCAGCCACGCGGAGGCGCATCGTCGCCGGGCGCAACCACCGGAGGTGGTCTTTGCACGCGGGTCACATCGGCGGGCGGCTGTGCCGGATCGACCGCCTGCTGGATCGGGTCGGTGACCTTCGCATCGGCCGGTTTGGCCTCATCGCTGCTCACGGCCTTCTTGAATTCCTTGACTGCATTGCCAAGGTCCTTCGCGCCGCCGGTCAGTCGCTTGGTGCCGAAGATCAAGACGACGATGACCAGCACGATCATCCAATGCCAGATGCTGAAACCGCCCATGATGTTCTCGCCTCGGTGTCCGAAGTAGTCAAAGCAATGCTGTGCCGCGCCAAAGCATAGCGCAGGTGCCATCGGCGCGCGCGATCAGCCGCCTTTCAGGGGAACGGTCTCGGCCGGCTGCGGTTGACGCTGGCCATTGTCGTTCGCATTCGGGGCAGGCACCGGTTGTGGCGAGCCTGCATCACGCGGGTGGTAGCGTTTGCTTGCGCTGTATTCCTCAAGGCGGTCGCGGAAATCCACCACCGGCGACGGCGGCTGGCTCACGCGGCCTTCGAAGATCGCGCGCGGAGTGGTGTCGTGGCCATAGATCGCCGCGTTCGAACGATTGTCGATCTGCAGTGCCGCGCCGTCGAGCGCGACGCCAGCGAACAGGCCGCGTGCGCGCGAGTAGGAATAGATTTCGGCCTTCAGGTGCTCGTCGGTCGACGCTTCTGCGGTGCGCCCGACCGGGCCGGCGGCGACCGAAGCATCGGCGCCGAGAGTGAACTTGCCGTCGACGATCGAATCCACACCGCGCGGGGTGCTGAAGATCAGCACGACGTCGGTACTCTGCACGCCAGCCTGAAAGCCGACACTGCCACCAGCGATGGTGATGTAACTCGGGTTGCTCCAGGTGCCGTTCTCGCCTCGCACAGAGACTAGGCCACGACCGAAGCGCCCACCGACCACGAACCCGGCCTTGACCACGCCGGGGATGACCGCGATCGCGTGGGCGTTGTCGAGCATCGACTGCGGCACCGATTGTTCCGGGATGCGCATGATCTTGTCCAGCACCGCCACCGCGTCGCGCGCGCGATTTTCTTCCGGCGCGCCCGCAAGCGCTGCTCCGGACAATAGAGCGCCGGACAGCACCGATCCGCACAAGAGCAGCGACGTTGCGATGAGGGCGGACAATCGACGCATTAGGGTCTCCGTATGGATTTCTTGAAGATGTAGTATCGCGCGTACGGATGAATCGGGTGTGAGCCGGTGCCGCTGCGGGCGATACTATCCCGACTTCGATGAGGGCTTCCATGACCGTCCATGCCACGGATGCGCGCACTGCTGTGCTGCTGGTCAACCTCGGCACGCCCGATGCGCCGACGCCTGCGGGTGTGCGGCGTTATCTCGCCGAATTCCTGCACGACCATCGCGTGGTCGACCTGAGTCGCTGGCTGTGGTGTCCGCTGCTGCACGGCGTGATCCTGCCGCTGCGCTCGCCGCGCGTTGCGCGCAACTATGCGAAAGTTTGGCTTGATGGAAGCCAGCTTGATGGAAGTGGAACCGCAGGCCGTGGCTCGCCTTTGCGCGTGCATACGCAGGACCTGGCCGATGCAGTGCAGGCGCGGCTGCCTGACCTGCGCGTGCGGATGGCGATGCGGTACGGCAATCCGCATCTGCGCGATGTGCTGCGCGCGCTGCGCGATGAAGGTCTGCTGCGGCTGCTGGTGCTGCCGCTGTATCCGCAATATTCGGCGACCACGACAGCTTCGGTGTTCGATGCAGTCACCGATGAACTTGGGCGATGGAATGATCTGCCCGAATTGCGGATCGTGCGCGACTACCATCGCGACGATGGCTGGCTCGATGCGCTGGCTGCGAAAATCAGCACGCTGCGCAGCGATGCGCCCGGCGAGAAGCTGTTGCTGTCGTTCCATGGCATCCCCGAACGCTACGTGCGCAACGGCGATCCTTACCCGCGCGCGTGCGAGGCCAGCGCGGCGGCGCTCGCGCAGCGTCTCGGTCTCGATGCGGATCAGTGGCTACTGAGTTACCAATCGCGCTTCGGCCGCGAACCATGGCTGGGTCCGGCGACCTGCGATGTCCTGCGCGACTGGGCGAAACAGGGCATCGCGCGCGTGGATATTGCCTGCCCTGGTTTCGCTGTCGATTGCCTGGAAACATTGGAAGAAATCGCGATGGAGAACGCCGAGGTCTTCGTCCGCAATGGCGGCAAGACGCTGCGCTACCTGCCTGCATTGAATGCCGATGCCGCGCACGCCGATGCGCTGGCGGCACTCGTGCGTCGCCACACGTCAGGTTGGGATTGATGGAAGAGATTCTCCTCGACGGCCAACGCGGCCGCATCGCCGGGTTGCGCGGCGGCAACAGGGACGGCGCGCCACTGCTCGCGATGCATGGCTGGCTCGACAACGCGGCGAGCTTCGTACCGTTGCTTCCGCATCTGCGCGCGTTCGACGTGGTCGCGCTCGACCTTCCGGGGCATGGCGCTTCCGCGCACCGCGCGCCCGGATACGATTATGTGTTCGTGGACTGGATACACGACGCGCTGGATGCGCTCGACGCACTGGGCTGGCAGCGTGCGCACCTGCTCGGCCATTCGATGGGCGCGGCGATCGCAACCATGGTCGCTGCTTCAGCGCCAGAACGCGTGCACAAGATGGCGTTGATCGAGGCGCTCGGTCCGATCGCTGGCGATGCGACGCATGCCGGTGAGCGCCTGCGCAATGCCGTCACCGCGCACCGGACCAGGGCACAACGCCCGCGCCGGGTCATTCCGAATCTTGAGACAGCGGTCAAGGCGCGCCTTGCCGTCGGCGACATGAGCGATGCCGCCGCGCGGCTGATCGTGGCGCGCAACCTCGAAGCGGTCGAAGGCGGCTGGCGTTGGCGCAGCGACGCGCGGCTGGCGATGCCGTCGCACCTGCGCATCACCGAGGAAGCCGCTCTGAGCATCGTGCGCGCGGTCGAGGCACCGACCTTGTTGATCGCCGCCGATCCCGCGCCGTCCTACTTCATGCCGGACATGCGCGACGCACGCGTGGCCTGCCTGCGCGAAGGCCGCCTGATGGTGCTACCCGGCGGCCATCACCTGCACATGGAACAGCCCGACATCGTCGCGCCGCACCTGCTGGATTTCCTGCGCTGATCGAGCAAGTGATTGAGCCGCCGAGCTACCATCACGCTGGCGCGATCAACCGCCGCATGCTGGCCTTGAGCGCCGCGCCCTCGCCGTGCAGGTAGTCGCGCTGCGCGCGCCAGTCCACGCCTCGCGCCTCGACCTCGCTCCAGAACCCGCGTGCGTGATTGCGATGGATGAGGTGGCAAAGCTCGTGCACGAGTACGTATTCGAACGCGGCGGGCTTGCCGAGCACGAGCGCGAGATCCAGCGACAGCGCATCGCGCGCGCTCAGCGAACCCCACAGCGACGACAGCGGACGCAACCGGATCGTGCTCGGCGCGCGCGGGAACGTCGGCAGGTAGAGCGGTAGCCAGCGGCCGACATCGGCGCGCGCTTCGGCGAGGTAGAACTCCTTGAGCGCGCGGCGTGCGGAGGCATCGTTGGCGGCCAAATCTTTGGTACATGCGGGCAGCGCGATCGCGACGCCGTGTTCGTCGCGTCGCACACGCGCATAGCGGCCGGTTTCCCAGCGCAGCGGAATGGTTTCGCCGCGTAGCGGAATCGTGTCGCTGCCGCGCCCGAACGGCGCGGCATCGGCCGATGTTTTCCAGCGCGGCAATTGCAGCGCGATCCAGTCAATGTGTTCGTGCAGGAACGCATCGGCCGCGCGCAGCGTCGCGCGCATCGGCAAGGTCACCCGCACCCCACGATCGCTGACCGAAATCTTGATCCGTCGCGCGCGTGGATGGCGCGCGCGCAACACCGGAACCTCACTGCCGTCGGGCAGGCGCAAAGCGATGGTTTCGCTGATGATGAGAGGAAGCACGCGAGTTGGTGCGATCAGGCGGCGCAGGAAAGAGGGCATGCGCACAGCATGCGGGCGCATGGCGCGCAGTCAAGTACCACGATGAGTGCAGGGCGGATTGGCCGCTGCATCGCGGCGTAATCCGCCTTCCGTCATGAACTCAAAATGGCGGAATACGCTCCGCTAATCCGCCCTGCTTGCTACTTGTTTTCATGGATCGAGGTCAGCCTCGAGGAGTCGGCTTGAACGCCGCCTCCAGCATCGCGAACAGCCGCTCGAGTTGCGCGCGGCAACAGGTCGATGACGATCTCGCCCCTGTCCCGATTCCTATCGGAATGGCCGATCGCCGAGCAACCACATCGCCAGGGTCCAGCGCTCGCCGGTCTCGACCGGAACGGCCCTGTGCATCACGTAGGGTGGAAAGCAGATCGCGTCGCCAGCGGCCAGGCGCAGGGTTGGCGATTCGTCGCCCCCATAGAAGATTTCCGTTCCGCCGCCCGTGTAATGCGCTGGATCGTTGAGCCCGACGACGACAGAAACCTTTCGCAGACTGGACGGGCCAGCGCCAAGGTCCATGTGCCATGAATATTCCTGCGATGCCCGGTACAAGGTCAACTGGGCGGCTACCGGTTGATTGGCGGCGATCTCGAATCCGAAGTTCCTGTTCCACTCATGCACCATCCGTGCAACGCGGTCGAGGACCCAATCGGCACCGTGGCCACGATAGATCCAGAACACACTGCAGTCGCGCAGTGGGCGGCCTGTGCCTGTCTCCAGCTTGCTTTCGTATCTCTGGAGAACCTTTGAAAGTTCGACGATGCGCTGCGCCTCGTCAGGCGAAAAAAGTTGCTTGTACTCGTTGAAGTAGTCATGCAAAGGCCAGGACAGATCGCGCGGGCCTGTCGCGGTCACCGCATCGATCGGCGCATCGGTCGCTGTTGCCGGGTTCACGCGCTGCGCGGTTGGTGAGTCGTTCGCAACGTCCATGGCATCGTGCTTGCGATCAGCCATGCGTGGTTCTCCCTGACGTGGATACCCGGCAGCGCGTCGTCAGGCATGCAACGACCACGCGGATTCCTGATCCGCGAATGCTCGGCTCGTCTCATGCCAGTGTCCGTGCGATAGCGAACAGAGTGATGAAGGGCTCGTAATTACCATCGAAGGGAAACTGTGGCGTAACGGATCGGGCTCCGTTATCGGAAGCACATCACGGATCGTTCACGCAGCCTTAACGCGTTCAGTCGACGTTGCCAAGCGAAGGCGCAGGTTGCGATAAGCGACAAGAATGTTGCGCGCCCCTGCGGCAGCGGTGCATGACCAGCAATGCGTTCAGCACCGACAGATTGGGGATAGACTCGATGCTCATGCTGGTTCACAAGGGAATGTTGCCGTGAAGATGAAAACAAAATTGATGCCCTTGGCATTGCTGGCGCTAAGCCAGTGCGCGCTGGCGCAGCAAGTTCCGGGTGCGGGCACCCAGCTCAACCAGCTGCCTCTCGCAGCGCCTCCGCAAAAAGCCGAACCCCAGATCCGCATCGAGAAAGAGACCTCGCCGGCGCTACCAGGTGCCGCTGCGGTGAGCGTTCTGGTGAACGACCTCCAATTCACCGGAAACCACGTCTATTCCGCAGGGGAGTTGTTGAAGATCGCGCGCTTTACGCCGGGCTCGCAACTCACCCTCTCGGAACTGCAGTCGATGGCTGCGCGCATCACGGAGAACTATCGCAGCAAGGGATACTTCGTCGCCCGCGCCTATCTTCCGGCGCAGGACATCAGCAGCCACGTGGTCACCATTGCCGTCGTCGAAGGCAACTACGGCAAAGTCACCCTGCGCAACCAGACCAATCTTTCCAACAGCCTCGCGAACGGTGTACTCGACGGTCTCAACAGTGGGGACGTCATTACCATTGAGCCATTGGATCATCGGCTCCTGCTGCTCTCGGATTTCCCCGGTGTGAAGGTCAAATCGACGCTCGTTCCCGGCGGTGCGCCCGGTACCACGGACCTGATCGTCGATATCGATCCGGGTCGTCGCGTGAACGGCAGCGTCGATGCGGACAACGGCGGCAACCCATATACCGGCGCGATCCGGGTCGGCGCGACCGTCAACATCAACGAACTGGCAGGGCGCGGCGATGTGTTTTCCCTTCGCGGGGTGACCTCGGGCTCCGGCCTGAATTACGGCCGTGTCGCCTACCAGATGCGTTTTGGGCGAGCTACGGCGGGCGTCGCCTACAGCAGGCTCGACTACGAGCTCGGCAAGCAGTTCAAGGTGCTCGGCGCGCACGGCACGGCGGAGGTGGCCAGCGTGTTCGGTTCGGTACCGCTGATGCGTTCGCGCGACAGCAATCTGTCTATCGGCGCCAGCTACGACGAGAAGTCGTTCGACGACAGGTTCGACCTGATCCCGTTGGCTAATCGGTCGGCGCACGACGGTGTCGGAAGCATCTTTCTTTACGGTAATCACAACGACCATTTCGGTGGCGGCGGAACGAGTTCGTTTTTCGTCGGCCTGTCGGCTGGCTCCTTCGACATCCGCACGCCGTCCGCTCGCGCTGCCGATGCGGCAAGCGCACGCACGCAGGGCGGGTGGGGCAAGCTCTGGTTCAACCTGAGCCGGGCGCAGCGCCTCAACGATGCATGGTCGCTGTATGCGGGCGTGACAGGGCAACTGGCTTCGAAGAACCTGGATTCGTCGGAGCAATTCATCCTCGGCGGCATGGATGGCGTCCGCGCCTATCCGCAAGGCGAGGCTTACGGCGACGAGGGCATCCTGGTCGACTTGGAAGCACGCCTGCTGCTGCAGGGGCTCTCCAATCACGTACCGGGGCAAGTGCACTTGCTCGGCTTCGTCGATGCCGGGCACGTCACGATCAACAAGGACCCGTGGTTTCCAGGGTCCAACAGTAGAAACCTGAGCGGTGCCGGCGTGGGTGCCCTTTGGGACGATCCAGGCGACTTCGCCGTGCGGACGTACTACGCCTTCAAGCTCGGAAATGAAGATGCGATTTCCGCCCCCGACAGGTCGGGGCGTTTCTGGATCCAGGCAATCAAATATTTCTGATCGTTGCAGGTCAGCCGCTACGCCGGAATTGAAAAAGCATCCAAGGATCACATCATGAAATCCACCCATACAACAACGGGATTTGTCCGGAACTCGCTGACGGCAGCGGTGATACTGGCGCTCTCCACGGC
>JAYTOP010000089.1:0-15558 GCA_043747745.1 Pseudomonadota bacterium
TTTATTTATCAATGAGTTACGATGCGATATCGTAACCAATCATGTGCGAAAACGCAAGCCTTTTGAGGTCAAGAAAGGCTTAAGTTGAGAGCATTGCCGCAGGTGGTGCCTCTGGATGGATGCTGCCGATCCGGCACAAGTGCGTTCGGTTAAGCCAGTTATGGAACGAATCGAAGCCGTTCGTGCCTTTCGCCAAGCGAGTAGTGCCGCGCCGACCCGCGCTACAGCGTCCACACCAGGCCGATTCTTCTTCGTGTCGCAGCCTTCCAGCGAATACATCCTCATACCCGAAGTTTCCTCGGAGCGGAGACATTACGTCCCGGTTGGCTGGATGACGCCCAACGTTGTTTCCAGCAACAAGAACTACATCGTTGCTGAGCCGAGCCTGTGGATCTTCGGCCTGCTGCAGTCGGCCATGCATATGGCTTGGCTTTCTACTGTGGGTGGCCGTCTGAAAAGCGATTTTCAGTATTCGGCATCGATGGTCTACAACAACTTCCCATGGCCTGATTCACCAAGTGACAAACAGCGCGCAGCGATCGAAGCCGCTGCACAAGCCGTTCTAAACGAGCGCACCGCGTTCCCCGACAGCACCCTCGCCGACCTCTACGACCCCATCACCATGCCGCCGCTGCTGGTGAAAGCGCATCAAACACTCGACCGCGCCGTCGATGCCGCCTACGGCAAACGCAGCTTCGCTTCCGACGCCGAGCGCGTGGCCTTCCTGTTCGAACGCTATCAGGCGCTCACGTCGCTGCTGCCTGCCGCGAAACGCGGGCGCTCCGCGAAGAAGCCTGTGCCGCGAGCGCGTCGCTGACGTCGTGCTGCCGCTGCTGAAAATCACCGCGTTCGTCGTGCCGCTGGGTTCGACACCTTCGCGGGCGAATCGCGCATGGCGCATCACGGGGATGGTCGCTGCCGGCGCGTTCGCATTGCTCGGCGTGAACCTGGTCGCGCAACAGCTCGTGCCAGGATTGCCGGCGATCTGAGAGCGTTGTCGTCGGACACAGCGCTGAACGAGTGGAAGCGAAAGAACACCGAGTCGATGAAGATCCTGGAGAAAACCACACCGCCACTTCAATAGAGCGTTTCTTCAATTCATCTCTATGCCGAGCCAGCTGACGACCGTATCGGTCGCTTCGCCGGGGGCGGTGAAGTAGGCTCTCGTTTCGATGCCATCCGTGACTTTGATCTCCGCGCCCGAGTCGCGGAAGCTCCTGCGGTTTCCTGGGCGGATGGAGACGATGCATCGCGGATTGACATACAGCATGTCGCCTTCGAGATCGACGAGTTTCAGGAAAGGATGCATGTACGTCTCCGGCATGGGCGAAAGGGTTGCGCGATCCGAGTGGACGCTTGGGCGCTGATGCTTCGAGTCTATCGCAGCTTGATCAGAAACGATAAAGGCTCAGGTTCATCGACCCGCGCAGATAGTTGCACCGGAGCCATGCGCCAGGATGTCCCGGTGGCAACCCTCGCCAATCAAACCCACGCCCCTGAAGGAACACGCCCATGTTGAAAGGAATCGTTGTCGGAGTTGTGCTGACTCTGCTGATGGCAGTGGTGGGCGGGTACGTGTTGGTGAGTAGCGGATGGATTCCGGCCAATGCCGATGCGCAGCCCGGCAAGCTGGAAACATGGGCGGCGCGCACATCGCTGACAGCGACCTTGCAACGGCAGGCGCCGAAGGTTCCGAACCCGGTGGTCCCGACCGAGCAGAACCTGGCCGATGGCGTCGCGTTATTCGCGCAGAATTGCTCGATGTGCCACGGCTCGGCGAAAGGCGACGATGCGGCATCGCCGATTGCGAAAGGCCTGTATCAAAAGCCGCCGCAATTCGCGAGCGAGGGCGTGGAGGACGACGCAGAAGGTTTGTCGTTCTGGAAGATCAAGCACGGGATTCGCCTGACCGGCATGCCGTCGTTCGCCAACACGCTCAACGAGCGTCAAATATGGACGATCGCGGCGTTCCTCAAACACATGGACAAACTGCCGCCCGTCGTGCGGGCGCAGTGGGAGCAGGTGCAAAACTGGCCGTTGCGCACTGTCCCGGTCAGCGATGCGCCGGTAACGAAGACGCCTGAGTGACCGATCGGGTCAACGCGTAGAACGCGGTTTCACCATGACCGACGCCAGCATATCGCTGGCATCGGCGTTGCAGTCGTGGCTGCCCTTACTGCACGTTCAAGTTGACGTCGTCGATCACGAATGAAGTCTGCTTCGAGGCGTTCTCGACGCCGGTGAACTTCACCACGACGGTCTGGCCGATGTACGGCGTCATGGTCAGGTTGTGCACCGAGTAGCCGGTGTTCGCGTGGTGGAGACAGACCTAACGCGCGTCCGTCTAAGCTCAACCATCGATCGCGAATGCATCGCAAGCAGCGATTGGCATTGCTTCGGATCGTCGCTCGTTGCCACCGTCGCAACATGACCAGACCGATCGTTGGCGCGAATCACGCCACAGCATCGAATTGGAGTTCCGGATGCGGATGCGAAATGACTTGGCAGTCCATGGATTGTGGGTAGCCATTGGATTGGCCCTGGCTTGTTGCAGCACCGATGCGTGCGCAACTCAGGACGCCGACAATGCCCTTGCGCACTTGCTCGCACCTCCCGTGGTGGCCGCGCACAGGGGTGGCTATTTCGAACCCGGCAACCCGCTCCAGAAAATTCAGGCGACACTCAATGCAGGCAACGCCCAGGTTCTGGAAATCGATCTCAGGTTGACTCTGGATGGCGTGGTAATTGTCTCCCACGACGCCGAAACCTCTGGACACAGCGCATGTGTCGGTCCTGTCGAATCCTTCACGTATGCCGCACTGGCTGCATGCCAGCGCCGCATCGGCAAGGAGCCAACGACCCGTTTCGAGGATGTTCTGGATGCCGTCAATGGACGCGCCGTCGTCAATGCCGAGTTCAAGACGCCCGAAGTGATCGCACCTGCGATCGCGATGGTCGAGGCCCGACATGCCAAGTCGTGGGTGTACTTCCAGGCGACCGGCGATCTCACCAAATACCACCTGGCGCGGCAACTGGATGCAGAGGTCGCCCTCCTGCTGAAGGTCACTTCGGATGACGGTATCCAGGAAGCAATCGCTCTACATGACCCGCATCTGATGATCCTGGAGCTTGATCGCGACTTCGTTACACCACAACGGGTGTCCCAGATCCACGCTGCCAATATGCTCGTATCCGAAAACAGCTTTCGCTATCAATTCACTGAAGAGCGGTTTCGCGCGAGCTGTAATCGCGTGTTCGAGCGTGGCATTGATATTGCTGTTACCAACAATGCTTCACGCTGCGCCAGGCAGCGCGGGACGTGGCAGACAAACCTGACGCGTAGTGATTCAAACCCGTTCGACCGTCAACATGTGCGAGCGGATTTCAGAGCGCACAAACATGCCGCAGAGCTGCTCCTCGGCAGCTTTGGAGCTGCATTGATCGCGCTCGCGATCTAAGGTCACGCAGGACAATACGGAGAAGGTCGCATCCGTGCACGCGAGGATCGACATTTGCCCCGCACGACGTCAGCCATGCTCCGGAATGACCGACGCCAGCGCATTGCTGGCGTCGGCGTTGCTATCGTGGCCGTCGTTACTGCACGTTCAAGTTGACGTCGTCGATCACGAATGAAGTCTGCTTCGAGGCGTTCTCGACACCGGTGAACTTCACCACGACGGTCTGGCCGATGTACGGCGTCATGGTCAGGTTGTGCACCGAGTAGCCGGTGTTCGCATTGAGGTTCGAGTACGTGTTCAACGTGCCCAGCAAGGTGCCGGACGTGTTGTAGACGCCGACGGTGAGGGTGTCGTTGGCGGTGGTCATGGTGGTTTCGAGGGTGTCGATGTGCATGTAGAACTGCAGCATCGCCGAGGTCTTGCCCGCTGGAATCGCGACCGTCTGCGACAGGGTGTCGGTATGCGCGCTGCCGTAGCCGTTGAGCCAGTCGAACCAGGTGCCGCTGCGGGCGACTTCGCCACTGCAACTGCTGTTGCTGCACAGCGTGCCGGTGCTCATCGTCCATGGCGAGGCGGTGCCAGTCTCGAAGCCGGGGTTGACCAGCAATTGCGCCGGGCCGCTCGGCACGGTGATGGTCAGGTTCACCGTTGCGTTGTGGCTGAGCGAGCCCGATGTGCCGTTGATGGTCGCGTTGTAGGTGCCAGCTGGAACCGAAGCCGACGCGGTGAGCGTCAGCACGCTGGTGGCGCTGCTGCCGCCGATCGGGGTGACCGGCGTCGGTGAGAACGCAGCGGTGACACCGCTCGGCAAGCCGGACGCGGCGAGGCTGGTCGCTGCGCTGAAGCCGTTGAGGCTCGCCACCGTCACGGTGCTGGTGCCGCTGGCGCCGGGGTTCATCGTCACCGTCGTGGGCGATGCGCCGACCGAGAAATCGGGCGCGGGGGCGGTGGACGAGACCGCGAAGACCAGGTCGTCCGAATCGTCGTAAGCGCCCGTGCTGCAGGGTGTTGCGGTGCCGGCCGAGCGGAAGTGCGCACGAATCGCCTGTAGTCCGCCGGTGGGCAGCGCGAAGGTCGTCGTCAAGGTCTGCGCGCCGGTACCCGATGGGACGATCGTGTTGAGGAACGTCCAGGTGGGTGAATTGGCGTTGGGCGCCGAATACAGGTCGAGCGCGTTGCTGCTTGCGCTGTACGCCCACACGGTGGCGGTGATGCGCGCCACCTTGCCAGCGGTGAGCGGACCACCATCGGTCGAGGCGATCATGAGGCGATCGTTCGATTCATCGGAATGGAAGGTACCCGAGTTGCCATCGGTGCAGGTCGTGATGGTGTTGGGATGGTTGGGTTCCGTCCCGCCCGTCATCGTGCCGCGTCCGAGCAGCAGGCTTGGACCCGAATCGCAGGACGCGCCAACGCTCGCGCACCATGGTGCCTTCAGCGTGGAGTTGTAGACGGCAGTCGTGCCGCCACCACCACCGCCTGCCGCGTTCACGGTGAGGGCGACCGACGTCGTATGCGTGAGGCTGCCCGTGGAGCCAGCGATGGAAATCGTCGCAGGGCCAGTGGCGGCGGTCGCACTGGCGGTCAAGGTCAGCGTGGTCGATCCGGTCGTGCTGGCTGGACTGAACGAAGCGGTCACGCCCGCCGGCAGGCCAGCTGCGGCGAAGGTAACGCTGCTGTTGAAGCCGTTCTGCGGAACCACGGTGACCGTGGTCGTCGTGCTTGCGCCCTGGATGACACTTGCGCTGCTTGGAGCGACCGACAAGCCGAAGTCGGGTGTGCCAGCGCCTGGATTGAACACCACATTCAGCAGCGGATGCAGTTCGATTCCGTTGGGTGCGACGCCGGTCTGGCCGTGCTGGAAATCGAAGAATGCAACGCCCGTGAGCCGCACCGGAATGTTCACGGTCTGGAAGCTCGTCGTCGCGTTGTACTTGCTGTCGAATTGCTGGCGTGCGCTCTTGATGAGACTCGCAAAACGGCTGCCGGCCGTCACGCATGCTGGATCGGGAATCTCCGCAATCATCGTGTTGCCCGCGGCATCCTTGATGACCAGGTGATAGTCCGAATCGTTCTCGAGCTTGTATTCGATCAATGTCGCATCGATTACGAAGTCGGTGATCTCGGTCGGCTGGACGCGTGCATTCAACGGCGGCGTCGCCGGTGCGGTGATGCCGCGCAGATAGCTGATTGTCTGCGATGTGCTGGAGGTGAGGCTGACCAGCGAGGCGTCCGGATCGGTGCCGACTTTGACCGACCAGCGCTCGACGCCACAGCTTCCGCTGGATGCGTTGGGTGTGGCGATCAGCATTTCGTGTTCGCCAGCTGGCTCTACTTGCACTGATCGTTGGAGTCCGACGGCTGATGCGCCACTCATCGTGAGGCACGCAAGAGTGACAGCGCACCACAAGGCGCGAACAAGCGAAGTCGAATGCATTTTTATTCCAGGAGAAACAACAATTTCAGTACGGCCGCGTATTGGTGATGCGCGCGGATGTTTATGGCGAGGGCACCATACAGTACGAAAATGTTTTGTCATGCTGCATCGCGTTAAACAGATTTTTTTAACGAGAGAAACGTGCTCATGCGTCATCCGAAGCACCGGACATCACAGCCTCGACAGGTAAAAAAAACCCGCCTTGCGGCGGGTTTCATTGCGGTGCTATCGGTGAGCCGTCAGATGCGATTGTTGCGGTCGCATCATCGATGCAAGGGTTGTTTGCCGTTGCGAACCGTCACTGCTGCTTCTTTTCGTCGGTATCGTCTTTCGCCTTCGGATCGACCGGCTGCTTGCTGGGCTTCTCGCGCGCGTCGGGTTTCGGCTGCGGCTCCGGGCGTGGTGCATGCGCAGGCGCTGGTCCGCGCATGGGTTGTTGCTGACTGGAGTCCACCGGACGCTCTGCACGCTGCATCGGACCGTCGCGATTGGTCGGCATCGGTTGCGCAGCGTCGCGATTCCTCGGTGCATTGTTTGCGGGATCGGACGGTGGCACCTGGCGACGGTTCACCGGCGGGCCGTTACGTTCTGGTTGCATCGGCTCTGCCGTGTCCCGATTAGGCGGCGTCATGGGCTTTGCTTCGTCGCGAGCATTCATCGGGGGGCCATCGCGCTGCGGCGGCATGCTCTGCCTGTCGTGCGCCTTTGGTGCATAGCCTGCGGAACGCGGGGCTTTCGGATTGCCCTGCGATCCATCCTGCGGATTCGCCATGGGGCCGGCACGTTCGGGCTGCGTCGCTGCGGCCGGAGCGTGGGCCTTCGGTGCAAAGCCGGCCGACTTCGGTGCATTCGGGCCAGCCTTGGCTGGGCCGAAGTTGTTCTCGCCCATCATCGGCTTGGCAGGTGCGCCGACGGGCTTGGCAAGTACCGGCTTGGCAAGTACCGGCTTGGCCTGGATCGCCTTGTCCACTGCGGCACGCGCTTCAGGGCTCACCGGATGCGCCTTCACGATGCCCGCTCCGGCGAACGCGCCAGGCTTCTGCGTTGCTGCGATCGGCGGCGCGCCATGGTTCACTGCGGCGAACGATTCCTTGTTCTGGCTTGCCATCGCGACCTGACGTTGCTGGTCGGGTACGGGTTTGGTGTGCTTCTCACGTGCCGCCAGTTGATCCTGAGCCGTGGGTCGCGCTGCCAATCCGCCCGGGCCGCCGTTGAAGCTGACCTTGTTGATCGTCGTGTTGTTGATCGTCGTGTTGTTGATCACCGTCTTGTTGTAGATTTTGACATTGGTGATGCTGATGTTGTTGACGCTGCGGTTGTAGTACAACGCGCCGTTGTTCCAGTAGCCGCCCTCGTAGCCTTCGCCGCCGTAGCCATAGCCATAGTCGACGCCACCGTAGAAGCCGATGTGATCGCCCCAATAACCGTCATGGAACGCGTAGTCGCCTTCATCGCTGTAATCCCAGTAGCCCGGCGTCCACAGTGCGCCTTGGTACGGCACCTCGACCCATGTACCCGGCACCCAGAAATAGCCGTCATCGCTGTAGGCCCAATAGCCTGGCGTCCACAGGTATCCATCGCCGGGAATGGGCGGCTGCTCATACATGGGCAGCGGCGGCGGCGCGAAATTCACCGAGACATAGATCCCGGCAAACGATGCCGAGGGCAGCGCCATCATGATGGCAGCGACTAGAGGCGCAGCCATCGCCCGCAACAGACGTGGGCGATTCGATGGGCTGAAATTCAGCGGGTTCTTGACGTTCATGGGTCCACTCCTTTGGTTAGAAAGTCGCCTTCCTTATAGCCGCCCTATCGGCCTACAGCGCAAACATGGTGCATACGTTAATGATTGCATTCAGCTCATAGCGGGCAGTCGGAAGGGTGCGGTTCATCCTTCCGTCATGCATCCACATCTCCAGCCCTGCTGCCTTGGGCTGACGCGATGATCCAGTGCAAAGGCCTGAAGCACGTCCGCATACTGATCGCGACTGACTTCGCGCCGATCACTTCATGGATGGAGACAGATTGCGCATGGACGCCAGCGATTTCTCGATCCTCGAAAGATAGTTGTGCATGTCCTCGTGGATGCGGTCGGTCTTCTCGTGCAGGTGCGCGACCTCGAGTTCGGCCTTGACGTTGACGTCGTACTCGATGTCCGAACGCACGCGATCCTTCTCGGCCTGGCGGTTCTGGCTGATCAGCACGATGCAGGACAGAAAGATCGCCTCCAGCGACACGATCATCGTGAGCAGACCGTAGGGATACGGATCGAACGCCTTGATCCCGATCGCCCCGGTGTTGATCAGGATCCACACGATGAACCAGATCCCGTGGATGCCGAGGAACGACATGCTCCCGCTGAACCACGACACCCAGTCGGCGACCCGCAGGATGAATCCACGTTGTTCTTCTGCCTCCTCGTTCGCGTTGCGCGACACGCGCGTGCGCAGCAGCGCATCGGCCTTGCGGGTCATGTGGCCCATCGCGGCGAGCAGGCCCAATCCCGCAGCGGGGGTCTTCTGGAACAGCAGCAACAGGTCGCCACGGTCGAGTTCGAGCAGTTCGGTGTCCATCAATGCAGTCGCAGTCGCGGTGCGCGCGCCCTGATCGAGCAACGACAGCTCGCCGAAGATCTCGTCCCGGCCTGCATTGGTCAGCACGATCTTCTGACCGGCGGTGTCCTTGATGTAAAGCTCGACCTCGCCTGCCTGCACGACGAACAGCGAATCGCCTGGCTCGCCAGCCTTGAACAGCGTCTCGTGAGCGGCCAGCGGTCGGCGGTCGATCACCTCCGCCAGGATCAGGCGATCCTCATCGCTGAGGTGCTCGAAAAGCGGCACCCCAGCCAACATCTGTGCGTCACATGGCATCGCGTAGCTCCCCTTTCGGCGTACAGAGTGTAGTCGTTCGGGTCGCGATCATGTCACTGGCGCTCAGAGTGACGCACGCATCGTCTGCGCGGCTCATTCCCCGGCCCTCGCGCTCAGCGCTCGGGCGTTCAGCGGTGCACGAGCCTGTGGCTCGTCAGCGCGCCGCTTCACCCAATGAAATCGCGTTTGCCGATCTCGACTCCCAGATGGCGCAGGATCGCGTAGGCCGTGGTGTAGTGGAAATAGAAGTTAGGCTGCGCGAAGCCGAGTAAATAATCGCTGCCGATCATCTCAAGCGTACGGTCGCGCATCGGGATGACGATCTGTCGCTCCGCCGCGCCCTCGAATTGCGCAGGCTTGAAGGTGTTCAGAAACTCTGCAATGGCTGCAATGCGTGCCTTGAGCGCGGCCAGCGTGGTTTCCTCGTCCGGGAACTTCGGCACCTCGACGCCAGCCAGCCGCGCAGCAGGGCTCTTGGCGAAATCGCTGGCCAGTTGCACCTGGCGGGTGAAATCGAACATATCCGGCGCAAGTTTCGCATGCAGGACGGTTTCCTCATCCAGCTTGCCAGCGGCGATGTCGGCGGCGACCTTGTCGAGAATCGCACTCAGGTTGTGCAGCATCCGCAGCGGAAGGGTGACGGCGGCGTCGAAAATGGCGACATGCATGGCGATGGCCTCGGGTCGGGGAGCCAGATCATCCCATGTCCGCATGCGACCGGCGACCACGGACGGTACTCGCGCAGGACCCGCCTCCCGACAGATGCGACAGCAGGGGCACTTCCTTGCGATAATTGGCAGTTCAGGCCCCGTAGCTCAGCTGGATAGAGCGCGCCCCTCCTAAGGGCGAGGTCACAGGTTCAAATCCTGTCGGGGTCACCATGATGTTGTTTCACGCGAGTCCATTCGCAGAACCCGCACATCCGTGTACGGACTTCCAAATTTTGACTCGCATTTCGCTCAACAACCCACACATCCATGTGCGGACTTTCAACTGAAACGTTCGCATCAACTTGCGCACCAAGACGCTGCTCGATGCTGATCGCCCACCATTCGAATAACCCGCACATTCGTGTGCGGGCTCTCAAACTAAAACAGGAGTTCCAATGACACATTCCGTCCTTTCCGCACTCGGCCTAGGCGCTGATGAATCCGGCACGTATCTCGGCCGTGGCGAGTGGTCCAGCTTCGATAAGGCACGACCGAGCGACGCCGGCATCATCGAACCGGTCAATCCGGCGACCGGCGAGGTGCTCGCACGTGTGCATGCATCCTCGCAGGCCGACTACGACACCATCCTCGTACGTGCGCAGGAAGCCTTCAAGGTCTGGCGCACAACTCCCGCGCCGCATCGCGGCGAAGCCATCCGCCTGTGCTCCGACGCATTGCGCAAGCACAAGGACGCGCTCGGCTCGCTGGTCGCGCTGGAGATGGGCAAGAGCAAGCCCGAAGGCGACGGCGAAGTGCAGGAAATGATCGACATCGGCGAGTTCTCGGTCGGACTGTCGCGCCAACTCTACGGCCTGACCATGCATTCCGAACGCCCCGGCCATCGCATGTACGAGCAATGGCATCCGATGGGACTGGTCGGGATCATCAGCGCGTTCAATTTCCCGGTCGCGGTGTGGGCGTGGAACAGCTTCATCGCGGCGATCTGCGGCGATATCTCGATCTGGAAGCCGTCGCCGAAGACGCCGTTGTCGGCGATCGCGGCGCTGAAGATCTGCAACGCAGCATTGAAGGATGGCGGCTTCCCCGACCTGTTCTTCCTGTTCAACGATGCCGGCACCGAGCTCGCAAGCACCTTCGTCGACGACCGCCGCATCCCGCTCATCAGCTTCACCGGCTCGACCAAGATCGGCCGCAATGTCGGCGAGCGCGTCGCCAACCGCATGGGTCGCTCGCTGCTCGAACTCGGCGGCAACAACGCGATCATCGTCGACGAAACCGCTGACATGAAGCTCGCGATCCCGGCGATTGTGTTCGGCGCGGTCGGCACTGCCGGCCAGCGCTGCACGACCACGCGCCGCCTGTTCGTGCAGGAATCGATCTACGACGACGTGCTCGCAAAACTCGTTGCAGCTTATGCACAGGTCGAGAAGAAGATCGGCGATCCGACCAACGCCAACAACCTGATGGGTCCGCTCAACAGCCAGGACGCGGTGAAGGGCTATCTCTCCGCGATCGCGAAAGCCAAGGCCAGCGGCGGCACAGTCGCGAGCGGCGGCGCAGCGATCGAAGGCAAGGGCAACTACGTACTGCCGACGATCGTCACCGGCCTGACCAACGAAGCCGAAGTCGTGCAGACCGAAACTTTCGCGCCGATCCTCTACGTGATGAAATATTCGACGCTCGACGAAGCGCTGCACCTGCAGAACGCGGTGCCGCAGGGCCTGTCGTCGTCGATCTTCACGACCAACCTCAAGACGGCGGAAGCCTTCCTGTCGGCGGCCGGTTCGGATTGCGGTATCGCGAACGTCAACATCGGCACGTCGGGTGCCGAGATCGGCGGCGCATTCGGTGGCGAGAAGGAAACCGGCGGCGGTCGCGAATCCGGTTCCGACGCATGGCGCGCGTACATGCGCCGGCAGACCAACACGATCAACTATTCGGATTCGATGCCGCTCGCGCAGGGCATCAAGTTCGACTTCTGAGTGCGTACAGTTTCATTCCAGACGATTGACTCGTCATCACAGCGAAGAACGCCGGAAGGCTTCACAACAGCGAAGCTGGTCATCCATTTGGATCTTGTGCGATAAAGCCAAATGGAATGGCCAACGCCGCTGCTGAATTGGGCTTCGGCGTTCATCGGAATGACGAGAAGAACACAGGGATATCCGCATGAACACGCCTGTCCGCCAGACCTGCTCCACCGCGACGATCAGCCTCGTCTTCGGCATCCTGTCGTGGTTCGCCCTGCCCTTCATCGGCGCGGTGGTCGCGATCGTGTGCGGATACATGGCACGCGGCGAAATCAAGCGATCCAATGGCGCACTCGATGGCGACAGCATGGCGACCGCCGGGCTCGTGCTTGGCTGGATTCATCTTGCATTGGCAGCGCTCATCGTGATCGCCGTTGTGGTCTTCCTCGTGTTCTTCGGCGGTCTGGCGGCTTTCTCCGCAGCCGTGTCGCACGCACACTGACAGCTGCCCAAGCCGACCTTCGTGTACGGACTCGCCCGCCCGTTCCTGTTCGCACTCGATGCCGAAGTCGCTCACGGCCTCGGTCTGAAGGCGATCGAGGCCGCGTATCGCAGCGGCCTCAACCCGCTGCTCGCGCGTCAACCGCCGCGCCTGCCGACGCGCGTGCTTGGACGGCTGTTCGAGAACCCGATCGGACTCGCCGCCGGTCTGGACAAGAACGGCGCGCATGTCGATGCGCTGCTCGCGCTGGGGTTCGGTTTCATCGAGGTCGGCACAGTCACGCCGCGCCCGCAGGAAGGCAACCCGAAGCCGCGCATGTTCCGGTTGCCCGACGTGCAGGGCGTGATCAACCGGCTCGGTTTCAACAACGACGGCGTCGATGCATTGGTGCGCAATGTGTCGCGCGCGAACCGCAAGGGCATCGTCGGCATCAACATCGGCAAGAACGCGGATACTCCGATCGAGCGTGCGGCCGACGACTATCTGTTCTGCCTTGAACGCGTGTATGCGCTTGCTGACTACATCACCGTCAACATCTCCTCGCCCAACACCGTCGGCCTGCGCGACTTGCAGCACGACGATGCCCTGCGTGCGCTGGTCGGCACGTTGCGCGAGGCGCAGGAGAAACTCGGCGCACAACACGGCAAGCGCAAGCCGATGCTGCTGAAGATCGCCCCGGACCTGGAAGATGCGGCGATCGACTCGATGGCGCGCATCCTGCTCGATGCGCGCGTGGACGGCGTCATCGCGACCAACACCACGATTGCACGTACCACGATCCATGGCCATCGCCTTGAGCACGAAGCTGGCGGGCTGTCGGGCAAGCCGCTGTACGCGAAGTCCACCGCCGTGCTGTCGCGCCTGCGCGCGCGTGTCGGCGAGAAAATCCCGTTGATCGGCGTTGGTGGCATCCTGTCCGGTGGCGATGCGGTCGCGAAAGTCGCCGCCGGCGCGACCTTGCTGCAGTGCTACACCGGCCTGATCTATCGCGGCCCGGCGTTGATCAACGAATGCGTGACAGCGTTGCGCACCCGCCGTGAAGGCGCGGTTTGATGGGCCTGCGGCGACGTCCTGAAGGCGCGCGTCGATGAGCGCGTTGCGACTGACCGAAAACGCCGCGCTCGATGCACGCAACACTTTCCGCGTCCCCGCACGCGCATCGTTGTTCGCCGAGGCACGCGACCGTGCCGCGCTCGATGAATTGCTCGGTTACGCATCGTTGCGCAGCGGCCCGTTGCTGGTACTCGGCGAAGGCAGCAATCTGCTGTTCGTCGGCGATCCGCCCGGCCTCGTGGTCAGCATCGCGCTGCGCGACATCGCGATCGTCGAACGCAGCGAAGACGATGCACTGGTGCGCGCCGACGCGGGCGTGGGCTGGAACGACCTCGTCCACTGGACGCTGGGCCAACGCCTGGAAGGCCTGGAGAATCTCGCGCTGATTCCCGGCAATGTCGGTGCCGCGCCGATCCAGAACATCGGCGCCTACGGCAGCGAGGTCGGCGAGTCCATCGAGACCGTCGAAGCATTCGATCGCAGCAACGGCGAGTTGCGTCGGCTGGATCGTGATGCCTGCGCATTCGGTTATCGCGACAGCCTGTTCAAGCGCGATGGCGATCGCTGGATCGTGACCGCGGTCGAATTCCGCCTGCCGCGCAAACATGAACTACGACTCGATTACGCAGGCATCCGCGAGGAACTCGCCGCGATGGGCGTCGCTGCCCCGCGCGCCGTGCACGTCGCCGAAGCGGTCACCCGCCTGCGCACACGCAAGCTGCCGAATCCTGCGCTGATCGGCAACGCGGGCAGCTTCTTCAAGAATCCGCAGGTCGCCGAGGATCTTGCAATGGCCTTGCGCGCGGAACATCCGAAACTGCCGGTGTTCCCGGCGAGCGATCCCGCGCTGCGCAAGCTCTCCGCTGCGTGGTTGATCGAAGCCTGCGGGTGGAAAGGCTATCGCGATGTCGATGGCGATGCCGGGGTGTCCGGGCAGCACGCGCTGGTACTGATCAATCACGGCCACGCGACCGGAACGCAATTGCTCGATCTCGCGAACAAGATCATCGACTCCGTGCATGCGACGTTCGGCGTGGTGCTCGAACCCGAGCCGCGCATCATCGGCGCACGCATCGATGGATCGCCTGCGTGAAAAGGGCACCGCACTACGGGCACGCCGACGACAACGTTCCGCGCGCCGTCGCACTGATGTCGATCAGCACCGTGATGTTCGGCGGCATGGCGCTCACGATCCGCTACGCATCGAAACAATTGCATCCGTTCGAGATCGCGTTCTTCCGAAACCTGTTCGGCTTCGCGTTCACCTTGCCCCTGCTCGCGCGGCACGGCATGGCGATCTTCCGCACACAGAAGATCTCGCTGTATTTCATGCGCTGCGCGATGGGCATCGTCTCGATGCTGGCCGGCTTCTGGGCGATCGCGAACCTGCCGCTCGCGCAGGCGACGTCGCTGACCTATTCCACGCCACTGTTCGTGACCATCGGCGCGATGCTGTTCCTCGGCGAGGTCGTGCGTGCACGCCGCTGGAGCGCTGTCGCGCTGGGTTTCCTCGGCGTGCTGCTGATCGTGCGACCCGGTCATGCGAGCTTCAACGCAGGCTCGCTCGTCGCGCTGCTCGCCGCCGCGATGAGCGGGATGGTCGCGGTCAGCATCAAGTTCCTCTCGCGCACCGAGAAGCCCGACACCATCGTGATCTACACGACGATGCTTTGGGTACCGATGTCGCTGGTCCCGGCGTTGTTCTACTGGCAGGCGCCGGTCGGCATCACCTGGTTGTGGATCGTGCTTGCCGGCTTCTTCGGCACCAGCGGCCACATGTTCTGGACACGCGCGCTGAAGCTCGCCGATGCATCCCTGCTGACCCCGATCGGCTTCCTGCAGGTGCCACTGGTCGCGTTGTTCGGCTACTTCCTGTTCGACGAAAAACTCGACCGCTGGACGGCCGTCGGCGCCGCCATCATCTTCCTGTCGAATGCGTACATCGCCCACCGCGAATCACGGACAGCGCAGCGCGCTGTGACCGATCCGGAGATCAACGCGAAAACACCGGCGCCGCGTTGATTGACAGGCCATCTCGCGAACTTGAACATTCGATACATATCCCGTTTCCAGGATCCACTAAGAGTTAGGCATCAATGGCAAATTCTGTAGAGTTCCGAATCAGCAATCTTGGTGGCCGCGTATCCGGCACACGAGATGCTATCCCTGGCGCCTCAATTGACGGTGATGATGTTGTAATTCGCTGCCCTCCAAACTCGGGCGAGACGACCAACGACCAAATCGTTTGGCTCTGGGGTCTTCTCAAGCACAAACGTCGTATTCTCAAAACGCTTCAAGCCGATGGCGCGTCGCTCACATGCATCTGCAAAGTCTCGCGCGGTCAGGTTGTGTTCAAGCCAAATGCTTCTGAGTTCTTGCATCTCACAGGCGCAACGCTGGTAGGTGATGCCTAACTATGCCGCGAGGCGGGCAATGCCTGGCTGCCCAGATCGGCCAGCAACGTGCGCAGCGCAGCGTCGCTCCTGGCCACCACCACCCCGAACTCCGCGAGCAGCCCGCGCATGCGATTGCCGATCGCCAGCGACTCGACCTTGTCACCTTCCCGCACCCGATGCCACGCCAGGCGCGCCTGCTGA
>JAYTOP010000090.1:0-60682 GCA_043747745.1 Pseudomonadota bacterium
ATCCCGCGTCACACCTTCATGCAGGGGATGGCCGACATGCGTCGGAATGGGTGGCCGGCATGCGTCGGAATGGGTGGCCGGCATGGCCCGGAATACTCATCTGGCCGCCCGACAATTCATTCGGACGATGATCCTGGCGATCGGACAAGCCCACGCGTGCGAGCAGCGCCGCGGCATGCGCCGGTGCCGTCGGATCGGGCGTGCGCGAAAAACGCAGCGGCAACAAGACATTCTCCAGCACGGTCAAGCGCGGCAACAGATGGAACGACTGGAACACGAAGCCTATCCGGCGGTTGCGGATGTCGCTCGTCGTCTCATCGTCGAGTTGCGAAACGTCCTTGCCTTCGAGCCGATAGCGGCCCGCATCCGGACGATCCAGGCAACCGAGCAAGTTGAGCAGGCTGGACTTGCCCGAACCCGACGGTCCGGTGATCGCAACGAACTCCCCTCGCCGTATCGTCAGATCGATGCCATCGAGCGCATGCACGGTTTGCCCGCTCATCGCATAGTGCCGATGGACTGCTTCGATCTCGATCATCTGTGTCGCAGTGCTTCCGGTAGCGTGATGTCCAAAAGTCCCCGCACCTGTTCCAACTCGCTGCGGCAGGTCAGCGGCTGCAACTCGCGCAGGATGGCGATGGATTGCGCGGCAAGCGGGACGATATGCGGTGTCTTTGTCTTGTTGGCGATGTAGCGCCACTCGCCCGTACCCAAGTCGAAGTCGGCCCAGCGTGCCTTGCGCAACTCGCCGGGGCGAACGAACAGCAGCGGGGCCAGCTTGAGCGCGGCGGCAACAGTCGGCGTGCCTGAATAACCGTCCATCGCGCGCAGCAGCACGGCCACTTGGGGCGGTTCGGTAATGCTGGCGAAGTGCCGCGTTTCGGGACTCTTGAGTGCGCCGATCAAGTCCATCGCCGGATTACGTTCAGCCCGACCCGTGGCGATGGCATAGCGAAACAGCCGGGATGCCAGCCCGCGCGCGCGATGCGCGGTTTCGATCACACCACGCGCTTCGATTCGGCGCAGGGCCGCCAGCAACATCGGCGGAGTCACGTCGGCGATGGCCGCATTGCCGATCCACGGATTCAGATGGCGTTCGATCACCCGCCGGTCGCGGCGCAATGTGCCTTCAGTCATCGTGTCCGCGTTCTGTGCGAACCACTCAACTGCGATGGCTGCGAAGGTATTGGCGGCGTTTTCGATCACCGCTGCGCGCTTGGCCTTGGCATTTACCGTCGGGTCGACGCCCGTCGCCAGCACAGCACGCGCGTCGTCGCGCCGTGTACGCGCATCCACAAGCGGCACGGAAGGGTACTCGCCCAAGGCGATCATCTTGGCCTTCCCGGCGTAGCGGTACCGGTAACGCCACAGTTTCGCGCCGGTCGGACGCACTTCGACGCACAGACCGTTGGCATCGGCGACCCGGTACACCGTCTCGCGAGGCTTGAGCGCGCGCAGCTTGGTATCGGTCAGCATGGTGTGAGTACCCCCGAGTGCGTAACGGAACGCACATTGCGGCCCGTTACGCACAATCTTACGCACTATTCGCCCGGATGCCAGCGGAAGCCATCGGACAGCCTAGAACGAGAAACCCTCCATCTAGGCGGGTTTCATGGGATTCTTAGGACTTGATTGGATGCCCTTGGATCGCTTAGTGGTCGGGACGGCGGGATTCGAACCCACGACCCCCTGCCCCCCAGGCAGGTGCGCTACCAGACTGCGCTACGCCCCGACGAGGACGATGCCGCGCATGCAATGCATGCGGAGCGCGAATTATACGGGTTTATGCGGTGAAGATGCCGAGTCGCTGGGCATCGAAGCGGGAGCGCGCGGCTAGTCGGCAACATCTCGCTTCGTTCGCCCCTCACCCCTACCCGCACCCCGGCCCAACCGCATGGCGCTCGGGCGTTCGCGCAAGCGCGCGCCAATGGCTCGCAAACGCTTCCGCTCACCCCGTCGGGAGAGGGACTAAATCTAGAGCTCAGCGCTTCAGAAGCTGCAAGACTTCTTCAAGCTCCTGCCGCACCTGCCGGATGATCTGCGTCGACATGGTGTTTTCGACGCGCGCGACTTCGCCTTCAAGGCGCTGGCGCGCGCCGCCGATGGTGTATCCGTTTTCGTAGAGCAGGCCACGGATCTGGCGGATCATCAGCACATCGTGGCGCTGGTAGTAGCGGCGATTGCCGCGCCGCTTGACCGGCTTGAGGGTCGGAAATTCGGTTTCCCAATAGCGCAGTACATGCGGCTTCACGTCGCACAGCTCGCTGACCTCACCGATGGTGAAGTAGCGCTTGGCCGGGATCGGAGGAAGCTCGCGATTGCTGCCGGGGTCAAGCATGCTCGCGCCCCGCATGTTCCTCGACGCGCTCTTTCAGCTTCTGTCCCGGTCGGAAGGTGACAACGGTGCGCGCGGAAATCGGGATTTCTTCGCCGGTCTTGGGGTTGCGCCCAGGGCGCTGGTTCTTCTGGCGCAACTCGAAGTTGCCGAAGCCGGACAGCTTGACCTGCACGCCGCGCTCAAGGGATTCGCGGAGCACGTCGAAGTACGCATCGACGAATTCCTTCGCCTCGCGCTTGTTCAGGCCTACCTCCTCGAAGAGGCGTTCGGCCATCTCCGCTTTCGTCAACGCCATATCAACCCCTGTCGAGCCGCGTCCTGCGGCCCTTCCAACTGCAAAGCCACCGAACCGTTCCGTTCCGGGCGGGCTCAGCCCCCCCGCAACACCGCGCCGCATTCGCGCCCTAGCGCCGCAACGGCAGCAGCTACGACACCGTCGGCGTCGTGGTCGGTAAGCGTGCGCGAGACATCCTGTAAAATCAAGCCCATAGCGACACTCCTCGTGTCCGGGTCTAGCCCCGCGCCGCGGTACACATCGAACAGCCGGACCTCGCGCAACAGCGAGCCGAGCGCCGATTTAAGGGTCGTTTCGACCGTCGCCCAGGGAATCGCATCCGGGACGACAAGCGCGAGGTCCCGGCGGACGAGCGGATAGCGCGAAAGTGTTGCCGCAGCTGGAATTGCGCGCGCGGCCAACGGTTCAATGTCGAGCTCGAACGCCAGCACCTCGGTGTCGAGATCAAGTGCCTTGAGCAGACGGGGATGCAGATGGCCGATCCAGCCCAGCCGAAGCTCGCCGCGCCAGATTTCGGCCGAGCGCCCCGGATGCAGCCACGGCTCGGACGCCGGCAGGAAGCGCAGCCCGGAATCCTGCCCACCCAGCGCGGCCAGACTTTCGAGGTCGGCCTTGAGGTCGTAAAAATCCAGCGGACGCGCAGCCTCGCCCCATTGCTCGGTGCTGGCGTTGCCGCAGCAGACGGCCGCGACGCGCTGGGTTTCGCGCGGAGCCGCGCCCTCCTGCAATGCGAAGACCCGGCCGAGTTCGAACAACCGCACGCGCGATTGCTGGCGCGCCATGTTGTGCCGCAGCGCCTGCACCAGTCCCGGCAACAATGACGTGCGCATCACGCCGAGGTCGGAACTCAGCGGATTCGCCAGCGCAACCGCACCCGCATCGAGCGACCACTGCGCAAGCAGTCCCGCATCGACGAACGCGTAATTGATCGCCTCGCGATAATCGCGCGCGGCAAGCTGGCGGCGGATGTCGGCATCGGGCACGCGGGTTTCGCTCGCCGAGGCGATGCGGATCTCGCCGCTCGGCATCGCGGTCGGGATCGCGTCGTAGCCGTGGATGCGCGCGATTTCCTCGATCAGGTCTTCCTCGATCGCGATATCGAAACGGCTGCTCGGCGCGATGACACTCCAGCCATCCGCGCGCACGTCGACGTCCATGCCGAGCGCGCGCAGGATGCGTGCGACCTCGGCATCGGCGACGTGCATGCCGAGCACGCGCGCGAGGCGGCCGCGGCGCAGCATCACGGCAGGCCGGGCGACAGCGTCGGCATCCAGGCGCGACTCGCCGATCGGGCCGGCCTGTCCGCCAGCGATCGACTGGATCAATCCGGTCGCGCGCTCGATCGCCCGTGGCGGCAGTTCCGGATCGACGCCGCGTTCGAAACGATGCGCGGCATCGGTGTGCATGCCGAGCTTGCGCGAGCGACCGACGATGGCTGAAGGCGCGAAGTGCGCGGCTTCGAGGAACACATTGCGGGTCGCATCGGTGACCCGCGATTCCCAGCCGCCCATCACGCCCGCCAGGCCCACAGGGCCAGCCGCATCGGCGATCACCACGAATCCGGGATCGAGTACAACTTCGCGCTGGTCGAGCAATTTGATGGCTTCGCCCGCATGCGCGCGTCGCACGCCAATCGCACCATCGAGCTTGTCCGCGTCGTAGGCGTGAATCGGCTGGCCAAGTTCGAGCATCACGTACGCGGTGACATCGACGAGCAGGCTGATCGGCCGAATGCCGGAACGCTTGAGGCGCTCGCGCATCCACACCGGTGTCGGCGCGGTGGCATCGACGTTTTCGATCACGCGACCGCAATAGCGCGGGCAATCGCTCCCGGCATCGAGCGCGATGGCGATCTGCGCATGCGAGGCAATCGGCGCGGTTTCGATGACCAGTGGATGCACGCTGCTACCGAACGCCGCGGCGACATCGAACGCAATGCCGCGAATGCTGAAACAGTCCGCACGATTCGGCGTGAGTTTGAGTTCGATGCTCGCGTCGGGCAGGCCCAAATAACCCGCGAGTGCAGCGCCGACCGGCGCGTCGTCGGGCAGTTCGAGCAGGCCGGATGCATCCGGATCGATGCCGAGTTCCTTCGCCGAACACAGCATGCCGTTGGATGCGACGCCGCGCAGCATCGCGGGCTTGATCTGCAATCCGCCTGGCAGCACGGCGCCGACGATCGCCAGCGGCGCTTTCAATCCCGGTCGTGCGTTCGGCGCGCCGCAGACGATCTGGAGTTGTTCGCCCCTGCCGACATCCACACTGCAGACCTGCAGCCGGTCGGCTTCGGGATGTTTCGCGCAACTGACGATCCGAGCGACGACGATTCCGTCGAGGTGCGCGCCGAGTGGTTCGACGTTCTCGACTTCGAGGCCGATCGCACTCAGGCGCTCCGTCAGCGCCTCGTGCGTGGCTTCGATCGCGACGTTTTCGCGGAGCCAGTTTTCACTGAATTTCATTCTGAAATTCCGGAATTAGGGGTTGGGGGCTGGGAGCTGAGAACAGGAAAGAGCCGGAACTGGAGCGCAGAACTGTCGCTTCTGCCAGCCCCTAGTCCCTAGTCCCTAGTCCCCACACTCAAGCAAACTGCGCCAAAAACCGCAGGTCGTTTTCGAAGAAGCTGCGCAGGTCGTCGACGCCGTAGCGCAGCATCGCGAAGCGCTCGACGCCGAGGCCGAATGCGAAGCCGGTGTAGCGTTCCGGATCGATGCCGCAATTGCGCAACACGTTCGGATGCACCATGCCCGCGCCGAGCACTTCCAGCCACGATTCGCTGCCGTCCGCACGTTTCCAGCCAATATCGACTTCCGCCGAGGGTTCGGTGAATGGGAAATAGCTCGGACGGAAACGCATCGTCAATTCGCGTTCGAAGAACGCCTGCACGAATTCCGACAGCGTGCCCTTGAGGTCGGCGAAGCTCGATGTCTCGTCGACCAGCAATCCCTCGACCTGGTGGAACATCGGCGTATGGGTCTGGTCGGAATCGCTGCGATACACCTTGCCGGGGGCGATCAGCCGGATCGGCGGCGTGCGCCCAGCCATGCCGCGGATCTGCACCGGCGAGGTGTGCGTGCGCAGCAGGCGCGCAACGCCGCTCGCATCGGGGGGAAAGTAGAACGTGTCGTGCATCGCGCGCGCGGGATGGTGCGGCGGGAAATTCAGCGCTTCAAAATTGTGCCAGTCGTCCTCGATCTCCGGGCCTTCGGCGACCGCGTAACCAAGCCGCGCGAAGATGTCGACGATGCGTTCGAGCGCGCGCGTGACCGGATGCAAGCTGCCGCGTTCGCCGTCGCGCCCCGGCAGGGTGACGTCAATGCGCTCGGATGCGAGGCGCGCCTGCAAGCCGGCTTCGTCGAGTTGCGCGCGGCGCGCGGCGATCGCGTCGACGATGGATTCCTTGGCGCGGTTGATCGCCTCGCCGGCGACCTTGCGCTGCTCCGCGGGCATCGCGCCGAGCGATTTCAACAGCGCGGTGACGCTGCCCTGCTTGCCGAGGAGGTGCACGCGCAGGGTTTCGAGCGCGTCGGGTGAGTCGGCCGCTGTGATGTCCGCTAGCGTCTTGTCGGTTAGGTGTTCGATCTCGCTCATATCGTTCGGATCCCAAAAACATTTCGTGCCACAGCGTCAGCCATGGTGACGCTCGTCGAGAAATTCCTTCCAGCTAAACAGGAGTTCTGCCACCACCATCGAGTGCTCCAACAACTGGGGTGTTTCGTCGAACCCAATCCGCTTCGTTTCGATGTCCGCCAGGCCCGCCGCGATGACGCTCGCCGTTGCATTCGACAGGAGCAGACCGGCGATCGGGAGAACATACCTACTGTATTCATCGCGCACCGCAGGCTCGTCCCGAATGGTGATCGGATCCCAGACGTAGTGGAGGACCTCATCCACGCGCAGGAAGGATTCCTTCTCGAACGACGTGCGGCCCAGGCTCATGCGTATGCCACGGCTCTTCAAAACGAAAACGGAGAAGGACTTTCGCCCTTCCCCGTCGTATTGCTTCAGCGTACTGCGATGCTTACGCGGCGAGGGCGTTCTTGGCCTGCTCGGCAAGCTTTCCAAACGCCGCGATGTCGTGTACTGCGATATCGGAAAGCACCTTGCGATCCAGGGTGATCTCGGCCTTCTTCAGCCCGTTCATGAAGCGGCTGTAGTTCAAACCGAACATGCGGGCGCCGGCGTTGATGCGGACGATCCACAGTGCGCGGAACTGGCGCTTGCGCTGCTTGCGGCCGATGTATGCGTATTGCGCGGCCTTGGTGACCGCCTGCTTGGCGACGCGGAACACCTTGCGACGCGCATTGAAGTAGCCCTTGGCCAGCTTCAGGACTTTCTTGTGACGGCGGCGTGCCGTTACACCACGTTTGACTCGTGCCATGGTTCAGCCCTCCTCAGAGATAGGGAAGCATACGATCGAGACGGCCTGCATCCTCGGCGCGCACATGGTTCGTGCCACGCAGGTTGCGTTTCCGCTTCGTCGACTTCTTCGTGAGGATGTGGCTGCGGTTGGCGTGACCGCACTTGTATTTGCCGGATGCGGTCTTGCGAAAACGCTTCGCAGCCCCCCGGTTGGTCTTGATCTTCGGCATCAGAAATCCTGTCGTTGTTATGTCACTGGCTGAGGCGCCTTGCCCTATGGGCTTGCGCGACTTGCGTCGCGAAGTCCGTACAGCTCGGTCTTTCCGTCCTGCCTATGCCGGCTGATTGCCCCGGGCCCGTGATGACTCCACGAAACCGGCGGCGGGTCCTGTTGAAACGATGAAACACACGCAACCCGGCGCAAGCCGGGCCGCGAAGTATGCCAGTTGGGCCATCCCCTTGCAAATCAGCGCGATGCGCCGGGAGTGCCTGATGCGTGCAACCGGACCGGTGTTGCTGGCCCAGTGACGCCGAGCCGGAACAGCTCAAGTCTTCTTCTTGGGCGACATCATCATGATCATCTGGCGGCCTTCCAGCCGCGCGCGCTGCTCGATCACGACTTCATCGGCCAGATCGGCCTCGATTCGCGCCGCCATCTGCAGACCAAGCTCCTGATGGGCCATCTCGCGGCCCTTGAAGCGGATGTTGACCTTGACCTTGTCGCCTTCCTCGAGAAACCGGCGCAGATTGCGCAGCTTGATGTTGTAGTCGCCGTCGTCGGTGGTCGGACGGAACTTGAGCTCCTTGATCTCGACGATCTTCTGCTTCTTCTTCGCAGCAGCGGCTTTTTTCTGCAATTCAAACTTGAACTTGCCGAAATCCATGATGCGGCAGACCGGCGGATCGCCATTCGGCTGGATCTCGACCAGATCCATGCCGGCTTCTTCGGCCATCTGCAACGCTGCATCGCGTTCGACCACGCCGACGTTTTCGCCCTCGGCATCGATCAGACGCACGCGCGGCACGCGGATTTCGTGGTTCTTGCGGTTCTGCTTGTCGGTATTGATTCGCGGTTCCTCTCAATATGGATGTGACGGATGCCCGGTCTATGCCTGGGCCTGGTTTGCGCCCGGGCGAGCCTCGTTGCGCAGGCGGGCGATGAAATCATCGAGCGCCATCGTTCCCAGATCTTCCCCAGACCGCGTGCGCACTGCAACCGAGCCGGTTTCCTTCTCGCGATCTCCGATCACGAGCAGATACGGAATCCGTTGCATCGCATGCTCACGAATCTTATAGCCGATCTTTTCGTTGCGCAAATCGGCTTCGACCCGGAAACCCTGGTTTTCAAGGGTCGCACGCGCTGATTCGACCGCATCGGCCTGCGCATCGGTGATATTCAACACCGCAGCCTGAATGGGGGCCAGCCAGGGCGGCAGGTTGCCGGCGTGGTTCTCGATCAGGATACCGATGAAGCGCTCCATCGATCCGACGATTGCCCGGTGCAACATCACTGGATGGCGCTTGGTCGAGTGCTCGTCCACGTATTCGGCGCCGAGGCGCTCGGGCATCATGAAATCGACCTGCATCGTGCCGACCTGCCATTCGCGGCCGATCGAATCCTTGAGGTGGTACTCGATCTTGGGTGCGTAGAACGCGCCCTCGCCCGGCAATTCCACCCATTCGACGCCGGCAGCGCGCAGTGCGCGGCGCAGCATGTCCTCGGTACGATCCCAGAACTCGTCCGAACCGATGCGCTTCTCCGGCCGCAAGGCCAGCTTGACCGCAAAGTCGGTGAAGCCGAAGTCGGCATACACCTTCATCGCCTGCGCGTGGAACGCGGTGACTTCCGACTCGACCTGTTCCGGCGTGCACAGGATGTGGCCATCGTCCTGGGTGAACGCGCGCACGCGCATGATGCCGTGCAGCGCGCCCGACGGTTCGTTGCGATGGCAGGAACCGAACTCGCCGTAGCGGATCGGCAGGTCGCGGTACGAATGCAGCCCGTGGTTGAAGATCTGCAAATGGCCCGGGCAGTTCATCGGCTTCAGCGCGTACTCGCGCTTTTCCGACTCGGTGAAGAACATGTTGTCCTTGTAATTGTCCCAGTGGCCCGACGCCTTCCACAGCGAGACATCGAGGATCTGCGGGCAGCGCACTTCCCGGTAACCCGTCGCGCGATAGACGCCGCGCATGTGCTGCTCGACGACCTGCCAGATGGCCCAACCTTTCGGATGCCAGAACACCATGCCCGGCGCCTGTTCCTGCTGGTGGAACAGGTTTTGCACCTTGGCGATCTTGCGATGGTCGCGCTTCTCGGCTTCCTCTAGCTGGAACAGATACGCCTTGAGATCCTTGTCGTTGAGCCAAGCGGTGCCGTAAATGCGCGACAGCATCTGGTTGTTGGAATCGCCGCGCCAATACGCGCCCGCGACCTTCATCAGCTTGAACGCGCGCAGCTTGTCGGTGCCCGGGACGTGCGGGCCACGACAGAGGTCGATGAAATCGCCCTGCCGGTACAGCGAGATGTCCTGGTCGGACGGGATCGAGGCGATGATCTCGGCCTTGTAGTCCTCGCCCATGCCTTTGAAAAAACCCACGGCTTCGTCGCGCGGCATCACCGAGCGTTCGACCTGGATCGCTTCCTTGACGATCTTCTGCATCTCCTCCTCGATCTTCGGCAGATCGTCCGGCGTGAACGGACGCTCGTAGGCGAAGTCGTAGTAGAAACCGTTGTCGATCACCGGGCCGATCGTGACCTGCGCGCCCGGGAACAGGCGCTGCACGGCCTGCGCGAGCAGATGCGCGGTGGAATGGCGCAGCACCTCGAGCGCGTCGGGGTGCTTGTCGGTGACGATCTGCAGTTCGGCATCGCGGTCGATGCGGAAGCTGGTATCGACGAGCTTGCCGTCGACCTTGCCCGCGAGCGCTGCCTTGGCCAGGCCGGGACCAATCGATAGCGCGACCTCACCCACAGTGACTGGATGTTCGAATGGGCGGCTGCTGCCGTCCGGGAGGGTGATATTGATCATGGGAGGCTCTTGTTTGAAAGTGCGGCCAGGGATGGCCGCTTTTTCTTGTCCATCTGGGTGATGGACAGAAATAAATCCAAAAATAAAGGCGCTCGCGCGCCTTGCTTGGACGTGCGGTCGAATTCAGTCAGTGGAGGCTGGTAGTGCCCATGTCGCACTCTCGGCCTGCGGTTTCCCGTGGCCACCCTCGTCGACGCCGCAGCCGGATGCCGCGACACTGGCATCAAGTTAGGGTCTGCCCGGGCCGCTGTCAACGCCAGCGCGGCTTCAGGCTACTATCTGCCGGAGACAGCGGAGACCGGCAGTGACCCAGGGCACCCATGATTTCGTCGACGATCCGCGCAATCGCGACATCCTGATTTACGTCAACGGCGCGATGAAGCCGCGCGCCGAAGCGACGGTCTCGGTATTCGACTCCGGGTTCGTGCTCGGCGACGGCGTCTGGGAAGGTCTCCGCGTGATCGGCGGGCAGCCGCTGTTCCTCGATGCCCACCTGGATCGCCTGTTTGAGGGCGCGAAGGCGATCATGCTCGACATCGGCATGGATCGCGCCGCGATGGCCCGCGCGATTGCCGACACACTCGCCACGAACAACATGATCGACCACGTACACATCCGCCTGATGGTCACGCGCGGCGTCAAGCGCACGCCGTACCAGGATCCACGCGTCACCATCGGCCCGGCGACGGTCGTGATCATCCCCGAATACAAGACGCCGCATCCCGACATCATCGAGCGCGGGCTCAAGCTGTTCACCGTGCACGTGCGGCGCGGCTATCCCGACGTGCAGGACCCGAAACTCAATTCGCACAGCAAGCTCAACTGCATCACCGCGTGCATCCAGGCCTACACGGCGGGCGCGGACGAGGCGCTGATGCTCGATCCGCACGGTTTCGTCGCGACCTGCAACTCCACGCATTTCTTCATCGTGCGACGTGGCGAAGTGTGGACATCGACCGGCGACTACTGCCTCGGCGGCATCACCCGCGCGAACATGCTGCGCATCTGCGGGCAGGCCGACATCCGCGCGCGCGAACGCAATTTCAGCCTGACCGATGTCTACAGCGCCGAAGAAGCCTTCGTGACCGGCACGTTCGCCGGCGTGGTGCCGGTGCGCGAGATCGATGGCCGCGTCATCGGGAATGGCGGGCGCGGACCAATGGTCGAACGCCTGCAGCAGCTCTACCAGGAACTCGCGCATCTGGATGCGGCAGCGCGCGCGGGGATGCGCCTGGCATGAAGAAGCCTCCGAAAGCACCGTTGCGCATCGCAATGTGGAGCGGCCCGCGCAATATTTCCACCGCGATGATGCGTGCGTGGGAAAACCGTGGCGATTGTGCGGTCAGCGACGAGCCGCTCTACGCGGCGTATCTCGCCACGACCGGCTTCGACCATCCGATGCGTGCGCAGGTCATCGCCGCTGGCGATACCGACTGGCGCAATGTGGTTCACGATTTGCTCGGCCCGGTGCCGGGCGGCAGGCCGATCTGGTACCAGAAGCACATGAGCCATCACCTGTTGCCCGGCATGGATCACGCATGGATCGGCGAACTTGCCAACGTACTGCTGATCCGCGACCCGCGCGAAGTCGTTGCCTCCTACCTCAAGGCGCGCGCAACGGTGACATCGGACGAAATCGGCCTGCCGCAACAGGTTGAAATCTACGATCTGCTCTGCGCAGCCGGAACGCCGCCACCGATCATCGACGCCGGCGATTTCCTGCACGCGCCGGAAGCGCACCTGCGTGCGTTGTGCGCGCATTTCAAAGTCGACTTCAACGAGCGCATGTTGCACTGGCCGTCCGGCCCGCGCGCGAGCGACGGCGTCTGGGCACCGCACTGGTACGGGCATGTGTGGAAATCCACCGGATTCGAGACGCGCCCTGTGTCGCACGCGATCCGCCTGCCATCGGCCGGCGCGCGCGTCGCGGATGCCTGCATGCCGCATTATCAGCGGCTGCATGCGCTGCGGTTACATTCCTAGTGGCAATATGCGGTCGGCCGCAGCTACCGCATCGATGCCACCAAGCGCCATGCGCGCGGACCAGCCCCAGAAACAACGAAACCGCCATTTTGACAGGACGGTTTTTCGTATTTTTCCGTGCTGCGAGGATTTCTTGCCATCGAAACGAAGCTAAGTGCTTGTTTTTGATGGTGGGCGGTACAGGGTTCGAACCTGTGACCCCTACCATGTCAAGGTAGTGCTCTACCGCTGAGCTAACCGCCCAAATTCCTGCAAGGTTTGCAAGGCCGCGAAGCGTATCACGCGGGCTCGTTTCGGCCAAGCGCCGCGCGACCGATCAGGCTTTGCGCTTGAAGTACCTGCGCTCCACCCAGCGCACCACGCGGCGCAGCAGCAGCGGCAACAGTGCAAGCCCCAGCAACGCGGCGAGCAGGTCGAGCGACATGCCAGGTTTGGTGACCGTGGCCACGCGTGTCCCAGCGAACACGTACGCGGCTTCCAGCGGCACCATCCCCAGCGCGCTGACCCACCAGAAGGTGAAAGCGCGCATCGATGTCAGGCTCATCAACAGGTTTACCAGCCATTGCGGAAATACCGGCACCATCCGCAACGCAAACAGGTAGAACGCGCCTTCTTCGCGCAAGCCATTGTTGATCGGTGCCAGCTGCGCCCCGAATCGGCGTTCGACCGCGGAATGGAACAGGTAGCGCGCCACCAGGAATCCTGCGAGCCCGCCCACCGAGGCCGACACGCACGCGAGCAGCATGCCCCACCAGAACCCGAACAACGCGCCGGCCGTCAGCGTGAGGATGCCGCCGAAGGGCAGCGACACCGCAGAGGTCAGCACATAGATCGCGAAATAGACCAGGATCACCTCGAATGGCGCGTCGTCGACCGCATCCTGCAAGGTGCCCAGCGCCGCTCGCAACCAGCCGAACATCGCATGCTCGCCGAAGTGCACGCCGACCACGACCAGCGCGCCCACGGACAGGGCCAGCAGGATCCACCATTTGCGTCTGGCGAGGACCGGCATCCATTTGGCCTTGAGGTCGCTCATGACACCAGCTGCTGCGATTTGACGCGGTGGATCTCATCGCGCAAGCGCGCGGCGTCCTCGAACTCCAGGCTCTGCGCGTGCTTGTACATCTGCTGTTCGAGCCGGCGCAGCAATGCCGCCAGTTGCGATGGACCGAGCGTCGCATAGTCGGCATTGGCTTCGGCGACCTTGCGACCCTTGCCGCGCGTGGACTTCGCATCGGCGGCATCGGCGCGCGCGCCTTCCATGATGTCGACGACCGGACTGATCACGCTCTGCGGGACGATGCCGTGTTCCACGTTGTATTCGACCTGCTTCTCGCGGCGGCGGTCGGTTTCGTCGATCGCGATCCGCATCGAATTGGTGATGCGGTCTGCATACAGGATCGCCTTGCCGCGCAGGTTGCGCGCGGCGCGGCCCATGGTCTGGATCAGCGACCCGGACGAGCGCAGGAAACCTTCCTTGTCCGCGTCGAGGATCGCAACCAGCGACACCTCGGGCATGTCCAGCCCTTCGCGCAACAGGTTGATGCCGACCAGCACGTCGAACTTGCCGAGCCGCAGGTCGCGGATGATCTCGACGCGTTCGACGGTTTCGATATCCGAATGCAGGTAGCGCACGCGCACGCCGTGCTCGCCGAGATATTCGGTGAGGTTTTCGGACATGCGCTTGGTCAATGTGGTGACCAGTACGCGGTCGCCCATGGCGACGCGAAGGTGGATTTCGGACAGCAAGTCGTCGACTTGCGTGGCAACCGGACGAATTTCGACCTCCGGATCAACCAGTCCGGTCGGCCGTACAAACAGTTCCACGACCTGCCCTTCCGACTTGCTGCGCTCATAAGGACCCGGCGTTGCGGACACGAAGATCGTGCGCGGCGCGCGGCCTTCCCACTCGTCGAATTTCAACGGCCGGTTGTCCAGCGCCGACGGCAGCCGAAAACCAAACTCGACCAGGGTTTCCTTGCGTGAACGGTCGCCCTTGTACATCGCACCGAGCTGCGGAACAGTGACGTGCGATTCGTCGACGACCAGCAGCGCATCGGCCGGCAGGTAGTCGTAAAGGCACGGCGGCGCCTCGCCCGGCATGCGTCCGGTCAGGTGCCGGGAATAGTTCTCGACGCCGTTCGAATAGCCGACCTCGACCATCATTTCGAGGTCGTAGGTCGTGCGCTGCTGCAGGCGCTGCGCCTCGACGAGCTTGTTCGCCGCGTAAAGGACTTCAAGCCGTTCCTTCAATTCGACCTTGATCGTCTCCACGGCTTCGAGCACCGTGCGCCGCGTGGTCACGTAGTGCGACTTCGGATAGATCGTGTAGCGCGGCAGCTTGCGCAGCACCTCACCGGTCAGCGGGTCGAACAGCGCGATGTTCTCGATCTCGCCGTCGAACAGTTCGATCCGCAGCGCTTCCATTTCCGATTCGGCCGGATGCACGTCGATGGTGTCGCCATGCACGCGGTACATGCCGCGACGCAACTCGAACTCGTTGCGCGCGTACTGCATCTCGGTGAGGCGACGGATCAACTCGCGTTGGTCGATGCGCTCGCCGCGCACCATGTGCAGCACCATGCTGTGATATTCGCCGGGATCGCCGAGGCCGTAGATCGCCGAGACGGTGGCGACGATGATCGAATCGCGGCGCTCCAGCAACGCCTTGGTCGCCGACAGCCGCATCTGCTCGATGTGCTCGTTGATCGAACTGTCCTTCTCGATGAAGGTGTCGGTCGACGGCACGTAGGCTTCGGGCTGGTAATAGTCGTAGTAGCTGACGAAATACTCGACCGCGTTGTGCGGGAAGAAACTCTTGAACTCGCCGTACAACTGCGCCGCCAAGGTCTTGTTCGGCGCCATCACCAGGGTCGGCTTCTGCACCGCCTGGATCACGTTCGCGATGGTGTAGGTCTTGCCGGACCCGGTGACGCCAAGCAGCGTCTGCCGCGCCAGACCCGACTCGAAGCCGTCGATCAGGCGGCGGATCGCCTGCGGCTGATCGCCTGCGGGCTGGTAGGGGGATACGAGTTCGAAACGGTCTGCCATCGCCGATCTGTATGGGGGTGGCACGGGGGAATCACCAGTATAGCTGGCCGCCTTGCTGACCCACATGGATGCGACCCACATGGATGTGGGAAGTGCCGGACAGGCGTCAGGAACGCCTGCGGCTGGGAAGTGCCAGACGGGCGTACGTAACGCCTGCGGTTGGGAAATGCCGGACAGGCGTCGGGAACGCCTCCGGCAAGCCATGGATCAGGGAAACGAAGGGTCGGAGTTCTCCTACCCGCGATCGCAGCGCACTCCGATAGTGCGGATGCGCGCTACAGCCCAATCTGGTCTGGCACGGGAAGCAAGCCACACGACAGGGAGGTCACCATGAATTCGCAGACCACGCAGCACAACCCGATGGAGACGGACGCAATGGAATCGAGCAAATACAACCACGACGCACGCAACGCAGGCGCACAAAAATCTCCAGCCCAGGGCAGGTGCATGCGCGGCATCACTCTCATTGAAACCGTGACCGTGCTCGCCGTGATCGGCATCGTCAGCGCCATCGGAATGCCGGCGCTGCGCGGCACGATCTTGAGTTCGCGCGCGACCACGACCAGCAATCGCCTGCTGGCCGACCTCTCGCGGGCGCGTTCCGAAGCCGTCATGAGCCGGATGCCGAGCGTGGTCTGCCCGAGCAGCGACAGCAGCACCTGCAATAGCGGAACTGACTGGTCCAGCGGCTGGATCGTGTTCGTCGATCGCGATGGCGACGATCAGCGCTCGGCGGCCGAACCGATGATGTCGGCAGTCTCAGGCTCGGATCTCGGCGGATTGCGGGTACTGACCACGGCCGGTCGCACCAAAGCGCGCTTCCTGCCCGATGGCCGCAGCGGCGGCACCAATCTCAGCATGCGCGTTTGCGATGGCCCGAAGCTCGCACGCAGCGTGATCGTCAACGTCAGTGGACGCGGCCGGATCATGAAACCCGATGCAACCGACATGGCTTGCGAATGAATCGCCATGCAGCGCCCGTCCTGGTCATGCGAGTGAACTGGCGTACAGCGCGCGACAACACTTGACCCTCCGGGACACAGCCCCGATACTACGCGGCTTCGCCCGAATAGCTCAGCTGGTTAGAGCACTTGACTGTTAATCAGGGGGTCGTTGGTTCGAGTCCAACTTCGGGCGCCATCTTGTTGTGATCCACAAACACAAAACCCGCCAGATGGCGGGTTTTGTGTTTGTGGGGCTGGGCCGGGACCCGATCAGAAGCAGGGGCTGCCGGTACTGGTGGTGATGGGAGTTTTCTGTCCAGCCTGGTTGATGCCCAAGGCACCGCAGTTATCTATCGCCTGGTCAGTGCCTGCTACTGGTGTGGCAGTCACCGTATAGGTCGTGGCAGCGACGTTCGATAGCGCAAGGTCGTAGACCTTGGTGCCATTCGTTGGAGACTGGTTGGACGGTGCCGTCAATACATTGGTGCCACCCCAGCAGAGCAGGTACGAATTGTTCTGGGTGAAACACCGCTCCATCGACGTGGTGATGGTCAGCAAATCGGCCTTGGCCTGGCCGCGCTTGCCCTTGCGTACGCTGGTCACGTAGCTCGGATAGGCAACGATGGCCAGGATTGCCACGACCACGACCACAATCATCAACTCGATCAAGGTGAAGCCGAACTGGCGGCTGCGCGGACGGTGCACCCATTGGCTGAGCCTGCTGTTCATGCCATATCCCGCCTGATTGTCCTTCGCAAGGGTTTTCATCAGCGCACCTGGCGCCAGGACTGCCTGCCGCAAGGCCGTGGCAGCGCAAGCGGTGGAGCGCCAGTTGTCGTGCGGACGACGATGCTGCAGGCCGAATACAGCGACGGATCGGTCGGCGGCGTTGGCGGGGTGCAAATGCCGGTTATCGGATCGCAGACCTTGGGCAGAATCGGGCAACTTGTGCCGAAGCCCGGTATGCACGGCGGCGCCGGGATCACGATCGACGTACTGCGCACGGGCGAACCGTCTCCGATCGACAGACCGCCGCAGCCACCTGAAGGGCAAACCGACGCGCCGCCGAGGCCGCCTACGCGTACCTGGCCCAACGCATTAGCACCTGTCAACGCACTCAACCCGTACTCCCAGCGCGTACCGCCCGGAGTGCAACCGTCGCTCTTGGGCTCAAAGGTCGTGAAGAACACGATACCGTTCTGGATGCGCGGGGTGCCGAAGAACATCTCGCCATCTGCAGCCAACGTGGCCACCTTCAGGTCCATGTACCAACCACGCTGGGTACCCGCAGCCAGCGTGTAAGTCACCCCATTGGAGGATGTCGAACGCGTGGTGTAGATGCCGACCGTCTGCTGGGAGGTGATGGACTGCGCCTGGAGATTTGCAATACGACTTCCCGTAATGGCTGTTGCAATCGCAGGTGCAATGCTGGGATCCGGATCCCAGATCGCATACAGCGAGTGCACGAGCGGCGTGGGCAGGGGTGTGTTATCGCTTGTCAGCATGTAGCTGCCGGTGCCGAAATAGACCATCGCGCCGCCCAGCGGGCCGGGGGCAACCTCGAATCCACTGGTAATGGGCTGTGCATTGCCCAGCGAATCCTTCGCGACGAACAGCGGAGCACCCGAGAAGGCCACGCCCCATGACGATGGCGGGCTCACACCCGTTATATCAGCAATGCCCAGATCGAACTTCCACAGACGACCATGATAATCACCGCCATAGACGGTGTCGGTGCGGCCGTCGCCATTGACGTCGATAGCGGCGATCTGGCCGATGCCGTTGCTCGTGGTTGCCGCATCGGAAGCGTCGGTCGCAGTAATGGTCTTGACCGCGCCCGTGGCGATATTCACGATGAATAGCACCGCTTTGCCATTGACGCTGTTGTAGCCATTACCGAACACCGCGTACCACTGATCGTCCTCGCCGAGGATGACTTGCGGGGTGCTGTAGACGTAGCCGATGTCGTTGCCGCCATGCGTGGAATCGGACGAGCCATTGATTTCCCAGAGCACATTGCCGCCAGTGAACGTCGACGGATTGTCCACCAGCAGCCCGAACACGCCCTTGCCACCGGCGCCTGGCGCTCCAACCAGCACGGTGTGCCAGGCTGCGCTGTAAAACGCGTCGGCTACATTGATCTGACCATCCATATAGTACTGGTGGCTGTAGGATGGATTTGGTAGTTGACCCAAGTTGCCGACGACGCTGTTGGGAATGAACGCGAACATCTCGTCGCCTGCCCCACTCGGCGGACACGGCAACACAACGACAGGCGGTGTCCCGGTGAAGGTGCAGGGCTTGGCATTGAAGGCGTGCAGCATGCCGTCGTTCGCACCCACATAGGCAACTGTCGGACGACCGGCTTTAGTGGTCGTCACGTAGGTCGTGTAAGGCGCGCCGCCACCGCCGGTTGTCGGCGCATTAATGTAGCCGAAATCGTCCTTCGGCGAGGACACCACCGGCGACGAGTTGATCATGTCGCCAAGCGCCCAGGAACGGTTGCGCATCGTGCCGGTATTCTTGACTTCCTTGGCGGGTGAGCCTCTCAGGTAAGCCACGATGTCATCGACCTGTGTGGATGTCGGCGTCGCGCCAAGCCATGGGGGGTAAAAACCCACCTTGAGTCCGATTTTATCGAGTTGCGCGGTCGTACTACCGCCTAATGCGCTAGAGGTCAAAAATTGCCCGGTCGCACCAGTCGTATCGGTTGCCTTGTTGGCAATGACGATCGTGCGCGACCCGGACCCGATCTGGGCCGCCAGTTGTGCTCTTGCACTCCACAGTGGCGAACTCGTACCACCCGTAGTGTTGATGCCGCTGGCAACGAGGTCGCCCGTCCAGTCGAATCCAGAGCTATCGACGGCAAACGAATTTGCGAAGGATTGCGAGGCCGTCCCGGTGCTCAGGCGCACACCGGTATCGGCTTGCGACCCGGAGCCCTGCCCCTGCGCAGCAACCTTGTCGAACACTGCGGTCAGTGCGGCCCTCAGCTTCGACGGATCGCGTGCCAGGAAAAAATTATCAGGCGTACCGGCTACCTTGGAATCCCACTCGGTAGAATCCGGCTTGCCATTTTTGTTGGCGTCCGTAAAGCCACCATATTTGGCTGCGTACCAAAGCGGGTTTTCAAGACGCTTTGCGGACGTGACGCCTGCCGTGAAGCTGACCACTTTCGGCAGATACCAAGCGCCTGGTGGATTGATCTGTCCCGTTAAGATGCTATTGAAGGAACCAGGCGCCAGCGCGAGACGTTGAACCCCATCCGCTGTTGTACCGGCGACGTTAAAACCCTCTAACATCGCAAAACCGCCTGCGGTAGACGTCGTCTCGACGCGCATCAGGACCTGACCCGCGGCAACGACGGGGCGTCCGCCAGAACCTGTACAGACAACAGAATCCGAACGCCAGCAAATGTCATATCCCGTGAAGGGTGTTCCATCGATGTTCAGTTTGGCCTGTCCATTCGTGTAGGTGCAGGCACCACCTACACACCAGGTAAAGACATTGGTCGAGTCAAGATCGTGATCGCTGCCGAAGGTTGAGTCCTCCCAGGTAAACGAGTAGCTACCGGCGGTACCATTCGCCAGCAGCGGACGTCCATAAATATAACCGGGCGCTATCTGGGCTTGTTTGGCACCCACGAGCACTGCCCCCAATGCGCAGCTGCTCCAGTTGGCATCGCCGATCAACGCGCCGCCATTGGTATTGGACTGACAAATCGGTGAAATACTGACGGTTGTACCGGATACGGGGATATTGAAGGAGGGCAGACTCTCGGCCAGCGCGACGGTAAACGTCTGTGCCCGATTGATATAGCCAGCTGCCCTGGATGTTAGATCGGCGCGCAAGTCCGTTGTCCATGCCTTGAATGCCAATCCGGCAATGTTGTAACTGCCTTCCTGGGATGGGACATCCGGACAAATTCCGATGGCATTGCTCAGTTTGTCTACCGTCTTCGCGGTGCAAAGATCCGCAGCAGTCGGGACCGTTGCTCCCTGAATGAGTGTGGCCGGTGAGCCTCCCGATCCCAGTACCCGCCCGATGAGGTGAGTTGTACCAGAAATTCCTTCATCGTCACCCACTTCATCGGTTGCCGATTTAGCGATCAATCCAGCGCTATCAGCCGGGATTTCATCGCTATCGAAGGTATTCAGGCCAGTCGAAAGCACAAGAATATTGCATGAGGCACAGTATTTATTGCCGCCACCTATGCCATGGCTGCCATTTGGTCCGGCGTTGCCATACGGGTCGATCCAGCCTAGATGATCCGGCACACCGGGCAGATAGGTTGCATCGTCAGTCAAGTCGTCGAACTTCGGCGAGGCGCCATTGTTACGCCCTTCAATGTAGCGCAGCGCTTCGGCATAGATTTCAGACAGCGGATTACCCCATGCACTGCAATGACGGTCTCCACCGCCCGGGTTGTCCAGCACCCAGGTACCTGCATTACCGGTGCGGGCACGGCCACCCCACGCATAGCAGTTATCGTTGTAAACACCGCCTTCGCCGCCCCTCCATCCACTTCCGCTACCATTGGCGTTACCCTGCCAGCCAATCAGTGCAAACCGGTTCAGGGTGTTGACGATACCTTCGTAACCAGGATTCTGATTACAGAAGGTTCCGTCGGACAGCTGGACTTCATCTCCGTCCACGCAGGCGGCAGGATTGGTACCATTTCCGGCAAACAGGCTGATGTTGCGGCGAAGACGCCCGCCGGAGCGAGGATCGGCGTTCGTGCCCGTCATCAGGCCGAAACGTACCCGACCATCGTTGCCATATTGCTGAAGTAAACCATCGGGTTTGTAATTCGTCGGGCTAGAGGCACCGAGCGGATAGGGGCCGCAAATCGGCTCACGCGGGGTCGTGCCGGTTTCATCGCAGACGTCCACGCGGACCGTGTAGTTCTTTGAGCCAAGGCCAACCGCCAAGGCTGCGTTATTGGCTTGATTATGGGTGTCATACCAATTGCATTGGGAGTCCTGGGTCGCCGACCATTCAGTCCAGTTGCCCTGCGCTACGCGCATGATCGGGTTCGTGCTGCCGGCGAATGTGGCATTGCAGAACGAAACCGTGCCTGTAAACGGCGTGTATGAACTGATATCCCCACCGCTATAGACTTTCACCCACGCATGCAAGTCGTTGGGTATGGCTGCACGCTCAAGTATGGTTTGGGTTGCGGTATCGGTTGAGCGCAGCCCGCCGTAGAGGACACTACGCAGGACGTCGAGCCTGCTCATTGTTACCCAGTTGAGGAAATTGCCGCTCCACTCATTCGAGCACGCATGATTCGTGGCTGCAGCATCGGCCTTGTAAACTCCGGCGTTATAGCTGTAGCAAAGGTCTGGGCCAAAGTAGCCGGAATACGTGAATGTGTTCAGATAGGTGGCGGCGATTGTCCCGTTGCCTACCAGGTCGGTGTAGTCCGTATAAGCCTTGTTGAAAAGTTGCTCATCACGAGACAGGACCATCATCATCAATGGCGGCTGCGGCGATTTGAGGAACAACGGGTATTGTGAGATCGGTAGCGCCGTCCCGGCAGCATAGACAGGCTGTGGAGCGCTGCCTGCTGCAATGACCATTGCCAGGATGAGCAGGAAATAGCGTGCTGAGAATGTCATGGCGTACTCGGTTCCGTCGCGGGGCAACGGTCAGGGGATGTGCAATCAGGGAATGAAGACAGTTTCAATGACGACCATCGATGCGGAATTGGCAGCAGTGACAGTGTTGTCGGTATTGACCGAGACGACTTCGTATTCGCTGGATGTGTCTTCGTTGAGTTTCTGGCCCGTCTTCAGGCTGGACTGGCCCGGGATGCAGGTATCGATACGCCGGGTAACCGTCGCCGTGCCGCCGGTCGCTACCTTGCTCTTGGCCCAGTCCTCGGCATTGGTGTAGGTGCCGTATTTGCTCTTGCACCGATCATCGTTGGAGGTGAAGGCGCCGCCGGCGTCGACCGTGGCCTTGATCGTGGTTTCCTGCAGACGCACGCTGCCTTCGGCGTTTTCAAAGGCGCGGCCAAGCGTGTAGTAGTTGCCGGCCATGCGTTCCTGCAAGGTGGTGACCTGCATCGAGGCGATGCCGATCAGCGAGAGCACCACCAGCATGATCATCGAGATGAACAACACCGCGCCGCGCTGGGCGTGCGGGACAGGACGGATCGTGGTCAGTTCCAGGGACATGGCTCAGTTCCCGAAGAGTCGGTTGCGCAACGCGATGGTGGACGTATAGACCTGCCGCACGCGCGAATCGTTGGTGGGAGGAGTGATGGAGACGTTGAGGACGCTCGGACTGACGACCGCTGCACCCGTCGCCGCACGGTCGACGCTGCGCGACAGGAAGCCGACACGCACTGCCCCCACGCGCCGCCATACCGCCGTCAGGTCGCCGCCGATCGCATTGATCACCGAGGCGGTCTGGTAGATATCGATCGCACCGTCGGGATTTCCTGCGTTGGTATCGCGACCATAGAGCAGCTGCATGTTTTCGATGCCCTCGACCAACTCTTCTGGCACGCCTGCGCCGCTGCTGAAGTTCAGGCGATACAGCGACGGGCCGCCACCTGCGCCCATGCCGATGTAGTAGACATAGGTCAGCGCCGGATACAGATGCAGTTCCTTGGCGACGTAGTTCTCGCCGCCCAGGAAGCCGGATTTGTTGACGACCCCATCGACGGTGACCGTGAACGTGCCGCCCGCGTTCGGGGCCGTGCTGGCCTGGAAAACGCTGGCCTTGGTGCAGTCGGCAATACTGTAGAGGCCATTGGCCTTGATCAACGTCGCAAAGTTGGTCGGTGCAACCGGCACTGTTATTGCTCCGGTAGCAAGATTGATATTGGTCACCGGGGCCGAAGCACTGCCGAAGAACCGCAGGACGATGATGTCGCTGCCTTTGACAACCTTGCCAGCGCCACTGCCAACGATCGCGCTGGACAACGCCGATGGCAGGCTCGGCGACCAGTCGGATGCGGCACCCATCGCGCCGGATCCCAACGGGTCGGTGTAGCCAGACAGATTCAGCGTGTTGCCAGGCGTGGTGCCGGTGGCCTCGTAGCCTTCAATCGCGACATTGAACTGTTTGTCAAACGACGCATTGGCCCAGACCGGCGCATTCACCTGCGGCTGGCGATCGGCTGGGAGCAGAAAATGCGAAAACAGTTCAGGCGGGGTGGCAAGAAAATGCGCAATATCGTTGACGCAACCCATATGGCCGGCCATGCGCACGTCGCGCTGCAGGAAGTCCATCGCGAAGCGGCTGTTTTCCTGAGCGCGCGCCAATCCCTCGGATGCCTGGTAGGTATTGCGCGAGGTCGAGAACACCTGGCTGAGCCCGAGCAGAAGGACCGAGCCGATCACGAGGCCGATCATGAGCTCGATCAGCCCGAAACCGGCGCTGACGGCCGCGCGAAGTGTCTGGTTTGCCTGCATGCGTGAGCCCGGATTGTTCATAGCTGGCTGGCCAGCGCGAAGGTGTTGCCCTGATCGTTCGCGTTCGCAAAGCGCGCATCGGTCCAGGTAATCGTCACCCGTACCGAACCAACCGCACCAGTCACCGGATCAGGAATAGCGACAATGGCGGTACCGCCGGGCAGATTACGCACGACCTGACATTCCCAGCCGTTGATATCGTCGGCGACGAGATCGGCAGTCACTGGTTGCTGGTCGCACGTCGTGGGAATGCCGGAAAAATCGGCTGTTGTTACGTAGGAATACCGCGATATCAGACGGCGGTTGGATCGGATCATGTCGATCATCTGATAGGCAAGATTGGTCGCGACGGTGCGTTGATTGGCACCGTAACTGGCCTTGAGCGACGTGGCCTGCAACAGACCCAAACCGAGCAGGCCGACGCTGAGGATCACCAGCGACACCAGCACTTCGATCAGGGTGAAACCGCGCGCTGCACGGGCAGAACGGAGATGTGAGGCAATCATGGGCAGGCCAGCTTCTGCATGCTGAGTTGACCGGTAATCAACAGGGAAAAGCTGCGTTTGCCGATATAGGACGCAGGGCAGTCGGTCGGCGTCATCACGAATGTGGTGTTGACCGCGCCGGTGTAGATGCCGCGATTGTTGAACATCAGGGTGCCGCCGGCAGTGGGGGTGGTGAAACTCATGCTTGTGCTGCCCGAACTTGTCCGCATCACGGTATCGCCGGCATTGAATGTGCCGCTGCCATTGAGATCGGAGAACACCATCCAGCCGGCGTTCCAGTCGGTGCCGCAAGCGGCTCCGTCGGGACTTGCGCAAATGCCCGCGCCGACGTTGTTCTTGATTGCCTCGCTGCGGGCCAGGCTGACCGATGCGATGAACTCGTTCGCACGGGTGGCGATGCGGTTCGAGCGCATGGTCGATGAAAAGTTCGGGAATGCCATACCGATCAGGATCGCGAGGATCAGGATGGCAACCACCAATTCGACGAGCGTGAAGCCTGACTCAGTCCTGGACATGTGCACGCGCCGATAGAAAGACCCAGGCCGCAGTCTAGTCCGCATCCGGTTGATCGCAAGAGCGAGGAGGATGACCGGTCATGGGCACCCGACGGGCGCGACCCGATCCGGGTCGGAGCACGCAACAGTTCACAATGCGAACATCCAGACCACCAATCAGGGCCCTGTCAGCACCCGATAACAGGGCTTGTAGGCACCCGACATCTTCATCCGGCTCTGCGCGACAAACGCGCGCAGCAGCGCATCCAGCGCCTGCATGATGTCCGGGTCGCCGTGGATCTGGAACGGGCCTTCCTGCTCAATCCGGCGCATCCCGTCCTCCTTCACGTTGCCGGCGACGATGCCGGAGAACGCGCGGCGCAGGTTCGCCGCGAGCTCATGCGGGGCCTGGTTGCGGTGCAGGTTCAGGCCGGCCATCGCCGCGTGGGTCGGCACGAAGGGGTGCTGGAGTTCGGCCGGAAGCCGCAGCATCCAGTTGAAGAAGAACGCGTCCTGGGTGCCGACCCGGCGCTGGCGTACCTGGCGGACGCCGTCCTTCATGGTGCGCGCCACGGCTTCGGGATCGTCCACGATGATCCGGTAATGCCTGCCGACGTCCTCGCCTAGAGCCAGGCGCAAGAACTGGTCGATCTGTTCGAAGTACGCGGCCGAACCACGCGGCCCGGTGAACACGAACGGGAACGGCTCGTCGACGTTGTCCGGGTGCAGCAGCAGGCCGAGCATGTAAAGGATTTCCTCGGCCGTGCCGACGCCGCCCGGGAACACGATGATGCCGTGGCCAAGCCGCACGAAAGCTTCCAGGCGCTTCTCGATGTCCGGCAGGATCACCAGGTGGTTGACGATCGGGTTCGGCGACTCGGCCGCGATGATGCCCGGCTCGGTCAGCCCGATGTAGCGGTTCTGCTGGCGGCGCTGCTTGGCGTGGGCGATCGTCGCGCCCTTCATCGGCCCCTTCATCGCGCCCGGCCCGCAGCCGGTGCAGATGTCGAGTCCGCGCAGGCCGAGTTCGTAGCCAACCGACTTCGTATAGATGTATTCGTCGCGCGAAATCGAATGTCCGCCCCAGCACACGATCAGATTCGGCTCGATGCGCGGCTTGAGGACGTGCGCATTACGCAGGATCTCGAACACCGCGCTGGTGATGCCTTCGCTGGTGTCGGTCGCGAAGCGCACATCGCCTTCGACTTCGGTGAAGGTGTAGACGATGTCGCGCACCACCGCGAACAACAGCTCGGCGACGCCGCGGATGATCTCGCCGTCCACGAACGCCTGCGCGGGCGCGTTCTTCAATTCGACCTTGATGCCGCGATCGTGCTGGAGGATCTGGACATCGAAGTCCGGGTACATTGCCTGCGCCGCGCGCGCATCGTCGGCGTGGCTGCCGGTGGTCAGCACGGCCAGCGCGCAGCGGCGCAACAGGTCGTGCAGGTTGCTGCCGGCGGAAGCATCGCGCAGGCGCACGATCTCGGCGCGCGACAGCACGTCCATGCCGCCGCGCGGCGTGATCAGGGCATTGACCGTGCCGATCGGCTTGGCAGCGTCGGTCGATGTCGGCGGGACGCCGGTGTCGATCGGACTGGTGGCGGTCGTGTTCATTGCGTCTCGTCGGAATGGGCGCGGAATCGGGACGGGAAAGGTAGCACGCGCGTCGCCGGCGACCGGCTACCCCTAGCCGTGCGGCGCGATGTGCAGGTACATGCCGAGGCCGTCGAGCAGCATCTGCACCGATACGGTCACCAGCAACATGCCCATCAGCCGCTCCACCGCGACCAGCACGCGCGTGCCCATGATCTTGTACAGATAGGTCGCGGCGAACAGGATCGCGGCGGTTGCCAGCCACGCGATCAGCAACGCGGTTCCCCAGTCCGCGTTGCGCTGCGGATTGGAATTGCTCATCAGCATCACCGCGGCCATGCCGGACGGACCGGCGATCAGCGGGATCGCCATCGGTACGATGAAGGGTTCGCCCTCTGGCACGTCGCCGAACATGCCCTCGGCGCTCGGGAAGATCATCTTCAGGCCGATCAGGAACAGCACGATGCCGCCGCCGATGCTCACCGACTCCTGGCGCAGGTGCATCGCCGCGAGCACGTACTGGCCGCCGAACAGGAAGGCCATCAGCACCGCGAGTGCAATGACCAGTTCGCGCGCGAGCACGATGCGCCGGCGATGCGCCGACAACGGCCGCAACAGGCCGAGGAACACCGGGATGTTGCCGAGCGGGTCGAGGATCAGGAACAGCAACAGCGCGGCCGACCAGGTGCTCACGGGGTCGGCTCCGACATCGCCACGACCGGCGTCCACACCTGCCCGCGCTGGTCGCGTCCCGCCGCCGACAGCAGATGCACGCAGGCATCGGCATAGGCGCTTGCCTGCGGCCAGGTGCCCGGGGCTTCGGTCATGAAGGCTTTCATGCGCAGCGGCGTCTGCATCGGCCCGGGTTGCAGCGCGGCGACGCGGACCGATGAACTCTCCAGTTCATCGGCGAGCACGCGCATCAATCCCTGCAGTGCGAACTTGGCGACGCCATAGCCGCCCCAGTACGCCCGACCGACGCGCCGCAGGTCGTCCATCACGAACACCACCGCGCTGTCCGGAGCTTTCCGCAGCAGCGGCAGGCAGGCCTGGGTGAGCAGGAACGGCGCGCCGACGTTGACGTGCAGCGCGTTGATGAACTCGGTCGGATCGGTGTTCTGCAGCGGCGTCAGTCCCTGGAACTCGGCGGCGGCATGCAGAATGCCGTCGAGGCGGCCAAACTCGTCGCTGATCCGCATCGCCATCTCGGCGTAATCGGCCGGGGTCGCACCGAGCAGGTCGAGCGGGTAGATCGCGGGCTGCGGCCCGATCGCGGCGAGCGCGTCGTGCAGGCGTTGCAATTTCGGCACGCGCCGGCCGAGCAGCACGATGGTCGCGCCGGCAGCAGCGCACGCACGCGCGGCCGAATCGCCGAGCGCACCGTTCGCGCCGGTGACCAAGATGACGCGCTCACTGAGCGCGTCGGCACCACTGAGCGTGTCGGCGACCGGCGATACCGCTTCATCGTCGCCCGGCACCGCAGTCACGCGCGTTGCGCCTCGGCGGCCATGCGCTTGAGTTCGCCGCTCGCGTGCAATTCGAGTGCGATGTCGCAGCCGCCGATCAGTTCGCCGTTGATGAACAACTGCGGAAACGTCGGCCAGTCGGAATAACGCGGCAGGGTGGCGCGGATTTCCGGATCTTCAAGTACGTTGACCGCGTGGTATTGCGCGTCGCATTCCTTCAGCGCCTGCACGGTGCGGCTGGAAAACCCGCACATCGGGAATTGCGGCGTGCCCTTCATGTACAGCACGATCGGGTGCGCTTCGACCTCGGTCCTGATCCGTTCCATCACGTTCATCGACATCTCCGTTGTATCCACAGCTTGGAATGATTGCGCGCGCGGTGCACGGATGCACCGCTCGCGAACAATCGTCTCAGCGATTGTTCGCGGAGCCGCGTCCGGACATGCGCCGGAAGGGGCGAGCCTGAATCCAGTCCATGGATGGACTGGATTCAGGCCATCAAGAATCGAGCGCAGCGCTGCTAGAATTGTAATCCCTGCGGGGCAATGACGCCCCGTCGCCATAATCAATGGAGCCGCCATGTCGATCGAACTGCCAGCCCTGCCCTACGCGCGCGACGCACTGCAACCGCATATCTCGTCCGAGACCCTGGACTTCCACTACGGCAAGCACCACCAGACCTACGTGGACAACCTCAACAAGCTGATCGTCGGCACCGAGTTCGCCGACGCCGACCTCGAGACCATCGTCAAGAAGTCGCAGGGCGGCATGTTCAACAATGCCGCGCAGATCTGGAACCACACGTTCTACTGGAACAGCCTGTCCCCGCACGGCGGCGGCGAAACCAAGGGCAAGCTGGCCGAGGCGATCACCAAGGCATTCGGCTCATTCGCCGCGTTCAAGGAAGAATTCACCAAGACCGCGATCGGCACCTTCGGTTCCGGCTGGGCCTGGCTGGTGCAGCGCGCCGACGGCACCCTCGCGATCGTCAGCACCTCCAACGCCGCCACCCCGATCACCGGCAGCGACAAGCCGATGCTGACCTGCGATGTGTGGGAACACGCCTACTACATCGACTACCGCAACGCGCGTGCGAAGTACGTCGAGGCGTTCTGGAGCCTCGCGAACTGGGATTTTGCGTCGAAGAACATGGCATAAGCGCCGCACGCATCGTCGTGACGAGAAACGGCCGGAGCGATCCGGCCGTTTTTTGATGCACATGGATGTGCGAATGTCGCGAGAGGCAGGTCGAAAGTTGCTCCTGACAGGAAACCGCTCCTGCCTTTCCTGCATTTCCGCCGTCCATGGCGGTCACATTTCGGCATTTCCGCCATCCAAGGCGGTCAGATGCCGAGAGCGACTCAACGCCCCAGTCGTTCGATCACCGGCGCGACCTGCGCATCGCGACCGAGCGCATGACCCACGCGCCATAATGCCGCCGACAATTCCGCTGTGGTATCCGCGCGCAGCGTCGCATGCCCGACCTTGCGGCCTTCGCGGGGCGACTTGCCGTAGTCGTGCCAGTGTCCGCACGGATCGGAGAGCACAGGGTTCGCATCCGGTAGTTCGCCGATCCAGTTGAGCATGCACGCATGCCCAACCATGCGCGTGCTGCCGAGCGGCAGACCGAGCACGGCGCGCAGGTGATTCTCGAACTGCGAGGTCTCGGCGCCTTCGATGGTCCAGTGGCCGGAGTTGTGCACGCGCGGCGCCATCTCGTTCGCGAGCAGTTCGCCATCGGAGAGGAACAACTCCAACGCGAACACGCCGACGTAGTCGAGCGATTCCGCGACTGCGCGCGCATGCGCGATCGCCTTCTCCGCGATGGCTGCATCGACCGTAGCGGGAGCGAGGCTCGCGGCCAGGATGCCGTGGTCGTGCCAGTTTTCGGTCAATGGCCAGGCGCGGAACTCGCCGCTGCGCGAACGCACCGCGACGACTGAAATCTCGCGCTGGAACGGCACGAACGCCTCCAGGATCAGACCAACTGTTTCCGCCTGCGCACCGAGCGCATCCCATGCCGCATCGGCAGTTGCAGGTGCTGTCCCCAGCCCCTTGTCCGCAGCCCCCAGCCCCTTGATCCGGAACTGCCCCTTGCCGTCGTAGCCCAGCCGCCGCGTCTTCAGGATGCAGGGCGTACCGATGCGCGCGATGGCCGCGTCGAGCGCGTCACGCGAATCCACGTCGGCGAACTCGGGCACTGCGATGCCGAGCTCGCGGAACAATGATTTCTCCGCGAGGCGATCCTGCGCGACCGCGAGCGCGCGCGGATTCGGAAACACCGGCACGCGCTCGGCAAGCCAGTGCGCGCTATCGGCCGGTACGTTCTCGAAATCGAAGGTCGCCACGTCGATGCGCGATGCGAAGTCGGCGAGTGCGTCGAAATCGTGATAGTCGGCGCACAGCAATGGCGCGCATTGCGCAGCGCATGCATCGGCAGCGGCGTCGAGTACGAGAAAGCGCAGGCCGAGCTGCGCGCCGGCGAGTGCGAGCATGCGCGCGAGCTGGCCGCCGCCAAGGATGCCGACCGTGCTCATGCGCTGCGTGGCTCGATGGCATCGCGCGGATCGGAATGATCGAGCACATCCTGCGTTTGCCGACTGCGGAATGCATCGAGGCCCGCGCGCACGGCGTCATCGTCGTGGGCGATCAAAGCGGCCGCAAACAAGGCCGCATTGGCCGCGCCTGCGACACCGATTGCGAAGGTCGCGACCGGCACGCCAGCCGGCATCTGCACGATCGACAGCAGGGAGTCGAGTCCGCTCAACGCCTTCGACTGCACCGGCACGCCGAGCACAGGCACCCGCGTCTTCGCGGCGAGCATGCCGGGCAAATGCGCGGCACCGCCTGCGCCGGCGATGATCGCGCGCAAGCCGCGCGTTGCGGCTTGTTCGGCATAGTCGAACAACAGATCGGGTGTGCGATGTGCCGACACGATGCGCACCTCGTGCGCGATGCCCAGCGCATCAAGGCGCGCGCTGGCGTGCTGCATCGTCTCCCAGTCCGAGCGGGAACCCATCACGACGCCGACCAGCGGCGCTGCATTCGGATCGGTCATCGTCCACCTCTTCGTGCATCGAATTAGAAATAGGTTGTAAATGCCTGCCAGTGAATACAATATTCGCCTGACAAACACGTCCGCCGCCGGTATCCGGCAGCCAGACCCAGGAAATCTCAATGGATCGCCGACTGCTCGATATCCTGTGCTGCCCCAGTACGCGCCAGCCCTTGCTGACGCTGCAAGCGCAAGAACTCGAAGCGATCAATCGCGCGGTCGCGAGCGGGAGTCTGCGGCGCGCCGATGGCAGTACGCAAGCCGAACCATTGACCGAGGGCCTGATCACCCGCGATCGCAAGCTGATCTACCGCATCGACGATGGGATTCCGGTTTTATTGCAGGACGAATCCATTTCCTCAATGCAGGTCACAAATTTCCCCGCCTGACGTGCCTATTCTGCCGGTACCCTCCGCGTGGCAGTCTCCCCCGTGACAGCCTCGATCCTGATCTGCTTACCATGAGCGACGACACCGCTCGCCCGCTCCCTGCAGCTGCAGTCGCGCGCCTGATGCGCGAACTGCTGGACAGCTTGCGCACGCATCTGCGCGAGCCAGTCACTGCGCTGTTCGACGCACTTGACGACAGCTTGTTCGAAATGGGCGAACACGCCCGCTCCGGTGAAGTCCAGCAACACTATTTCGATGCCTTGCGCGAATGCCGTCGCCAGCGCGGGAGCGTCCAGGATCATTTTCTCGCTGCGCTTGGCCAAGCCGATGCGCGAATTGCCGCGTCTGTGCATCCATTGCACGCGCAGCTCTCGCTGGTGGCTCCCGAGCAGCTTGAAGAAGATCTCGCACTCGACAGCATGGCCACCCGCACTGCACAGCGCCTGTCCTCGGTGCTGCATGCATTCAACCAGCGGATCGGCGCGCTGCTTGGCGATGCCGACATGGAGTTGCAATCCAACCCGCTGGGCCCACTCCAGATCGGCAAGACATTCAGCAACGCATCGGCGCAGCTGGAAATCGACCTCCACGCACGCCTGGTGCTGTACAAATTGTTCGAGCGGCAGGTGCTGGGCGCGCTCGATCCGGCGTATGCGGAAATGAATGTGCGGCTTGCGGGTGCCGGCGTTCTGCCGACACTCGGTGCGGGTCAGAACCGTCCGCGCGCGCAGCAGCCTGCACAGCAACGCAGCGAGCCGCAACCATACAACCATCAATATACTGCGACAGAACCGGCCTCCGCCCGCGTTGCGCCTAATGAAGCTGCTGCTACCTTCTCGCCACGCGACGCCGACCTGCTGTTCGCGCTGCGCGAACTGCTGATGCGCGACGGCGTGGCCGAGGTTCCCGTAGCGCCGACGTCGATCAAGAAGACTGCAACCGCCGCCGAAGTCATGGACCACGCACTGGCTCGCTTACGCGCCCGGCCACCGAGCGGCCAACCGCTGCCGCCGCCGCGCCTGCTGGCCGCGCAGTTGCTGGCCGAAGCGCGCTATTCCGACCATGGCCTGCCGCCTTCATCGCAGCAGACCGCGACGGTGGACATCGTCGGGCGTGTCTTCGATGCGCTCGCGAACGACCACAGCGTGCCGCAACCGATGCAACCGGTGGTGCAGACCCTGTTGTTGCCAGTGATGCGCGCCTCATTGCGGCATCCGGGCCTGCTCGCGGAGAACAATCATCCCTTGCGCCAGTTGCTCGACCTGGTCGGAGAGAGCGCGATCGGCTGGTGTCCGAGCGTTGACCCTGGCAAACGTTCGCTCGGCGACCTGCAGGATTCGCTGCAGAAAATCGCGAGCAGCGACAGCAGCGAGGATTTCGATCGCACCGTCGCGCAATTGCGTTCGCAACTCGAACAGCAACGCCGTCGCTCCGATCTGGCCGAGCAACGGGCCGTCGAGGCCCACGCAGGCCGCGAGCGCCTGTGGCAGGCCCGTCGCCAGGTGAACTTGGCATTGACCAACATCGTTGCGAGCGCACCGGTCCCGACCTGGGTGCGTTATCTGGTCACCCGTCCATGGATGAATTGCCTGGTGCTGTTGTGGCTACGCCAGGGCCCGGAATCGCAGGTGTATCGCGAGGCACTGGGTTTCGCCGAATCGCTGGTCTGGTGCGCGAATGCCGGCAACGACCGGGTCGAGCAACTGCGCCTGCGTGCGCTGCTGCCGGTGATGGAAGTCCAGCTGCGGCAAGGCCTGGCTACCGTTGCGTACCAGGACAGCGAGATCCGGCAACTGGTCAACGAGTTGCAGCAGTACCTGCGCCATCGCATGGGAGATCTGCCCGCGCCGGCATTCATCGAAACCGAACCGCCTGCCGGGAGCGCTCCGGGTGCTCTGGCTGCCGATCCTGGCAGTATCGAGGAGCAGCCGTTGCCGCAAAACGTGAATCCCGACCTGCTGGCGCGCGTCCGCACGCTGCGCCCGGGCACGTGGTTCTCGTTCGACGATCAGCCCGGCGGCGAACGTGCGCGATTGTCGTGGATCAGCCCATACTCGGGACGTTGCCTGTTCGTCAACCGCAACGGCCTGAAGATCGGCGAACGCCGCCCGGAAGACATCGCGCATGCGATCGAAAACGGGCTGGCCAGCATCCTCGACAATACCCAGCTCATGCAACGCGCACTGACGCGCGTGCTCGCGCAAGTACGGACCGATGCCGCAGCCACACAGGCCAAGCGCGCCTGATCGCAGAACCGCCATGAATGCATCCCTGCAACCGCCCGACCCGCACGTCGTCGCAGCCGATGTCGTGCGCGCGCTGGCCGAAGACCTCGGCAGCGGCGATGTCACCGCCGACCTGCTGCCCGACGTTCCCGCGCAAGCCTATGTGGTCTGCAAGCAGGATGCTGCCGTGATCGCCGGGCGAGCCTGGTTCGACGCCAGCTTTCGAGCGCTGGACGCCGATGTTCAGATCGACTGGAGCGTGGCCGAAGGCGCGCATGTCGTCGCCGGAGCGGTGCTGTGTCGATTGTATGGGCGTTCGCGCGCACTGCTCAGCGGCGAACGCACTGCGCTGAATTTCCTGCAGACGCTGTCGGCGACCGCAACCATCACGGCGCGCTTCGTCAAAGCCGTAAGCGGTACGCGAGCCAGGATTCTCGACACCCGCAAGACCTTGCCCGGCCTGCGCCTGGCTCAGAAATACGCGGTCCGCGCCGGTGGCGGCAACAATCACCGGCTGGGCCTGTACGACGCGATGATGGTGAAGGAGAACCACATCCTCGCGGCGGGGTCGCTGGCCGCAGCGGTGCAACATGCGCGTGCGCAGCATCCGGGCGTGCCGCTGATCGTCGAAGTCGAAACTCTCGCAGAGCTCGACCAGGCGCTGGACGCAAGGCCCGAACGCATTCTCGTCGATGAGTTCAGTGCAGACGATCTGCGTGCAGCCGTGCGACGCGCGGATGGGAAGGTGCCGCTGGAAGTCTCCGGCGGCGTCGATCTGGACACAGTACGGGCGATCGCAGACACCGGTGTGGATTGCATTTCGATCGGAGCCCTGACCAAGCATGTGAGCGCGGTCGATCTGTCGCTGCGTTTTGGCGTACCGCCGGAACCGGCAAAAGGCAGCCCCTGATCCTCAGTCGCTAACGCATCACGAAATAAACGACCGCAGCGATCGCCACCACCGCGATCACGATCCCGATCGTCTTGTCGCTGCCGCCTGACTTGCCGGCCGCCGCCGACCCGACTCCATCGAGCTTGCGGGTCGCTGCAACCTCCTGCCCCGGCGCAACGAGGATGAAGCGCACCGCATCCAGGCGCAGCTCGTCGCCTGGCTTCATGAAACCTTTCTGGGTGCGCTGGCCATTGATGTAAGTGCCGTTCGCCGACCCCAGGTCCTCGACCGACAACCCGTCCGCAACCGGCTTGAGTTCGACATGCCGGCGCGAAATCTCGTCCACGGTCACCGGGATCCCGCATTCCGGCGCACGTCCGATCACGGTTGGGCCCGCCACCGGATACATCTTGCCGAATACCGGTCCTGACACGCCGCGCAACACGAACTTCGGCACTGCCATGCGCATGCGGGTCGCGCCGTTGTCGTCGCCCAGCCCCAGATCGAAACCACCCGTGGAGCCATGGGACGGCGCGCGCGGCGCATCCATCGCGGCGATGCGCGCGACGATGCCGGCGATGCCGATGGTATCGCCCGCGCGCAATGCGATCATTTCGCGCACAGGCTTGTCGTTGACCGTGACCGCGCCGCCACCCGGCGGAACCTGCAGGTTCACGCCGATACCGCTCTCATGGATCTCGCAATGCAGCGACGCAACCCCGGGACGCTCCAGGACCACGGTGTTGTCGCGCGCCGAGCCGATCCGGTTGACGCCCGGATTGAGCAGCACCTGCGGATGCTCGCCGTTCGGAAATACGAGTTTCATGACCTTCCCCTTGATCCGTTCTCGGGCCCGCAGTGCGGTCGCCCTGTTGCACCAACAAGATAACGCAATCGACGGCAAAAAACGGCCCGTCGCCGAACCTCAACCCCGCATCGCGGATTGGATGCGCAAGCCGGACCGACAACCCTACTTGACGACGCGCAGATGCGCGCCACGTCGAGCGCCATCGCCAGCCGGAGGCGTGGCATCCGGCGGTTCGTCGGGACCGCCGTGCTTCGCACCATCGTGGCGTGCGGGCAGCGCGTGACCCGGAGCTTCTTCCGGCAGCGCCATGCCTTGCCCACTCTCCTGCGCATACACCGCCTGCACCGCAGCGACCGGCACGCGCACCGACTGGCTGACGCCACCGAAACGCGCGAGGAAGTGGATTTCCTGGTCGCCAAGGCTGAGTTGGGTCACCGCGCGTGCAGCGACATTGAGCACCACGCGGCCATCCTTGATCGCCTGCACCGGCACCATGATGCCGGGATAGGCTGCGTCCACGAGCAGGTACGGCGTCATGCCGTTGTCGTTGATCCACTCGTACACCGCCCGGATCAGGTACGGGCGATTGGATGTCATCGTCGGCGCGTCGGAACTCACCAAGGCAATGCAACGCCCGCGATCACAGCGCGATCTCGCGGAGCACGCGCTCCTCGGGCGTCAGGCTGCGCAGGAAGCCCGGGTTGCGGAAGATGCGCATTCCATAGTCATCGATCGGCTTGCATTCCTTCGGCAACACGATTCCCAGGGTCGGCAGCCGCCAAATGATCGGCGCCATCGCGCAGTCGGCAAGGCTCATCTCGGGGTTGAGGAAGAACTTGCTGGCCTTGAACAGCGGCAGCGCGGCGATCACCAGTTCGCGCAAACGCTTGCGCGCGGCTTCGGCCTGCACCTTGGTACCGTGCTGGATCGATTGCACATGCGGCACCCATTCGTGCTCCATCCGCAGCATCGCAAGACGCAGGCGCGCGCGCGACAGCGGATCGACCGGCATCAATGGCGGGTGCGGGTAACGCTCGTCGAGGTATTCGGTCACCACCGAGGCGGCATACAGCACCAGGTCGCGATCGACCAGGGTCGGCACGGTGTGGTACGGGTTGAGATCGACGAGGTCTTCCGGCGGGTTGGCCGGATCGACCGCGATCAGGTCGTAGGTGACGCCCTTGGCGGCAAGCACCAACCGCACCCGGTGGCAGACCACGCAATCGCGTGCGGAGAACAAGGTCAGTGCGTTACGCATACGCGGACTAGCAGCCATCGTGCTCCCCCCGACCGACCGCATGCCGGTCACCGACTCCGTTGGCGCATTGCCTCGGGTCATCGTCGCCTCAGTGTACGTCGCGCCAGTACTCATGCTTGAGCATGTAGGCCAGGATAGTAATTACGACCAGGAACAGTATCACCCAGACGCCCCAGGATTCGCGCTGCATCGCGGCAGGTTCGCCCACATATTGCAGGAATGCGCTGATGTCACGCGCCGCCTGGTCGTATTGTTCCGGATCGAGATTGCCTTTCTCGGCCAGCACCAAGCTCTCGACATGCGGCTGGCCGTCGGCACCTTTGCCCATCACCGGACGCTGGATGCCCTGCAACTGCCATAGCACATTCGGCATCGATGCGTTCGGGAACAAGGTGTTGTTCCAGCCCAACGGGCGCCCTTCGTCCACATAGAACGACTTGAGGTAGGTGTAGATCCAGTCCGGCCCGCGCGAACGGCCTTCCAGCGACAGGTCGGGCGGTGCCTTACCCAACCACGCAGCCGCGTCGGCCGGATTCATCGCGACCGTGATGTGTTCGCCGGGCTTGACGCCGCTGAAGACGAAGTTCTGCGCAACCTGTGCTTCGGTCAGGCCCAGATCCTCACCGATACGCGAATAGCGCTGGTACTTGAGCGAGTGACAGCCCGAGCAGTAGTTCATGAACAAGGTCGCGCCGCGTTGCAGCGAGGCCTGATCGTTCATGTGGGTGCCGGCTTCGAGCGTCTCCGGGCCTTCCGAGGCGGACGCGGCCAACGGCAGCACTGCCGCCAACACGAGGGCAAAAAGGGACAGTCGCTTAGTCATGCATGGTCACCCGATCAGGCACCGGCTTGGTCGTGCCGATGCGCGACCAGATCGGCATGAGAATGAAAAAGCCGAAATAGAAGAAGGTGAGGACTTGCGCAGTCAGCTTCTGCATGTCCGAACCGGCCTGCGAACCCAGCCAGCCGAGGGTCACGAAGGCGATCACGAACAGACCGATCATGATCTTCGACAGCAGCGGACGGTAGCGGATCGATTTCACGTCGCTGCGATCCAGCCACGGCACCAGGAAAAGGATCAACACTGCGCCACCCATCGTCACCACCCCGAGCAACTTGTCGGGGATCGCACGCAACATCGCGTAGTAAGGGGTGAAGTACCAGACCGGCTTGATATGGTCCGGAGTCGCCAGCTGATTGGCCGGGAAGAAGTTGTCGTGCTCAAGGAACACGCCGCCAGCGGTCGGCTCGAAGAAGATGATGAAAAACATCAACGTCAGGAACACAGACGCGCCAAACAGATCCTTCACCGTGTAGTACGGATGAAAAGGAATGCCGTCCAGCGGAACGCCTTTCGTATCCTTCTTCTTCTTGATATCCACGCCGTCGGGGTTGTTCGAACCGACTTCATGCAGCGCACCAAGATGCAGCACCACCAGCAGCAGCAGGACCAGCGGCAGCGCGACCACATGCAGCGCGAAGAAACGGTTGAGGGTCGCGTCGGCGACCACGAAGTCGCCACGGATCCATTCGGTCAACGCAGTACCCACATACGGCACCGCACCGAACAGGTTGATGATGACCTGCGCGCCCCAGTAGCTCATGTTGCCCCACGGCAGCACGTAGCCCATGAACGCCTCGGCCATCAGGGTCAGGAAGATCACCATGCCCAGCACCCAGACCAGCTCACGCGGCTTCTTGCCGGAGCCGTAGATCAGCCCGCGAAACATGTGCAGATAGATCACGATGAAGAACAGCGATGCGCCGGTCGAGTGCATGTAGCGAATCAGCCAGCCGCCCGGCACGTCGCGCATGATGTATTCGACCGATGCGAACGCTTCGGCCGCACTTGGCTTGTAGTGCATCGTCAGGAAGATGCCGGTGACGATCTGGTTGACCAGCATCAGCATCGACAGTGCGCCGAAGTAATACCAGATGTTGAAGTTCTTCGGCGCGTAGTACTCGCTCATGTGCTTGCGGTACGCCGGCATCAGGCCCGGAGTGCGCTCGTTGACCCAGTCCACCACGCCGCTCGCGGCGCGGCTGAAGATGTTTCCGTTGCTCGACATCAGGCGGCTCCTGCCGGGGCGGTGCCCACGACCAGATGGTTGTCGTCGACGAACTTGTACGGCGGCACTTCAAGGTTGTATGGCGCTGGCACACCCTGGAACACGCGCCCTGCGAGGTCGTAGCGCGAATTGTGGCAGGGGCAGTAAAAACCGCCCTTCCACTCCGGATCGAAAGGCTGCGGCTGCACTTCGGGTTTATGCAGCGGCACGCAGCCCAGATGGGTGCAGATGCCTACCAGCACACCGATCTCGGGCTTGATAGAGCGGTATGGGTTTTTCGCGAACGCCGGGGTCTGGTCGGTGTTGTCGGACTTCGGATCGCGCAGGCGTGCATCCAGGCTCGGCAACAACGCAAGCTGTTCCGGCGTGCGCTTGTAGAGGAATACCGGCTTGCCGCGCCACGGTACGCGCATGAACATGCCTGGCTGGCTGTCGAGCTTGCTGATATCGACATCGACTGGAGCACCGGCCAGCAAGGCCTCGGCGCTGGGCAGCCACGAACGCGCGAAAGGTACGGCGAGGCCAGCCACGCCGACCGCGCCGACCACAGCAGTGGTAACGGTCAGGAATCGGCGACGGCCGACGTTGACCTCTTGGTTAGCCATCCGGCTCTCCGCAAAAATACAATGATGGATTGCGCGCACAGGCCCCGGCCCGGCGCAGACAGCGAAGTGTAACGGAACGGCCAAGTGCGCCACAACGTCGGCGCGCGCAAAAACCATCCACGCAGGTCTTCCCCGCACCGTTGGCGCTCGCCAGAAAGGCTACTTTGTGCCGCGATAGCGCTCGGCCAGCACCCCGACGCGCTCGACATAACGCTGGGTTTCGGCGAACGGCGGCACACCACCATAACGATCCACATTGCCCTCGCCAGCGTTATAGGCCGCCGCAATCAGCCGCACATCGCCATTGAAACGCCTGGACAGGAACGACAGGTATTGCACGCCGCCGTTGATATTGTCGGCAGCGGAGAACGGGTTTTGCACGCCGAACCGGCTCGCAGTGCCCGGCATCAGCTGCATCAGGCCCTGCGCGCCCTTGTACGACAGTGCGTTCGGGTTGTATGAGGATTCGGCATGGATGATCGCCCGCACCAGCGCCTCATCGACCCCATACGCGCGTGCGGCATTGGCGATCTCGGTCGCGTAGGCGCTGGTATTGAGCGCCAATCGTCCGAAATTGACGCCAGGCAGCGCGCTGCAGGCGAAGCAGGTTTCGATGTAGCTGAACAGGACTTTCGCGCCAACACTGCCTGGCGGAGGCACATTGGTGTAGGTATTGACCCCGTCGCGAGTGTATTTGTACATCGCACCACGGGTCACCCTGGCTTGGGTGCCAGCGGGGATCGTCGGCGCAATGAGCGCCTCGGATGCATCCGAGCTGCGGAACACGACATGCGGCGTGCCGCCTGACGCGCCTGCACCCGCATGGGCTGGCCCAGCCCCGACCTTTGCGATGGCCGACGCGCCGACTGCGGTCGGGATCGCGACTGAGGCTGCGAGTGCGGAATTGGCGACAGCTGGCGGCGGCGCAGCCACGCTGGTGGCGAATCCATTCGGCGCCGCAGTGGCTCCGACCTGACCCGATCCAGTTGAACCTGATCCCGTCGAACCTGATCCTATCGAACCCGATCCTATCGAACCCGATCGTATCGAACCTGCTCCAGTTGAACCCGACCCAGCCGAACCCGATCCGAATGCCACCGGGGAACGCCCGTGCGTCGCACCGCCCGCGTAGCTGATCGCCTTGCAGGTCATGCCCGGGACCGGCCTGCTGGAATAATTCGTCGCTTGGTCAGCACCGCCGACGCAGCGGTACAACGTCCCCGCAGCCGCCGGGGCGCTCAACCACAGCGCCAGGATCGTTGCCCACAATGCTCGGTCGCGTCGGATCATCGGCCCCGCTCCCATCAGAACATCGTCTGCCCGCACCCTGGAGTCTTGTTGTCCGGCATCCGTGCGCCATGACCCACCTCGCGCTGTCCCCCTTGGAAATCATGGGCTTGGCGCGGCTTCCCTCAGGCTACAATAGTCGCTTCGCCTCCAAGATGCATCCCCATGGCCGGCAAGCTCCACATCACCACCCACGGTTGCCAGATGAACGTGTACGACTCGGCCAAGATGGCCGACGTGCTGGCGGCCGAACACGGCCTGGAACTGACCGACGACGTGGCCCTGGCCGACGTGATCCTGGTCAACACCTGCTCGATCCGCGAGCGCGCTCAGGAAAAAGTGTTCTCGCACCTCGGCCGCTGGAAGAAACTCAAGCTGGCGAACCCGGACATCATCATTGGCGTCGGCGGCTGCGTCGCCTCGCAGGAAGGCGCGGCGATCCTCGCCCGCGCGCCTTACGTCGACCTCGTGTTCGGCCCGCAGACCCTGCACCGCCTGCCCGCGATGATCGATGCGCGCCGCGGCAGCGGCAAACCGCAGGTGGACATCAGTTTCCCCGAAGTCGAGAAGTTCGACCGCCTGCCGGAGCCACGCGCAGAAGGCCCGACCGCGTTCGTGTCGATCATGGAAGGCTGCTCGAAGTACTGCTCGTTCTGCGTGGTGCCGTACACGCGCGGCGAGGAAGTCAGCCGACCATTTGATGATGTACTTGCAGAGGTCGCGCAGCTCGCCGCGCAAGGCGTGCGCGAGGTCAACCTACTTGGCCAGAACGTCAACGCGTATCGCGGGCCGATGTTCGAGTCGACTGAGCTGGCTGATCTTGCGCTGCTGATCCGGGCGATCGCGCAGATCGAAGGCATCGGTCGCATCCGCTACACGACCTCGCATCCGCTGGAATTCGGCGACGCCCTGATCGCCGCCCACCGCGACGTGCCGCAGCTCGCGGCGTTTCTGCACCTGCCCGTGCAGTCGGGTTCCGACCGCATCCTCACCGCGATGAAACGCAACCACACCGCACTCGAATACAAGGCCAAGCTGCGCCGCCTGCGCCAGTCCGTGCCCGGCATCTGCATCAGTTCGGATTTCATCGTCGGCTTCCCCGGCGAGACCGACGCCGATTTCGAGCAGACCATGAAGTTGATCCAAGACGTCGGCTTCGACCAGTCGTATTCCTTCATCTACTCCACGCGCCCCGGCACGCCCGCCGCGAACCTGCCCGACGAGACGCCGCAGGCCGAAAAACACGCCCGCCTCGAACGCCTGCAATCCACGATCACCGCGAACGCGCGCAGGATTTCCGAAGCTATGGTCGGCAGCGTGCAATCGGTCCTCGTCGAAGGCCCGTCGAAGAGGGACAAGAACGAACTCAAGGGCCGCACCGAGAACATGCGCTACGTGAATTTCGCGGGCGACGCGCGGCTGATCGGACAGTTCGTTGACGTGCAGATCACGGAAGTGATGAGCAATACGCTGCGTGGGAGGGTACGGATTTGACGCGAGCTGCGTTGAAGCAGAGATCGCGCGGATAAACGCCCGGCCTAGCAGGCTGCTGAAATACTGGTTTGATGCTTGGAATTTGGGTAAAAGCTCACTAATTCTGTCGGGCTCGCGACGAACAATCAATGAGTTGCACGCGCTCCAAAAGCATCAATTGGGCATGTCAACCATTATTTCAGCAGCCTGCTTGAGATGGCTTGGACGGCGCCAACCCAATCGAGGGTTTCTCGCGAGACCATGCCGGTAACTTGATAGATCACTGGAGCCAGAAAATGTTTGTCAGTATTCAACAGCGTGTTTGCTTTTCTGTGGCGATTCTTTTGGCCATGACTGTATTCAACGAACGTGCTATCGCGAACGATGAGAAGTTTGCAAACTGTGCGGAGGAAGTGGGTCGGCGATTTGCCGACTACGCGGATGCAAACCAGAAATCGCCTAACAAAGTTGCCCAGTTCTTCTCCCAAAAATTTCTGGCAGCTTTGGTGAACAGAGTCTTTGTGAACGAAAAAAATGCTGGCGGATTGAGTGCGCTATCAATTGGAAATGGCACTCAAGTCGTCAGTAAGAAAATTGCTTGTGGAGATCGTGGATGTCAGATCGATGCTGATATGCAAGGCGCCAATGGAGTTAGACTTCATATGCTGTACGACTATGCCTCTCAGACAGGCACCTGCGCGGGGATGTTGATCGATCATCAAACGATAGAGATTGATTGCGGCCATAGCTCGGATTGCCGGTCGAAACTTCCAGCTAAACCAGCGAAGTAGCCGCAGGATGGATTGAGGATCAATCCAACCGCTTTCAAAACCGCCAGATCGCCAGCGTCCTCATCACCAGCGTGAACGCCGGCAAGGCCAGCACATCCGGCCATAGCTCCCACAGGCTACCGCCGCGCAGCGTCACGCCGCGGATGCGACAGGGTCGACCTTCAAGCTGCCCGCGGCTCGACCCGGCGCACGATTTCCGCGCGTGTGGGCAGTGTCTTGAGGTCGTACGTGGACTGCAGGTTCAGCCACGACACGGCGTCGCCGCCGAAATAGCGGGCCAGGCGCTCGGCGGTGTCGGCGCTGACGCCGCGGCGTTCGTTGACGATCTCGTGGATGCGCGTGGCCGGCACTCTCAATGCGGTAGCCAGAGCGTGGGCGCTCATGCCTAGCGGCTTGAGGAAATCCTCACGGAGGATTTCACCGGGATGGACGGGGCGCATGCGGTTGATAGGCGTCTTCATGTCGGTTCTCAGTGGTAGTCGACGATTTCCACGTGTTCGGGGCCGGCTTCCGTCCAAGCGAAACATAAACGCCATTGCCGGTTGATGCGGATGCTGTGTTGCCCGACGCGATCGTGCCTGAGCGCCTCCAGTTGGTTGCCCGGCGGCGAGCGCAGGAACTCCAGCGTATGCGCGGCATCGAGTTGCGACAGCTTGCGAATCGCCACGTCCTTGATGGCGCGGAACCGACGCGGATCGCCGCCTTCGTACAGCGCCTGCGTGTCCTTGCAGCGGAAGCTCCGTATCATGCGGCCATCGTATTATGTTTAGCGTAATACGACAAGCGTGGATGGAAGTAGCCCGGATGCAGCGCAGCGCAATCCGGGGCCTGTTGAATCCGCACGTTGACCAGCGCGAATCGAGAACCCCGGATTACGACAGCGATCAATCCAGCCGCTTGCGGAATCGCAGGATCGCCAGCGTCATCATCACCAGGATGAACGCGACCAAGGCCAGCACGTCCGGCCATAGCTCCCACAGGCTGCCACCGCGCAGCATCACGCCGCGGATCAGGCGCAGGAAATGGGTGAGTGGCAGGATCTCGGCGAGGTACTGCACGACCTTTGGCATGCCCGCGAACGGGAACATGAAACCCGACAGCAGGATCGACGGCAGGAATACGAAGAACGACATCTGCATCGCCTGGAACTGCGACTGCGCACGCGTCGAGATCAGCAGTCCGAGCGCGAGGTTCGCGAAGATCAACAGGCCCGCAGCAAGATAGACATCGAACAGGCTGCCGTGGATCGGCACCTTGAACAGGAAGGTGCCGAGCGCGAGCACGACGCTGGTCTGGATGAAGCCGATCGCGATGTACGGCAGCACCTTGCCGATCATGAGTTCGGCGCTGGTCAGCGGCGTCGCGATCAGCAGTTCCATGTTGCTGCGCTCGCGTTCGCGCACGATCGCGATGGCGGTGAACAGCACCATCGTCATGGTCAGGATCACGCCGATCAAGCCCGGCACGATGTTGACCGCCGAACGCCGCTCGGGATTGTAGAAACTGACGACGCTGACCTGGCCCGTCTGCGGCGTGCTGGTCGCTGGCACGCGCGATGCGCTGTTGATCGGAACCGGCGCTGCACCGTTGACCGGCACCTGCGCGAGCTGGATGACTGCGCTTTGCACGGCGGTATCACTGCCATCGACGAGGATCTGCACCGCCTCGCGTCCTTCGTAGCGGCGGCGCTCGAAATCCGGCGGGATCGCGATGCCGACGCTGATCCTGCCGCGACGGATCATCTCCATGAGCTACTGCGGCGTATCGACCTTCGCGACCGGCTCAACCACGTCGGTCGCGAGCATGTCCATGACCAGCGCGCGCGATCCGGCCGTGTTGGCCTGGTCGGCGATGCCCGCGTGCAATCCGCGCACATTGGTATTGATCGCATAGCCGAACAGGGTGAGCTGGATCACCGGGATGCCTATGATCATCGCCGCCGTCATGCGGTCGCGCCGCAACTGGCGCAATTCCTTCACGACGATCGCCTACAGGCGGCGCAGCTTCATTCCGCGCGCTCCGTGACCTTGGCATCGTCCCGGTGCGTCGCGGCGACGAACACGTCTTCAAGATTCGGCGGAGTCACGGCGACATCGGCCTTCTGTCCGGCCTTTGCAAGCACATCGTCGATGCGTTGCCGCGTGGCAGCCGCATGGTCCGCTGCCGCATCGTCCGCGGCGATCAGCACGCGCAACGCGGTGCCGACGTGGGCGACGCCGAGTACGCCGGGAACCGCGACCAGCGTGCGCTGCACGCCGCGCGGATCGGCCGCTTCGACCAGCAAGGTGCGTCCTTCGAGTTTGCTGGTCAACTCGCCTGGCGTGCCGTTCGCGTCCATCACGCCGTGGTCGAGGATCGCCAGCGCGTGGCAGAGTTCGGCCTCGTCCATCAGGTGCGATGAAACAAGAATCGTCGTGCCGATGTCCGCAAGTTCGAAGAGTTTTTCCCAGAAGTCGCGGCGCGATTCCGGATCGACCGCGCTGGTCGGCTCGTCCAGAAACAGCAATTCCGGTTCGTGGATGACCGCGCACGCAAGCGCGAGGCGCTGCTTCTGGCCGCCGCTCAATGAGCCTGCGAGTTGCTTCTGGCGATCCTTGAAGCGGTACTGCTCGATCAATTCCTCGATGCGGTTGTTCGTGCGCGCTTTCGGCACGCCCTGGATCGCGGCGAGGAATTCGAGATTCTCGCGCACCGTCAGGTCGTCGAACAGCGAGAACTTCTGCGTCATGTAGCCGATGTGCCGACGCAGGGTTTCGGCTTGCTCCGGGATGCGCAGACCGAGCACTTCGATATCGCCAGCGCTCGGCGTCAGCAGTCCGCATGGCAAGCGGATGGTCGTGGACTTGCCCGATCCGTTCGGGCCGAGGAATCCGTAAACCTGCCGGCGCGGCACGTCGAGATCGACGCGATCCACCGCAACCAGATCGCCGAAGCGCTTGGTCAAGCCACGCGCGTGGATCGCGATGCCATCCGCATGCGCAGCGTGCGCGTCGTCGCCGACCGCTGGCGCGGCTGCATTCACTTCGTCGCGCCAGCCGCGAACTCGACACGCACCGGCAATCCCGCCGGCAGGTTCGCGGCATCCTTGCCGAGTTCGATTTCGGCGATGTACGACATCCGCGGCACGTCGTCGCCGTTCAAAGCGTAGTACGGCGTGAAACTCGGCTCGCTGCGGATCATGCGCACGCGGCCTGCGACTGCTGTCTTGCTATCGGCGACGTAAACCCGCGCCGACTCGCCGACGCGCACGCCGGCGCGCAGCGGCTCAGGCACGTACACGCGCGCATACGGCGCATCGCCGACGAGCAGGATCGCGAGCGGCGCGCTGATGCGGATGCGCTACAGGTCTACCGCGATCGAATCGATCTGCGCCTGCGCGGATGCGACCGCGGCATGCGCGATGTTTCGAGCACCAGCACTGTCGCGTTGGCCGCAACCATCTGCCCTTCATGTACGGAAACTTCGGCTATGCGTTCGGACACTAGTGCTGGCAAGGTGATGCGATCCCATTCCAGCGTGCCGAGCGCCTGCGGCGTCTTCTGCACGCAGGATGCCAGCATCAGCGTTGCCGTCACGACTCCAGCCATCCATGCAATGCGTTTCATCGAATCCCTCCGTACGCGTGCACGCAGCAACCCACTTCGTGCCGGATAGCGTCTCAGGTCGGAGCGCCTCCGAGCGACCTGCAGATGACCACGACGCCCTGCCGCGCTACCCTTGCCGCATGAGCAACCAGCGCGATTTCCTCCTCGAACCCGACGACGTTCAACGCCTCGCCAACCTGTGCGGGCCATTCGACGAGCACTTGCGGCAGATCGAACTGCGTCTCGGCGTGGAGATCGCCAATCGCGGCAACGTGTTCCGCGTCACTGGTCCCGCGCCGATGGCGACGCGCACCGAGCGCTTTCTCAAGAAACTGTACGCCGCGCTCGACGAGCAACCACTCGACTCGCGTGAACTTCATCTGCTGCTGTCCGATATCGCGAATGAAATGGATCAGGCTGCGCCTCGCGCCCCTGCGCCCGACCCGATCGAGCCGCAGGAAGTGGTGATCCGGGTCAAGCGCGGCAGCGTGCGCGGGCGCGGCGCGAACCAGGCGAAATACCTGCATGCGATCGCGATCCACGACGTCAATTTCGGCATCGGGCCGGCCGGAACGGGCAAGACCTTCCTCGGCGTCGCGAGCGCTGTGGAAGCGCTGAACGCGGGCCTCGTGCAACGCCTGGTGCTGGTGCGCCCGGCGGTCGAAGCCGGCGAGAAGCTCGGCTTCCTGCCCGGCGACCTGAGTCAGAAAGTCGATCCCTACCTGCGACCGCTGTACGACGCGCTGTACGAAATGCTCGGCGTCGACAAGGTCGTCAAGTTGCTCGAACACAACGTGATCGAGATCGCGCCGCTCGCCTACATGCGCGGGCGCACGCTCAACGACGCATTCGTGATCCTCGACGAGGCGCAGAACACCAGTATCGAACAGATGAAGATGTTCCTGACCCGGATAGGGTTTGGTTCGACAGCTGTGATCACCGGCGACCTGACCCAGATCGACCTGCCGAAGAGCCAGAAGTCCGGCCTGCGCGATGCGGTCGAAGTGCTGCGCGGAATCGAGGGCATTTCCTTCACGTTCTTCACCGCGCGCGACGTCGTGCGGCATCCGCTGGTGCAGCGGATCGTGCAGGCCTACGATGCACGCGACGGTGACGGCCGGACGGCAGCCGACGTTTCCACGGAGTGACATCCATGCGCATCGCACATTGCAAGGTACAACCTGCATGACACGCGGCCCGATCCAGCTCGATGTCGCGGTCGGCTATGGGTTGCCGCGCAAGGGCTTGCCGTCGGCAGTAAGCTTCCGGCGCTGGGTCGCGGCGGCGCTGCAGGGACGCATCCTGCGCGCCGATCTCGCGCTGCGGCTGGTGGACGAACGCGAAGGCCGCGCACTCAACCAGCACTATCGCGGCAAGCCGCACGCGACCAATGTGCTGAGCTTCCCCGCCGAACTGCCCAAGGGCGTGAAGCTGCCGCTGCTCGGCGACATCGTCTTGTGCGCGCCGGTCATCGCACGCGAAGCGCGCGAACAGCGCAAGCCGCTCAATACCCACTACGCCCACCTCACCGTCCATGGCGCACTGCATCTGCTCGGCTTCGACCACGACGACGAGCGCGACGCCGAGGCGATGGAGGCGATCGAGCGCGCGATCCTGGCTGGACTTGGATTGCCCGATCCATACGCAGAGCATTGAGTTACAGGAGCCCGCACAAAGGCAGGATCGCCCAGCTCGATGATGTGCCAATCACCATTCGGTGAGCCCTTCGACCGCATACAATTTCTTCCAGCTTTCCCGCGCACGGACAAGGTCGGCCAGCACCTTGAGCGATGGCCATTCGGTCGCGGGGCGCGGCATGTTGCGCGACCAGCGCATCAGCATCGTCAGCAACAGGTCGGCGCCGGAAAACTCCCCCAGCAGATACGGCCCATTCATGGACAGATGCGCTTCGAGGCGATCCCAGACGCTTTCGATCTTGCGCTGGAGCGCCGCTCGCACTTCCGCTGGATGTTCATCGAAACCCAGATCCGGCGGATAGAACCAGAATCGATACGTCGAAGCCAGCGTGTTGCTCAGATACACGATCCACTGATACCAGGCATCGCGTTCGGGGCTTCCCACGGCAGGCGCGAGCCGCGCTTCGGGATGCCGTTCGGCGAGCAGCATCAGCAGCGCCGCGGATTCGGTGACCGGCTTGCCGTCGATCAACAGAGTTGGCACGACACCCTGCGGATTGAGCTTGAGATAGTCCGGATCGCGGTGCGCGTTCGCGCTGAAATCCACGCGTTCAAGCCGATGCGGAGCGCCGATTTCGAGCAGTGCCAGGTGCACGACCATGCTGGCTGTTCCGGGCGAGTAATAGAGTGTGTACATGGGTACTTCCCGACTGGATGCGTAACCGCATTGTCGCGCCAACCACGCGGATGGACCATCCCGCAGCACGACACTCAACATGAAGAAAATTTCACCTCGCGGAATACCTTGCGGCGAATGGCCCTGCGTAGCATCCGCTGCGTAACGTCCCGTCGGCCATCCGACCCACTGCAACGAGGTGTCGCCATGAAGTCCAGCATCATCGCTCTGTCCGTCGCTGCCCTGCTCGCATTCGGTGCCGCCAATGCGGCCGCGCCAACTGCTGCTCCCGTTGCCAAACCCGCAGTTGCCACTGCGACGACTCCTGCCGCCGCGCCAGTCAAGACGAAAACCGCGCAGCAGCAGAAGATGGGCGACTGCGCCACTGCCAACAAGGGCAAGAAGGGCGCGGATTACAAAACCTCCGTCAGCAATTGCATGAAGGGCGGTTCTGCGAAAGCAACTTCGGCCGCCGCTGCGGCTGCACCCGCCCCAGCCGCTACTCCCGCCGCCGCAGGTGCCAAGCCCGCCAGCGCAGCCCAGATGAGCCAGCAAGACCGCATGAAATCCTGCAATGCCGACGCCGCCAAGCAGAAGCTCGCTGGCGTCGCGCGCAAGACCTTCATGAGCAGCTGTCTGAAGAAGAAGTGAGCCGAACTGCGGTTCAGCGCTCGCGATCGAGCGGCGTGTCCATCAGGGCACGCCGGTTTCATTTCACTCGACCGCATATCTCTGAACGCAGCACATCGCTGCACGATTTAGTTCGTTCAGCGACGTCGCTTCCGGATCAGCAGGGCGACGGCGAACGCAAGTCCGGCCACGATCAACCATGCGACGTGATCGCCGAACATGCGTTGCAGCCAAACACGCATCCCGTTAGTTGACGCAGTGGATGACGGTTGCGAAGACGCCGCTGCGGATATCGGCACGGCATTCGTCGCGACAGTCGAAGTCGCCGCAGGCAGCTCCCAGCGCCCGGCGATCAGCACGGCCCCATTCGGCGCGGACGCATGTTCGATCGCGCGCCAGCGCACACGCACATCGCCGATGGCAGGATGCGCAGGATCCTGCGATGTCGAAAGCCAATCGCCGTCGGGCTGGAAGCTGACAGCGAGATTGGTCGGCAACTGCAACAGGTCGGGTTTCAGCGGAGTCCACGCATCGAGTGCGCCAAGCACATCTGCGGACACCGGATGGTCATCGAGCTTCGGATCGGTCGTCCACCAGCGTTCGCCGTTGAACGGCAAATCGCCCGTGTTTCTGTGCACGGCATCGAAAGCAGAGGAATCGATGCGCTCGGCTGTCCACGCCTGTTCGAAGTGCGGCGGCGCAGGAACATCGACCTTGCGCCATTGCAGCATCTCGACGCCGCGTTCGAGTCCAAGCACCTTGGCGCGCACATGGAAAATGGGGTCAGTGACTGCGGCTGCGGATGCGATCTGGCCTTGCGGATGTACTTCCGCCATGGGCGGCGCTGTCGATGCAACTGGTGGCGACGCGGCGGGCGCAGTTGCCTGCGCGTGCGCGCACAACGATACGGACATCATCGACGCGAGCAGCAATGCCTTCATGCGACCAAAGCCCGCGCGTGCAGTTCGGCGACTTCGTGGTCGGTGCCGAAGCGGCCCTTGTCGTTGCGGGTAACGCGCGCGAGCGCGCAATCGACATCGTGGGTGAAGAACAGGCGCACGCCGCGCGCGAGCTTGTCGGCGAGGAAGTCGCGCTTCTCCTCGATCAGCAACTCGGGGTAGCGGTCGTACCCCATCGTCACCGGCAAATGCACCCACGGCCTGCCCGGGATCAGGTCGGCGCAGAACACCACGCCGCCATGGTCGTCGTGCCCGCGAAGTTCGGCCAGCAACAGGCCCGGCGTATGGCCTTCGCTGTGGTGGAAGCGGACGGTTTCGCCGAAGTACGGATGGCTGTCGCCGCTGACGATCTCGAGTCGGCCGCTGGCTTCGAGCAGGCCCGCGAGTTCGGGAATGAACGATGCGCGGTCGCGCGCATGCGGATGCGTCGCGCGCTCCCATGCGTCCTCGCCGACGAAGTAACGCGCGTTCGGGAACAGCAGCGAAGGCGCTACGCCTTCGCGCCACGCAGCGAGCAATCCGCCGGCGTGGTCGAAGTGCAGATGACTGAGTACGACCGCATCGATGTCCTCGGGCGCGAATCCAGCAGTCGCGAGCGATTCGAGCAGCACATGCCGATCCTCGACGACGCCGTAGCGCTCGCGCGATTTCGGATCGAAGAACGCGCCGATGCCGGTCTCGAACAACACGGTCTTGCCATCGACGGCTTTCGCGAGCAAGGCGCGGCAGGCAAGTGGAATGCGGTGCTGGTCGTCGGGCGCGATCCACTTCGACCACATCGCGCGCGGCACGTTGCCGAACATCGCGCCACCGTCCAATCGTTGCGAATTTCCAAGTATCGACCAGAGTTTCATCGCTTCGCTTCCTGCAATGTTACTTCCGCTTTCCCGACAGGATTACGCGGATCGGTCCCGCCGCTGAGCGTGTTGCGCTCGCGATCCCACTCCACCGCCTGCATACGGCCCCACGTGCTGTCTTCGCCAGTCACGGTGTGTCCCATCGCTTCGAGCTTCGACACGACGTACGGCGACAATGCGCCGGGTTCGAGCGAAATCTTGTCGGGCAAGTATTGGTGATGGAAGCGCGGCAACGCGACGACTTGTTGCGGCGTCAAACCTTCGTCGAATCCGAGGATGCCGAGCAGCACCATCGTGATGATCCTGCTGCCGCCCGGCGTGCCGAGCACGATCACGCGATTGCGGCCGAGCATGAACGTCGGCGTCATCGACGACAGCGGGCGTTTGCCGGGTTTGACGCTGTTCGCGTCGTAGCCGGTCACGCCGTACGCATTCGGCGTACCGGCCTGCAGCGCGAAATCGTCCATCTCGCTGTTCATCAGCACGCCGGTACCCGCTGCGACCAGGCCCGAACCGTAGGCCGTGTTCGTCGTCATCGTCACCGACGCGTAGTTGCCTTCGCGATCGATGATCGAGAAATGGGTCGTGTGCGCGCCGACCGATGGTGGCGGCGCACCGGTCAGCGACGAACTCGGCGTGGCCTTGTCCATCGAGATGCCCGCACGCAGGCTATCGGCGTAGTCCTGGCTCATCAGGCGCGCGATCGGCATGTCCTTGACGAAATCCGGATCGCCAAGGAAATACGTGCGGTCGCGATATGCACGCCGCATCGCCTCGACGATCAGGTGCACGCGCGTGGCCGGATCGAGTTTCGGCAAATCCCAGGCCGACAGGATCTGCAGCATCTCCACGAGCGCGACGCCGCCGGACGAAGGCGGAGGCGCAGTCACGATCTCCCAGTCTCGATATTTGAAGCGCAGCGGTTCGCGCAGCTTGACCTGGTAATTTGCCAGATCATCCGCAGTCCAGTTTCCGCCAGCGGCATTGATCGCGGCGACGATTTTTTTAGCGACCTTGCCACGATAGAAACCATCGAAGCCCTTGTCGGCGAGTACCTGCATCGTGGCGGCAAGATCGCGCTGACGCAGCGTGTCGCCGTTGGCGAACGGATGCCCCTGCGGTTCGAAGATCGCGGTCGTCGCCGACCAGCGATGCATGACGTCGCGCTGCTCGGCGTATTCGGACAGCATGCGCGGATACACCGGGAAGCCATCGCGCGCGATCCTGATCGCAGGCGCGAGCGATGCCTTCAGCGGCAGGCGCCCATAGTGCTGCGCGAGATACGCCCAGCCGGCCGGCGCACCCGGGATGCCCGCGGCGAGCGCACCGTTGAGCGCCTTGTCGTGGTCGAGCTTGCCGTCCTTGCCGAGATATTCCACAGCCGTCACCGCAGCCGGCGCGGTTTCACGCGCGTCGATGAAGATGTCCTTGCCGGTTTTCGCGACGTGCAACAGGAAGAAATCGCCGCCGCCGATGCCCGAACTTTCAGGCTCGACCACGCCCAGCGTCGAGCCGACGGCGATCGCCGCGTCAAATGCATTGCCGCCTTCGGCGAGAATTTTTTTGCCAGCTTCCGTGGCGAGGTAATGCGCGCTGGCGATGGCCGCGCCGGAGGGACGAGCGGCGATGGTCGACGAATGCGCCGCTTGCGCTGTTGCAACCGCACTCGAAGCAGGCGTGGCGGCCGCGGCGGCGCATGCCAGCAATGCAGCGAGCACGCAGGAAACTGGACGACCCAATGGTTTCATGCGGATTCCTGTTGCAGTCGTTCGAGTTTATCCAGCAATTCCTCGCGCGATTCGACATGTTCCGGATCGACGAAGATGCATTCGACCGGACACACCTCGACGCATTGCGGCTCGTCGTAATGGCCGACGCATTCGGTGCAACGCGACGGCGCGATCTCGTAGATCGTCTCGCCCTGCGTGATCGCGGTGTTCGGGCACACCGGCGCGCAGACATCGCAGTTCACGCACAGGTCGTTGATCAGCAAAGCCATGGTTTATCGCTGCGAAGGATCATTCATGATGCAGCGTACCGGCCTAGCCTTTGCCGGGAGTGAACTTGTCGTTACGGACCGCCGTCGACGGCAGCCCGCGCAAACACCGAGGGTTCGGTCATTTCGCCTCGACGAAGCGGTAGGTCGCAGCAGTCGGCGCGACTGCCGCCTTCACGCGATCGTTGTCGGCAGCCTTGCCCACGAACAGGACAATCACGCCCTTCATGCTGCCAGCGGATGCGCCCTTGAATGCCTCCACGATCAGATCGGCCATTTTTGTCGAATCCGGCGACATGAAAGCCATCAGGTTGCCGGGCAGGACGCCGCGCGCGACGACATCCTTCACGCCATCCATCTGGCGACCGTATTTGCCCTCGTACTCGGCACCGCCGGGAGCAGGCAGATAGTAGGCGATGCTGCGGTCGGTGACGCCCTGGCTGTTGCGGCCGATGACGTCCTGGAAGTACGCCTTCCAGCCATTGTCGTCGGTCATACTGGCCGGTGAGTTGAGCGGAGCGGCAACGACAGCCGCTGCCTCTTCCTTCTTGCATCCTGTGAACAGCAACAATACCGCGAGTGCTGCGACGATCGAAACCAGACGGATACGCTTCATGGCAAGTCCCCTATTTGTTTGAGTGGCGATCACGGAACCAATTCACCCGCGCTTCCATCGCGAATGCAACGCAGCCTGCACCGCCGGATGTACAAAGCCGGTCACGTCGCCGCCCAGCCGCCCGATTTCACGGACCAGCGACGACGAGAGAAAGCTGTATTGCTCCGACGGGGTGAGGAACAGGGTTTCGACTTCGGGAATCAAATGCCGATTCATGCTCGCGAGCTGGAATTCGTATTCGAAATCCGACACCGCACGCAACCCGCGCAGCAAGACTCCGGCACCGAGGTCGCGCACGAAATGCGCGAGTAGCGAATCGAAACCCTGCACTTCGACGTTGGCATAACCGGCCAGCGCCATGCGCGCCATCTCGACACGCTCTTCCACCGAGAAAACCGGACTTTTGCCTGGACTTTCAGCAATGCCGACGATGATCCTCTCGAATAGCGGGGCTGCGCGGCCGACGAGATCGACGTGGCCGTTGGTAATGGGATCGAACGTGCCTGGATAGACCGCAAGGCGATTATTGGCCGTGGTCATGCGCGGGCTTGATCCTGCTCGGCTGGTAGTGGTGCAATTGTAGCAGCGCCGCGCCGGTACAGCGCGTAGCGCACATCGCGGGTGCTCCCTTCGCGATGCACAACGCAGCCGTCCGGAACCATCGGCAGTGCGCTGCGCGGCGCCTCCAGATACAGCAGGGCAGCGTCGGCCAGCCATGGCGTCAGCGCCGTCAATGCCCGCTGCCACAGGGCGGCCGCAAACGGCGGGTCGACAAACACGATGTCGAACTGTGGCTTTGGCGCAGCGGCCAGCCAGTGCAGCGCATCGGCGCAGACAACCTCCACTGCATCTTGCGCGTCGACTCCAGCCAGCCGTGCAGCACTCGCACGCAGGTTTGCGGCCAGCGCCGGATCGCGTTCGACCAACACGACCTTGCCAGCACCGCGCGAGGCCGCCTCCAACCCCAGCGCACCAGTGCCAGCAAACAGATCCAGTACCGTCGCGCCGGCCAGCTCGGGTTGCAACCAGTTGAACAGGGTCTCGCGAACGCGGTCGGACGTCGGGCGCAGGCCTGCGGCATCGGCTACCGGCAATTTCGAGCCCCTCCAGCGGCCACCGATGATGCGCACGACACCCGGCGGGGTACGGGTCATCGCAGCCTCGACATGGCTTGGCGTACAGGATCGGCTTTGGGCGCGGGTGCTAACATGCCGCGATTCTCTCGCATTCGTGGCCCATGTTCAGTTTCTGGAAGAAAAAACCCGCCGATCCCGCGCCAGCGGACCCCGGGCAAGCGCGCAACGCACCCGCACCGCAAGCAGCGGAAGCAATGCCATCGCTCGACGATCTCGGCGCAAGCGGGCATGCGCCTCCGGCTGCGCCCGGCAAGTTCGGCTGGCGCGAGAAATTGCGCAAAAGCGTCTTCGGGCGCGATGTCATGGAACTGCTCGGCGCCAATCCGATCCTCGACGATGCCCTGCTCGACGAGATCGAGACCGCGCTGATCGGCGCCGATGTCGGCGTCACCGCGAGCGGCGAGCTCAGCGCAACACTGCGCAAGCGCATGCACAAGCGCGAGTTCGCCGATGGTCGCGCATTGCTCGCGGCGTTGCGCGCTGAACTCATCGCGCTGCTGCGACCGAGCGCGGTGCCGCTGGTGATCGATCGCACCGCCAAACCATTCGTGATCCTGACCGTCGGCGTCAACGGCGTCGGCAAGACCACGACGATTGGAAAGTTGGCCAGAAGCTTCCAGCAGGATGGCTACAGCCTGATGCTCGCCGCTGGCGATACCTTCCGTGCTGCCGCCGTCGAACAACTGAAGATCTGGGGCGAACGCAACAACGTGCCGGTGATCGCGCAAGGCAGCGGCTCGGATGCTGCGTCGGTCGCGTTCGATGCGCTGCAGGCCGCGAAGTCGCGCGGCATTGACGTGCTGATCGCCGACACCGCCGGCCGCCTGCATACGCAGTCTGGCCTGATGAACGAACTCGGCAAGATCGGCCGCGTGCTCGGCCGCATCGACCCGGCGGCACCGCATGAAGTGCTGATGGTGATCGATGGCACCACCGGCCAGAACGCGATCTCGCAACTGCGCCAGTTCCATGCGATCGCGAACGTCACCGGGCTGGTCGTGACCAAACTCGACGGAACGGCGCGCGGCGGAGTGCTGTTCGCGCTCGCACGTGAGTTCGGTATCCCGATCCGCTTCGTCGGGCTTGGCGAACGCCTCGAAGATCTGCGCACGTTCGATCCCGAAGCCTTCGTAGACGCGCTACTCCCCGAGTCGCTGGGCAGCGAGTGAGAGCACGCGGTATCGAAGCGCAACCAACCACGAGGCGGCGTCGACGCTGGCCGCGTGTATTGGGGACGATCGCCGCATTGTCGATCGTCGGCATCGTCGTGGTCTTGCACTACCTGCAGCCCGCGCGGTTAACCGCATTGATCCTTGCCCGGGCCGGCAGCGCGTTGCACCTCCAATTGCGTACCACCGGACCCGGCAGCTATGCGTTGCGTCCGGAACCGCGCCTGGTGCTTCCGGGCTTGAGCGCGAAAATCCCGGGCGCGAACGCGCCATTCTTTCGCAGCGGCCAGGTCGAACTCGCGCTGCCCTGGTCCACATTGCGCGGCCGCAGCGCCGACATCAGCAGCATCGTGCTGAAGTCGCCCGACCTCGACCTGCCCGCCATGCAAACCTGGCTGGCGACGATGCCGACGAGCAATGCACCATTCAAGTTTCCACGCCTGACCGGCGGTTTGCAGATCAGCGACGGCACCCTGCGCGGCACGCATTGGCGGATCGAGCATGCGGATGTCGCTTTGCCAGCGCTAGCCGACGGCAAACCCATGACGCTGGATGCGAGCGGCAATCTCGTGCGCGACGCGATCGTCTCCAGATTCGCACTGACCATGGCTGCAACGCCTGCCGGTGTCGGCCAGGGCCTGCGCATCGATGGCGCGCATATCGCATTCACGTCGGATGGCGAACTGCCCTCGCTGACAGCGAATGGCAGCTTGCTCGCCGCCGACCACTTCGCGGTCGATTTCGCCGGGGCGATCCAGCGCATGCCGTCGAACTGGGCAGCAGCGATCGATACATCGTTCGCAAAACCCGGCGACACGCCGTTCTCGATCGTTCTCGACGATGGCGCACCGACCCCGACTGCGACCAATGCAATCCAGATCGCAACCGCACAACAAACCCTGCGATTGAAACTCACGCTGGGCGATTCCAAGCGACAACCTGCACTCACGCTCAAGGGCGAAGCGAGCAACGGAGTGGTCCTGGAGGCGAGCTTGCATGGGCAACTCAGTCGCTGGCCGGATGCATGGCCCGGACTTTCGCCCCTACTGGCATCGAACGCAGCGCCGATCGTGTTCGATGCGAATTATCAAGGATCGTTCTTCCTGAGCGCGCCGATCGTTCTCGACGTGAAGCGTGCCGCCACGTCATTGCAGGGAAGGTTACGCATTGCCGATGTCCGCGCATGGATCAAGCGGAAATTCGACACACCGCTGCCGCCGATCGAGGCCACACTCAGCACGCCGCAGATCGACGTCGGTGGAATGCAGTTGCACGGCGTGCGGATGGATATCCGCGATGACGCCGTCGCGCCTGTGCAGTCCGCGACGACGCCAGCGACCCCGCCGAAGTCGTGAGCACTGCGTCCGGATCGGTCCTGGCCGCGCGCCTGCTGGCGTGGTTCGACATCCATGGCCGCCACGACCTGCCCTGGCAACATCCGCGCAGCGCGTATCGCGTGTGGCTGTCGGAGACGTTGCTGCAACAGACCCAGGTCGCGGTCGTCACCCCGTATTTCCAGCGTTTCATCGCGGCGCTGCCCGACCTCGCTGCACTTGCCGAAGCACCGCTCGACGACGTGCTCGCGCTGTGGTCCGGGCTCGGCTATTACAGCCGCGCGCGGCGGTTGCAGCAGACCGCGCAGATCTGCATGCGCGATCACGGCGGCGCATTGCCGCGCGACTTCGATGCCCTGCTCGCACTGCCCGGCATCGGACGCTCGACTGCCGGCGCGATCCTCGCGCTCGCGCACGATCTGGCGTATCCAATCCTCGACGGCAACGTACGCCGCGTGCTGTGCCGACATCGCGGCGTGCGCGGCTGGCCCGGCAGCGCCGCGACGCAGAAGGAACTCTGGCGCATCGCCGCAGAACAACTGCCTGATGTGCGCGCCGCCGGCTACACGCAGGCGCTGATGGATCTCGGCGCGACCGTCTGTACGCCGACCAGACCGGCTTGCCCATCCTGCCCGTTGCGCGCCGACTGCATCGCGTTGCGCGACGGCACCATCGCGCAGCTTCCCGAAACGAGGCCGTCGAAAGCGTTGCCCGAGCGCGAAGTGTATGTGCTGGTTGCGCGCGATCGCCATGGCCGCACGCTCTTGCAGCGGCGTCCACCTGTCGGCGTGTGGGCATCGTTGTGGTCGCTGCCCGAAGCGCAAGGCATCGACGATGCGCAACGCTGGCTGCAGCAGCACGCGCGCACCGGATCGTTCGAGAAATTGCCTTCGATCCGCCACACCTTCAGCCATTTCCGCTTGTACATCCATCCGTTGCTCTGGCGCGACGCGACCGCACGCGATGCGATCGGCGATACTGACGAACTGCGCTGGCAACCATCCGACAAGCTGGTCGCGATCGCCCTGCCCGCGCCCGTCCGCAAACTGCTGGAGGAATTGCCCTGATGCCGCGCACCGTGTTCTGCATGAAGGAACAACGTGAAACCGATGGTCTGGATTTCGTGCCGTGGCCCGGTGAACTCGGCCAGCGCGTCTATGCGCAAATCGGCAAGCCAGCATGGGCTGCATGGCTCGCGCACCAGACGATGCTGATCAACGAAAACCGGCTGTCGCCGCTCGACCGGAAACACCGCGCATTCCTTGAAGAGGAGATGCAGAAATTCCTGTTCGGCGGCGATGCGGAAAAGCCTGCGGGTTACGTTCCGCCGCTGCCCGAAGCCGGCTGAGCCGACGGCCCGGCCGGCGCCTTGTCCGGCTTAGCATCCGTCGGAACGCCCTGCGCCTTGCGTTCGCGATCGACACGCCTGAGCAAGGCCGCATCTACAGGACGAATCTGTTCGATGCGGCAAGGAATCGGATTGTCACGCGCGATCACGCTGTCGAAACCGCTCGACACCCGGCCGAACGTCGACGTGAGTTTGAGGAACGGATCGAAATCGATATTGCGACAGGTTCCGTTGAGATGCAGCAACCACGCCGAGCGCGGGCCGGTGAACACCAGCAGGTCGCTCTGCCCGATTGGCTCGAACGAACTCATGCTCATGTAATGGAACGACGGGACCGACTGGCCTGCGATCGCCGTGACCTCGGCGAGCCGACGCGCATCCTCGACGTTGGGCTGCGTGGTGGCACAGCCTGCAACTGCGCAAGACAACACGAACGCGATGCCGACCCGGGACCAATGACGCGAAGTGGCGATGGAAGCGTTCATGGTCGGCTCCGAAGCAGGCGTGTAACGAGACCATACGCCCGGATCCAGTACGCGAGATGCCACCGGATCGCGCACGCTCAGCCGCAATTCACCTACCGCGGCTTGCTCCGGTTCCGCATGCCGTCTATCATTCACGGCTGCTGTCGCACCGGCCCTGCCCGCGCGACCACGGCCGGGTAGCTCAGTTGGTAGAGCAGGGGATTGAAAATCCCCGTGTCGGCGGTTCGATTCCGTCCCCGGCCACCATTTTCTGCAACAAAATCAACGATTTACACGGCTCTGTGTTCGAGCCTATTCCGGCAAATCCCTCTGCGGTGCCGCTACGGTTCCCTGCGATGGCGGGTTTTGGAGGGGTTGCAGTTGTTTTTGACCCTCTCAAAACAGCGCCAGTTGGGGGCGCTCGCTCTGCATCCGTGCCCGCGTGTCCAGGATCGCTTGCTCCAGCGCCTGCAGCTTGGAGTTGCCGTAGCTGATATGGGCGCACTTCAAGCTGAGGGACATGTGCAGCGCGCCCAGCGGGTTGTTGGTCGAGGAGATCGTGATGTCGTAGTCGCTGAGCGCTTCCAGCTTCCGGCTGCGGATGTCCAGGTAGCGGGCCAGGTCGGCCTGCAGCTCGTCGGCGACTAGGTTCCTGCGGGCTTCCAGCTTCGCCAACCGATCATCCAGACCCTGCGGAATCCCATCGAGCACACAGCCCGGATCAAACTTCTGGCGGCACCCGACTTCCTCCGGATCGGGGAACGCTGCAAGGCAGACTTGAACGGCGTCCGGATCGGTGGCGGCGCGGAGTGCTTCGGCGGGGGTCATCGGGGTGCTCCTTGGGTGGCGTGCTTGAAAAAGCCTCGGCATCAGGAGCCGCTTGCACCTCGGGCCGGAACGTCAGAGGAGGACGCGGAGCGTTGCCAGCCGCACCGCCGGGGCTACGGTTCTTGCGCCACCCGGACCTGCCACGCTGGCCGCTCCTAGTCCTCCCCTTCCATCAGGATCGTCGCGACGGCCTGGCCCGCGGCGTCTCCAGGTCCGATCATCAACGTGAGCCGCTGGGGCTCTGCCGTATAGCCCTCTCCATGCGGCACCCGCAGGACGGTGAACGCCGTCTGCGATCCCTCCAGAGAACGGCGGGCGGCACAGCCGGCCATCCACAAGACATCCCAGAGCCTGCCCACTTCATCCTGACCGGCGTTCTGCCGGGATTCGTCCTCCGGACTCCATTCCACGCAATCCGCCCACGCTGCCGCCGTGAGGGCCATCGGGCACTTGAAGCCTGCCTGTCTTGCGAGGTCTTGCGGGACAGCCACTAGCACGCCATCTTCCAAGGCCTAGGCGCGGGTGTATGCGTAAATAAGATCAGCGGCATCGAACATTTTTATCTCCAGGGTGGGCCTGTGTGCAGGCCGGGATGAGCCATTCCGGCATGGAAAACCGACGCCCTGCCGGCGGCCGCGGTCAAGGGAGGAAGCGGGAGGCTGGCGCGGGCTGGAGCTGGCGACGACACGGGCCGGGAGCGACCCTTGACCGGAGAAGGCCGCAGGCAGGGTAGCTCTGGATTCCGGGCTCTTGTTGGCCTTGTCCCTTGCGTTCTCTTACGTCGGGGCGTGCGCGATTGCGAGCTTCTCCCGCTCGGTACTTGACACAACATTCTGTTCACCATCAGAGTGGGGAGCGACATCCAAAGACAGCCCACCTGACCGGAGTCAACCCTATGACCAAGGCGAAAAAATCCACCACGATTCCGCAAAAATACACGCCAGAGGAAGAGTTAGAAGCGTCGGAAGCCTTCCGCAAAGCGAAAGATAAACAGGAAGCAATCGAACGTTCCCGCTTTTATCATTCCTTCGCCGAGACCAAGCAGAAAATCGTGGCCCATCAAGCAAAATGGGAACGCACACAGCGAGCCGAACTGATCCGGCTGCTG
>JAYTOP010000091.1:0-10515 GCA_043747745.1 Pseudomonadota bacterium
ACCGCGCTGCTGTTGGCACCAGCTGCAATATTGTTGGTACCAAATGCATTGCTGTAGCTGCCGCTCGCCGTGTTCGTCCGACCCACTGCGCTCGCCTCGTTGCCACTGACAATGTTCTGGTAACCGAACGCGGTACTGCCCAGCCCGCTGACGTTGTTGCCGTAGCCGAACGCACTGCTATACGCACCGCCGACCGTGTTGCCGTTGCCGAACGCATTGGCGAAATACCCCGTCGTGGTGTTCTTCAAACCAACCGCATTGCTGAAGTCGCCTGTCGCGGCGTTGGTATTGCCGAACGCGCTGCTACTGATGCCCGATGCGGTGTTGGTGAAGCCCATGGCACTGGATGAATTGTTCGAAGCGGTGTTGGCGACGCCGAACGCACTGCTGGCCTGGCCCGAGGCAGTATTGCCATCGCCAATCGCAGCAGAGTTGTTGTTCGTCGCATGGTTGAAGAAGCCCAGCGCGCTACTGTATGAGCCGGATGCAGTGTTGAGAAAACCGGTCGCGCTGCTCTGGTTGCCAGACGCGGTGCTCTGGAAACCGAACGCGCTACTTGCGTAACCGGATGCAGTGTTGCGCACGCCCACAGCGCTGCTGTAGCTCCCGCTGGCGGTATTGATGTAGCCGAACGCACTGCCCTTGATTCCGGTCGCGGTATTCTTGTAACCGAACGCGCTGCTGTCGCCGCCATTGGCGGTGTTATTGGTACCGATCGCGTTGTCGTTGGATGTGAAATTTGCATATTTATTGTTGATACCGCTGGTATACCCTCGGCCCGCCACATTGCCTCGACCGATCGCATTGCTGTTGGTGCCGACGGCCTGGTTGTTCGCACCAACCGCAACATCGCCGGTTGATGTGGCGGTGCCGTATTTGAAGGCCAGCGTGCCGCCGGCAGTGTTCTTGTAGCCAAACGCGGTGCTGTTGGTGCCGATTGCGCTGTTGAGATACCCGATCGCGCTGCTATTGTTGCCAGACGCGGTGCTCTGAAAGCCGAACGCACTACTTGCGTAACCGGATGCAGTGTTGCGCACGCCGACAGCGCTGCTGTAGCTCCCGCTGGCGGCATCGCCGTTACCGCAAGCCACCGCGCTGGTTCCTGTGGCGGTGGTTCCGCCGCCCGCGCAACCGACGATGCCGGCGATGGCGTTGCCACCGATCATGGCGAACAGGATGCACAGCGGCAACTGCGCGGCGCGCAGGCGATTGATTGGCTTCATGAGGATTTCCCTTTTAATGGTGCGCAGTAAGGCAAGAAGCAGCGCGGAGCGGCGCCGGATGGATGGATCGGATGGATCACGTTTCGCTACCCGCTCCCTGCGGGTGCCTCGAACGAAACGCGTGTGCGGCTGTTGCCCTTCAGTGCAGTTCAACGCAAGCCGCGCCCGCCTGCGGCCATGCGAGGTGAATGCATGGCGTGTCGAAGCGACCGGCGGATACATGACGCAGACCGCCGGTAATCTGGCGGGGGAGGGATCATGTGGCTGACAGCGATGCAGAATCGATGTTGCCTGGAATCCGGGCAGAACTAAGTCCCGCGAGGTTTGGCCCGATGCGTCGCAACCGACGTCCACGGATCGTCGGGCCAAGGGTGAGAGCGGACGTTTGCTGCTGTCCAGTGGACAGCAGCGTTCGATCGAACGCCCGGAACATGGAATGCGCAGGGCCGGAGCGACACAGCGAGGCATGGATGCCGAGCTGATGTCGCTCACACCCGGCGAGCTTCAAGTACCGCGCGGCTTCGCCCGATGGGTCGCCGTCGATGTCCACGGATCATCGGGCCAAGGGTGTCGCGGATACCGCCCTTTCATTTCCCTTTTCACATCCGGATACGTGCGTTCCCAGAAGCCGCGCAGGTCCTGGGTGATCTGCAATGGTTTTCCGCCGGGCGAGAGCAAATGCAGGGTCAGCGCAATGCGGCCGTCGGCGATACGCGGGGTGTCGGCGAGGCCGAACAGTTCCTGCAATTTCACCGCAAGGACGGGCGTCTCTGGTCGATCCGCATGGTGGTCGTAGCGATAGACGATCGCGCGTTCCATGCCGGACGGCACCCGGATGCGCGTCGGCGCAAGCACGTCGAGCTGCTGGCGCACGTTCCAGTCCAGGCGCGACTTCAATGCATCTGCGAACGCGTGTTCATCGAGCGCGTCGAGTCGCGTCTTGCCGACGAGCGCGGGCTTGAGCCAGTCGTCCAGCGAAGCCAGCAACGCGGCATCGGACAGGTCGGGCAGGCCGCGATCGGATCGCGCAAGTTCGGGCATCCACGCACGCAGGCAGCACACGCGCTCGCGCCATTGCGACAGCGCATCGCTCCACGGCAATGCCGGAAGGCCGAGGTGGCGAACCGCATCGACCAGCGCGTCGGCGTAGCGCGACGGATCGGGTCTGGTGATCGGTTTCGATTCGAGCACGATGCGATCGAAGCGGCGTTCGCGCACGGCGACGATGCCGCGCTTGTCGGCGTCCCAGAACACGCGATCCTCGGTGACGAAGCGCTGCGGGAAGTCGCGTTCGAGTCGCGCTTCGTCGAGCGGAGCAGCGCGGAGAATCTGCGCTTCGCGCTGGTCATGACGCAATTCGGTCGCGACTATCCAAGGCTCACCATATAACGCCGTGTCGTCGAACAGCCGCGCGCTGCGGCCATTCGCGAGCTGGTAACGGCGCGGATCGGAGGGACTCTGGCGTGCGATGCGATCCGGAAACGCGTGCAGCAGCAAATCGCCGAGAAGATGCGCGGGCGCGTTCGCCGACGGCGATGTGTCGACGCGAATGCGGCGGCGCCACTGCTTCGCAGCCTGGTCGATGGCCGCAAGCGCAACGCGATGCATGTCGGCTGAAAGACGACCTTCTCTGAAGGCGGCAAGTGCGCGCCAACGCGATGCAAAAGCATCGCTCCGGTCGCGCAATGGATCGCGCGCTTCGACCAGCGCGGCGAGATCGCAAGCCAACGCACGTTCGCCTGCATCGCGCGGCGCGAGCAGCATCGCCGCCAGGCGCGGATGCGTGCCGAGAGCGAGCATGCGGCGGCCGAGCGGCGTGATCGCCAATCCTGCACCTAGGGCGCCGAGCCGCTGCAATAGGTCGCGTGCCGCAGCGAGCGAGCCAGCTGGCGGCGCGTCCACGAAACGCAGGTTCGCCTCGCCCCATGCGGCGAGTTCGAGCGCGAGTCCGGACAGTTCGACCTGCGAAATCTCCGCGCGGCGCTGCGCTTCGAGTCGTTGCGATTCCGGCCATAGCCGGTATGCAAATCCCTCGGCGACGCGGCCCGCACGACCTGCGCGCTGGTCGGCCGATGCCTGCGAAATTGCGACCGTTTCGAGCCGCGAAAACCCTGAGTTCGGATCGTAGCGCGGCTCGCGCGCGAGTCCCGCATCGATCACCACGCGCACGCCGGGCAGGGTGACCGAGGACTCTGCGACGTTGGTTGCGAGCACGACACGGCGGCGGCCTTGTGGATCGGGGTTCAACGTAGCGGTCTGTTGTTCGAGCGGGAGCTCGCCGTGCATTGGCAGGATGACGATGTCATCGCACCCTGCTTCCCTCAGCCCAACCCCTCTGCCGATGGGAGAGGGGCTCAAGTGCATCAGCGCCTTCTGCACTTGCGCGATTTCACGCTGGCCCGGCAGGAACACCAGCACATCGCCTTCGTGTTGCGCGAGTGCGTGTTCGAGCGTACGCCGCACGTGTGCGGCCAAGGGCTCTGTCCGATCATCCTGAGCCTGTCGAAGGACACGACGCGCGGGGCTGTGCGACACCGTCACCGGATAGCTGCGTCCTTCCGAACTCAAGCGTGGCGCATCAAGAAATGCTGCGAGCCTTTCGCCATCGAGCGTCGCCGACATCAACACGATGCGCAGGTCTGGACGCAATTGCGCCTGCACATCCAGCGCAAGCGCGAGGCCGAGGTCGGCGGATAAGTGGCGCTCGTGGAATTCGTCGAACAGCAACGCGCCGATGCCTTCGAGGGTTGGATCGTCCTGGATCATCCGCGTGAGGATGCCCTCGGTAACGACTTCGACACGCGTGCGTTTCGAGACCTTGTTCTCGAAACGGATGCGATAGCCGACGGTGTCGCCGACAGCCTCGTCCAATTGCTGCGCCATGAAATGCGCGGCAGCGCGCGCGGCGACGCGACGCGGTTCCAGCATCACGATTTTCCTGCCGTCCAGCCACTCCCCGTCGAGCAATGCGATCGGCACCTGCGTCGTCTTGCCCGCGCCAGGCGGCGCTTCAAGCACGAGACGCGGATGCGCGGCGAGGCTGTCGCGGATCTGCGGCAGCAAGACGGCGATCGGGAAGTCGGATGGATTCACGCAAGGAAGGATACGGGGAACGGGGAACGGGGAACGGGGAACGGAAGAGATCAGCACATCCGCGCCACTGCGAAGTATTGATTGCAACTGCGCTTGGCCTGGCTGGCTTATCCTGTTCCCCGTTCCCCGATCCCTGCCCCCGCATGCAACTGATCGACATTGGCGCCAACCTCGGCCACGAAAGTTTCGTCCACGACTTCGATGCCGTGCTCGAACGCGCACGCGCTGCGGGCGTGGCGCGGATGGTCGTGACCGGCGCGAGCCGCGAAGGGTCGCCGCGCGCACTCGAACTAGCGCAGGCGCATCCACGTGTCTTGTACGCGACCGCAGGCGTGCATCCGCACCACGCGACCGAATACACCGACGAGGCCGACGCCGAAATGCGCGCTTTACATCGGCATGCAGAAGTCGTAGCGGTCGGCGAATGCGGGCTCGACTATTTCCGCGACTTCGCGCCGCGCCCCGCGCAGCGCCGCGCATTCGAGCGCCAACTACAACTCGCTGCGGAGATCGGTAAGCCGCTGTTCCTGCATCAGCGCGACGCGCATGCCGACTTCATGGCGATGATGAAGAATTTCGATGGCAAGCTCGGTGCAGCCGTCGTGCATTGCTTCACCGGAACACGCGAGGAATTGTTCGACTGCCTCGACCAGGACTGGCACATCGGCATCACCGGATGGCTCTGCGATGAGCGTCGTGGCTTGCACTTGCGCGAGCTCGTCAAACACATTCCGGCGAACCGTCTGATGATCGAAACCGATGCGCCTTACCTGTTGCCGCGCACGGTGAAGCCAGCGCCGTCGCATCGCCGCAACGAACCGATGTACCTCGCGCACATCGTCGAGGAGCTCGCGCGCGATCGTGGCGAGGATGTCGGAATCGCTGCTGCCGCAACAGTCGCGGCAGCATGCAAATTTTTCCGGTTGCCTGCGTAGCGGCTACGTCATTGCACCGTCGGTCCGGGCTTGTTCTTGTCCTTGCCGCCGAACAGTTTCTTGATCGCCGCGCCGATCGCGACAACTGCCAGCACGACGAATTTTTTCGCAGCAAGCAGCAGCAGACCAATCTTGGCGAACAAGCCGGCCTTCGCGGCGATGCCGCCCGCGACCAGCGCGGCGAGCCCATACGCGGCGAGCTTGTCGGTGCCCGGATTGAAGTCGGCGTAACGCTGGCCTGCATCGAAATCGGCCATTGGCAGAATCCGCTGCATGCCGCCCTGCACGGCGGAAAGATCGTTCATGCGCGCGATCGCATTGAGGCTCAGGTACCCGGTGCGACCGAGCACGCGGATATCGTAGTTCAAGGTGTGGCCGCTGTTGTTCGCTATCGAGAACTCGCGCGCCCAGTGTAATTTCTTGCCTTGTGCGTCGTAACGCGGCGGCGCGGCCCAGCCGATCAATTCGATCGTGTCGTATCCGGCTTTCTTGCGCTCCTCGTTCTCCGACTGGGTGCCTTCCTTCATTTCCGCAAGCAGCTTGTTGTAATCGATCTTCGCCGCGTCCTCGTCGGACACGTGGCCCTCATCGACATAGGTGACCAGGGTCGCCCACGACTTGTCGCTCATCAACGGCGCATCGTTGGGCACGATCAGGCCGATGATGTGATCGTCCGGAGGATTGCCCCACAACTGTTCAAGCACCTTGCGCGCATCCGCCTTCGGCAGATAGCGAAAACCGTCTTCGAGATGCAAATGCGCCTTGGCTTCAGGAATCGCGATCTCGCCTTGCTGGAATTGCAGGGACGCGACGAGTTGGCGTGCCTTCGCCTCGCGCGGATCCTCCGGCTGCGCCTGGTCGGCGATGCCCGGCTTTGCCGGTTCGCTCGCTTGCGCATCCGAGCCGGATGGCTGCGGCGGAGGCGGCGAATTTTCCTGCGCGCAGAGACTCGTGCTCAGGAGCAGGGCGGCCACGGCCGTGGCCGTGGCAAGAATGGATTTGCGCATTGCACTCCCCAGTGCTGGATTCACGAAGACATGCTGCGGCAGGAATGTGCGTGGTGCAATCGCTTTGCGCGCAGGCTACGTGTCGCGCGATCAGCTTCTCAGACCCACGCCACGCTTGAGCAACCACAATGCCAGCGCCGTCAGCGCGCCGGTGAAGCCGAGCATCAATGCATAAGCGACCCACAACGGCACGTCGCTCGCGCCGAGCAGGCCGTAGCGGAACGCATTGACCATGTAAAAGATCGGATTCATGTGGGTCGCGGCTTCGGCCCAAGGCGGTAGCAGCTTGGTCGAATAAAACACGCCGCCGAGGTAGGTGAGCGGGGTGAGGATGAAGGTCGGGACGATCGCGACATCGTCGAATTTTTTCGCGTACACGGCGTTGATGAAACCTGCGAGCGAGAAGATCGTCGCGCCGAGCAGCACCGTGCTGATCATCACCAGCGGATGCGGCACGCGCACCGGCGTGAAGAACATCGCGATGACCAGCACGATGATGCCGACCATCAATCCACGCAGCACGCCGCCAGCGACATAGCCACCGAGGATCACCCAGTTCGGCATCGGGCTGACCAGCAGCTCCTCGACGTGACGGCCGAACTTCGCGCCGAAGAAGCTCGATGAGATGTTGCCATAGGCGTTCTGGATGATGCTCATCATCACCAGTCCCGGCACGATGAACTCCATGTAGGTGTAGCCATTCATGCTGCCGATGCGGCTGCCGATCAAACGCCCGAAAATCAGGAAATACAGGGTCATCGTGATCGCAGGCGGCACCAGCGTCTGCGCCCAGATGCGCAGGATGCGCGACACTTCGCGGCGCGCGATGGTGCCGAGCGCGATCATGTTCGAGCGCATCGGGCTCGTCGGTACGATCGCGGTGGACGAACTATTCATTGCGCGGCTCCCTTGCCGCTCGCGCGGTCGTCGTCGCCGGTCAGGCGCACGAACAGTTCTTCCAGCCGGTTCGACTTGGTGCGCATCGAAAGCACCCGGATGCCCGCATCGCCGAGCGCGGCAAACACGCGGTTGAGGTCCATTGCGCGCGGCATGTCGAGGTCGATGGTGTGGTCGTCGGTCGCGTGCAGTGTGGTGCCCTCGATCTGCGGCAGCGCTGCCGGCAGCTGGCCGTCGATATCGAACAGGAAACCCTCGACATCGAGCTTGGCGAGCAGCGCCTTCATCGGACCCTGCTCGATGATCTGCCCGCGATTGATGATCGCGACGTTGCGGCACAGGCTTTCGGCCTCCTCAAGGTAATGCGTGGTGAGGATGACCGTGGTGCCGGCGGCATTCACTTCCTTGAGTGTCTTCCACATGCCACGGCGGATCTCGATGTCGACGCCCGCGGTCGGCTCGTCGAGGATCAGCAGGCGCGGCCTGGTCATCATCGCGCGGGCGATCATCAGCCTGCGCTTCATGCCGCCGGACAAGGTGCGCGACATCGTCTGCGCCTTGTCCCACAGCTGCGCGCGCTTGAGTTCTTCCTCGGCCCGGACGATGGCCTCGTGGCGCGGCACGCCGTAGAAGCCCGCGTAGTTCACCAGGATGTCGAAGGGCTTCTCGAAGAAATTGAAATTCATTTCCTGCGGCACCAACCCGATCTGGCGCATGGCCTCGCTGCGGTGCGCCTGCAGGTCGATGCCGAACACATGCACCGAGCCGGCGGTCGCGTTGACCAGCGAGCTGACGATGCCGATCAGGGTGGACTTGCCGGCGCCGTTCGGACCGAGCAGGGCGAAGAAATCGCCGGGTTCGACGGTGAGCGAAATGCCCTTGAGCGCCTCGACGCCGGTGGCGTAGACCTTGAGGAGATTGGCGACCTGCAGCGCGGGCTGATGGTGTTCGGAAGGGTCGGTCATGGGCATCCAGGACGCGCGGGTGAAGCAAAGACCGCGCAAGGCCGTTAGTATATCGGGCCGGCCGCGCCGACCGCGGCACCGTTACGCAGAGGGTCGTTTCTTGGCTGTCCATTTCCCATTGAAGCTGGTATCGAGCCGCATGGTCGCCCCGACCGTGCGCCATCTGGCGTTCACGCGCGACGACGGGCTGCCGCTGGATTTCATCCCGGGCCAGTTCGTGCAGGTGCATTTCCACTACGAGGATGGCACCGCGACCAAGCGCAGTTATTCGCTCGCGACGATCCATGACCACGCGCTTGGTCCTGGGGAAACCGTGGAGATCGCGGTGAGCTACGTCGCTGGCGGCGCAGCGACGAAGCTGTTCGAGGCGCTGGACGAAGGCGGCCAGATCGAGGCGAGCGGCCCATATGGGCGTTTTTGCCTGATGCCGGCCGACGCGAACAAGCGCTACCTGCTGATCGGCACCGGCACCGGCGTCACCCCGTATCGCGCGATGCTGTCGTCGATCGAGCGGCAGATGGCCGCGCGCAATATCGAGGTCGTACTGCTGTTCGGTGCGCGCAGGCCCGAGGAATTGATCTACGCCGAAGATTTCCAGGCATTCGCGGCGAAGCATCCGGGCTTCCGCTTCGTACCGTGCTTCTCGCGCGAATTGCCGGCCGACCCTCATCCCGATGTGCGCAAGGGTTACGTGCAGGACGCACTGGCCGAATTCGCGCCAGACCCTGCGACCGACATCGCCTATCTGTGCGGCAATCCGCTGATGGTCGATACGTGTTTCGAAGCGCTGAAAGGATATGGGCTACCGGTGCCAGCAATTCGCCGCGAGAAATACGTCAGTAGCAAATGACGCGAACGGCGGATGCTGACTGTCGAAAGGCAAGCGTGGCATTGGCGTCCAGGACAAACAAAGGGGCCAGGGTAAATATGCGATTGAAACGTTAATTTACTCTGGCCCCTTTGTTTTGGATCCATCCCGCAACGCAGATCGATCGGCGTCGCCGCAATCCACCACTGCCTCGGCATCAGCATCCGGCAAGGCTCCGCAACGCCGACTGCCACGCTGCATCCGAATCCGGCGGTATCTGCACCGCAATCCATTCCATCTCATCGAACGCTGCCTGCACACACAACCCCGCCGAACCGCCACGCAACCGCCGCTCCCACCGGTACAGGGTCGAACGGCTCAGGCCGTGCCAGAGGCAATACATCTCGCGCGACATGCCGCTCGCAGCCAACCGCTTCAAGTGGTCACGCCACAACCGATACCGTTTCCTACGACTCGCCACAGAATCACTCCTGATTGCTTCTCAGGCGCGAGACTTACGGCCAATCGGAATTCGGGGAAGGTGGGGTGGGCGGACGCTTACCCGCGATCACGGCGCGAGCGCATTGGAAGCGGCCTGCGCGCGCGCGATGGCGCTGGAGTCGATCGGCTATGAAAACGTGCGACGCCTGCTGCTGGTCGGTCAGGTGCAGGTGCCGCTGCCGTTGCCTGCGGTCACCCACGAGCATGTGCGCGGTGGCGACTATTACGGCGCTTCGTGCGCCACGCAGGTCGCCCATGCTGCATGAGCCGCTGCATCAACAACTCGTGCGCCTGGGGTTGCGCGGTGCCGCCGACGCCCTGGCACGCCTGGCGTGCGACGAAGCGGTCATCGACGCGCTCGCCCTGCTGCTCGAAGCCGAATGCCTGCATCGCGACAGCCTCGCCCAGACCCGCCGGCTCAAGCTCGCCAAACTCGGCCAGAGCGCGCACCCGGCCGATGTCGACATCCGGACCCCACGCGGCCTGGGCAAGACCCGCTGGCAGCAGTTGCTCAGCCTGAACTGGTTCCGGCAGCACCAGCACGTTCTTCTGGTCGGGCCCACCGGAATCGGCAAGAGTTATCTGGCCTGTGCGCTGGCCAAGGCAGTGATCGAGCAGAAGAAGTCGGTACGTTACCTGCGCCTGCCGCGTCTGGGCGAGGAACTTGCCTTGCTGCAGGCCCAGGGCCGAATCAGTGCGTGGCTCAAGGCACTCGCCCGCATCGACCTGCTGATCCTCGACGACTTCGGCCTGGTGCCGATGAGCCCCAGCCATCAACCGCTGCTGCTCGAACTGCTCGAAGACCGCCAGCAGCGCGGCAGCGTGCTGGTCACCAGCCAGGTGCCGATCAACCTCTGGCACGGCCAGGTCCAGGATCCGACCCTCGCCGAGGCCATCCTCGATCGCCTCGTCCACAATGCCGAAACGATCGAACTGACCGGCGAGTCGATGCGCAAGAACAACCAGCGCCCACCCATCCAAGAGGACACCTGATTAGCGCTGAAGTTAAGCCAGAGTCGCAGCCTATGCGACCGGATTGACGGACGCTGCGACCTCCATTGCACGAGGTCGCATCCATGCCCATGA
>JAYTOP010000092.1:0-39467 GCA_043747745.1 Pseudomonadota bacterium
AGATCTACCAGCGTCCGTTCGGCGGCATGACCACCCACTACGGCGAAGGCACCGCCCAGCGCACTTGCGCGGCCGCCGACCGCACCGGCCACGCGATGCCGCACACGCTCTACCAGCAGTCGCTCAAGCACAACGCGCAGTTCTTCATCGAGTACTTCGCGCTCGACCTGATCATGGACGCAGATGGCGCGTGCAAGGGCGTTCTCGCGCTCGATATGTCCACCGGCGAACTGCACCTGTTCCGCGCGCACGGCACCGTGCTCGCGACTGGTGGCTACGGACGCGCGTTTTTCTCGTGTACGTCGGCTCACACATGCACCGGCGATGGCGGCGGCATGGTGCTGCGCGCCGGCCTGCCGTTGCAGGACATGGAGTTCGTGCAGTTCCATCCGACCGGCGTGTATGGCGCGGGCATGCTGATCACCGAGGGCGTGCGCGGCGAAGGCGGCATCCTGCGCAATTCGAACGGTGAGCGTTTCATGGAGCGCTACGCGCCGCATGCCAAGGACCTCGCCTCGCGCGACGTGGTGTCGCGCGCGATGACGGTCGAGATCCGAGAAGGCCGCGGCGTCGGCGAAAAGAAGGACCATATCTTCCTGCACCTCGACCACCTCGATCCAAAGGTGATCCACGAGAAGCTGCCGGGCATCGCCGAGACCGCTAAGATCTTCGCGAACGTCGACGTCACCAAGCAGCCGATCCCGGTACTGCCGACCGTGCACTACAACATGGGCGGCATCCCGACCAACTACCACGGCGAAGTCGTCACCCTCAAGGACGGCAATCCGGATTCGATCGTGCAGGGCCTGTACGCGATTGGCGAAGCGGCCTGCGTGTCGGTGCATGGCGCGAACCGGCTCGGATCGAACTCGCTGCTCGATCTCGTGGTGTTCGGCAAGGCGGTCGCTGATCATTGCGCCGAGACCATCAAGCCGGCGCAGCCACACACGACCTTGCCAAAGTCGGCTTGCGACCAATCGCTCGCGAATCTGGACAAGCTGCGCAATGCGAACGGCTCCACTTCGACCGCGCAGATCCGCGACGCGATGCAGCGCGACATGCAGAATCATGCGGCGGTGTTCCGCACCGGCGATACGCTGGCCGAAGGCGTCAGGAAGATCGCGCAGGTCGTCGATTCCTTCGCGGACGTGCGAGTGTCGGATCGTTCGCTGGTGTGGAACTCGGATTTGATCGAGACGCTGGAACTGCAGAACCTGCTCGGACAGGCGCAGGCGACGATGGTGTCGGCTGCCAATCGCACTGAATCGCGTGGCGCGCATGCGCGGGAGGACTTCAAGAATCGCGACGATGCCGACTGGATGAAGCACTCGCTGTGCTGGGTCGACGGGAAAAACGAAACCCGCATCGACTACCGCCCGGTTCATCTGAATACGCTGACAAACGATGTGGCCGCGGTTCCTCCGAAGCCGAGGGTTTACTAATGGAGCGGGGACGGGCAACAGGGAACAGGAGAGGCATGAGCATGAATCCGAAACGCTTTAGAGGCTTTGACCGTTCCCCATTCCCCGTTCCTCGTTCCCGGACATAGAGCCATGGCCGAATTCACCCTCCCCAAGAATTCAAAAATCGGCAAAGGCAAGCGGTTTCCCGCGCCGGCCGGCAGCAAACAAGTGCGCGCGTTCAAGATCTATCGCTGGAATCCGGACGATGGCCAGAATCCCCGCACCGATACCTATGAAGTCGATCTCGCAAAATGCGGACCGATGGTCCTCGATGCGCTGATCAAGATCAAGAACGAGATCGATCCGACGTTGACGTTCCGCCGCTCGTGCCGCGAAGGCATCTGCGGCTCGTGCGCGATGAACATCGATGGCACCAACACGCTGGCCTGCACGCTCGCGATCGCCGATTGCGGCAAGGCCGAGGTGCCGATCTACCCGCTGCCGCACATGCCGGTGATGAAGGATCTCGTTCCCGACCTCACGCATTTTTACGCGCAGTACGCATCGATCAAGCCGTGGATCCGCACACAGAGTGTGCCGCCGCCGGATCGCGAGCGCCTGCAGTCGCCCGACGAGCGCAAGAAGCTCGACGGCTTGTACGAATGCATCCTGTGCGCGTGCTGCTCGACGTCTTGCCCGAGCTACTGGTGGAACGGCGACCGCTATCTCGGTCCAGCGGTTCTGCTGCAGGCCTATCGCTGGATCGTGGATTCGCGCGATGAGGACACCGGTACGCGCCTCGACGACCTCGAGGATCCATTCAAGCTCTACCGCTGCCATACCATCATGAACTGCACGCGCACCTGCCCAAAGGGATTGAATCCTGCGAAGGCGATCGCGGAGATCAAGAAGCTGATGCTGCAGCGACGCGTGTTATAGGGGGCGGTGCTCATGGGTCAGAAGGAAAAAACGATGTATGAGCCTCCCTCGATGCAACTCGCTGCCTGGAAGTTGCGACTTGGAGCCACGTTTTTTCTAGTCGCATTTTTATATGTCGGCATCTCGGGCTGGCGAGAGTTCCAACGTGGTTTCACTATTTCTTACATCGTTGGTACGGCATTCATTCTGATCGCTGTGTTTAATATGTCGTTGTTGACAACCGTCCTGTCTCTTGGTCGCATCCCGGAGTCATGGGGCAGGCGGCGAGTGATGTGACCGTGGAATCGTTCTTGGATCAAGTCGTTTTCATGGACGCGTGCAGAAATTGCTCGCATGCGTGATGTAGTGCTCAAACAAGAAATCAATCCGTGAGTGAGGCTACGGGACTGTCGCGCCTGCGCTGGCGCTGCCGTCGCGGCATGCGCGAGCTCGATCTGTTGCTCACGCGCTGGCTCGACCAGTCGTACGAGAACGCCGATGCGTCGCAACGCGCGGTGTTCGTGAAACTGCTGGCCTGCGAGGACGACCAGTTGTGGCGATGGTTCATTGGCCGCGAAACGCCGGATGCACAGGATCTCGATGAACTCGTCGGACGCATCCTCGCCCTGTCGCCTTGAGTGGCGTCGCTCGCGATGTCTGCCGGCCGCGCTGTGCGTGCTGGCTGTCGCGGCGATTGCTGCGTTATGGCTGTCCGAATTGCCACGGTTCGCCTGCGGCATCGGCAGTGCGTCGATGCTCGGATATGCCGGTTGGTTGCTTTATCGCGAGTTGCGTCGACCCGATTGCGTGCTGGCCTGGCTAGGCGGCGATGCTCCGTGGCAGGTCGAATACGATGGTCGCACCGAATCGCTGCGTCACGTTGGCGCGAGCTTTCGCGGCGGCCTAGTCGTGCTGACTCTTGCTGATGCGAGCGATGCGCTTCGTCGTTACGCCTGGTGGCCCGACACCCTGGATGCACGCGGCCGACGTGCGCTGCGTCTAGCGTTGCGGGTGAAGGAAACCGCCACGCGTACCCAGCCGACACTGGCACAATAGGGCATGTTCAAACCGCTCTCGTTCGCCATCGGCCTGCGCTACACACGCGCCAAGCGCCGCACCGGTTTCATCTCCTTCATTTCCGGCGTCTCGATCCTCGGGATCGCGATCGGCATGATCGCGTTGATCACCACCATCGCGGTGATGACCGGCTTCCAGGAGGAATACCGCACGCGCCTGCTCAGCATGGTCGCGCACGCGACGATCAGTGGTGTCGGCGAATCGCTGCCGGACTGGCAGGGCGCGGTGCGCATGGCGCATGCCGACAAGCGCGTGATCGGCGCGGCGCCGTACGTCGAGCGCGAGGCGATGCTGCAGGGGAACAGCGAACAAGGGGTGCTGCTGCGCGGCGTATTGCCCGAGCGCGAAGGCGAAGTGTCGGTGCTCGCGAAGAAGATGATCGCAGGCAAACTGTCCGACCTGCAGCCTGGCAAGTTCGATCTCGTCCTTGGCAAGGAACTCGCGCTGGAACTCGGCGTCGGCGTCGGCGACAAGGTCACCGTGCTGGTCGCCGAAGGCAACGTGACCCCGATCGGTTTCATCCCGCGCGCGAAGACATTCACCGTGGTCGGCATCTTCGAGGCCGGCATGCAGGAATACGACCTCGGCCTCGCTGTCACCCACATGCAGGACGCGCAGCGCCTGCTGCGCATGAACGACGGCGTGACCGGCGTGCGCCTGAAGCTCACCGACATGTTCAAGGCCTACAGCGTGGCGGACGACCTGGCCAACCGCATGGGCGGCTTGTACCGCGTGCGCGACTGGACGCGCGACAACGCGAACATGTTCAGCGCGCTGAAGATGGAGAAGACCGTGATGTTCGTGTTGCTGGTGCTGATCATCGGCGTGGCCGCGTTCAACCTGCTGTCGTCGCTGGTGATGGTGGTGACCGACAAGCAGGCCGACATAGCGATCCTTCGCACGCTGGGCATGCGGCCCGGCGCGATCATGCGCGTGTTCATGGTGCAGGGTTGCGTGATCGGGACGCTCGGCGTGGCGCTCGGCGTGGCGGGTGGTGTTGCGCTCACGAAGAACCTCGACCGCATCGTCCACGTGATCGAGCGCATCACCGGAGTCGAAGTCATGCCGGCCAGCGTTTATTACATCAGCGGGTTGCCGACGCGGCTGGAATGGAGCGACGTTGGTACGATTGCAGGCGTCGGTTTGCTGCTGTGCTTCCTCGCAACCCTGTATCCGGCATGGCGCGCGGCGCGCATCGACCCGGCCAATGCGTTGAGGTACGAGTGAAGCGGGGGTTGGGAGCTTGGGGATGGGGGCTGGCTGAGGCGCCGTCTGGCTTGTGCGATGAGGTGACCAGACCATGACCAGCGAACGCGTGCCAGGAACCGAAGACGTGCCTTTCCCCAATCCCCATTCTCCAACCCCCAGTCCCCACGACGCCGTAATCCGCTGCGCTGGCCTCGGCAAGATCTATGTCGAAGGCAAACTGAGTACGCCGGTCTTTGACCAGCTCGATCTGCGCGTCGGCAAAGGCGAGCGCGTTGCGATCGTTGGCGTGTCGGGTGTTGGCAAAAGCACGTTGCTGCACCTGCTCGGCGGCCTCGATACGCCGACCGCGGGCGAGGTGTATGTGGCCGGCCATGCGATGTCGCAGCTCGGCGAAAAGGCGCGCGGCGACTTGCGCAATCGCGCGCTGGGATTCATCTACCAGTTCCATCACCTGCTGCCCGAGTTCACCGCGCTGGAAAACGTGATGATGCCGTTGCTGATTCGCGGCACGCCCAGTACGCAGGCAGAAAGCAGTGCGCGCGAATTGCTGGAACACGTCGGGCTTGCAGCGCGCCTGCAACACAAACCTGGCGAGCTGTCCGGCGGCGAACGCCAGCGCGCTGCGGTCGCGCGTGCCCTGGTCAATCGTCCTGCCTGCGTACTCGGCGATGAGCCGACCGGCAATCTCGACGAACGCACAGCTGCGGGCGTGTTCGACATGATGCTCGAACTCAATCGCGCGATAGGTACCGCACTCGTGCTGGTCACTCACGACCGCCGTCTCGCACGGCGCATGGATCGCGTGCTCGAGCTCACCGGCGGTGCGCTGTGCGAACTGGCCGCACACGAGGTTTGACCGGTGGCACACGCGGACGCGCGATCGACCGAAGCAAGCGCAAGACCGACAGCAAAACCGCGGATACCGCCATTCGGGGTTGCCTGCGTCGTCGCACTGACGACTGGCGTCGTGCTCGCGATGCAGCAGGCTGCGTTGCCACCATTGTGGTTGAGCGTTCCGTTGTGCGCGATCGGATTGATCGCGTGGATCGCACTGCCACGCTGGCGCTGGATCGGTGCGTTGCTGTTCGGCGCAACGTGGGCATGCATCCAGGGCGGATACGCGCTGTCGGTGCGTTTGCCCGCCGATCTTGTCGGCCAGGACATCGCGGTCGTCGGGCACGTCGATGGACTGCCGCAGCGCGACGATCGCCTGCTGCGCTTCGATTTCATTGCCGATCGCGATGGCAATCTGCCCGGTGTCGCCGGACGGCATCTGCGCCTGAGCTGGTATCGGCCGACCGTGGATATCGCGGCTGGCGAACGCTGGACACTGCGCGTGAAATTGCGACGTCCACGCGGTGTGCTCGATCCGGGCGGATTCGATTTCGAGAAGCTCGCGCTCGAGCGGCGGATCGCCGCGACTGGTTATGTGCGGGCGCCGGAAACGGCGCAGAAACTCGGCAACACAACCAGCATCGATGCATTGCGCGAGCGTTTGTCGGCGCGAATCGCAGCAGCAATCCCGTCACCGAGCGCGCGGTTCGTGCGCGCACTGGCGCTCGGCGACACCCGCGATCTATCCGAATCCGACTGGGACACATTGCGCGCAACGGGCCTGACCCATCAGATCGCGATCTCGGGCTTCCACGTCGGCATCGTCGCGAGCTTCGGCGCGTTGCTCGCATGGTTGCTGTACTGGATGTTCCCGCGCATCGGCCTGCGCTGGCCACGCGTGCAGGCGCAGGCCCTGGTCGCGCTGTTGTTCGGCTTCGGCTATACAGCGCTGGTCGGATTCGAATTGCCGACGGTACGCACCCTGCTGATGATCGCCACCGCGTTGCTGGCGCGATTGTGGCGGCGGCCGTCGTCGCTATCTGCATCGCTGGCATTGGCGCTCGCGGCGATGCTGATCGTGGATCCGCTGTCGGTGCTGGCCGCAGGTTTCTGGCTGTCGTTCGCAGGTGTCGCGTGGCTGGTCTGGTGTCTGCCGCATGACGTCCACGGCGGACATGTGCGCGCATTCCTGGGCGCGCAAGGTGTCGCGACCCTGGGCTTGCTGCCGTTGACGGTGTGGTTCTTCGGGCAGGCCTCGCTGGTGTCGCCGCTGACCAATCTGATCGGGATTCCGTGGTTCAGTCTGGTCGTGGTGCCGCTGTCGCTGCTCGGGCTTGGCGTGGATCTGGTATGGCCCAGCGTCGGTGCGTTGGTCCTGCAACTTGCCGCGCATGCGATGGATGCGCTGTGGTGGATCCTCGAACGCGCTGCGCACTGGCCTGGCGCGTTGGTCTGGCTACCGGAACCGAGCGCGCTCGCATTGGCAATGGCATTGATTGGTACGTTCTGGCTGCTGCTGCCGCGAGGTATTCCCGGCAAACCGCTGGCACTATTATTATGGCTGCCGCTGCTGTGGCCGCGCATTCCGGCGATACCGGAAGGTACCGCCGATCTGGCGATGGTCGACGTCGGCCAAGGCCTGTCGTTGCTGGTGCGCACACACCACCACACGCTGCTGTTCGACACCGGCCCCGCCTACTCGGGTGGCCTCGATCTCGGCGAGGCAGCGGTCGTGCCGACCTTGCATGCATTCGGCGTGCGCCAGCTGGATGCGCTCATCGTCAGTCATGGCGACAACGACCATTCCGGCGGCGCCGAGGCGGTGCGCCGCGCGTATCCGGTCGCGCTGCGTTACGCTCCGGCCGGTTGGCCGCACGGGCAGGACTACCAACCGTGCCTGCAGGATGCGACGTGGAACTGGGATGGAGTGACTTTCCGATTCCTGCATCCGCCGCAGTATTTTCCGTATCTGGACAACGACAGCGGCTGCATCCTGCGGATCAGTGGCCCGGGTTGGGCTGCACTGCTGCCCGCCGACAACGAGGCCATCATCGAGGAACGCCTGCTGCGTGAACAGCCTGCGTTGCTGCGCGCCGATCTGCTGGTCGCACCGCATCACGGCAGTGCGACTTCATCGACCCTTGCGTTTCTGCAAGCGGTGCATCCGGGGCTCGCACTGATCTCGGTCGGGCAGGGCAATCGCTTCGGGTTGCCCAGGCCCGCCATCGTGCAACGTTATGTCGCGCAGGGCATCGCGCTGGAAGATAGCGCGAACGCCGGCCTTGTGCGCGTGCGGCTGGATGCGACGGGCGCGCATGTCGTCGAACGCACCCGCGAACGCCTGTTGCGCTTCTGGCACGAGCCTGCCGCGCCATCGGCTGCGTTGTTTCACAAAAGCGCAGATGATTGAACATCCTGTTCAACATCTGCTCGCCGAGTCCGGTCGGCCCGGACTCGGCTCCATCGCAACAATGCATGCACCATTGCGACGCGCGATCCATCCATGGCCCGCGAATCCATCCGGTACAATCTGCGCTGGCCCAATTCATGGCCCATTGACCTGAATTCGAGGTGAGCTCGTGCTGGAATTCCTGAAGGCAGGCGGCTGGATCATGTGGCCGATGGCGCTGTTGTCGGTGGTTGCGGTCGCGATCATCATCGAACGCTTCTGGACCTTGCGCCGCAAGGCCGTCCTGCCAGCCGGGCTCGGCCTGGAAGTGCGCGAGTGGGCAGCGACGCGACAACTCAATCCGGCGCACATCGAAGTGCTGCGCAACAACTCGCCGCTCGGCGAGCTGCTGGCGGCCGCGCTCGACGTGCGCCATCGCCCGCGCGAACAGATCAAGGAGCGCATCGAGGACGTCGGTCGGCATGTCGTACACCGCATGGAGCGCTTCATGAACACGCTAGGCAGCATCGCGTCGGTTGGTCCATTGCTCGGCCTGCTGGGAACGGTACTCGGGATGATCCGGATGTTCCTGGAGATCCTGCAGAAAGGCATCGGCGACGCGAACCAGCTTGCAGGCGGCATCGGCCAGGCATTGATCAGCACTGCTGGCGGCTTGTGTCTCGCGATTCCTGCATTGATGTTCCATCGCTATCTGCGCGGTCGCATCGCCGATTACGTGGTCGAGATGGAAGTGCAGGCGATGAGCCTGCTGGATACGCTCGACGAGCACGATGAATTCCAAGAGGCGAATGCAGAGGAACCCGATATCGAGTCGTTGCCCGAGCCGCAAACGGCACCCAGGCGCGCCGCGCCGCGCAGCCGCCGGAGCGCAGGATGAAGCTCGGTGGCGGACGTTCGTCGGTCGACGAGCCGGAGATCAACCTGATCTCGCTGGTGGACGTGGTGTTCTGCCTGATCATCTTCCTGGTGGTCACCACAAGTTTCAATCATCACAGCGGACTGAAACTGCAACTTCCGCAAGCCGGCGCGCCAACGCCTCCCGAGCAGGTCGCGCCGGTCACGATCACCATCGATGCCGAAGGGCATTACTACATCGGCAAGGACGAAGTGATCGAACGCGATGTCGCCTCGCTGCGCGCCGCGATCCAGCGTTCCGCAGGCGATCGCCGCGATCTTCCGGTAGTGCTCAGCGCAGATGCACGGACGCAGCATCAGGCTGTGGTGACGGCGCTTGAAGCGTTGGGAGAGCTGGGGTTCGAGAAGGTGTCGATTGCCACGACCCCGGAAGTCAAGAGGTGAAAGACGGCGTAGCGCCCGCGCCATCGCCGTGGCAGACCTACCGCCGCCTGCTCGGCTACGCGCGAACCTACTGGCCGCTGCTCGCGGTGGCCGGCGTCGGCATGTTGATCGAAGCCGGTGCCGGCGCCACGTTCACCGCGATGATGAAGCCGATGGTGAACCAGACTTTCATCGCCAAGAATCGCGAAACCAGTGCGATGCTGCCGCTCGCGATCATCGCGCTGTTCCTGCTGCGCGGCGTGGCGACGCTGTGCACCGACTACGGCATGGCGCGCGCCGGCCGCAGCGTGGTGCGCGACTTGCGCCAGACGATGCTCGCGAAATATCTGCGCCTGCCGAGCGCCGCATTCGACCTCTCGCCGGTGCCGCAACTGGTGTCGCGCCTGAACTACGACACCGAGCAGGTCGCGCAAGCCAGCACCGAGGCGATCAAGATCGTCGTGACCGACAGTTTGTTGATCGCCGGATTGCTCGGGGTAATGATCTGGAACAGCCCGAAGGTGACCCTTGGAGTGCTCATCATGGTGCCCTTGATCGCCGCCATCATGAGCACCGTGAGCAAGCGCTACCGCAGGCTCAATCGTGGCATCCAGGACGGCGTTGCGGACCTCGCGCAGTCGGCGGAACAGACCTTGTCCGGTCATCAGGAAGTGCGCATCTCCGGCGCACGCGAAGCAGAACTCGCGCGTTACAACATCCTGGCCAATCGCATCCTGCGACTGAACGTCAAGGTCGAACTCACGCGTGGTATCTCGTCGTCGCTGGTGCAGACCGTCGGTGCGGTAGCGCTCGCGCTGATCCTGTTTCTTGCGGGCCGCGAGGCGATCGCCGGGCGCATGAATGCCGGCCAATTCGTGTCGCTGATGGTGGCGATGATGGCGCTGATTCCGTCGTTGCGCCGGATCACCAATGTGCAGGGCGCCGTGCAGCGCGGCGTTGCGGCGTGCCAGCATATTTTCGCGCTGCTCGATTCGCCGGAAGAACGCGACGAAGGCAAGCGCCCCCTGCAGCGCGCGCGCGGCGACATCGTGTTCGAACGCATCGGCCTGCGTTATCACGGCCAGTCCGATGCGGCGCTGACCGATATCAGTTTCGTCGCGCGACCGGGCACAGTCACCGCGATCGTTGGACGTTCCGGCAGCGGCAAGTCGAGCCTGGTGCGATTGATTCCACGATTCTACGAACCTGATGCCGGCCGCATCCTGCTCGATGGCTTCCCACTGGATGAGTACACGCTCGCCGACCTGCGTCGGCAGATCGCGCTCGTCGGCCAGCGCGTGATGTTGTTCGACGACAGCCTCGCGGCGAACATCGCTTACGGAGAACAAGCCGGCGCGGGTGCCGAAGCGATCCGCGCCGCAGCAGTTGCTGCCAATGCGCAGGAGTTCATCGAACGCATGCCGCAAGGCATGGGCAGCCGTATCGGCGAGAACGGCGGCCTGTTGTCGGGCGGGCAGCGCCAGCGCCTCGCGATCGCGCGTGCGATCCTCAAGGACGCGCCGATCCTGATCCTCGATGAGGCCACGGCCGCGCTCGACAACGAATCCGAACGGCTCGTGCAGGACGCATTGGATCACCTGATACCGGATCGCACCACGCTGGTGATCGCGCATCGCTTGTCCACCATCGAACACGCCGACCAGGTGCTGGTGCTGGATGCGGGCCGGTTGGTCGAGCAGGGCAGGCACGCCGAATTGCTAGCCCGCAATGGGTTGTACGCGCACCTGCATCGGATGCAGTTTCGCGAGACGCCCGCGCCGTGAGCCGATTCGCGGAGCGTCTGCAGAGCATCTGGTATGGCGGGAACAAACCGGGATTGATGTTGCGTGCGCTGTCCGTCCTTTACGGCGCTGTCGTGCGTATGCGGCGTGCGGCGTATCGACGTGGCTGGCTGCGCGTGCACCGCGTCGGCGTGCCGGTGATCGTGGTCGGCAACATCACGGTCGGCGGCAGCGGCAAGACGCCGCTGGTGATCGCATTGGTCGAGTACTTGCGCGCGCAGGGCTGGTCGCCGGGTGTGGTGAGCCGGGGTTATGGGCATCGTTCGCGCGGCCAACGCGATGTGCGCGCGGACACGTCGCCGGAAGAAGGAGGCGACGAACCAGTGTTGATCGCACGTCGTTGCGGCGTGCCGGTGGTCGTGGACGCCGATCGTGTTGCTGCAGCGCGACGCGTCGTGGAACTCGGCAGCGATATCGTGATCGCCGACGACGGCTTGCAGCATTACCGGTTGCATCGCGATTTCGAGATCGAGGTGGTTGAGGCAGAACGTCGTTTTGGCAATGCGCGATTGCTGCCGGCTGGGCCGTTGCGCGAACTATCTTCTCGTCGATCGGATATGCGTATCACCAACGGTACAGATGCGTTGACCAACGAATGGCCCGAATGGTGGTTCCATCTGGTTGGCGATACGCTGGTCGGCGACGGTGGAAACACGCGTCTGCTGGAGACATTGAGTGGCAAGCGCGTGCATGCGGTCGCCGGCATCGGCAATCCGCAGCGGTTTTTCGACAGCCTGCATGCGCGTGGACTCGAAACGGTTCAGCACGCATTCGCCGATCACCATGCATACAGTCCGGGCGACCTCCAGTTCGATGAGACCTTGCCAATTGTGATGACCGAAAAGGACTGGGTGAAATGCGCCATATTCGCACCTGCCGACAGCTGGATGCTGCCGGTGCGCGCCGAATGCCGTGCAGGATTTTTCGAGGAGTTGATGCAACGTTTCTCCGTCAAGATCGGGACGAGCAATGACTGAGCTTCAATTCGTCGTCGCAATCCCCGCGCGCATGGGCGCAACGCGCCTGCCAGGCAAGCCGCTGCGGTTGCTCGGTGGCGAACCCCTAGTCCTGCACGTTGCGCGGCGCGCACTCGCTGCAGGCGCTGACGAGGTGATCGTCGCGACCGACGACGCGCGCATCGTCGAGGCGCTGGTCGGCCGTGGCGTGACGGTCTGCATGACCCGCGCCGATCATGCATCCGGCACCGATCGGCTCGCCGAATGCGCCACGCAACGAGGCTGGGACGATGCGCGCATCGTGGTGAACCTGCAGGGCGATGAGCCGTTCGCGCCACCGGAAGGAATCCGCGCGGTCGCCGCGTGTCTTGCCGAATCCGGTGCCGAGATGGCGACCCTGGCCGCGCCGGTCGACGACGTGGAGACCTTGTTCGATCCGAATGCGGTGAAAGTCGTGCGTGCGGCCGGTGGCGATGCGCTGTATTTCAGCCGCGCACCGCTGCCGTGGGATCGCGATCGTTTTGCGCGCGAACGACTCGGCGCGCTTGCCGATGGCTGGCTGCGACATATCGGCATTTACGCGTACCGCGCCGGATTCCTGCGCAGATTCGCTGCGATGCCGCCTGGTCGGCTGGAGCAAATCGAGGCGCTCGAACAATTGCGCGTACTTGAGTCCGGTGCGCGCATCGCGGTCGGGCTGACGCCGGTGCCGTTCCCGGCTGGCGTGGACACCGAAGCCGATCTGATGCGCGCCGAACAGTTGCTGACGGCACTGGCGCAGGCGCGATGAGCACACAGATCCTGATTGTCTGCATGGGCAACATCTGCCGATCGCCGATCGCCGAGGGCCTGCTGCGCCACAAACTCGAGCTTGCAGGATTGAGTCCGCGCATCCGCGTGGATTCGGCCGGTACCGGGCCGTGGCATGCCGGCAAGCCGCCCGACCCGCGCGCAGTGGAGGTCTGTAGCGAGAATGGCATCACGATCGACCATTTGAGTGGTCGCCAGGTTACCCGCAACGATTTTGCGTCGTTCGACTGGGTGTTGTGCGCCGATCGGGACAACCTGCGGCAACTGCATGCATTGGCCCCGCGCCAGGTGTGGCCGCGCATCGCATTGCTGCTGGCGTGGGCCGGACTGGGCGCGAAAGCCGAGATTCCCGACCCATACACCGGCACCCTCGCGGATTTTCGGCGTGTCTATGCGCTGCTCGACAAGGCGACCGATGCGATGCTCACACGGCTGCAACTCCCTGCATAATGTGCCAACTGGCCTGACCAGCCCATGGGATCTTCATGCTCAACGCGCCTGCACCGGAATTGACGCACGGATTGGAGTGGATCAACTGCGCCCCGATCACGCTGGGCGCGTTGCGCGGCTATGTCACGGTGGTGGCGTTCTGGAGCGCCGGTTCGGCCTACAGCCAGAACTTGCTGGACGATCTGCGCCAGCTCCAGCAGAAATACGCGGGCGCGCTGCAGGTGATCGCGGTGCATGTACCCAAGTTCGATGCCGAGCGCGATCCGCAATTCGTCCGCAAGGCTTGCAACAGGCTTGGAGCCGGCGTGCGGGTCGTTCACGACCCAGGCTTCGTCGCATGGCAGCATTACGGCATCACCGCATGGCCGACTGCAGCGGTGATCGATCCGGCAGGTGTGCTGCGCGAATACATCGTTGGCGATCGTCAGCGCGAAGCGCTCGAAAAACTCGTTGCTCGCCTGATTGCCGACGATGGAATCCAGCTTTTTGAAGGGCAGGCGCCGCCGCTGAAATCCACCGAAGCGGACATGCCGCTTGCGTTCCCGTCGGGAATCAGCGTTGGCGAACGCCTGATGTACATCGCCGATACCGGCCACCACGCGATCGTCGAGTGCACACTCGAGGGGCGCGTCATGCGTCGTTTCGGTGGCGGCCCTGCTGACTTCATGGATGGATTGGGCAGTGCGGCTGCGTTCCGCAGGCCCCGCGGGGTGGCGATCGGTCGCGATGCGGTCTACGTCTGCGACACCGGTAATCACGCGCTGCGCCGGATCCGGATCACCGACGGCGAAGTCCAGACGCTGGCAGGCAATGGTCGTGCGGGCCAGCCAGTGGATGGTGCGGCTGGTGCAGGACGCAGTGTGTCACTGAACCAGCCATGGTCTCTCGCCGTATCGGAAGACAGGGTGTTCGTCGCGCTGGCTGGCTGCAACCAGATCTGGGCGTACGACCATGGCCAGAAACGCCTGGTGTACATCGCCGGCTCTGGTGCGCTGGCACTGGTGGACGGCGATGGCCGCGAGAGCGCTTTCGCGCAGCCCGCCGGAATCGCGTTGGTGCATGCAATGCTGTACGTCGTCGACTCGGCGGCTTCGGCAGTGCGATCGGTACAGACAGGCAGCGGGAAAGTACAGACGCTCGTGGGACAGGGGTTGTTCGAGTACGGCGACGTGGCGGGTTCGCGTGCCGATGCGCGCTTGCAGTACCCGCTGGCGATCGCCAAGGATCCGGATACTGCGCACATCTGGGTGCTCGACAGTTACAACAATGCGATCCGCAAGCTCAAGCTCGGCGGCGGCGAAGTCACGCGATTCGACCTGTCCGCCAAGCTGCAATGCCCGGCTGCGTTTGCAGTGACAAGCGGCGCGTTATGGATCGCCAATACCAACGCACATGAAATCCTGCGCGTGGACAGCAGCAGTGGTGCGGTGCGGCGGTTGCCGGTAGGCGAATGACCGACGCGCAGCCTGCCCCGCCATTCGACGGCAGGGCCTTCGCGCGCCGCTTGACCACCGCGCCCGGCGTCTATCGCATGTTCGCCTCCGACGACAGCGTGTTGTACATCGGCAAGGCCGCATCGTTGCGATCCCGGGTCGCGAGTTATTTCACCCGCAGCGTGCAATCGCCGCGGATCGAGTCGATGGTCGCTCAGATCGGGCGCATCGAAGTCATCGCGACGCGCACCGCGAGCGAAGCGCTGGTGCTGGAAAACCAGCTGATCAAGTCGCTCAAGCCGCGCTACAACGTGCTGCTCCGCGACGACAAGAGTTATCCGTACATGGTGCTGACCCAGGAAACCTGGCCGCGGATCGCGTTCCATCGCGGGCCGCGACGGCTTGCAGGCCGCTATTTCGGGCCTTACCCGAGCGTCGGCGCGGTGCGCGAAACCATGAACATCATGCAGAAGCTGTTTCTCCTGCGAAGCTGCGAGGACAGCGTGTTCCGCAATCGCAGCCGGCCCTGCCTGCAACACCAGATCGGCCGTTGCAGCGCGCCGTGCGTGGGCTTGATCGAGGCGCGCCGTTACGACGACAGCGTGCGCCAAGCCGGGTTGTTTCTCGAAGGCCGCAGCGATGTGCTCGCGCAGGAATTGACTGCGGGCATGGAACTAGCAAGCGCCACGCTCGCGTTCGAGGAGGCCGCGCGGCTGCGCGATTTGATCGCGACGATCCGCAACGTGCAGGCGCGCCAGTATGTGGATGGCGAGACGGTCGAGATGGATGTGCTGGCTTGCGAACTGTCGCAAGGCGTCGCCTGCGTGTTGCTGCTCGCGTTCCGCAACGGCATGAACCACGGAACGCGCGCGTTTTTCCCGAAGCTCAATGGCGCAACCAGCGAAGACGAAGTGCTGACGGCTTTCATCACCCAGTATTATCCCGAACAACGGCCGCCGCGCGAGATCGTGCTCAGCCACGCGCTGGACGATCGCGACCTGCTCGAAGCGGCGCTGTCGGAACAGGGCGGTCGCAAGGTCGAGATCAAGTCCGGCGTGCGTGGCGATCGTGCGCGCTATCTCGATCTCGCGCGTCGCAACGCGGCGCTCGCGCTCGCGCAGCAGATCGGCAGCAGCGCCAGCCAGCGCGCGCGGGTCGAATCGTTGCAGGAGTTGTTGGGTCTGAATGCGCCGCCGAAACGCATGGAGTGCTTCGACATCAGCCACACGATGGGCGAAGCCACCGTCGCATCCTGCGTGGTGTTCGATGCCGAAGGGCCGGTGCGCGGGCAATACCGACGTTACAATATCGCCGGCATCACCCCGGGCGACGACTATGCAGCGATGCGGCAGGCGCTGGAACGGAGGTTTCGTGGCGCAGAATTGGGTGATGAAGCGCGTTTGCAAACCACTGGCTTGCGCGCTGAAGAAAGCCCGCACGCTGTGCGTGAGGGCCGGCACGCCGTGCTGCCCGACGTGCTGTTGATCGATGGAGGGCAGGGGCAACTCACGCAGGCGATGAACGTGTTGCGCGAGCTGGGAGTGCATGCCGTTGAACTGCTGGGCGTGGCCAAGGGCGAGGAACGCCGAGCTGGCGATGAAACCCTGATCCGTCCGGATGGAACGACGTTTCGACCAGGTGCTGAGTCGCCAGCGCTGCAACTCATCCAGCAGTTGCGCGACGAATCGCACCGGTTCGCGATCACTGGCCATCGCGGCCGTCGCCAGAAGGCGCGCGATACCAGCAGTCTGGAAGACATTCCAGGCATCGGGCCGCGCCGCCGAGCGAGCCTTTTGCGTCATTTTGGCGGGCTCATCGGGGTGAAGAACGCCGCCGTCGAGGACATCGCGCGGGTCGCCGGCATCGACGCCGCATTGGCCGACCGCATTTACGCCGCATTGCACGGATCCAGCGAAAGTGGCCGCGCACCGCCGCCGGAACACGCACGATGAAGATCACATTCCCCACCATCCTCACCCTGTTCCGGATCCTGCTGATCCCGGTGCTGGTGGTCGTTTTCTATCTGCCGCAACCCTGGACCAACTTTGCAGCGACGTTCGTGTTCGTGCTCGGCGCGCTGACGGATTGGGCCGACGGCTGGATCGCGCGGCGCTGGAACCTGACGTCCGCGTTCGGCGCGTTCCTCGATCCGGTTGCCGACAAGCTCGCGGTGACAGTTGCGCTGTTGCTGATCGTCGAATTGCATCACACGCACTGGATGACGATGCTTGCAGTCATCATCATCGGACGCGAGATCGCGATATCGGCTTTGCGCGAATGGATGGCTGAGGTCGGGCACGGGCGCAAGGTCAAGGTCGCGTGGCTGGGCAAACTCAAGACCATCGTGCAGATGGTCGCAATCAGCATGCTGCTCTATCGACAGGATTTGCTGGGTTTGCCGGTCTTTTTCATCGGCGAGGTCTTGCTGGGTGTGGCTGCGGCGCTGACGCTTGTGTCGGGTTACGGTTACCTGCGTGCGGCATGGCCGTCGCTACGCGGCGATTGATCGCAGACGAAATATCGGAAGCGTTACAACCAAAATTGTTGACAGGCCTCATCCAATCCGTAAAATGGTGAGTTCACGCGGGAATAGCTCAGTTGGTAGAGCACGACCTTGCCAAGGTCGGGGTCGCGAGTTCGAGTCTCGTTTCCCGCTCCAGTTTCAACGACGAAGCCTCGGTCTGCCGGGGTTTCGTTTTTTTCAGGATCGCGCAGGCGACTCGTGCGATTCAGGTAGCGGATTCGGTGCCATGTCCAAGCACGTAGCAGAAGTTGATTACACCCCTGGCCGGGTGGCAGAGTGGTCATGCAGCGGCCTGCAAAGCCGCGTACGCCGGTTCGATTCCGACCTCGGCCTCCAAATAGAAGTCCAACACAGCCCGAAGAGGTCCTGAAACCCGCCTAGCAGCGGGTTTTTTTTGGCTCGTATTCAGTGCCATGCAACCAAATTGATGGGATGCCGTGCATCTTTGACCCAATCCGGGTGATCCTGCCTGATTGAATGGCTCCAGGACAGTCCCCAAACCAAGCACCACGATTCTGTCACTGCCGACATCTGGGGTCGCGTCTGTGACGCAGACCACAGTTGCTTCTGACCGAGCATGCAACGATTAATGCACATGCAATTCTTGCGCAGAGACGCTGAATCCCAGCAGTGGCCTCATTCTGTCCACGTGACACTCCATCCATTTGTCAGATGCGATAGGCCTCCGGAGTTACCAATGAACGCGCCGTCTTTTGCAAGTATGCGTAAAACATCTCTTGCGCTAGCCGTAGTGACGGCGATCTGTAGCATTGGCGCGGCCAGCGCGGCCAGCGCGGCCAGCAACTCGCTGGCGACCGTGGCGCGCGTCACGACCTTGCGTCAGGGCGATGCGGTCATTGGCGCACTGCCCATGACGCAGCCGATCCACATCGAAGTGGCGCTGAAGATGCGCGACCGAGCGGGCTTGGACGCGTTCATCGCCAAGGGCAAGTCGACCATGAGTCCGGCGCAGTTTCTGGACAGGCATGCGCCGACGCAGCTGCAGGCGGAAACGGTGTCGAACTACCTGACCACGATGGGCTACAAGAACGTCGTGATCGCTCCAAACCGCTTGCTGATTTCGGCCGACGGCACTGCTGCGACGGCGCGCAACGCGTTCATGACCTCGTTTGCGCAGGTGAAGACGCATGACGGCCGCATCGCCTTCGCGAACACCTCCGAAGTGCATGTGCCGGCCGCGCTGAATGACAGCGTGCTCTCGGTGTTGGGCCTGCAGACGGTGCACCAGATGCATACCTTCGCCAAGCTCCTGCCGATGAGCGGCGTGCACACCAATGCGATCACTGGCCACAACCCGGTCGAGTTCTCCCCGATCTACAGCAGCACGGGCGTGGCCACTGCTGCGGGCGTGACGGTTGGGATCATCACCCAGGGCGCGATTACCCAGAGCATCACCGACCTCAATACGTACACCACGAACAACGGACTGGCCGCAGTGACCACGCAGACCGTGAACACCAACGGCACCAGCAGCGACATTGCCGGCGTCAGCGAATGGGACCTGGATAGCCAGTCCATCGTCGGAATGGGTGGCGGTGCGGTCGGCAAGATCATTTTCTACAATATTCCGACGCTGCTCGACTCGGACCTTACCGCAGACTTCAACAAGGCGGTCACCGCGAACGTAGCCAAGATCATCAACGTCTCGCTGGGTGGTTGCGAAACCGATTTCCACAATTCCGGTTCGGCGGCAGCCCAGGATCAGATCTTCGCGGCCGGTGATGCGCAGGGCCAGACGTTCTCGATCTCGACCGGCGACTCTGGTTCGAATGAATGCGGCGCGGGTGCTACGGCACCGAGTTGGCCGGCTGCCTCGCAGTACGTCATCGCAGCCGCAGGCACGACCTTGAACGCATCCACGACCACATGGAGCAGCGAGACCGTGTGGAGTGGCAGCGGCGGCAGCCAGAGCAACTTCGAGCCAAAGCCAAGCTGGCAGACGCTATGGTCCGGTGCGCGTCGCGGCGTCGCCGACATCGCGTTTGATGGCGATCCGAACTCCGGCGCGAAAATCATCGTCAATGGCGTATTGGCGCAGTACGGCGGCACCAGCTTGTCCGCACCGATCTTTGCGGGCCTGTGGGCACGCGTGATCGCAGTGAAAGGCACTAACGTCGGTTTTGCCGGTCCGCTGATCTACAGCCTGCCGGCGGCCGATTTCCATGACGTCACCTCGGGCAACAACGGCGGTTCGACGGCAGCGGTCGGTTACGACCTGGCCAGCGGCCGCGGCAGCATCATCCTGAACAAGGCGATCGTGGATCTCGGTGGCACGGTCACCAACATCTCGCCGGTTGCGAACTTCAGTTTCACCGTCAGCGGCTTGACCGCGAACTTCACCGACAGCTCGACCGACAGCGACGGCACCATCGCCTCGCGTGCGTGGAGTTTCGGCGACAGCGCGACCTCCACGGCGACCAGCCCAAGCCATACCTATGCCACGGCCGGGACCTACAGTGTGACGGAGACAGTGACCGACAACGGTGGCGCGACCAATGCCAAGACATCCTCGGTGATCGTTTCCAGCAGCACCCAGCAATTGATCGGCAATACCGGCTTCGAGACCGGCACGGCGACGCCATGGAACGCATCCACCGGCATCATCAAGAACAACGCGTCGGAACCTGCGCATGCCGGCATTTGGGATGTATGGCTGGATGGCCGTGGTGTTTCACATACCGATTCGCTGGCGCAACAGGTCGTGATCCCTAGTGGCAAGACCTCGGCCATGTTGGCGTTCTATCTGCACATCGACAGTGCCGATATATCGAGCACGGCACACGACAAGTTGCGGGTGCAGGTGACGACGTCTACGGGTGCCTTGCTGGCGACGCTGGCAACGTATTCGAATCTTGATCGGGCCAACGGCTACGCGTTGCGCAATCTGGACATGACGCCGTACATCGGCCAGACCGTGAAGATCAATTTCACTGGCATCGAAAACGCGACATTGCAAACCTCATTCGTGCTGGACGATGTCACCTTGACCGTCCAGTAGGCACACGAAGACCTGATGCGCCGAGACCCCGGCTCGCGTCGGGTTTTCATGCCCTTGAGGCACCTGTCTTCACCTGCGTGTTTGCAGGGTTGGCCTTATGCACTTGCGTTGTGCGGACTCCGTCGCGTTTAAAACTTCGGAGGAATCAGCCCGCTGGCACCCAGCATGCTGTTGATCCGGGTACGAACGTACTCCAGGTCGTCCGGCCCCGCGCCGTCCTCGATTGCGTCCGAAAGACCCGTGAAAGCCATCCAGAAGTCATCCTGGTCTTCCGTGTCCTTCAGGAGCATTGGCAGCTCGGATTGCAGTTCATCAAGAATGCTGTCCAATTCACTTCGACTTTTCGCCACGACCAGCTCCGTTTGCAGTCATCCCCGATGCGCAGCATAGCGAAACCAGCGAGGATGCGGCTGGATGCGGCAACGATTGTCAAAGGCCGACCCCTGCGCGGCCATGCCGTCACTCCACGCACGGCTTTCGCTATCAGTGAGGTTGCGGCACCATGCCTGCTGGCCCGGGTGGCGAAACTGGTAGACGCAAGGGACTTAAAATCCCTCGACCGCAAGGTTATGTGGGTTCGACCCCCACCTCGGGCACCACCTGCAACATGGGGAAATTGCGATGCATTTCTTGCTGTCGGCCCGGCTGTGGGGGTTTGCGCTGTGTGTTGCTCTGTTCGTGCTGTCCAGCGTGGCGACGGTCTGGAACCACGGCTGGTTCTGGGCCGTGCCGGTCTTTGGGGCGCTGGTCGCGGTCGGCATTTACGACATCATGCAGCGACGTCGTGCAGTCAGCCGCAACTACCCGGTGCTCGCGCATTTCCGCTATTTCCTCGAATCGATCGGGCCGGAAATCCGTCAGTATTTCATTGAGCGCGACACCGAAGAAAATCCGTTTTCACGTTTGCAGCGTTCGATCGTCTACCAGCGCGCCAAGGGGGAGCGCGACACGCGGCCGTTCGGCACCCAGGTCGATGTCTATGCGAACGACTACGAATGGATCAACCATTCGATGCGTCCGACCGAGATTGCTACGCACGATTTCCGCATCGTGATCGGGCCCGATTGCGCGCAACCGTATTCGGCCAGCGTGTTCAACATCTCGGCGATGAGCTTCGGTTCGCTATCGGGCAATGCGATCCGCGCGCTCAACTCCGGCGCGAAGATGGGCAATTTCTACCACGACACCGGCGAAGGTTCGATCTCGCGCCACCATCGCGCGAACGGCGGTGACCTGACCTGGGAGGTGGCTTCCGGCTACTTCGGTTGCCGCAATCCGGATGGAACGTTCAGCGAGGAAAAATTCATCGAAGCCGCGCGCGATCCGCAGGTGAAGATGATCGAGATCAAGCTGTCGCAAGGCGCGAAGCCGGGGCATGGCGGCGTGCTGCCGGCGGCGAAGGTCTCGGCCGAGATCGCCGAAGCGCGCGGGGTGCCGCAGGGCGTGGATTGCATTTCGCCGGCGAAGCACAGCGCGTTCTCGACGCCCATTGGGTTGCTGCAATTCGTTGCGCGCCTGCGCGAACTCTCGGGCGGCAAGCCGACCGGATTCAAGCTCGCGATCGGGCACCCGTGGGAATGGTTCGGGATCGCCAAGGCGATGCGGCAGACTGGTATCCTGCCGGATTTCATCGTGGTCGATGGCGGCGAGGGCGGTACCGGCGCGGCGCCGATGGAGTTCATCGACCACGTCGGCGTGCCGCTGCGCGAAGCGCTGCTGCTGGTGCACAACACCCTGGTCGGGCTGGAACTGCGCGGGCGGATCAGGATCGGCGCGGCGGGCAAGATCACCAGCGCCTACGACCTCGCGCGGATCATCGCGCTGGGTGCGGACTGGGGCAATGCGGCGCGCGGATTCATGTTCGCGATTGGCTGCATCCAGTCGCAGAGCTGCCATACCGACCGCTGCCCAACCGGAATCGCGACCCAGGACCCGCTGCGGCAGAAGGCGCTCGATGTCGATACCAAGGCAATGCGCGTGTTCCGCTTTCACCAGAACACACTGCGCGCATTGAAGGAACTGCTCGCTGCGGCAGGGCTGAATCATCCGCAGGAGCTCGGCCCGGAACACATCATCAGCCGGGTTTCACCGACCGAAGTCCGTTCGCTCGCATCGCTGTACAAGTATCTCGAGCCAGGCGCGCTGCTGCACGGCGTGCCGGAGCACGCGGTGTTCGAGGATTTCTGGGAATCAGCCAATGCCGAGGAGTTTGCGCCCCCGAGCAAGCTCCTCGACTTGCGCAACAGCAAACTGCTGTAGCCGTGGCAGCATGCTTCTGCCCGTACAATCGGCGGCTGATGTTCAATCGCAGTGTGGTATTAGTTCGGGATGATCGACCTCCATTGCCACATACTGCCGGGTATCGATGACGGCGCGCCGGATCGCGCGGTCGCGGTCGCGATGGCGCGTTGTGCCGCTGACGACGGCATTACCCACGTCGCATGCACGCCGCATATCTATCCGGGCCTCTACGATAACAACCGCGATGGCATCCTCGCCGCAATCGTGGCGTTCCGGGAAGTGCTGGTGGAAGAGGGCATCGCGCTAACCCTGGTCGTCGGCGCCGACACCCATCTCACGCCGGATTTGCTGATGGATATTCGCGCAGGTCGCATTCCAACGCTCAACGACACACGCTACCTGCTGTTCGAGCCGCCGCATCACGTTGCACCGCCCAAGCTGGAGGAGTCGGTCTTCAACCTGCTCGCGGCAGGCATCGTCCCGGTGCTGACCCATCCGGAGCGGTTGTCCTGGATCGATACGAACTATGCGGTGTTCGAGCGTCTCGTGCGTGGTGGTGCATTGATGCAGATCACCGCTGGCAGCCTGACCGGCCGCTTCGGACGCAATCCGAAATACTGGGCCGAGCGGATGCTCGATGAGTCGCTGGTGCATCTGCTGGCCACCGACGCGCACCATATCGACAAGCGCCCGCCGCTGTTGGCGGAGGCTCGGGAGGCCGCTGCGCTTCGGCTCGGCGACGAGGAAGCGACCCATCTGGTGCTGACCCGGCCGCGCGGAATTCTGGACAATCTGTCTCCGAATGAGCTTCCGGCGCTTCCAGACTGTAAGATGCCCGACTCGAAACCCGCCGCCGGGTTCTGGCAACGACTGTTCCGAACCGGCTGACCCTGAGGACATCAACGCATGCGTTTGACCATTTCATTGACCGGACTCGTCGCCTTGCTGACGAGTCTGCTGCTGACGGCATGCGCGACTGCGCCTGCGTTGACCCCGGGCAGCACCCATGTCGTCATCAGTCCCAATGGATTGCCTGTTCCGGACCCTGTCGCCGTCTACGACAGCGCTTCCGAATACCGGATCGGTCCACTGGACCTGCTCACGATCGGCGTGTTCCAAGTCACTGAGCTCAGTAATCTGGACCTGCGGGTCAATGCGAGCGGAGACATCACGCTGCCATTGATCGGCAACGTACGCGCCGGCGGCAAGACCGTCGTCGAACTTCAACATGCTATTGCAGCGAAGCTGTCCGATGGCTATCTGCAGTCGCCGCAAGTCAGCGTCTTCATCAAGGAATACACCAGCCAGCGTGTAACCGTCGATGGCGCGGTGGTCAAGCCGGGCATGGTCCCGCTTACCGGAGCCACGACCCTGCTGGAGGTGATTGCCGCAAGCGGCGGTCTCGGTGAACTGGCCGATTCGCGCATCGTGGTCTTCCGCATGATCAAGGGCCAGAAGCTGGCGGCGGTGTTCGACCTCAAGGCGATCAGGCATGGTGCTGCTGAAGATCCGCAGATCTTTGGCGATGACGTGGTTGTGGTCGAAATATCGAATTCCAAGAGCAAGCTGCACGCATTTACCCAAATGGTGCCGGCACTTGGTTTCTTCAGCAAATTCTGATTTTCACGCTTACCGATTCCAGGATGACCCATGCAGGAAGACGAGCAAATCACCAGCCAGCCGGGTAACGATCGGCTGCCCACCAGCCAACAGCAACACCCCCTGGTTCCTGCCGCTGCCCACGCTGGTCGCGCTCTTTCACTGGACGTGCGTGATGGCGATCGCAGCGGAGGCGAAGATGAACTCAACCTGCGCCAGTACTGGCAGGTGCTGCTCAAGCGCAAGTGGACGGTGTTGGCCGCCTTCAGCATCGTGTTTTTCACGGTGCTGGTCGCGACCTTGCTGATGACGCCGATCTACCGGGCGAGCACGACGATCCAGATCGACCTCGACACGGTCAAGGTCGTGCAAGTGCAGGGCATGGATGCGGTTGCTGGCAACGATGACACTTTCTACAAGACTCAGTATGAATTGCTGCAGAGCCCAGCGTTGTCGCAGCGTGTTGCCTCGCAGTTGCACCTGGCCAACGATCCGACCTATCAACACCTGCAGGACGCATCGCCGTTGTCGAAGCTCAAGGCGATGTTGATCCCCGGCAAGAAGCCGAACAAGGTGACGCTTGCCTCGGATGCGGATTCGGCTGCATTGGGCGACTTCGTGAATGGCAATCTCGATATCGATCCGGTCGACGGCACGCGTCTGGTAGCGATCAACTTCGACAGCCCGAACGCAGTCCTCTCGGCAAAGGTGGCCAACGCGATCGCCGATAACTTCATCGCGGCCAATCTCGAACACACATTCAATGCGTCGGCCTATGCGCGCCGATTCCTTGAGGGCCGTCTCGCCCAACTCAAGCAAAAGCTCTCCGAATCGGAGTCCCAGCTGATCACGATCGCCACCCAGGAAAAGCTGTTCCTGGGTGCGGACGGCAAGACCTCGCTGACGTCGCAGAACCTCAGCGATCTCAATTCAGCGATGTCTCAGGCACAGGATGTCCGTCTGCGCGCGGAAGCGCGCTGGAAGCTTGCGAGAACCACAGCGAACTCCGCACTGCCCGGCGACATGACCAGTAGTTCGATCGTCTCCACGTTGCGCCAGAGCCGCGCCCAGCTGATGACGCAATACCAGGACAAGCTCGGTACCTACAAGCCAGGCTATCCGCTGATGCAGTCGATAAAGAGCCAAATCGACGAGCTCGACAAGGAAATCGCTGACGAATATTCCGGCGTCAAGTCGTCGGCCAAGACCGAATACACAGCGGCGGTGGCGCACGAGGCGCTGCTGCAGAAGCAGATGGACGATCTCAAGAACCAGGTGCTCGACCAGGAACACCGCAGCATCACGTACAACGTGGCCCAGCGCGACGTCAATACCAATCAGCAGCTCTACGACGGACTGTTGCAGCGCTACAAGGAAATCGGCATCGCCGGCGGCATCACCAACAACAACATGAGCGTTGTCGATCGCGCGGCTGTTCCTGGTGGTCCGTACAAGCCGGACCTGAAGAAGAACCTGCTGCTGGCGTCGCTGTTCGGGCTGGGTCTTGGCGTGATGCTTGCGTTCTCCTTCGAGTATCTCGATGACACGCTGAAGAATCCCGACGATATCGAAAAGTTGCTTGGCCTTGCTGTCCTGGGAGTAATCCCGCGCCTGAAAGGCATGACTCCGAGCGAAGCGCTCAAGGACCCACGCTCGGCCTTCGCCGAAGCGTATCGATCAGTACGTACCGCGTTGCAGTTTTCCACCGGTTCCGGCGTGCCTCGCAGCTTGCTGGTCACCAGTGCGACGCCGGCGGAAGGCAAATCAACAACCGCGCTGACGCTGGCACTGAATTTCGCCCAGCTCGGCAAACGCGTGCTGCTGATCGATGCGGACCTGCGCAACCCCTCGTTGCATCGTACGCTCGGCATCGAGAACAGCAATGGACTGAGCAACTTCCTGTCGGGCGCGATCAAGCCGCAGGACGCGATCCAGAGCGTGCCGGACACCACCTTGCAGGTGATGACATCCGGTCCATTGCCGCCGAATCCGGCCGAGTTGCTCGCCGGCCCGAAAATGCTGTCGCTGCTGACCGTGGCGATCGCCAAGTACGACCAGGTCATCATCGACGGACCGCCGACGATCGGCATCGCCGACGCACCGATCATCGCGCACATCGCGATCGGCACCTTGCTGGTGGTCGATGCTGGCAACACCCGTCGTGATGTCGCGCGTGGCGCAGTCAAGCGATTGACATCCTCGCGTGCGCGCCTGATTGGCGCGCTGATGACGAAATACGACCCGAAGGCGGACGGCTACAGCTACGGATACGGTGGCTACAGTTATTACGCTTACGGTGGCGAACAGCCCAAGCTCACGCAGCAATGACCGACGACGGCACCGACGCGCTCGAACAGGCGCTGGCGCTGCATGCGACGCCGGGCATCTTGCCGATGCTGCGCGAGCGTCCGCTTCCGCGCGCGGTGTTGTTGCTGATCCGAATCGCCGCTGGCGATAGTGAGGCGGTCACCAGCACGACCGCACGCACGTCGGAAACCCGGCAGGTCGTGACCGATGCCGCCGTGCTGTACATCCAGCAGGTCATGCTGCACGGAACCGCCGATAGTTATCGCCTGCTCGGTGCAAGGCCCGAGAGCAGCGATAAAACCATCAAGGAAAACTATCGCTGGTTGATGCGCTGGCTGCATCCGGATCGGCACCCGGAGCGTTGGGAGGTCGTGTATTCAGAACGCGTGAACCGCGCCTGGAACTCGCTCAACTCGGAGCAGCGTCGCCGTGATTACGACGCGCAGGCAGTAGCGCTCGCGACCGACTGGGATGCGGATGTCCCGATCAAGCCGATGCGGATCGCCAAACATCAAGGCGTGCCCGGACCGCAACCGTTGTTGTCGCCGAATGCCGTACGCAAATTGCCGATGCTCGTACTCGGTGGGATGGCGATCCTCGCGTCGATTTCGCTGGCATTGCTGTATTGGGTGCAACACGACCAACGCGCAGCGACCAACGCACCACCCGATGCACTCGCCAGCAAGGCTCCCCTCGACGATTCCAGTGCGCAGGAGACTGCCATCCGGCGCAACATGGCGTTCGATGAGCATGCGATCGAGTTGAGTCAACCTGCTGCGCCAGCCAGCGTTGCATTGCCGGTATCTGCCGAGATCGCTCCAGTCGTGACGACAGCGTCGATGGCTGTTGAAGCGACGGTAGCCGAACCGACGACGACACTCGCCAGTACGCCTCCGGCCCCGATGCCTGTTCCAACACCGAAAACATTGACAGCGACTGTTACTGCGGATGTTCCGGTCGTCGCTGCTCCGCCCATGCGCGATGCCATTGCTGAACCGGTTCCGGTGCATGCTGCCGCGCCGCTGCCGCGAACTGTTGCTTCCGCCATGCCCAAGCCAGCGCTCATGGCGATGCCGACACTCTCGCCGCCTTCGATCGCACGCCCGCTGCAGCAAGCAAAGATGACAGTCTTGGCGTCTGCGAAGACCCGGCCGTCTGCGTCAGCAGCCCGTTCCCAGATGCGCGCTCCTGCGGCTGAGACTTCCAACGCTGAGATCGCTTCGGCGCAGGAAGCTGCGATCGCGTTGCCGCGCGACTTCGCGAGTGCGTACGCGATGGGCGACCTGCCCAGAGTCATGCGTCTGTTCACTCCGGATGCGGTCAACAACCGCGGTGGGATCGCTGCCATCGCCGAGGATTACGACCACCTGTTCCACGACTCCACGTTGCACGAGTTGCGCCTGGACGATCTGGAGTGGGTTGTGCATGCAGACCGCATCGTCGGCAGCGGCACGTTCGAGGCACGCATCCGGCACAACGATGAGTTGACCGCCAGGAGCGTGCAGGGCTGGATCCAGATCGAGGCAGTACCGATCAATGGACGCTGGAGGATCCAACGTATCCTGCACAGGAACAGTGAATGAGCGCACCAGAACCAGAAACCGCCCAGATACCGAACCGTGCCAGCCAGCCTGCGCCACGCGTGAGCCGTCGACCGCCGCCCCCGAGCCCGCCTGCGCCAACAACGCCGACTCGGTCGACGTGGATCACGTTGGCTGTGCTTGGGCCGCTCGCTCTCATTCTTGCATGGCGCGTACTCACGGCTGGACTGGCGGACCTGTGGGTCGAATCGGACCCGCACCGCGCATTGTTCTGGCGTCCGACTTACCCGGAAGCGCTTTTCGCGGTCTCCGATGCGGATTTCGCGAACCTGAAGTTCGCCGAGGCCAAGGCTGCAGCGCTGCGCGCGGTGGCTGCGTATCCGCTTGAGGGACGGGCTTATCGGGAGCTGGCTGGCGTTGCCGATTTCTTTGGCGATCATGCCGACGCCAAACGGTTGTTCAGCCTGACCCTGCGCCGCGCACCGCGCGACATCACAGCGCGCACCAAGTTGATCGACTACAACCTGAAGGCCGGAGATATCGCGCAGGCGCTGCATCAAATCGACATGACGATGCGCATCCAGCCGGAAGCTATGCCCGATCTGCTGCCGCCGCTGGTCACACTGTCGCAATACCCTGAGGTCGTTGCACCCCTCAGCCAGATTCTGGTTGCGCGCCCGCCTTGGCGGCAGATTTTCCTGGCCACACTGGCCGATGCCGGCACCGATTCCGCTGCGATCGATCGCGTTTTTGCCAGCCGTGGCGGCGACGATCCGTTGCCTCCGCCCAAGGGAGGGACCGAGACCGACCTGCTGATCAATCGGCAGATCAAGGACGGGCGCTGGGGAACCGCCTATGTCAATTGGGCGGGTACGTTGTCGAAGTCGGAGCGGACGGTCCTCGGGAATGTCTATGACGGAGGATTCATCTTCCATCCGTCCAACAAGGGATTTGCCTGGCAGCTTCCCAATCAGGGTACGGGATACGACGTGCTGATCGCGCCACGTACGCAATTCAGCCTCAACAATGTCATGCAGATCACGTTCAATGGCTTGCCGCTAAATTATCAGCCGGTCAAGCAGCAATTGATCCTGGCTCCCGGTCATTATCGGTTGACGGGCATGGGGCAAGCCGGTGCGATGACCAGCGACGATGGCCTGCAGTGGGTGGTTGCTTGCGCGGAAGGGCAGCAACAAGTGCTCGTGAAATCGCAGGCATTCACCGGGGACATGCCCTGGGCGCAGTTCCAGATGGAGTTCGATGTGCCTGATTCCGACTGTGGGGGGCAGTGGCTCAGGCTCGACCTGGGGACGGGCATCTTCAAAGGCCAGCCGCTGGAGGGTGGAGCGATTTTCGATAATCTGGACATTTCACTGAGCGATGCCTCGGCTTCGCCGCCTGCGAATGCGCAAACGCCGACGACTGCCCCTGCAACGGACAAGTCTGCGGTTGACCAAGCCACGATCGATGGCTTGCAATGATTTTATGGAACCTGTACCTTCCTATTTGCCTGAGTGTCTCGGGCTTCCGATTCAAAACGAGGTGACGCCATGATCCGTAAAGCCCTTCTCGCTGCAGTCCTGATTGGCGCTACCGCCGCTGCAGGCGCTGCCACTCCGTCGTCCGGTCCCACGCTGTCGCTGGGCAAAGGTACCGTGATGATCAATAACGGGACGCAGTTCGTCAACGCGAAGCCAGGTCAGGCGCTCAAGGCTGGCGACCGTATCATGGTCATGGAAGGCGGGTCCGCCACCCTGAACTATTCCAATGGTTGCAAGTCCTCATTGGGGTCGAGCAGTCTGAACAGTGTCAGCGCGGCCTGCAGTCAGGCACCTTTGGTGCAATCCAAGAGCAAGCTGATCGGTCCGATGTATGCCCAAGCCGTGGGCGACAAGTCTGATTCGAAGGCCTGCAAGAACAATGCTGGCAAGCCGGTGAAATGCTACGGACTGGCACCTGGTTCTGTTGTGGGAGGGTCGGAGCTCGGAATGGACAGTCTTGGAACGTTGGGGCTGGTTGCCGGCGGCTTCACGATTATCACGGTGGCTGTACTGAATGGCTTGAACGCTGACGGCATCAGCACACCGTAACGCATACCTCCAGTACACCCTACTAGGCCGCGCTTGACGCGGCCTAGTTTTTTTCTGCCACGTGGGCATTTCCCAACCAATGCAGCAGGTTCCGATGTCGATCCGAATCAGTGCGATGCTGCGGGAACCGCGATCAATCCAAGCATGAGCATTCGTCAGCATCGTTCGCATCGCAAGAGCCGTGATTCGGCACCGGTCGTTTCGTTCTGGAGCGATACAACTGGAGTATCGCCTGCCGTCTTTCTGCTGACTTGCGTTGTTTTTTCTGGCGGTTTGCTGTTCGGTGGCAGTGGCGGATCGTTTGGAGACACCATTGAGCAATTGCTCGCACTGCCGTTGATCGTGCTGGCTGCGATGCATTGGAGCCAGAGCCAGTTGAGGGGGCCCGACTGGGCAGCACTCGCCATCATCGTCGGCATCGCTGTTCTGGCGTTCGTGCAGCTCGTACCGCTGCCGTTGTCGATCTGGGCCGCGCTGCCGGGCCGCGCCGATCTGCTGCACGAAATGCAGAGTGTGGGCGTCACGCCCGCTTGGCGTTCGCTCAGCCTCAATCCGTATACGACCGAACGCGCGTTGCTGTGGATGTTGCCCGCCATCGCAATGTTCCTTGCGGTGCGCTGGATGTCGTCAAGGCAGCGCAGGGTTCTTTTGCTAGTCCTGTTCTTCGGCGCCATCGGATTGTTGATCCTGGCATTCGTGCAACGCAGCGCTCCAGAGAGCGATGTCATGGCCACTGCGAACAATGCTTTGGCGAAGGCCAATTTCGCGCTGACATCGCTGCAAAAACCGATAGCGCCACCGCCGTCGAACCAATTCATCGCTGGCTTGTTCTCCAACCGCAATCACTTCGCGACCTTTCTTGCCATGACCATTCCCCTGGTCGTCGCGATGGGCATCAAGATATGGCTAGAACGCACCAGGGGCCAGCCGAACACATGGGTGCCGTGGTTGGCCTTGCTGGTGCTGGTCATCGTCGGCCTGCTGTTGGGGATGTTCCAGACTCATTCGCGCGCTGCGCTTGTACTTGGCGGGCTGTCCTTGGTGGGCAGCATGGCGTTGCTGCGACGCATCGGTCTGAACCGGAAGCTGGTCTGGGCGATCGTCGTACTGACCTTCGTCGGCGCGCTGCTGGCGATCCAGATGGCGGCATCGCAAACGGTCGCACGCCTCGATCAGAGTCCCGATACCGATCTGCGCTGGCAGATCCATGTGACGACCTTGCAGGCCGCCCGGCATTTCGGCCCGCTCGGTTCCGGGCTCGGCACCTTCGTGCAGGCATACCAGACGATGCAGCCGGAAAAGGATTTCGGGCCGAAATTCATCAATCGCGCGCACAGCGATTACCACGAACTCTGGCTGGAAACGGGGGTGCCTGGTGCGCTGCTGATCGCTTGCTTCCTGGCCTGGTTCGGATGGTCGTCGTGGCGTGTGTGGCGCAATCCGAAAGAGAACAGTGTGCTGACCTTGATAGCGCGTGCAGCGACGCTCTCGATCCTGATGGTGCTGCTGCACAGCTATCTCGACTATCCGCTGCGCAAGACCGCGATCCTGGTCGCATTCGGCATGAGTTGCGCGCTGCTCGCACCCACCAACGAAACGACGGTTCAACGTGCGCATCAACGACGCATCGCCAAAGCGTGACCTCGCGATCGGTTTCGGCGATCATAGGCGGCTGACAAGGACGGGTTTGAGCGCGACATGCATGATTTGAACGAAAGCAGGATCGGCATCATCGGATTGGGATACGTCGGGCTGCCGCTCGCGGTTGAATTCGGCAAGCGCTACGACACCATCGGTTTCGATATCAACGCAGCGCGCATCAAGGCGCTGGGCGAGGGCGTGGACCACACGCTCGAGGTCAGTGCCGAGGAGCTTGCCGAGTCCACGCGGCTGCGATTCACGCGTACGCTCGACGACCTGAGCGCATGCAATGTCTTCATCGTCACCGTGCCGACGCCGATCGACGAGTTCAAGACGCCCGATTTCACGCCGCTGATCAAGGCCAGCGAATCGATCGGCAGCGTGCTGAAAGCCGGCGATGTCGTGGTGTACGAGTCCACCGTGTATCCGGGTGCGACGGAGGAAGTCTGCGTACCGATCCTCGAACGCGTCTCCGGCCTCGTCTTCAACCGCGATTTTTATGCCGGTTACAGCCCCGAACGGATCAACCCGGGCGACAAGCAGCATCGCGTCACCTCGATCAAGAAGGTCACGTCGGGCTCCACGCCGGAGATCGCGGAATTCGTCGATGCGCTCTATGCAAGCATCATCACCGCCGGCACGCATCGCGCGAGTTCGATCAAGGTCGCCGAAGCCGCGAAGGTGATCGAGAACACCCAGCGCGACGTCAACATCGCGTTGATCAACGAGCTCGCGATGATCTTCGACCGCCTCGGCATCGACACATCCGAAGTGCTCGCAGCGGCCGGCACCAAATGGAACTTCCTGCCGTTTCGTCCGGGCCTGGTCGGCGGCCATTGCATCGGCGTCGATCCGTATTACCTCACCCACAAGGCGCAGGCGGTTGGCCACCATCCCGAGATGATCCTCGCTGGCCGCCGTATCAACGACGGCATGGGCGCGTACGTCGCGCAGCGCGTGGTGAAACTGATGAACCGCCGCCGTCGGCCCGTCGCCGATGCGCGCATCCTGATGTTGGGCCTGACTTTCAAGGAAAATTGCCCGGACCTGCGCAACACCAAGGTCACCGACATCGTGCGCGAGTTCGTGGACTACAGTGCCGTGGTCGATGTGCACGACCCCTGGGCCGATGCCGACGAAGCGCAGCACGAATACGGCCTTGCCCTCGTAGCCGAACCGGAGGCCGGCCGCTACGATGCAGTCATCCTCGCGGTCGGCCACGACCGTTTTCGCGAACGCGGCGCTACATGGATGCGGGGCTTGCTGAATTCCGACGGTGTGCTGTTCGACGTCAAGAGCCTGTTGCCTGTCGACGATGTCGATGGTCGTTTATAACGGATGACAAGGAAGCTCCAATGGTTGGAAGTGATGCGTGGGCTCGCGGCCTGCTGGGTGCTTGTCCATCACGCGAATTTGAGTGTCATCGCGTTCACTCCGTCTTCCAGTGGACAAAGTACGTGGATATCGAACGGGTATCTGGGCGTTGATTTCTTCTTCGTGCTGTCTGGATTCATCATCGCCTATTCGTCTCACCGTCTGCTGGAATCAGGGCGTGGTTTTACGGACTATGCGAAGGCTCGTCTGATCAGGATCTATGTCCCGTATCTTCCGGTCGGCGTTGGCATGGTGCTGCTGTATATGATTTTGCCCCAGTTGAGCGCCAGCGATCGTGCGCCCGGGTTGTTGACTTCATTCACATTGTTGCCATCAAACTCCCCCCCCGCTCTCTCAGTAGCTTGGACCTTGGTTCACGAGATCATCTTTTACGCATTTTTCTCGCTGATTTTTGTTTCGCGAGTCGCGCTCTGGACACTCATGGCATCTTGGGCGGTTGTGATTGTCTGCTATGCATGGGTTGGTCAACCGATGGGGCGAGGGCTCGAATATCTGCTTTCGCCGTTGAATCTCAATTTTCTGCTCGGAGTAGTCGTGTACTACCTGACACGAAAGGGAGTTGCGACATGGATTGCAGTCTCCGCAGCCCTAGCGAGCGCAAGCGTTGTTTTCGTTGTAGCGAGCCAGCAACATCCCAATCGATGGCTTGTCGCCCTTGCGTTTGCTGGGGCTACGGTGGCTGCATCGTCCCCTTGGGCACAACGTCGAACGATATGGTCGTGGTTGTTGGTGCTCGGTGCAGCATCCTATTCGATCTATCTGATCCACAACCCTGTCCTCTCGTTCGCGGTGCGCGGATTTCGTCACATCGCAACCGGAGCGGGATCACTTTCAACTTTCCTAGTGATTTCCCTGGTAGCGCTGGTGGCAGGGCTGGCCTATTTTCATCTGTATGAGCGCCATGCTCTTGCAATTGTCAAACGGCATTTGTTCGCCAAGAAGACGGATAGAACCCCTACACGTGTTAACTCCGTTGACGCGACGCATCCAGAGAACTTTAACTAACATGAGCACAAACGGCATGAAACCAATTTATCTCCAAACTTGCGCTCTCCCTCGAATTGGTCCGGACGGTACTTTTTTCAAAGTACTTTCCGAAAAATCGAGCCCATGAAAGTCCTGGTCACTGGAACCGCCGGTTTTATCGGTTCGACTCTTGCTCTGCGGTTGCTCGCGCGAGGCGATGAAGTCGTCGGCGTGGACAATCTCAGCGATTACTACGACGTCAACCTCAAGAAGGCACGGCTCGCGCGCTTCATGCAGCATCCGAACTATAGGCATGTGCATGCGGACCTCGCCGATCGCGGGGCGATCGAAGCAGCGTTCGCCGAACACAAGCCCCAGCGCGTGGTCAATCTCGCCGCGCAGGCCGGCGTGCGCTACGCGGCGACCAATCCGCATGTTTACGTTTCGAGCAACATCACCGGCTTCCTGCATATCCTCGAAGGCTGCCGCCATCACGGCGTCGAACACCTCGTGTTCGCATCGACGAGTTCGGTGTACGGCGCGAACACGAAGATGCCGTTCACCGAACACCAACCCACCGAACATCCGCTGACGCTGTACGCAGCCAGCAAGAAAGCCAACGAGATGATGGCGCACAGTTATGCGCATCTCTACGGCCTTCCGTGCACCGGCCTGCGCTTCTTCACCGTGTATGGGCCGTGGGGCAGGCCGGACATGGCGTTGTTCCTGTTCACCAAGGCGATTCTCGCGGGCGAGCCGATCAAGGTGTTCAACCACGGTCGCCACAAGCGCAGCTTCACCTACGTCGAGGACATCGTCGAAGGCGTGGTCCGCACGCTCGATCGCGTCGCGCAGCCGAACGCCGACTGGAACGGCATGTCGCCCGACCCTGCGACCAGCCTCGCGCCGTATCGCTTGTACAACATCGGTAATCGCGAGCCGGTCGATCTGTTGCGCTACATCGAGGTGCTGGAAGACTGTCTCGACCGCAAGGCAGTGATGGAGATGCTGCCGTTGCAGGCGGGCGATGTGCCGGACACCGAGGCGAACGTCGACGACCTCGTGCGCGATGTTGACTACAGCCCGACGACTTCGGTCGAGCAGGGCGTTGCGCGGTTTGTGGAGTGGTATCGGAGCTACTACAGGTAATTGTTTCCGAACTGCAGGCCCATTGCTTGGGTCTTGCGATATGGGCTTCACGCGCATCTATGGACGAAACTTTGCATTACAAACGCTTTAAGAAAATGATGGCTGCGGACGGACTCGGCAGTCGGCTAGTACGCTCTGTCTTCGGTAGCGCATGGCTACGGCTTGGCTCGGCGCTATTGGGCTTCGGTACCGGCGTTTTGCTTGCGCGAGCACTCGGGCCATCCGGCTATGGCATTTACGGCTTGGTTGTATCAATTACTGCGCTGCTCACAGTGCCGACTGAATTTGGGTTGCCTTCACTTGTGACTCGGGAGGTGGCAGCAGCCGAAGTACTTGAGGATTGGTCCCGCATGCGCGGCATTCTAGGCTGGACCAACAAGACTGTTGCCGCGATATCGCTACTGCTCTTTGCAGCAACGATGGGCGTCGCCCTTCTGTTCAAGGATCGTCATCAAGATGCGGAGTTCCTGAGCACACTGGCTTGGGCATTGTTGCTCATCCCGCTTGTAGCACTGGGTAATCTTCGGGGGGCTACGTTACGTGCGTTGCGTTTGGTCGTACGGGGACAACTACCTGAGATGATCTTGCGTCCCGGAATGTTTCTTCTGTTGCTATGTGTCGTCCAGTATGGGTTCGGCTGGGCATTGCATCCAGCGCAAGCGATGCTTCTCAATGTAATCGCTGCGGCGTTTGCGTTTCTTGTCGGAGCGGGCATGCTGTTGAAAGCCATCCCGGCACAATGCCGTACCGCTAAGCCGGTGACTTCACCAAGAACATGGGTGCGCAGCGCTTTACCGCTCGCTCTGACTGAAGGAACACGCATGTTGCAAGGGCATGTATCTGTCTTGCTGATCGGCGCGATGTTGCTCTCGGCGGATGTCGGATTGTTCAGAGTCGCGTCCCAGATCGCAATACTCCTAGCGATGCCTCTCTCGCTATTCGACGTTGTGTTGTCGCCGCTCATATCTCGCTTCCATGCTGCCGATGATCGCATTCGCCTGCAACGTATGCTTTCTTATGGAGCTGCAACAATGTTTTTTACCGAGCTTGTTCTATTTGTCTTTTTGCTGCTATTCGGTCGAAGTCTTCTGACGACATTTTTCGGACCGGCGTTCGGAAACTCCTACTTGTCCTTGATCATTTTGGCGTTCGGACAGCTTCTCAATGCGTACTTTGGATCAAATGCCGTATTGCTCAATATGAGCAATGGCGAACGTGCAGTGGCTCGAGCTTTTTTGATGGCACTTGTGATCAATATCTTGTTGAGTGTCGGGCTTATCCATGTATTCGGGATTATCGGAGCGGCTATCGCAAATACAGCCGGCTTACTTTTGTGGAACATCCTGCTATGGCAAAGGGCACTCAAAACGTTGAAACTAGATAGCTCTGTGTTCTCACTCCGGAAATTCATTGGAACTGGTCATGATTGAAGCAAGAACCCTTCGGGCATGGGTAAAGCGCGCACTTCCTCCATGGATGCGACGGACTATTAGAGCGCCGATCACCTATCTGCAACGGGTTGGTCGTTGGGGCATTGTGTTAGTGCAAATGCGTGGTGTGTCTCTTTCCGACGAGGTAAAGCTGCTAGGTTCGGCACTGGCGGCTCCATTTACCTGTTGGCGCGACTTGAGCCATTGGCAAGATCCGGTGCTGCTGGCTGACATCAATGTGCATGTTCCAGGCATCGGGCAGTTCGCACTGCGCAAGAGGACCGATGATCTGTTTCACGTGCTTCCGTATCGCGAGCGTGCTTTGATCAAGGCGATGCGTAGCCTGCTGCGGCCCGGTGATATGTTTGTGGATGCCGGCGCGAATATTGGCGTTTATACAGTTTTTGCCTCGCGTCTGGTAGGGGACTCGGGAAAGGTTGTCGCTTTCGAAATGATGCCGGACACAGCAGAGATCTTGCTACGCCATATCGACCGTAACGCATGCAGTAACACACAGATGTTCCAGCAAGCGCTATCCGATCATGCAGGCGACGTCTTCACTGCGAGAGTGTCCGCAGGCAAACATGGCCAAGCCAGCATCATACGCAGCGACTTCGGTGAAGGCTTCAGCGAAGTCAAAGTGATCAGTACTACGCTCGATGCATCACTTGTAGATGGCGCAGCAATCAGGCTGATCAAGATGGATCTGGAAGGCGCTGAGGAAAGAGCAATGACGGGTGCAGTAGAGGTGTTGCGACGGACACATGCGGTGATTTTCGAAGATTGGACATCGCCTCAACAAAGCACAGAGTCAGGGCCACGCATCCTGCGAGACCTCGGATTTGAGCTGCGACGCATAGACGGGCGCAACTGGATCGCGGTCCGTGCATCTGTATAATATTTAGACGAGTCACGTCATCTCAGCTTGGCGAAATTACTGTGACCAAGGTGAAGACCATTGCGATCCTACTACCTGACTTGCGTGCTGGCGGTGCCGAGCGCGTGTGCCTCAATCTTGCGCACGGGTTTTTGGCGCGCGGTTACGAAGTCGATCTCTTGCTAGTGCGTTCGCACGGTGCGTTTCTGTCCGAAGTGTCCCCGCAGATCCGCGTCGTGGATTTCGATGCGCCCCGGTTCCGCAAAATCCTCCAGCCGTTGCGTCGCTATCTGAACAAAAGGCGCCCGACCGCATTGCTGGTCGCCATGTGGCCGCTCACTGTGCTCGCAATAGTCGCCGCGATGCGGTTGCGCATCCCAACCCGCGTGGTGGTCAGCGACCACAACATCGTGTCGCGTTCGAGCGCAGCCAAAGGCCGACTGAAACGCTGGTTGCTAAGGCATTCGATGCGCTGGCTGTATCCGCATGCCGACGCGGTCGTCACCGTTTCGCGCGGCGTCGCAGACGACATGGCTGCTTGTACCGGCCTACCGCGCGGACGTATTGCCACCATTCATAATCCGGCGACGCGCGGCACGCCGCTGCCCGCGCCACTGCCTGTCGACGACAGCGTGGGTGGCTGGCGGCAACCCGGATACAAGCGCCTTATCACTGTCGGTACGCTGAAGCCGCAGAAGGATCAGCGGACGCTGCTCGCCGCATTCGCACAGGTGCGGCAACTTCTACCGGCGAAATTGCTGATCATTGGCGAAGGCCCGCTTCGTGGCGAATTGGAAGCGCAGGCGCGGGAACTTGGTATTGCCGACGATGTGATCCTGCTCGGCTTCGCGCAGGATCCTTATCCGTACTACATGGCGGCCGACCTGTTCGTGCTGACGTCCACGGCCGAAGGCTTCGGCAACGTGCTGGTCGAGGCGCTGGAATGCGGCTTGCCGGTGGTGTCCACCGACTGTGCGGGCGGCCCGCGCGAGATCCTCGATGACGGCCAGTTCGGCAGGCTCGTTCCGGTCGGCGATGCCGATGCGCTGGCCATTGCGATGCATGCGACTTTATGCGAGCCGCCCGATCCGCAACGGCAGCGAGTGCGGGCAGCCGACTTCGGCGTCTTGCGTGCGGTGGACGCGTATCTTGCTTTGCTTGTTCCGGCTTCTTGTAACGGTCAGCAAGCCCTGCAATCAAATAGCTCCGACGAGATCAACAGCGAGGCCCGATTGCCGTGATCTACAGTCTGGAAGGTCTGCGCGGGATTGCCGCTTTGATCGTCGCGTTGTTTCACGGACATAGCTGGCGAGGAACCACGAACTTTCCATTGATCCAGAACGGGTGGCTGTTTGTCGATCTGTTTTTCGTGATCAGCGGATTCGTCATGAGCCATGTCTATCGCCGGGATTTGCACAGTGGCTCGAGCGTGGCTGCCTTCTTGATCAAGCGATTTGGACGATTGTACCCACTGCACATCGTCATGTTGTTTGCCTTCATCGCCTGCGAATACGCATTGCAAGTAGTGAAGCTAGCGGCTGTGCATGCAGGACATCCAATCGGTTCAAATCCGCCAACATTTGATCTGATTAAGCCATGGTCGTTGTTATCGAATATCTTGTTGCTGCATTCCATGGGATTGCCAGGCGAACGTGCTTACAACGTCCCATCCTGGTCAATCTCTACCGAAGTGTGGGCTTATGTTGCCTTTGCACTCAGCGTCTGGGCAATGGGTCGGGGAGGTGGACGGAGACGTACACTGTTATGGATTGCGCTCAGCCTGTTCGGTCTGTCGGTCTGCCTGTCGCTTCGCCGTCCCAGCATCGACATCACGACCGATTTCGGCTGGTTCCGCTGCATTTACGGGTTTTTCCTCGGCGCTTTGTTGCCGCCCTTACGCGATCGTTTTTCGAGCGCGGCTGGATCACGTATGGTCAGCTTCGCGCAAATAGCGACATTGATCCTGAGCATCGCGTGTGTTTGGATCGCCGATCGAACTCCATCCATTACTTTTGCTCTGCCTATTGTGTTTGCGACCTTGGTGCTGTCGTTGAGTTTCGACTCGAATCTGGTAGCGAAATGGCTGCATTGGCCTCCTGTGCAAACTC
>JAYTOP010000093.1:0-60414 GCA_043747745.1 Pseudomonadota bacterium
TGTTTATTTATCAATGCGTTACGATGCGATATCGTAACCAATCATGTGCGAAAACGCAAGCCTTTTGAGGTCAAGAAAGGCTTAAGTTGAGAGCATTGCCCCTCCGCTGCCGCACGGATTCATGCACGGGAGGTTCATTGCCGCCAGTGCAGACTGTTCAGCTCAGTCGCAGGCAAGGATCGCCATCATGATCAGCACTCTCGATATCCTGAAAGCGAAAATCCTCATCGTCGACGACGTGATCGGCAACGTGCGATTGCTGGAATTGATCCTCAAGGATGCCGGCTATTCCTCGGTGACTTCAGTGCTTGATCCCCATCAGGTTCACGAACAGCACCGCATCAATGATTTCGACCTGATCCTGCTCGACTTGCTGATGCCGGGGATGGACGGGTTCCAGGTCATGGAGGGCCTCAAGGAATTCGAGCGCGACGGCTACCTGCCGGTACTCGTGATCACAGCACTGGTGGAGCACAAGGTGCGCGCCCTGAAGCTCGGTGCAAAGGATTTCGTCAGCAAGCCGATCGACCGGGGCGAGTTGCTGGTGCGCGTTCACAACATGCTCGAGGTTCGGCTGCTGTACAAAGAGTTGTCCGCGATGAAGGAGTTGTCGGCGATCAATGCCGCTGCGGCAACCGGATTTCCAGTCCAATCGCTGCCTGTGGCAGGCGTCCTCTAGACGCCGGATTCGTCGCCGTCCATGAGGTTTTCGCCAGGCGAGGGACAAGCGGCTGCTTTGCGAGAGGATTCCCGTTCTCGTTCCCTGCGACCACCATCCGGTTAGAGTAATCGCCTCTCCAGCGTATCCGGATTCCTCATGGCCAAAGCAAAAACAGCCTATGTCTGCTCCGAATGCGGGGCAGACTTCAGCAAATGGCAGGGCCAGTGCGGCGAGTGCGGCGCATGGAATACGTTGTCGGAGATCGTGATCGAGCCGGCTACGGCGGCCGTGAAAGTGCAGTCGCGCGGCAGCTACGCGGGCGCTGGTGATGCGCCGAAGATCGTTTCGCTGCGCGAGGTCGGTGCGGTCGAGGAGTCGCGCACGCTGACCGGCATCGGCGAGTTCGACCGCGTGCTCGGCGGCGGGCTGGTCGAAGGCTCGGTCGTGCTGGTCGGCGGCGATCCGGGCATCGGCAAGTCAACCTTATTGCTGCAGGCGCTGGCGGCGCTGGGCTCGCGCCTGTCCGGTTTGTACGTGACCGGCGAGGAAAGCCTTGCCCAAGTCGCGGCGCGCGGACGGCGTCTTGGGTTGTCACTGGATGGCCTCGATGCGCTCGCCGAAACCTGTGTCGAACGCATCCTCGCTCAGGCGCAGACCGCGAAGCCGAAACTCATCGTCGCCGATTCGATCCAGACGCTCTGGAGCGAACAGCTCACCGCCGCGCCGGGTTCGGTCAGCCAGGTGCGCGAGAGCGCGGCGCGGCTTGTGCGCTATGCCAAGGAAACCGGGACCTCGGTGTTCCTCGTCGGACATGTGACGAAGGAGGGCGGCATCGCCGGGCCGCGCGTCCTCGAGCACATGGTCGATGCGGTGCTGTATTTCGAGGGCGAATCCGGTTCACGTTTCCGCGTGCTGCGCGCGTTCAAGAATCGCTTCGGCGCGGTCAACGAACTCGGCGTGTTCGCGATGGGCGACAAGGGCTTGCGCGAAGTGCCGAATCCGTCCGCGATCTTCCTGTCGGGTTCGGCGACGCCGCAATCGGGTAGCGCGGTGATGGTCACGCGCGAAGGCACGCGACCGTTGCTGATCGAGGTGCAGGCGCTGGTCGATCACTCGCCGCTGTCGAATCCGCGCCGGGTGACTCTCGGCCTCGAACAGAATCGCCTCGCGATGCTGCTCGCCGTGCTGCATCGCCATGGCGGCATCGGGGTGTTCGACCAGGATGTGTTCGTCAACGTCGTGGGCGGCATCCGCGTGCAGGAAACCGCCGCCGACCTGCCCGTGCTGCTCGCGGTGCTGAGTTCGTTGCGCGACAAGCCGCTCGCCGAGAAGACCGTGGTCTTCGGCGAAGTCGGCCTGTCTGGCGAAATCCGCCCGGTTCCGAACGGCGAGGAACGCCTGAAGGAAGCCGCTACGCACGGCTTCAAGCGCGCGATCGTGCCAAAGGCGAATGCGCCTAAGCGCGGCAAGGTCGGGGAAATGGAAGTGATCGGGGTGGAGCGGTTGGCGGAGGCGCTGGAGGCCGCGATCTAGCCATGCATGCTGGTCGAAGACTCAACTGCGGTGCAACACCAGCTCCAGCACGAACTGGCTACCGAAAAACGCCAGCAGCAGCAGCGCCATCGCGCTCAGGGTGAACTTCACCGCGCGCGGGCCGCGCCAGCCGTAGCGCCAGCGGCCGACCAGCAGCCAGCCGAACACCAGCCATGACAGGACAGACAGCACGGTCTTGTGCCACAGGTGTTGTGCCAGCAGGTTGTCCACGAACAGCAAGCCCGTCACCAGCACGAGCGTCAGCAGTGCGAAGCCTACACCGATGCTGTGGAACAGCAGTTGCTCGAGTTGGGTGAGCGGCGGCAGCGCACGCAGCCAGCCGCGGATCTGGCGCTGGCGCAGGGCACGTTCCTGAAACCACAACATGATCGCGAGCAGCGCGGCCAGCGACAGCGTCGCGTACGCGACCAGCGCGAGCCACGCGTGCAGTTGCAGGTGCCAGTCGAGGTTCTCGGCGAGGTGGTGGCCGTAGAAGTGGTACAGCGCGAGCATTGCGGCGGCGAGCGGATACACGACCACGCCGAGCGTCTGCAATTGTTGTCGCCACGCTGCGGTCGTGGTCAGCGCGGCCATGCCTAGCGTGACCAGCGACAGCGCCGCGAAGAAATGCATGTCCGGGCCGCCTGCAGCGCGCCACGCGGCAGCGTGCATCGCGACGTGGCCGAGCACCGCGAACGTGCCGAACGCGGTCGCGATGCGCCGGAAACGCGGCCGGCGCGCATCGCCGTCGGCATGCGACACCCACATCCAGATGGCCGCGGTGGCAGTCAGGTAGGCGCAGACGACGAAGGCGAGCAGGGCGGTCATCCTGCGAGTGTGACATGGCGGCGTGTGTCCGAAAACGTCGGCGCGGCCAGTCGTCGACGGCGCTGCGCTATACTTCGCGCCCCTTCCAGCAAGCGCTTCCGACCATGTTCGAGTCGTTGACCCAGCGTCTTTCCAGCACCATGCAGCGCTTGCGCGGTCGCGGTCGGCTGACCGAGGAAAACATCCGCGAATCGCTGCGCGAGGTGCGCATCGCATTGCTTGAAGCCGACGTCGCGCTGCCCGTCGTGAAGGCGTTGATCGAGCGCATCAAGGTGCGCGCGGTCGGTCACGAAGTGTTGAAGAGCCTCACGCCGGGCCAGGCACTGATCAAGGTCGTGCGCGACGAGTTGGCCGCCGTAATGGGTTCGGCGATGCAGGACCTGCACCTGAACGTGCCGGCACCGGCGGTGATCCTGATGGCTGGCCTGCAGGGCGCTGGCAAGACGACCACGGTTGCAAAACTCGCGAAGCACCTGAAGGAGCGCCGCAAGAAAAAGGTGATGGTGGTCAGTTGCGACGTGTATCGCCCGGCCGCGATCGCGCAGCTGGAAACGCTCGCGCAACAGGTTAGTGCGCTGTTCCATCCGTCCGATCTGACCCAGAGTCCAGTCGCGATTGCGAAGTCGGCGATCGATGCCGCGCGCAAGAATTTCGCCGATGTGCTGATCGTCGATACCGCCGGTCGCCTCGCGATCGACGCAGCGATGATGGACGAGATCAAGGCGCTGCACGCAGCGATCCATCCGGCCGAAACCCTGTTCGTCGTCGATGCGATGACCGGCCAGGACGCCGCGAACACCGCAAAGGCCTTCAGCGAGGCGTTGCCGCTGACCGGCGTGGTGCTGACCAAGACCGATGGCGATGCGCGCGGTGGCGCGGCGTTGTCAGTGCGTTACATCACCGGCAAACCGATCAAATTCATCGGTGTCGGCGAGAAGCCCGATGGTCTCGATGTGTTCCATCCGGACCGCGCGGCGGGCCGCATCCTCGACATGGGCGACGTGCTGTCGCTGGTCGAGCAGGTCGAGCAGCAGGTCGACAAGGACAAGGCGCAGAAACTCGCAGAGAAAGTCGCGAAGGGCAAGAAGTTCGACCTCAACGACATGCGCGACCAGCTTGAGCAAATGCAGAGCATGGGCGGCATCGGCGCGCTGATGGACAAGCTACCGGGTCTCGCCTCGGTTCCCGAAGGCGTGAAAAGCCAGGTGACCGGCAAGGAAGTGCCGCGCATGATCGCGATGATCAATTCGATGACCAAGAAGGAGCGTCGCCATCCGGCGTTGCTCAACGGTTCGCGCCGCGCACGCATCGCGCGCGGTTCGGGCACGACGCCGCAGGACATCAATCGGCTCATGAAGCAGTTCATGCAGATGGAGAAGATGATGACCAAGCTCTCAATGTTCGGCATGAAAGGCATGATGAAGGGGTTGAAGGGCGTGATGGGTCGTGGTGGCCCGGGCGGCGGCGGATTCAGTGGTTTCGGCGGCGGGCAACCGCAGTAGGCGCGAAGCCGGGCTGCGGGATGCTTGCTTGCATCGCTCTTGATCGAACGATAGGGCCTGATGCGTCCGTCAGGACGTGCTGTGCATGAGCTACACCATAGGTATCTTGCCGCGTCCGTTCTTGCAGCACACAACCCGGGCAATGCATGTGACGCATGTCCGATCATGCCGCCGTCGGCATCCCGACGCGCAGGAAAAATTAACAATTGGGTGTCAATAGTCGCGATACAGTGCCACGGCTATTTTGCAAGAGACGGATCAACATGTATCCGCAGGGCGCTTGCAGGCCAGGTCATGGTCAAGTCCAATGGTGGCGCACAGGGGCGCGACACAACGCAATACCGCAGCACCACAACAAGGCAGCAGTACGATGCCGAGCTGTTCGCATGGGGATCATGCGTCCGGGCTTGGTGACCTTTTCGATTGATCGATATAAAGGAAACTCTGATGGCCGTTTCATTCCTACGCACAGCATCAATCGCGGTGCCGGCACTGCTGCTCGCGATGAGCGTCAGCGCAGCCGACAACGACAGGGCCGCAGGGCCGAGCATCCGGACCGTTGGGACCAAGGTGCAGATCACCAAGGCGATCAAGGTCGGATCGCTGAATTCGCTGCGTGACGCAGTCATCCGTCAGGCCGATTTCAGCAAGGGCCAGCGTCTCCATGAGATCGACCGGTTGCCGCGTCCCGTCCATCGCGGTCTATCCGTGAATGCGGTCTCGGGCGAGCGCATCGTGCAGGACAAGGCTGCTGTCAGCACGCTCGGCGTGACGGCTGGCACCAGCGTTCTCGGCGTGGGCAATGGCTTCGTCGGCCCTGCCGGTACGTTCAACGTCAACAGCGCTCCGCCGGATACATCCGGTGCGATCGGCGCGACCCAGTTCATGCAGATCGTCAATACCGCGATCGGCGTGTTCGACAAGACCACCAAGGCGCCTGTCTTTGGCGCGGTTCCGACCAACAGCCTGTGGCAAGGCTTCGGCGGCGTCTGCGAGGATGACAACGACGGCGACGGTACCGTTGTGTACGACAAGGCTGCCGGCCGATGGGTTGTGACTCAGTTCGCGGTCGAATCGACGTTCGCGCAGTGCGTCGCGGTGTCCAAGACCAGCGACGCGACTGGCGGTTACTGGTTGTATGAATTCGATACGCCGGGCAGCGATTTCCCCGACTATCCGAAGATGGGCGTGTGGCCGGATGGCTACTACGAGACCTTCAACATGTTCGGTTCCGGTTCCGTTTTCGATGGTGCGCTGGTCTGCGCCTACGACCGCGCCAAGATGCTGACCGGCGCGCCTGCGACCCAGCAGTGCTTCCAGATGGCGCCCGAATTCGGCGGCGTACTGCCGTCCGATCTGGATGGCCACACCGCGCCACCAGCCGGTACGCCGAACTACCTCGTCAACTTCGGCGACAACTCGCTGAACCTGTGGAAGTTCCATGTCGATTGGGCGCATCCGGAGAACAGCACGCTCGGCGACCCGACCGTCGTGACGGTGGCCGACTTCATCGGCGCCTGCGAATTCGGCGGCTCCTGCATCAAGGAGAAGAGTGCACCGCTGAACAAGCTCGATTCGCTCGGCGACCGCATGATGTACCGTCTGGCCTACCGTAATTTCGGCGATCACGAGTCGCTGGTCGCAACTCATTCGGTGGATGTGCCCGGTACAGCGCGCACGTTCAGAACCGGCGTCCGCTGGTACGAGTTGCGCAGCCCTGGCACCATGCCGGTGGTCTATCAGCAGTCGACGTATTCGCCGGACGCCACCTACCGCTGGATGCCCTCGATTGCGATGGACAAGCAGGGCAACGTCGCGGTTGGCTATACTGCTTCGGGTGCTTCCAGCGATCCGTCGGTGCGCTACGCAGCACGCCTGGCTTCCGATCCGCTGAACACGCTGCAGGCCGAAAAGACGATGGTCGCCGGCGGCGGCGCGCAGAGGATCGGACTCAGGCGTTGGGGCGACTACAGCTCGATGACGGTCGACCCGACCGACGACTGCACCTTCTGGTACACCCAGGAGTACATGACCGGCAGCGGTACGTTCAACTGGAGCACCCGCATCGGTTCGTTCAAGTTCCCGACCTGCCATTAAACTGATCGGCAGGCTGTAACGCTGCACATCAAGCCCTTCCGGCGGCAACGTCGGAGGGGCTTTTTTGTGGGTGTCGGCGATGAGGTCGTGCGAGGGGTTTCGTCGCGCCCCCTGAATGGGTTATCCTGTGCAGCTTGCTACCGGCGACGTCCTGCCCGGTGGCCCATCTGTCATTACCGAGATCCATCCATGGTCAAGATTCGCCTGACTCGCGGCGGTGCCAAGAAGCGCCCCTTCTATCACATCGTCGCTACCGATCAGCGCAAGAAGCGCGACGGTCGTTCGCTGGAGCGTCTGGGCTATTACAACCCGATCGCTGGTGCCAACGAAAAGCGCATCGAGCTGGACACCGGCCGCGTGCAGCATTGGCTCGACCACGGCGCGCAGATGACCGACAAGGTGCGCATGCTCTTCAAGGAAGCATCGCACCCGATCGCAGCCTGATGCAGGCGGGTTGCGCGTGAGCGCGACCTTGGTTGTCGTGGACGATCAACAGCGTTCCGATTCGCCGGACCCGCGCCGACCGATCCTGCTCGGCCGCATTTCAGGTGTTTTCGGTGTGCGTGGCGAGATCAAGATCGAATCCTGGACCGAGCCGCGCTTGGCGATCTTTCGCTATCAGCCATGGACGCTCGCGAATGGCGATTCGTCGTCGCCAATGGATGGCGTGCGCGGACGCAACCACGGACAAGGATTGGTCGTCGCATCGGTGCCAGGCATCGACGATCGCGACCGTGCGCAGGCACTGGTCGGTTTCGAGATCAGCGTTCCGCGGAGCGCATTGCCTCCGCCGAAAGCCGGCGAATATTACTGGGTCGATCTGGAAGGCATGAGCGTGAAAACCGTCAACGGCATCGCGCTCGGCACCGTGTCGCACCTGTTCGATACCGGTGCCAACCATGTGCTCGTGGTGCAGGGCGATCGCGAACGCCTCATCCCGTTTGCGCAGCCGCAATACGTGACCGACGTGGATTTCGACACGCGCCGGATCGTGGTGGACTGGGATCCGGAATTTTAGGCCCGCGCAACCCGATGCGCCTTGATGTGATCACCTTGTTCCCCGACTTCATGCGCCAGTGCGCGGATGTCGGCGTGGTCGGGCGCGCACGTGAGCGTGGCCTGCTGCAGCTCGAAACCTGGAATCCGCGCGACTACGCGAGCGGCAATTACCGTCGCGTCGACGACCGCCCATTCGGTGGCGGTCCCGGTATGCTGATGCTGATCGAGCCATTGCGCGCCTGCATCGACGCCGCACGTGCGGCAGCCGGGCCTGCGCCGCTGATTTACCTGAGTCCGCAAGGCGAACGCCTGACCCAGGCCACTGTGCGCAGACTTGCCGTGCTACCGCGTGCGCTGCTGCTGTGCGGGCGCTACGAAGGCATCGACGAGCGCCTGATCGCGCGCGAAGTCGATGAGGAAATCTCGATCGGCGACTATGTGCTGTCCGGCGGCGAGCTCGCTGCGGCGGTGCTGCTCGATGCGATTGGCCGCTTGCAGGATGGGGCGCTGAACGATGCCGATTCAGCGGCGCAGGATTCGTTCGAGGATGGCCTGCTCGATTGCCCGCACTACACGCGCTCGGATTCCGTGGGCACGATCGGCATTCCCGAAGTGCTGCTGTCCGGCGATCATGCTGCAATCCGTCGCTGGCGGCGTCAGCAATCTCTCGGCCGCACCTGGCTGCGCCGCCCGGACCTGCTGGCGCGGGTGCAGTTGGGAAAAGTGGATCGCGAGTTGCTGGAAGGGTTTCGTGTCGCGTGGCTGGCCGAAGCTGCGAAAAAAACTGACGCATCAGGTCAGGACTCACAGGCCTAGCCAGCGGCCGATCGCATCGGCTACACTATGCGACTTCCTGCCGGGCTCGACTCGGCATCATCGAACGGTAGCGTGCAATGAACAAACTCCTCCAGCAATTCGAATCCGATCAGATCACGCGCCAGATGCCTGAATTCGGTCCCGGCGATACCGTCGTGGTCAACGTCAAGGTCAAGGAAGGCAATCGCGAGCGCGTGCAGGCTTACGAAGGCGTGGTCATCGCGATCAAGAATCGCGGCCTGAATTCGGCCTTCACGGTGCGCAAGATGTCGCATGGTTTCGGCGTTGAGCGCGTGTTCCAGACGCACAGCGCGATCATCGATTCGGTCGAGGTCAAGCGCCGTGGCAAAGTGCGCGCCGGCAAGTTGTATTACCTGCGCGAACTGGAAGGCAAGGCTGCGCGCATCAAGGAAGATCTCGCCGGCAACGCCGCCGCGAAAGTGGCCGCCAAGGCTACTGCCACCAAGGCTGCTGCCACCAAGGCTGCTGCTGCCGCAGCTGCCGAGTAAGCGTTTTTGCAAGATCGTTTCGCAGACGGCCGCCCACGCGGCCGTTTTGCTGTGCGGGACATGGGTTTGCGATAGCCGCAGGTATGCGATCGGCACGGCGCGCGCCGATGATGCCTGCTGCAAGCAACCGGAATACCGATGCCCGCTGACGCAGCCAGATCCACGGACACATTGCACGCTGGCGTGCGCCTCGATGCATGGTTGTGGGCGGCGCGTTTCTTCCGCTCGCGCACGCTCGCCAAGGAAGCGGTCGGCGGCGGCAAGATCGACGTCAACGGCGCGACCGGCAAGCCAGCGCGCACGCTGAAAGTCGGCGATGTCTTGCGGATCACGCGCAGCGAGGAACGCGTTGTCGTCGAAGTGCTGGCGCTGTCGTCGCGACGCGGACCGGCGACCGAGGCGCAAACGCTGTATCGCGAAACCGAGGAGTCCGTTGCTGCACGCGAACAAGCGCGCGAACAGCGGCGCATCTCTGGCAGCGATCTCGCGAAACCGCCGCGACGTCCCGACAAACGTGCGCGGCGGTTGATCCATCTGTTTACATCGGGCAAAAACTGAGGCTGCGCGAAGGCGGGGCGCGACGCTGGAGCCTACTTGAATGTGGCGATCGCATTCTGGCAGTCCTGCCCTTTCGGGTCCTGCTTGCACATCTGGCGGATGCTGTTGCAAGCCGCCTGGCCCATCGTCGAGGCCATCTCCTTCATGGCCGGCGCCATCGCTTGCCCCATCGGATCCTTGCTGTCGCTCGCATTCTTGTCCGCCTGCGCGGTGGCGTCCTTGACCTTGGTAATACAGCTCTTGTATGCGGTTTCGGCCGGATCGCTGCATGCGACGAGGACGATGCAACTGGCAAGCATTGCAATGCGAAGACTGGTGGTCATCGTCATCCCCTGTGGTTGGCGTGCCGATAGTGCACCAGCAGCGACGTCTCGCACAATCGCGAGGATGCGCGCCGCATTCAGCGCAGTCGTTTGAGTCGATACAGCGCATCCAGAGCTTCGCGCGGACTCAGCGCATCCGGATCGATGCGATCGATCTCGGCCAGCGCAGGCGACGGCGGTTCATTGAACAGGCCCAATTGCGGCGACACGTGCGCGCCGCGCCTTGATGTCGGGGCAGGAGCGCGCTCGCTTGCCTCGAGTTCGGCCAGATGCCCGCGCGCATCGTCCACCACGATCTTTGGCAAGCCAGCCAATGCCGCGACCTGCAATCCGTAGCTGCGGTTCGCCGGGCCTTCCTTGACCGCGTGCATGAACACGAGTTTGTCGCCACCGCTTTTATCGTGATGTTCGACCGCATCGAGGTGCACGTTGGCTATGCCGCTGCCAGGCTCCGCGAGCTGGGTGAGTTCGAAGTAATGCGTCGCGAACAGGGTCAGCGCGCGGTTTTCTCGTGCGAGATGCAGTGCGCAGGCTTTCGCGAGCGCGAGACCGTCGTAGGTCGACGTACCGCGGCCGATCTCGTCCATCAGCACCAGCGAATGCGGCGTCGCGTGGTGCAGGATGTATGCCGTCTCGCTCATCTCCACCATGAAGGTGGACTGCCCGCGCGCGAGATCGTCGCCCGCGCCGATGCGCGTGAGGATGCGATCGACAGGCCCGATCTCGGCGCGCGCGGCCGGTACGTAGCTGCCGATCGCCGCGAGCAGCACGATCAGCGCGGTCTGCCGCATGTAGGTGCTCTTGCCGCCCATGTTCGGTCCGGTGATGACGAGCAGGCGGCGATCGACATCGAGCACCACGTCGTTCGGCTCGAACGGTTCGCTGCGCACGGCTTCAACCACTGGATGACGCCCGCGTTCGATGCGGATGCCAGCCGCGTCGACGAGTTGCGGGCAGCTCCAGTCGAGCGCCTCGGCGCGTTCGGCGAATGCGGCGAGCACATCGAGTTCGGACAGCGCATCGGCGAGCTTGCGCAACGGGGCAAGGTCCGCGCCAAGCGCATCGAGCAACTCCTCGTACAGCGCGCGTTCGCGCTGCAGCGAACGTTCGCGCGCAGACAGCACCTTGTCCTCGAAGTGCTTCAATTCTTCGGTGATATAACGCTCGGCGCCAGTCAGCGTCTGCCGCCTGGTGTAATGCACGGGCGCACGCTCGGACTGGCCCTTGCTGATCTCGATGTAGTAGCCGTGCACGCGGTTGTAGCCGACCTTGAGCGTCGCGATGCCGGTCGCGGCTTTCTCGCGCGCTTCGAGTTCGACGAGGAACCCGTCGGCGTTCGTCGATAGCATCCGCAACGCGTCGAGATCGTCGTCGAATCCGTCCGCGATCACGCCGCCGTCGCTGAGCCGCAACGCTGGCTGAAACGCAATCGCGCGCGCGAGCAATTCGGCGCAGGTCGCGCTCGTATGGCTCTCTCCATGATCGAGTTCGCGCAGCAACGCATCGATGCGTGGCGAGTCGATCGCGGCGAGGTCGGCGCGGATCGCGGGCAGCATCGCGAGTCCGTCGCGCAGCGTCGACAGGTCGCGCGGCCGCGCCGAACGCAGCGCGACGCGGGTGAGGATGCGTTCGATGTCTCCGAGCGCGCGGAAGCGTTCGCGCAAGATCGTGCCGATCCGGCTTTCAAGCAGGCTGCCGACCGCATGATGGCGTTGTGCGAGCAGCACGCGATCGCGCAGTGGACGGTGCAGCCAGCGCCGCAGCAGGCGCCCGCCCATCGGCGAGATCGTGGTGTCGAGCACGCCGATCAGGGTGTGCTCGCTGCGTCCATCGAAGCGACTGTCGAGTTCCAGGTGGCGTCGCGTCGCGGCGTTCATCGCGAGGCTGTCGTCGCTCGATTCCAGCGCGATTGACGTCAGATGTCCGAGCCGCTGCTTCTGAGTTTCCTCGACGTAGCCGAGCAGCGCACCAGCCGCGCCGATTGCGAGTGGTGCGTCGGCGATTCCGAATGCATCGAGTTCACGCACGCCGAAAAAATCCAGCAAGCGACGTCGCCCGGCTTCGGCATCGAACAGCCAAGGTGCACGCCTGCGCGAGCCAGTACGACTGAGCAAGGCATCGGGCCAACCGTCTTCGTCAGGCAGCAACAATTCCGCCGGTTCGAGGCGCGCGAGTTCGGCGAGCAGCGCATCGGCATCGGCGACCTGGTTGACCAGGAAACGCCCGCCTGCGAGATCGGCCCAGGCGATTCCGTAGCCAGGTGTCTTCGACGATGCGCCGCGCGACACCGCCATCAGCAAGGTATCGCGGCGATCTTCAAGCATCGCATCGTCGGTGACCGTGCCCGGCGTGACGATGCGCACGACCTTGCGCTCGACCAGTCCCTTCGCGAGCGCGGGATCGCCGATCTGTTCGCAGATCGCGACCGACTCGCCGAGCGCCACGAGCCGCGCCAGATAACCTTCGCAGGCATGCACCGGCACGCCGGCCATCGGGATCGGTGCGCCGGCCGACGCGCCGCGCTGGGTCAGGGTGATGTCGAGCAGCTTCGCTGCCTTGCGCGCGTCGTCGTAGAACAACTCGTAGAAATCGCCCATCCGGAACAGCATCAGGATGTCCGGATGCTCGGCTTTCGCCGCGAAGTACTGGCGCATGAGCGGGGTATGCTCGGCTGCTTTTGCGGCACCCGCGGCGACGGCGTCGCCCTGATTCTGGTTGACCACGTTGCTGACTCTTTCCCGGCACCACCGATGGGCTTTATTGTGCCGCAAAGGGCGCGCGGCCGCCTGCGACAGCGCGCCGTCGGCGTGGCAGCATGTGTTCGTGTGGGGATCGTCGAATCACTTGCGAAGGAGGTTGCCGTGTCAGGAACGAGCAAGCGGGCTCCACGGGTCGAGACATTCTTCGAGAAGGACACCGGAACCTTCAGCCACGTCGTGTACGACGAGGTCGGCGGCACCGCCGCGATCATCGATCCCGTGCTCGACTACGACGCGTCATCGGCGCGAACCTCGACGCATGCGGCCGACGCATTGCTCGCATTTGTCGGGACGAATGCCCTGCGGGTCGCATGGATCCTCGAAACCCACGCGCACGCCGACCACCTCAGTGCCGGGGCATACATGCGCGACCGGCTTGGCGCAAGGCTCGCGATTGGTCGCGGCATCGTCGGTGTGCAGAAGACCTTCAAGATCCTGTTCGGGCTCGGGGACGCGTTTGTCGCCGACGGAACCCAGTTCGATCGGCTGTTCGACGATGGCGACACGTTCGCGATCGGGTCCTGCGAAGCCCGCGTGCTCGCGACGCCTGGCCACACCGACGACAGCCTGACCTATGTGATCGGCGACGCCGCTTTCATCGGTGACACCATCTTCGCGCCAGATATCGGGACTGCGCGTTGCGATTTCCCGGGCGGCGATGCGCGTCGCCTGTATGGTTCGATCTGGAAAATCCTGGCGTTGCCGGCCGAGACGCGGCTATTCCTCTGCCACGACTATCCGGCAGCAAGTCGCGGGTTGATGCCGCAATCGTCGATCGCGGCGCAGGCGCGGGACAACATCCACATTGGCCATGGCGCGACCGAGGATGTGTTCGTCGCAATGCGCACAACGCGCGATGCGGGATTGCCGGTTCCGCGCCTGATCCTGCCAGCACTGCAGGTCAATATTCGTGGCGGATGCTTGCCGGATGCCGAAGCCAATGGCATCGCCTACCTCAGGCTGCCGCTGAACCAGTTGTGACAGCGCGCGGGACGATGGCCGGCAGCATAGCGGGACCGTGATTTCAGGCTCCGCAATGCACCCGCATTGCCATCATGACTTGCGAGCGGCGCAATACACGCCATGCAGTACGTCGATGATCCGCTGCGCCGGACCCTGCGGTAGCGAATAAACCACGTTCTGCGCCTCACGGCGCGTCTGCACGAGGCCGTCTTCGCGCAGCACAGCCAGATGCTGGGACAGCGCCGACTGGCTCAGATCGAGCACGGCGTGGAGTTCGCCGACCGTGCGTTCGCCGTCCGCGAGCAGGCACAGGATCATCAACCGTTTCTCGTTGGCGAGGGCCTTGAGCAGGCGCGAAGCGTCGGCGGCATGCGCGCTCATCTGTTCGGCTGCTGATCGGGAAGGGGCGGGTCGTCGCGACATCAGGGCCTTCCTTCAAAGCAGGCGGGACTGGCCGGGTGTCCGGCTTCAACGCGCACCATGATGCCATTGGTCTTGCAATGCACGCCGTTCGACATGGAGTATCGCAGGACATTGAATATCAGTTGACTCGTATATTAGACAATACTAAACTAACGCGCAACCAAGACAAGCCAACCAAGACAAGCACTGCGATTGATCGGTATCAATACCGCGCGAAGGCCTGAACTGGACAATCGGGTTCCATGCTTGAAGGAGATGCGTGATGGCCAGGATTGGGATCATCAGCACTGACTTGCAGGCACGAGCGCCAGCTTTGGAACTACGTCCTGAAGGCGCTCGGCATTGAGCGACTCAAGAATGGCAAGCATTGAATCCCCGTCCTTCCACCGAACCAGAGCCAAGGAGAAAACCATGAGCCTCGATCGTGCCGTGATGGCGTTTGCCGGCTTAATGATCCTGATCAGCATTGCGTTGACCCAATTCGTTTCGCCGGGGTGGTGGCTGCTGACCGCTTTCGTCGGCCTGAACCTCTTGCAAGCCAGCTTCACCGGTTTTTGCCCGGCAGCGATGATCATGCGCAAGTTCGGCGTGGGCAGAGGCACGCCGGTCGGTTGCGGCTTCAAGTGATTCGCACGCGGAGCGATTGACGATGATAGGGGCGCGAACAGTCTTCGCGGTTGGCCTGTCGCTGGCCTTGGCTGCTTGCGGCGGTGGCAAGAAGGTCGCCGAATTGCCGCCTTTGCCGAAGCTCGACACGTTGACCGTGCAGGTCGGTGACGCTGGCCAGGGCCGCGCTTGGGACGGCGTAGTGGAGGCGGTGCAGCAAGCCGACCTGTCGGCGCAGACTGCAGGTCGCGTCGTTGCGGTCGAGGCCGACGTCAATGATCGCGTCGTTGCCGGTTCGGTGTTGCTTCGCCTGACAGCCGTCGAGCAACAGGCTGGCGCCAACGTGGCGCGTGCGCAGTTACGCGCAGCGGACGCGGCGGCGGCGGAAGCGGAAGCCACCTTCGCGCGTTATTCCGCGCTTGCTGCGAAACAGCTGGTGTCGCGTTTGCAGATCGACCAGTTGCGCGCCGCACGCGACAGTGCCGTCGCTGCGCGCGACGCGGCACGTGCGCAGCTCGCGCAGGCCGGTCAGCAGGCCGACTACACCGTGGTGCGCGCACCGTTCGCAGGCATCGTCAGTGCGCGTCGGGTCGAGCCGGGCGAGAGCATCGCCAACGGACAGTCGCTGATGTCGGTGTATGCGCCGGGCGCATTGCGCATCCAGGTGCAGGTGCCGCAGTCCGATGCGGACGCGATCCGTGTCGTGCGCCACGCGCAGGTGGTGCTGGCCGATGGTCGCAGCGTCGATGCTATGCAAGTCACCGTGTTTCCGTCTGCCGATCCGGCGACCCATAGCGTCGCCGTGCGCGTGGTCCTGCCGGCATTGAAGAATCCGCCGCAGCCCGGCGCGACCGCGAAGGTTGTCTTCGCGATTGCAGGTGGTGCCAGCGTGGTGCAGGTCCCACGCAGTGCACTGGTGCAGCGCGGCGAGGTTAGCGGCGTGTATGTGCTGGATGGCAATCGTTTGTCGCTGCGTCAGCTGCGTCTGGGGCAGCGCGTCGGAGAGAAGGTCGAAGTGCTGGCCGGACTCGAGGGCGGCGAAACCATCAGCGCCGACCCGGTGGCAGCACAGCGGGCCATGGCCGCGCAGCGCAAGGCGGCGGGGAGTGCCGGTGAGTAACGGTCGCCTCGGCCTGTCTGGCCGGCTCGCGGCGGCCTTCCAGTCCAATCCGCTAACCCCGGTCCTCGCGATCCTGGGCCTGCTGCTGGGTCTCGTCGCGGTGACGATCACGCCACGCGAGGAAGAACCGCAGATCGATGTGACGATGGCGAATGTCTTCGTTCCATTCGCCGGTGCCAGCGCGCGCGATGTCGAGCAACTCGTCAGCACGCCGCTGGAACAGAAGCTCTCGGAGATCGAGGGCGTCAAGCACGTCTATTCGACCAGCCGCTCTGGCATGGCAATTCTCACCGTCGAATACACCGTCGGCATCCAGCGCCAGACCGCGATCGTGCGCCTGTACAACCAGGTCTTTTCCAACCAGGACTGGTTGCCGCAGGGCGTCGGTGTGGGCCAGCCCCTGATCAAGCCCAAGGGCATCGACGATGTGCCGGTAATGGCGCTGACCTTGTGGACGGACGATCCGCAGCGCAGCGCGACCGACCTGGCCGAAGTCGCGCACACACTGGAAACCGAAATCAAGCGCATTCCAGGCACGCGCGATGTCTACACGATCGGCGCGCCGGATCGCGTCGTCTCGGTCACGCTGGATCCGGCGAAACTCGCCGCCTACAACCTGACCGTGTCCGATCTCGCGCAGTCGCTGCAGGCGGCCAACGCGGTACGGCAGTTGGGCGAGCGGGTTGGCGGCGATGCTGCGGTTCCGGTCACTGCGGGCACGTTCCTCGCCGATGCCGATGCGGTATTGGATCTGGTGATCGGCTTGAACGACGGTCGTCCGTTGCACGTGTCCGACGTCGCCGACGTGCGCGCCGGCAGCGACCTTGCCGCGCGTTACGTCTGGTACGGCGCGCCGCCGGGACGTGCAGGCCCATCCGGCGGACTCGCCCCAGCCGTCACCATCGCGATTGCGAAGAAATCCGGCAGCAACGCCGCCGACATCACCGGCGCGATCACCCGCCGCATCGGTGAACTGAAAGGTGAGGTGATTCCGCAGGGCGTGCACGTCAGCATCACCCGCGACTACGGACAGACCGCCACCGACAAGGCGGTGAAACTCATCGAAAAGCTGGTGTTTGCGACCGGTTCGGTCGTGTTGCTGGTGTTGTTCGCGCTCGGCTGGCGCGAGGCCATCGTGGTCGGCAGCGCAGTCGTTCTCACGCTCGCGGTTACCTTGTTCGCATCATGGGCGATGGGCTTCACCCTCAATCGCGTCTCGCTGTTCGCGCTGATCTTCTCGATCGGCATCCTGGTGGACGATGCCATCGTGATCGTCGAGAACATCCACCGGCACATGACGCGCGATGGCAAGACCCTGCGCGAAGCGATCCCGCCGGCGGTGGATGAAGTCGGCGGCCCGACCATCCTTGCCACATTCACCGTGATCGCGGCGCTGATGCCGATGGCGTTCGTGTCAGGACTGATGGGTCCGTACATGCGGCCGATCCCGATCAACGCGTCGGTCGGCATGCTGCTGTCGCTGGCGATCGCGCTGGTGGTGACGCCGTGGTTGTCGCTGAAATTGCTGGGACGGCATGCGATCGCCAGGCACGGCGATGACAACCACGAACCCGCGAAGGTGGAAGGCGAGGGCCGCCTGCATCGCCTGTTCGGAACGATCATGCGTCCGTTCCTCGACCCCAAGACCGGAGGGCGTCGTCGCAAATTGTTTTTCGGAGGCATCGGTGCGCTGGTGCTGCTCGCGGCATCGCTCGCCGTCTTGCAACTGGTCGTGCTGAAGATGCTGCCGTTCGACAACAAATCCGAGTTGCAGGTGGTCGTCGACCTGCCCGAGGGTCGCACGCTGGAGGACACCAACGCGCTGCTGACCGAGCTTGCCGCAGTGGTCGATGGCGTGCCCGAGGTGGTGAACTACCAGGGGTATGCAGGCACTTCGGCGCCGATGAATTTCAACGGTCTGGTGCGCCAGTATTTCCTGCGCAGCGGCAGCAATGTCGGCGACCTGCAGGTCAACCTGTTCGACAAGCATCTGCGCAAGCGCCAGAGCCACGAGATCGCGCGCGCGTTGCGTCCGCAACTGGCGGCGATCGGCAAGCGCCACGGCGCGTCGGTGAAGGTCGTCGAAGTGCCGCCCGGGCCGCCGGTGCTGTCGCCGCTGGTGGCCGAGATCTACGGACCCGATTACGCGCGCAGCCGCAAGCTGGCGTTGGAACTTGAGCAGCGCTTCCTGCGAACGAAAGATATCGTGGATGTCGATACCAGCGTCGAGAGCGATGCGCCGCGCGAGACGATCGTGGTCGACCGTGCGCGCGCCGCACGCCTCGGTGTGCCGCAGTCGGCGATCGCCGATGCGCTGGCCGCGGCGGTGTCCGGTCTCGATGCGACCTACATCCACGATGGCGCGTCCAAATACCCGCGTCCGATCCGCGTGCGCCTGCCGGCGTCCGACCAGTCGCAGATGGTGCGCCTGCTCGCCTTGCGCGTGCGCGGAGGTCGGGGACAGCTGGTGCCGTTGTCGGAACTGGTCACGGTGCAGCGCGCGCCGTGGGATGGAGCGATCCAGCACAAGGACTTGCTGCCGGTGGTGTATGTCACTGGAGATGAAGCTGGCGGACTCGACAGCCCGCTGTACGGGATGTTCGACCTGGTCGGACAGCTCGATCGCAACACGGTCAACGGGCAGAAGATCGCGCAGACCTTCATCGCCCAACCTGCGGACACCAGCGATTTCGCGATCAAGTGGGACGGCGAGTGGCAGATCACCTACGAGACCTTCCGCGACATGGGCATCGCCTACGCGGCTGGCATGGTGCTGATCTATCTGTTGGTGGTCGCGCAGTTCCGCAGCTATCTGGTGCCGCTGGTGATCATGGCCCCAATTCCGCTCACCGTGATCGGCGTGATGCCGGGCCATACCTTGCTCGGCGCACAGTTCACCGCGACCTCGATGATCGGCATGATCGCGCTGGCTGGCATCATCGTGCGCAACTCGATCCTGCTGGTCGACTTCATCAACCAGGCCATCGCCGAGGGCCGCACGCCGGAGGATGCGGTGGTCGAGGCGTGCGCAGTGCGCGCAAAACCCATCGTTCTGACCGGCGTCGCGGCGATGATGGGCGCATTCTTCATCCTCGACGACCCGATCTTCAACGGCCTGGCAGTCTCACTGATCTTCGGCATCCTTGTGTCGACCGTGCTGACCCTTGTGGTGATTCCACTGCTTTACTACACCCTGCTCAGGCGCGTGACCGTCGTGCCAGCATCCCGGCCCCTCGCGGTCGCCCCGGAGCAAACGTCATGAGCGCGACGCTGCAGATCGTCTGCCCGCATTGCCATACGCCCAACCGCGTGCCGGCGGCGCGGCTGGGCGACGCGCCAACCTGCGGGCGTTGCCGCCGTGTGTTGTTCGACGCGCATCCGCTGGTGCTGGACGCTGCGCATTTCGACTTGCATGCGTCGCGCAGCGAACTGCCGTTGCTGGTGGATTTCTGGGCGTCATGGTGCGGCCCGTGCCGGATCATGGCGCCGCAGTTCGAGATTGCGGCCAGACAACTGGAGCCGCGGATGCGGCTGGCCAAGGTCGATACCGAAGCCGAACCAGCGCTGGGCGCGCGCTTCAATATACGCAGCATCCCGACGCTGGCGCTGTTCGTCGGCGGCCGTGAAGTGGCGCGCCAGGCGGGCGCGATGGCGGCAGCGGAGATCGTTGCGTGGGTGCACGCGCAATTGCGTTCCGCGGACTCAGCCGCGCGTGGATGACTCGATAAACAGGAGAAGAGCATGCTTTACATCAGGGAAACATCGAAGTCGGTGGATCGCGCGTTCGCGGACATGGAAGCATCAATCAAGGATCACGGATTCGGTTTGCTGCATTCCTACGATTTCCGCAAGACGCTCGGCGAAAAGGGCTACGCGATGCCGAATGAATGCCGCGTGCTGGAAGTGTGCAATCCGAAGCAGGCCAGCGAGGTGCTCGGCGTCGACATGTCGCTGAACATGGTGTTGCCGTGCCGTATCTCGATCTACGAGGACAAGGGCAAGACCCTGGTCGGCATGGTTCCGCCGACGGCGCTGCTCGCGCTGATTTCGGCGGACCCGGCGATTGCAGCGGCGGCACAGGCAGTCGAACGCAGCATGCAGGCGATCATCGACGCGGTGGTTTGAGTGACGCCATCGCAATGCACCGACAGCACGCCTGCCGATTCCATGACATCGCGTGCGAATTGGGTTAGAAGGGCGATGGTCTTCTTCGTTCGAGTGCGTCGCCCGTGCCGCAAGATTTCATGACCGAATCCCATGACACTGCCATTGGTGCAGGTCACGCGCCCGACGACGTTGCGCTCGCCGCGTTGGCGCAGCGCGTCGGCGAGGCCCTCAAGGCGCAGCACCTGATGCTGGTGACCGCCGAGAGTTGTACGGGCGGCTGGATCGCGAAGACGGTCACCGACATTGCAGGCAGTTCGGACTGGTTCGAGTGCGGGTTGGCTGCTTACAGCTACGAGGCCAAGCAGGCGCTGCTCGGTGTGCGTCCGCACACGTTGGAGCAGTCCGGCGCGGTCAGTCGTGAAACCGTGCTGGAAATGGTTTCTGGCGCGCTGGTGCATTCCGGCGGCAGCATCGCAGTTGCGGTCACCGGCATTGCCGGGCCCGGTGGCGGCACCGAGGACAAACCCGTTGGCACGGTCTGGATTGGCTGGAAACGTCGCGGCGGGTATGCGCGCGCAGAAGTCTTTCACTTCGATGGCAACCGCGAGGCGGTGCGTCGGCAAACGGTCGAGGCAGCGTTGATGGGGTTGCTGGGTATGGCCGAAGACTGAGATCGTGTGCAACCCGAAATCTGCAAGCGATGCAGCCTTTTCACTCTTGACCTGCAAAACGGTTAGTAGTATTACTACTAACATGTCATTGACCGAAACCCAGCATGCAATCCTCGCCTTGATCGCCGAACGCATCGAAGCGGAGGGCATGCCGCCGTCGCAGACGGAGATTGCCAGGGCATTCGGCTTCAAGGGTGTGCGCGGCGCGCAGTACCATCTGGAGGCATTGGAAGCGGCCGGTGCGATCGAGCGCATTCCAGGCCGCGCGCGTGGCATTCGCGTGCTGCAACCGCCTGTCTCCCCGCAACACGAGTTCGCGCTCGCTGCGGTCCACGAAGATGCGGGCATCCGTGTTCCCCTGCTCGGCCAGGTCGCGGCGGGCGCACCGATCGGTGCCGACATCGGTCTGGATGAACACATCCTGCTTGATCGTGTCCTGTTTGCGCCCGCGCCGGATTACATGCTGCGGGTGAAAGGCGATTCGATGCGTGACGAAGGCATCTTCGATGGCGACCTGATCGGCGTGCATCGCACGCTCGAGGCACGCTCGGGGCAGATCGTGGTCGCGCGCATCGGCGACGAGATCACGGTCAAGCTGCTCAAGATCGGCAAGGATGCCATTCGCCTGCTGCCGCGCAACCCAGATTTCGAGCCCATCGTGGTCAAGCCCGACGATGATTTCGCGATCGAGGGCCTTTACTGCGGCCTCGTGCGCCCGAGTCGATGAGCGGACGCATCGATGAACTCTGCGCCGATGACATCGGGGGCCGCGAATTTCGATGGCTTGCGCCGTCACGATTCGGGTGTTTTTCCTACAAGCGCACGCAGCATCGGCGGACATCCCGTGGGGCCGCGAATTGCGACCATCCCCTTCGAGGCGACCGTCTCAGCCTGTGCGACCTGCATCGCCTAGATTGGCCTCAACGACATAGCCCTTCACATACCCACCGAGGAAATCCCAATGGCCATCTCCATGGATGAAAACAAGAAACGCGCGCTCGCAGCGGCGCTGAGCCAGATCGACAAGCAGTTCGGCAAGGGCGCGGTGATGCGCATGGGCGACAAGAGTGTCGAGCCGGCTGAAGTGATTGGCACGGGCTCGCTGATGCTCGATATCGCGCTCGGCATTGGTGGGCTTCCCAAGGGCCGCGTGGTCGAGATCTACGGGCCGGAATCCTCGGGCAAGACCACGCTGACTTTGCAGGTCATCGCCGAATGCCAGAAGACGGGCGGTACTGCAGCGTTCGTGGACGCCGAGCACGCGCTCGATCCGATCTATGCGCAAAAGCTTGGCGTGAACATCGACGATCTGCTGGTGTCGCAGCCCGACACCGGCGAGCAGGCGCTGGAAATCGTGGACATGCTGGTGCGCTCGAACGCGGTGGATATCGTGGTCATCGACTCGGTCGCTGCGCTCACGCCGCGCGCCGAGATCGAAGGCGAGATGGGCGAATTGCAGGTCGGCCTGCAGGCGCGGCTGATGAGTCAGGCGCTGCGCAAGCTCACCGGCAACATCAAGCGCAGCAATTGCATGGTGATCTTCATCAACCAATTGCGCATGAAGATCGGCAACATGATGCCCGGTCAGAGTCCCGAGACGACGACCGGCGGAAACGCGCTGAAGTTCTATGCCTCGGTGCGCCTCGACATCCGCCGCATCGGTTCGATCAAGAAGGGCGAAGAAGTCATCGGCAACCAGACCAAGATCAAAGTCGTGAAGAACAAGATGGCACCGCCGTTCAAGATCATCGTGACCGAAATCCTGTATGGCGAAGGCATCTCGCGCGAGGGCGAATTGATCGACATGGGTGTGGACGCGAAGCTCGTCGAAAAATCCGGCGCATGGTACAGCTGCTTCGGCGAGCGCATCGGGCAGGGCAAGGAAAACGCGCGCCAGTACCTCAAGGAGAATCCGTCGATGGCGAAGGATCTGGAAGTGAAGCTGCGCGAGAAATTCGTACCCGGGCTGATCATCGGCGCGGTCGCTGCGGAAGAGGCTGAGGCTTGATTGCGGCGACGCCATGTTGCTGAGGCTCGCATCGGCTCTCCATTGCGGCGAGTCAGGTCTATCCCCGGATCGAGACCGGGGCAGGCTCAGAAGTTTGTAGAAGAATTCTCCGTTCGCCGTGAGCGGTGAGCTAAGCCTGTCAGGAACATCACGAAGGGAAGCATGCACGGGGAATCCCGCAAGTGGATGATTTGCTGCGGTGATGGGGGATGAATTGAAAAGACATCAGTCGTGTTTGAGCGGAATCGAAGACATGGTGGGCGGGAAGCCGCCCGTCGATCCGTACCAGAAGGCGCTCGGCCTGCTGGTGCGGCGCGAACATTCGCGTCGCGAACTCAAGCGTAAATTGACCGATCGCGGTGCCGAGCCTGGCCAGTCCGAAGCCGCGATCGATCGACTCGTCGAACTCGGCTATCAGGACGATGACCGCTTTGCCCGTGCATTGGCGCGCACGCGGGCCGCCGCTGGCTATGGTCCGCAGCGCATCCGTGCCGAACTTGGCACGCATGCGTTGACGGCGGAACAGGTCGCCGTCGCACTCGACGCCTGCGAAACCGATTGGCCATCCGCCGCATGCGACCTGATCTCACGCCGATATCCGGGCAGAAAGCTCGTTGATCCAAAGCAACGTCGCAAGGCGATCGAGTTCCTGCTCCGTCGCGGTTTCGACCATGCGAGTGCATACGCGGCGGTTGGCACACGCGGGAATTCGTCTGGAGACGATGCGTCCGTGGGCGATTCGACCGATCAAGACTGAGGCTGCACGCCGACAGGCATGCGCTGACCCGCATCGTCTGGCCTGCTACTCTTGCATCTGCGCTGCGGCGCACCCGGTTGCCCAATCCTTGCTCCGCCCGCATGTGGTTTGTACGGCGCTGCGTTGCCCGCGCCGACTCCCGCTGCCGATCCCTTTCCCATGCGATGCCCAGTCCAGCCATGACCAGCAACATTCCGATGTCCACCAGCGCGATCCGCAGCAGTTTTCTGGAGTTTTTCCGGGTCAACGGCCACGAAGTCGTGGCGTCCAGTCCGTTGGTTCCAGGCAACGATCCGACCCTGCTGTTCACCAACGCGGGCATGGTGCAGTTCAAGGATGTGTTCCTTGGCGCCGAGAAGCGCAGCTATCGCCGCGCCGCGTCGTCGCAACGCTGTGTGCGCGCGGGCGGCAAGCACAACGATCTCGACCAGGTCGGCTATACCGCTCGCCACCACACGTTCTTCGAGATGCTCGGCAACTTCAGCTTCGGCGACTATTTCAAGCGCGAGGCGATCCATTTCGCATGGAAGCTGCTGACGGACGTCTGGGGCCTTCCGAAGGACAGGCTGCTGGTCACGGTCTATTACACCGATGACGAAGCGTTCGCGATCTGGAACGAGGAAATCGGCCTGCCGGCCGAGCGCATCGTACGCATCGGCGACAACAAGGGCGCGCAGTATGCGAGCGACAATTTCTGGCAGATGGCCGACACCGGCCCGTGCGGCCCGTGCACGGAAATCTTCTACGACCACGGCGCGCATATTCCGGGTGGCCCTCCGGGCTCGCCCGACGAAGATGGCGACCGCTTCATCGAGATCTGGAACCTGGTCTTCATGCAGTTCGACCGTTCCGCCGACGGCACCCTCACGCCGCTGCCGGCGCCGTGCGTGGACACCGGCATGGGTCTGGAGCGCGTCGCCGCAGTGTTGCAGCATGTGCATTCGAATTACGAGATCGACCTGTTCCAGCACCTGATCCGTTCTGCGGCTGCACTCACCCGCATAGCCGACCTGGAAAACAAATCGTTGCGCGTGATCGCGGACCACATCCGCGCATGCAGCTTTCTGATCGTCGATGGCGTGCTGCCATCGAATGAAGGACGCGGCTATGTCGTGCGCCGGATCATACGCCGCGCGTTGCGCCACGGCTGGATGCTGGGTACGCGCGAGACGTTCTTCTGGAAGATGGTCGCTCCACTCATCGAGCAGATGGGCGAGGCATATCCCGAACTCGCGCTCAAGCGCGGAATCATCGAGGCGGCGTTGCGCGCGGAAGAGGAGCGCTTCGCGGAAACGCTCGGTTCGGGCATGCGTGTGTTCGAGGAAATCGTAGCGCGCACCGACGGCACGATTCCCGGTGGCGATGCGTTCCGCCTCTACGACACCTATGGTTTCCCGGTCGATTTGACGGCCGACATCGCACGCGAGCGTGGGCTTTCGGTGGACATGGCTGGATTCGAGGCAGCCATGAATCGCCAGCGAGAACAGGCACGTGCGGCCAGTCGTTTCGCGGGCGCAGGCGTGTTGCCTGCCGAACTCGTCGCGAGTCTTCCGCCGACCCAATTCCTCGGTTATGACCGGCTGGCCGTCAGTGCATTGCGCGTGGTCGCGATCCTGCGCGATGGACGTACCGTCGATGCATTGAATGCAGGCGAAGAAGGTACGGTGATCCTGGACCGCACGCCGTTTTACGCCGAGTCTGGTGGTCAGGTTGGAGACCACGGCGAACTGTGCGTTGGCGATGCGCGCTTCGCGGTCAGCGATACGGTCAAGCTGGCCGGCACATTTTTCGGGCATGTTGGCAAACCCGTCGGTGGCGCGCTTCGTGTCGGCGATACAGTCGATGCGAGTGTGAATGGCGCGCGTCGGCAGGCGATCGTGCTGAATCATTCGGCGACGCATCTGCTGCATGCCGCATTGCGCAATCTGCTCGGCGAACACGTGACCCAGAAAGGCTCGCTGGTAGCGCCGGATCGCCTGCGTTTCGACTTCGCGCATTTCCAGCCGATCGCGCCAGCGCAATTGGCGGAGATCGAGTCGATGGTGAATGCCGAAGTCCGTCGCAACGTCGAGGCCGAAGTGCACGCGATGGGCATGCAGGAAGCGCTGGATTTCGGTGCGATGGCGTTGTTCGGCGAGAAGTACGGCGAACATGTGCGCGTGTTGAAGATGGGCGATTTCTCGACCGAGCTCTGCGGCGGCACCCATGTGCATCGCACTGGCGATATCGGCGTGTTCAAGCTGCTCGGCGAGTCGGGCGTAGCCTCGGGCGTGCGTCGCATCGAGGCTGTGACGGGGCAGGGCGCGCTCGACCACATCGCCAACGAGGAACATCGGTTGATCCAACTCGCGCGATTGCTCGGCGGCGGCGTCAACGATGCCGAGGACAAGCTGCGCCAGTTGATCGATCGCCAGAAGAAGACCGAGCGCGAACTGGAGCAGCTCAAGTCGAAGGCGAATGCCGGAGCCGCGAGCGATCTGGCCGCGTCCGCGCAGCTGGTCGGCGCGATCCGGCTGGTCGCGGCGCGGCTCGAAAACGTCGACGCGAAAGCATTGCGCGAAAGCGTCGATCAGCTCAAGCAGCAACTCGGCGACGCGGTAATCGTGCTGGCTTCTGTGGTTGACGGTCGCGCGACGCTGATCGCGGGAGTGCACGGCAGCGCGCTCGAACACGTCAAGGCAGGCGAACTTCTCGCATACATCGCAGCACAGATCGGCGGCAAGGGCGGCGGTCGTGCGGATCTTGCGCAGGGCGGCGGCGAGGATGGTCCAGCGTTGCTGTCAGCGATCCAGGGCGTGCGCGATTGGGTGGCTGAACGGGTCGCATCATAGGCCATCGGTCACGGGTCGCTTTCATTGCGCCTGAACGACGCGGTGATAACATCTATTCAGTCGACCTGATCGCGATGGCACCTGCCACCGCAACTTTGGAAGCTCAGGCGAACGCCCCCGGGAAGGATGCCGGGGAAGGAGAAGGACGATGTTGATCTTGACCCGTCGGGTTGGTGAAACCCTGATGATTGGCGATTCAGTCACGGTGACTGTGCTTGGTGTGAAAGGCAATCAGGTGCGCATCGGGATCACCGCGCCGAAGGATGTCGCAGTGCATCGCGAGGAAATTTTCCAGCGCATCCATCGCGACGACCCTGCTGCGATCGGCTCCCATGCGGTAGTGGTCAACGAAGGCGGCGATCTTTCCGGTTTACCCGCGAAGACTTAGCCGGTATCCTTCGCGTCCGATCTGTCGAGACGTTGTCGCGACGAGACACAGTCGCCAGCCGGGAACGCAGTTAAGGGTTGTCACCTGATCGGCAGCAAGTCGGCGAGCAACAATGCAACAAACCCGGAGAGATGCCCGAGAGGCCGAAGGGGCTCCCCTGCTAAGGGAGTATCGGGTTAATAGCCTGATCGAGGGTTCGAATCCCTCTCTCTCCGCCAAATCAAAATGCCGCCTCCGGGCGGCGTTTTTTTGGCGTCGAGTACGGGATTGATGAGAACCCTCCGGTTGACTCCGGTCGTCAAAGCCTCCGCACTGCGGGTCATCGCATGCTGCGTGATCGATGTTCGTTCTGGCATCCTGCCGCTGCAGTGGCTGATCGGCAGGACTTCGGATCAGCATGGCGAAGCCGCCTTTAGAGCAGATGGCCTGGGTGCATTCCTCTCCCAAGCGAGCGGCGATTCCTGCATGCGTGCCGCTCGGGCATCGCCAGGCCGGGGGGGTGAGTGCAGCGCATACTCTTCGGAATTTTCGGAAAGTCCGCACTTCACCGTTGACGCCGCCCCGCCCAATCCCCATAATTAGAAGTTCAATGCGCCCGTAGCTCAGCTGGATAGAGTACCTGGCTACGAACTAGGTGGTCGGGAGTTCGAATCTCTCCGGGCGCACCACATTGCAGGAAAGGGTGCTCCGGCACCCTTTCTCGTCTACGGCGGCGGTAAATTGTCGTAGCGAACGAACCGCTGGATGCTGCGCGAGCAGTGTCTTGCGGGATAATCGCGGGGTATAGCGCAGTCTGGTAGCGCGCCTGCTTTGGGAGCAGGATGTCGGGGGTTCGAATCCCTCTACCCCGACCAGTTGCCAGGCGGCTGCAGCGCAAAGTTCGTACGCGGCAGTGGCGACAGGATGTCTGGGTTGCGATGCCGCCGGTCGAGTTGAAGCTGGCGCCCGTAGCTCAACGGATAGAGCACCGACCTTCTAAGTCGGTGGTTACAGGTTCGATTCCTGTCGGGCGCGCCAGCTCACCGGCTTGAAGTTGGGCAATGGTGGATGTATCTCAGTTGGTCGAATTCGCGGCGTTCGCGACAGTCCGGTGGAATGTCGCGCTGCGGATTCGGGAGAGGCAGGGATGCCGACCGGATGGCGCTCCAGGGACGGATACGAAGGGCAATGACGTTCAATGGTGGATGTAGCTCAGTTGGTTAGAGCATCGGATTGTGATTCCGAGGGTCGCGGGTTCAAATCCCGTCTTCCACCCCAGTTCCCGGATGCGGCATAATGTCGCGTCCGCTGCCCAGCGGCAGGAATGATGACGGGCCGTTAGCTCAGTTGGTAGAGCAGTTGACTCTTAATCAATAGGTCGAAGGTTCGAATCCTTCACGGCCCACCATTCATTCCTGCGCACTCGGCAGCCGCGCGGCATCGCGAAAGTGGCGAAACTGGTAGACGCGCTGGATTTAGGTTCCAGTGGGGCAACCCTTGAGAGTTCGAGTCTCTCCTTTCGCACCATCACGTGCCTGCGCGAAGCTCAATGCTGCGCCATTCGCACGCGCCTCTTTGCGGCGCGCCAACAGGAGTCATCATGCAAGTGTCGGTTGAAAACGTGAGCAACCTCGAGCGCAAGATCACAGTCAGCATGCCGGTCGATCGGCTGCAGGCCATCGCCGGTTCGCGGCTGAGCGAAATCGCACGCACCGCGCGCATCAAGGGTTTTCGTCCGGGCAAGATCCCCGCGAAGATCATCGAGCAGCGTTACGGTGCGCAGGTGCGCAACGAAGTGTTCGGCGATCTCGTGCGCGAGAGCTTCGACGAAGCCATGCGCAAGGAAAACCTGCGCCCGGCCGGCCAGCCGCAGATCCAGCCAACCGATGCTGAAGAAGGCCAGTTGGGCTACGTAGCCACCTTCGAGGTCGTGCCCGAGTTTGGCACGATCGATGCGGGCGATTTGCAGATCGTGCGCCCGACATCCGAGGTGCTGGACGCCGATATCGATCATATGATCGAGACCTTGCGTCTGCAGCGCCGCAGCTGGAATCCGGTCGAGCGCGCCGCGCAGACCGGCGACCTGGTGATGGTCGAGACCGTGACCCACACCGATGGCGTGCGCATGCCTGCCGAGGGCGTGGAACGTGCGGCGACCGTGCTGGGCTCGGGCATGCTCGATCGCGAACTTGAAGCGCAACTGGTCGGCAAGTCCGCCAATGAAGACCTCGCTCTCGACCTGAGCTACCCGCCGGACTGGAGCGATGCTGCACTGGCCGGCAAGACCGCCAAGGTTGAAGCCCATGTGGTGCGCGTATCCGAGTCGCATCTGCCCGAACTCGACGCCGACTTCATCCGCACGTTCGGCATCCGCAATGGCGAAGTCGATCACTTTCGCGCTGAAGTGCGCAGCAATCTCGAGCGCGAACTCAAGGGCGCGCTGATGGGGCACCTGCGTGCCGAGGTGCTCGACAAGCTCATCGCGCAGCATGCCCATGTCGAGATGCCGGAACGGCTGATCGAGAGCGAAGCGCGCGGCCAGGCCAGGCAGGCTGAGCAGCAGGCCCTTGAAAGCGGCCAGGCTAATCCGCACATTCCGTTTGAAGGTTTCCTGCCGGCGGCGCGGATGCGGGTCGCGACGGTGTTGCTGGTCAATGAAGTGGCCAGACAGAACAACATCAAGCTCGATCCTGCGAAGGTCAACGAGATGCTGACGCTGATCGCTTCGACGTACGAGGCGCCCAAGCAAGTGCTGGAGCTGTACCGCAACAACCCGCGCATGATGAGCGATCTGCAATCGCGGGTGATGGAGGAACAAGTGATCGACTGGATCGCCACGAAAGCGCAGGCGACCGAAAATCACATGAGTTTCGCCGATGCGATGCAGCAACGTCGGGCTTGATTGTCAGGCCTGATCGTAAAAAACGATACAAGGCCAAACTGGAGTAACGCGTGATCCCGACCAAGAACCTGAACCTGGTGCCGATGGTGGTCGAACAGACCAGCCGCGGCGAGCGCGCGTACGACATCTATTCGCGGCTGCTGAAAGAACGAGTCATCTTCATGGTCGGTCCGATCGACGACTATGTTGCCAACGTGATCGTCGCGCAGATGCTGTTCCTCGAGGCCGACAATCCCGAGAAGGACATAAGCCTGTACATCAACTCGCCGGGCGGCATCGTCACGGCGGGCATGGCGATCTACGACACCATGCAGTTCATCAAGCCGGACATCAGCACGATCTGCGTCGGCCAGGCGGCCAGCATGGGTTCGTTGTTGCTCGCGGCCGGGACACATGGCAAGCGTTATGCGCTGCCGAATTCGCGGGTGATGATCCACCAGCCGCTGGGCGGCTTCCAGGGTCAGGCGACCGATATCGAGATCCACGCGCGCGAGATCCTGTCGCTGAAGGTCAAGCTCAACGAGATCCTGGCCAAGCACACCGGCCAGTCGGTCGAGACGATTGCCCGCGACACCGACCGCGACAATTTCAAGAGCGCCGAAGAATCCAAAGCCTACGGAATCATCGATCAGGTGATCGCGCGGCGCGCGGACGAGACGATCCAGTCGTCCTGATGCCCTTGATGCCGTGCAGAACCGTCTGAATTCACAACTCCAAGCGAGACCAGCGCCCGCGCCAGACCATGGTGCGGGCTATGCTATTCTGCCAATGAACCTCCGATTCGGAGAGCGAGAAGCATGAGCGAAGACCGTCCAGGCCGTACCAGCGACAGCGGCAAGATCCTCTATTGCTCCTTCTGCGGCAAAAGCCAGCACGAGGTCCGCAAGCTCATCGCGGGCCCGAGCGTGTTCATCTGCGATGAATGCGTCGAGCTGTGCAACGACATCATCCGCGAAGAGCTTGAGGAAAAAGCTCAGGCATCGGGCAGCCACCTGCCGAAGCCACGCGAGATCATGGACGTGCTCGACCAGTACGTGGTGGGTCAGCCGCGCGCGAAGAAAACGCTGTCGGTGGCGGTCTACAACCATTACAAGCGCATCGAGAGCCGCAGCAAGAACGACGATATCGAGCTGTCGAAGTCGAACATCCTGCTTGTTGGCCCGACCGGTTCGGGCAAGACCCTGCTCGCCGAGACGCTCGCGCGGTTGCTCAACGTGCCGTTCACGATCGCCGACGCGACGACGCTGACCGAAGCTGGCTACGTCGGCGAGGACGTCGAGAACATCATCCAGAAGCTGCTGCAGAAGTGCGACTACGATGTCGAGAAGGCGCAGACGGGCATCGTCTACATCGACGAGATCGACAAGATTTCGCGCAAGTCCGAGAACCCGTCGATCACCCGCGACGTATCGGGCGAGGGTGTGCAGCAAGCGCTGCTCAAACTGATCGAAGGCACCATCGCCAGCGTCCCGCCGCAGGGCGGTCGCAAGCACCCGCAGCAGGAATTCCTGCAGGTCGATACCCGCAATATCCTGTTCATCTGCGGCGGCGCGTTCGCGGGGCTGGAGAAGATCGTACAGCAGCGCAGCACAGACGCCGGTGGCATCGGCTTCGGCGCGAAGGTGAAGAGCCAGTCGAAGAAAACGGAAATTGGCCGGCTGCTTGCCGACGTTGAACCCGAGGACCTGATCAAGTTCGGCTTGATTCCGGAATTCGTCGGCCGTCTGCCGGTCGTGGCGACGCTGGAAGAACTCGACGAAGCCGCACTCGTGAAGATCCTCACCCAGCCGAAGAATGCGATCAGCAAGCAGTTCAAGAAGCTGTTCGACATGGAAGGCGTCGAGCTTGAATTGCGTCCTGAGGCTCTCGCCGCGGTCGCGCGCAAGGCGCTCAAGCGCAAGACAGGTGCGCGCGGGCTGCGCACGATCCTTGAATCGGTGCTGCTCGATACAATGTACGAGCTGCCGTCGCTGGAGAACGTCACCAAGGTCGTGGTCGACGAGTCGGTGATCGAACACCAGACCGAGCCGTACCTGATCTACAGCAATACCGCTGAGCCCAAGCGCGCAGCCTCGTCCGAATAATGGCCACCGGGCCTCGCCCGGTCGTGCCGCAATCGCTGACCCCGCAGATAAGTCGCTGTTTCCAAAAGACTCTGGAAACAGTGACGTGTGCGTGCGTGCGGGACGCTTGCAAGCTCGCGCGGCCAGCCCCATAACCTGCGAATGGTGCTCTCTCGGCGCCGCAGGAGTTCTCAGATGGCGACGATCCAACCAACCCGCGTCGATCTGCCGGTGCTGCCGCTGCGCGATGTCGTGGTGTATCCGCACATGGTCATCCCGTTGTTTGTCGGCCGCGACCGTTCGGTACGCGCGCTTGAGCAGGCGATGGAAGCCGACAAGCAGATCCTGCTGGTCGCGCAGAAAAGCCCCGACATCGACGAACCGGGCGCGAAAGACCTCTACGAAATGGGTACGCTCGCGCAGGTATTGCAACTGCTGAAATTGCCCGACGGCACGATCAAGGTGCTGGTCGAGGGCACCGCGCGCGTGCGCCTGCGCAGCTGCACCGAACGCGACGGCGTGCTGTCCGCCGAAGCCGATGTGATCGAGTCGGAATTCTCCGGCGAAGAACGCGAAGTCGAAATCACCGCGCGTTCGCTGACCACGCAGTTCGAGCAGTACCTCAAGACCAATCGCAAGCTTCCGCCGGAATTGCTGGCCACCATCAATGGCATCAGCGATCCGAGCCGCCTGGCCGACACCGTCGCGGCGCACATCGGCGTGCGCCTGTCGGAGAAACAGAAACTGCTGGAAACGCTCGATGTCGCCGCCCGGCTGGAATTGCTCATCGGCTATGTCGAAGGCGAGATCGACGTACAGCAGCTCGAGAAGCGCATCCGCGGGCGGGTGAAATCGCAGATGGAAAAAAGCCAGCGCGAGTATTACCTCAACGAACAAATGAAGGCGATCCAGAAGGAACTGGGCGAGACCGATGAAGCGCCGAACGAACTCGAGGAACTTGCGCGCAAGATCGCTGCAGCGGGCATGCCGAAGGCCGTCGAGGCGAAGGCGAAGGCCGAGCTCAACAAGCTCAAGCAGATGTCGCCGATGTCGGCCGAATCCACCGTCGTGCGCAATTACCTCGACTGGATGGTCGGCGTGCCGTGGAAAAAGCGCAGCAAGGTGCGCAAGGACCTCAAGGTAGCGCTCGACGTGCTCGATGCCGACCACTTCGGACTCGAGAAGGTCAAGGAACGCATCCTCGAATACCTCGCGGTGCAGAGCCGCGTGAAGAACATGAAGGGCGCGATCCTGTGCCTGGTGGGGCCGCCTGGCGTCGGCAAGACATCGCTCGGCCAGAGCGTCGCGAAAGCGACCAACCGCAAGTTCGTGCGCATGTCGCTCGGCGGCGTAAGAGATGAGGCGGAGATAAGAGGGCATCGCCGGACATACATCGGTTCGATGCCGGGCCGCATCCTGCAGAACCTCAGCAAGGTCGGTACGCGCAATCCGCTGTTCGTGCTCGACGAGATCGACAAGATGTCGATGGACTTCCGCGGCGATCCGTCGTCGGCGTTGCTCGAAGTGCTCGATCCGGAACAGAACCATTCCTTCAGCGACCACTATCTCGAGGTCGATTTCGACCTGTCCGAAGTGATGTGGATCGCGACCGCGAATTCGCTGAACATCCCGAGCGCGCTGCTCGATCGCATGGAAGTCATCCGCATTCCCGGCTACACCGAAGACGAGAAGCTCAACATCGCGATGCGCTACCTGTTGCCAAAGCAGGTCAAGGCGAACGGATTGAGGGACGGCGAGCTGAAAGTCAGCGAGGGCGCGCTGCGCGACATCGTGCGCTATTACACGCGCGAATCCGGCGTGCGCAATCTCGAGCGCGAGATTTCCAAGATCTGCCGCAAAGTGATCAAGGAGATCGCGCTGGAAGGACCGAAGGCGACGAAGAAAATATCCGCAAAGGGCAGTGCGAAGAAAGAGTCCACGAAACACGTGACACCGAAAAATCTCGAACATTTCCTCGGCGTGCGTCGCTACGATTTCGGTCGTGCCGAAGAGCACAACGAAGTCGGATTGGTCACTGGACTTGCATGGACCGAAGTCGGAGGCGAACTGTTGCAGATCGAAGCGACGCTGGTGCCTGGCAAGGGCCAGATGATCCTCACCGGCAAGCTTGGCGAAGTGATGCAGGAGTCAGTGAAGGCCGCGCATTCGGTGGTGCGCGCGCGCGCTGAAGCACTCGGGCTCGATCCGGATTTCCACCAGAAACTCGACTTCCACCTGCACGTGCCCGAAGGCGCGACGCCGAAGGACGGTCCGAGCGCAGGTATCGCGATGGCCACCGCGTTGGTCTCTGCGTTGTCGAAGGTGCCAGTGCGCGCGGATGTCGCGATGACCGGCGAGATCACCTTGCGCGGTCGTGTGTTGCCGATTGGCGGCCTGAAGGAGAAATTGCTCGCAGCGCTGCGCGGCGGCATTCACACCGTGATCATCCCCGAGGAAAACCGCAAGGATCTCGCGGAGATTCCGCGCAACGTCACCCAGGGCATGCGGATCATTCCGGTACGCTGGATCGATGAAGTGCTTGACATCGCGCTGGAGCGACCGCTGGTGCCACGTACGCCGCCTGCTTCCCAGGATTCGAGCGATGCTGAAACAGCTTCGTCGAAATCCGAAGCGTTGCGTACGCATTGAGTACATCCGGTTTTCAAGCACGTGCCCGCAGAACATGTCAATCGATATCATGCGGTAGTGCGCTGAAAACCGCGCCACTCCTTGCTCTAACGTGTTGCGTGCTGCTACATGCGCTGGTATAAATCGTTTCGACCGCAACGCGATGCCAACCGGCGTTTGCTGCGGCACAGGTCAATCGGACATGCAGCGACTTCGGCATGTCTGGATTGGAACGAATCGCGGGTCCTACTTGCTTAGGAGTTACTAAATGAACAAGGCTGATTTCATTGCATCGGTTGCCGATTCCGCCGAACTGTCCAAGGCCGATGCCGGCCGCGCCGTCGATGCGATGGTCGAGACGATCACCAAGGCGCTCAAGAAAGGCGACACCGTGACCCTGGTGGGTTTTGGCACGTTCTCGATCCGCAAGCGCGCTGCACGCACTGGCCGCAACCCGCGTACCGGCGATACCATCAAGATCAAGGCATCGAAGAATCCGGCATTCAAGGCTGGCAAGGCTCTCAAGGATGCCGTAAACTAAGAACACGCGGTTCCCTCCGCGAGAGGTTCGACCATGGCTGGTCTGGCTTCTTAAAAGGACACCACAGGGTGCTTAGCTCAGTGGTAGAGCGTCGCCTTTACACGGCGAGGGTCGGGGGTTCGAAACCCTCAGCACCCACCAAACGCTGACATGTCGTTCACGACGCATTGCCCACGCATTCTTGTGTGGGCGATGGCGGTGGATCGAAAAGATTTAAGTAGCATCGGATTTGTTGCATCAAGTTGTATCGCTGCAGCTTCCATCGCAGCAAGGTTCAAACGCGGAGTGGTAGTTCAGTTGGTTAGAATGCTGGCCTGTCACGCCGGAGGTCGCGGGTTCGAGTCCCGTCCACTCCGCCATTCACCCAGGGGCGCCGCAAGGCGCCCCTGCTTTTTGATTTGCATGGATGCACGAATGTCGCAAGCGCATCCATGCACATGGGCGACTCATGTGCATGGATGCGCATGTGCCGCGCGAGCAGGCCAAAAGTGCTCTTGGCTGGAAACCGCTCCTGCGTTTCCAGCATTTCGCCATCCATGGCGATCACATTTTCGGCATTTCCGCCGTCCGTGGCGGTCAGATGCGCAGGAGCGACTGAAGTCGCGCGATGCCGAATGTTTCGACAAGGCTCCACGCGCGGTAATCTACGCAATACGCCCGAGTTCCGGGCAACGCATACGGGTTTACTACATGCTGCAGAAAATTCGCGAAGCGACGTCCGGCTGGTTCGCCAGCGTGATCCTCGGCGTGATCATCATTACTTTCGCCTTGTGGGGCATCAATGGCTACTTCTCCAATCGAACGGAGACCTACGCTGCGCGCATCACGCTGCGGTCCGGCTGGTTCGGAACCGCCTTCGGTGCCAAGTACAAGGACATCACGCAACAGGAGTTTCGCAATCGGTTCGAGCAAGAGCGGCGTCGTCAACGCAGCGAACTCAAGGAGCGCTTCGATGCGGCCAAGTTTGACACCATCACCAACAAGCGCGCGGTGATGGATCAGTTGGTCGAGCGCGCATTGCTGTCCGCCGCTGCGACACGCGATGGACTTGCAGTGTCTGCGCAGCAGTTGCACGACACGATCGCAGCAGTGCCCGAATTCCAGGTCAGTGGCAAGTTCGACCCCGCGCGATACAAGAAAATTCTCTCGATCCAGAGTCCGCCCCGCAGTCCGGCGGAATTCGAGGCCGAGCGACGCGACGATCTGTTCGTGCAGGCGCTGCCGACGGAAATCATGGCCTCCGGCATCGCTGGCAACAACGATCTTGACGACTCCATCCGGTTGGGCGACCAGAAGCGCGACCTGCGCTTCCTTGAAGTACCAGCTCCTGTTGACGCGACCGTGCCCACCGATGCCGCTCTGCAGGCCTGGTATCAGGCGCACGTCGCAAATTACCGTACACCCGAACAAGTCGCATTGGAGTATCTCGAACTCGATGCTTCGACATTGCAGGTGCCGACGACAGTCGATGATGCGACCCTGCGCCAGCGTTACAACGAGCAGAAGAATCGTTTCATCGAGCCTGAGCAGCGATTGGCGTCGCATATCCTGATCAATGTTCCGGCGAATGCCGATGCGGCGACCGAGAAAGCTGCGCAGGCCAGGGCCGTCTCACTCGCCACGCAAGCGCGTGCGCCTGGCGCAGATTTCGCTGCGCTCGCGCGCGTCAATTCGCAGGATGAAGGCTCCAAGAATCTCGGTGGCGATCTCGGCTGGTTGAGCCAGGGGGTGATCGCACAGAAAGCGTTTGCGTCCGCGCTGTACGCGCTGAAGTCGGGTCAGATCAGCGACCCTGTGCGCACCAGCGAGGGTTGGCACGTCATCCAGTTGCGCGATGTGCGGCCTGGACGACAGGTTCCGTTTGAATCCGTGCGCGCCGAACTCGAGAAGAGCGAACTCAAGGATGGGCGCGAGAAGCTCTTCAACGATCGTTCCGGCGAACTCGTGGATCTTACCCTGAAGGATTCGACGACGCTCGCACCTGCAGCGCGCGAGCTTGGGCTGACGATCCAGAGGACTCCGTTGTTCACGCGCGCGGGTGGTGCCGGCATCGTCGCGAATCCGAAAGTATTGGTCGCGGCGTTTTCGGGACAGGTCCTGCAGGACGGCAACACCAGCGATCCGGTCGAGATCGGCGACAACCACGATCACATGGTCGTGATTCGCGTCGCCCAGCACCTGCCCGTCAAGACGCTGCCGCTTGCGCAGGTGCACGACCGCGTGCTCGCCGAGTTGCTGACCGATCGACGCGCGAAAGCTGCGAAGGTTGCAGCTGATGCGTTGCTCGCGCGCGCTGCCAAGGGCGAGTCGCTGGATGCGTTGGCGACCTCGATCGGCGGCACGGTCCACGACGGGACAGGGACAACGCGCAACATGACCACGCCATCGGCCGATCTCATCGCGACCGGTTTCCGTCTGCCGCGGCCGGTACAGGGCAAGCCGCCGCAGATCGCCATTGCGCAGCTCGCAGCGGATCGCTACGCGCTCGTCGAGATGACCAAGGTCGTGGATGGTGATCCGGCTGCGCTGGATCCGGCGACACGCACGATGTTGCGTCAGCGTTACGCGCAGTTCCGCGCAGCCCTCGACATTCATGCGTACATCGATGCCTTGCGCACCGAGTTTCCGGTCAAGCTTGCAGAGGATCGGTTGTAGGGATTGACGCCCTCTCCCATCGGGAGAGGAGTGGGTGAGGGGAAACGAAGCCGTTCGCTCCTGGTACAGACCACGAATGAGGATGTGCTGACGTCAAGTCAGCACATCGCTACTCATTCGAGCCCAGTCATCCCGAGGATGTTGTAGCCGGCGTCGACATAGGTGATCTCACCGGTGATGCCGGCGGCCAGATCCGAGCACAGGAATGCGGCGACGTTGCCGACATCGTCGATGCTCACGCTGCGGCGCAGTGGTGCGTTCTCTTCGACGTGGCTCAGCATCTTGCGGAAGTTGGCGATGCCGGCAGCTGCAAGCGTCTTGATCGGGCCTGCTGAAATCGCATTGACACGCGTGCCTTCCGGGCCGAGGTTCAGCGCGAGGTAGCGCACGCACGCTTCCAGGCTCGCCTTCGCGAGTCCCATCACGTTGTAGTTCGCGAGCGCGCGCTCGGCGCCGAGATAGCTCAGCGTGAGGATGGAGCCCTTGCGTCCCTGCATCTGCGGGCGCGCGGCCTTGGCCAGAGCAGCGAGGCTGTAACTGGAGATGTCGTGCGCGATCGCGAAACGCTCGCGCGTGAGGCCATCAAGGAAACCGCCATCGAGCGCCTCGCGCGGCGCGAAGCCGACCGAGTGCACGAGAATGTCGAAGCCGTCCCAACGCTTGCCGAGTTCGGCGAACACCGCGTCGATCTGCGCGTCGTCGGCGACATCGCAGGGCAGCACGATGTCCGAGCCGCATTCGCGCGCGCAGTCTTCGACGCGCGACTTGAGTTTGTCGACCTGATAGGTGAAGGCGAGTTCGGCGCCTTCGCGGTGCATGGCCTCGGCGATGCCGCTGGCGATCGAACGCGTACTGGCGACGCCGACAATCAGCGCGCGTTTGCCTTGCAGAAAACCCATGTTGCCTCCGAGATGGACGCCGATATGTTTTCGGCAGGACGCCTAGTGTGACCGCTGCCGATTCACGGTTCCAGTTTCAGCTTCTGGCCATGCTTGAGCACAGCGTGGCGGCCCAGGCGATTCCATGCGCGCAGATTGTCCACGCTGACGTGGTAGCGCTGCGCAATCGAGGCCAGTGTTTCGCCACGGACGACGGCATGCGTGTGCGCATCGGCGTGATGGTGTTTTTTCTGCGGCTCGGCAGGCGTGTCGGGCGCGTTTGCAGGCTGCTCGGCAGGCAGATCGGTTGTTGTGGCGGGAGTCGCAGTCGCGGTTGCATCAGGTAGGCGTGCGGCAGCGGCTTGAGCAGCGGCATCCGCCCAGCGCGGTCGCGTGCTCGCAGGCACCAGCAGCATGCGCGGCGCGCCGGCCACCACGCGGCCGCTGCGGTAGCCATGGTTGAATGTCTTCAGCGCTTCCGCATCGGTGCCGAGGCGTCGCGCGAGTTCGTCCAGGGACGTGATGTCCGCAGGAATCGTATAGCGGATCCAGTGCGTCACCGGCGCGGTCGTCAGCAACGGGATGGATTGCCGCTCCGGCTGCGCGAGCAGGCACGTCAACGCGCGCATTTTCGAGACGTATTCGTAGGTTGTATTCGAGAGCCCGTTGGGGCGCCGATACGCCATGCCACCTGCGTTGCGATGCTGGAACTCATCGGCCGGCATCGTCCGGATCAACCGGTATTCGCCGGAGTTGTACGCCATTGCGGTCAGACGCCAGTCGTTGAACATCGTCTGCAGCTTGTCGAGATAGGTCAACGCGGCTTCGGTGGAGTCCAGTGTGGAAAGGCGTCCGTCGTAACCGCTGATCACCGTGGCGCCGTTGTTGCGCGAGGTTTCATTGAGCATCTGCCACATGCCCGCTGCGCCACCGAAGCTGTGCGTCTCCGGGCGATACCAGCTTTCGACGATCGGGATCAGCGCGAATTCGCCCGGCAGCTTGCGCTTTTCGAGTTCGTCCAGCACGACCAGCATCATCGGCAGCGTCGCCTGTATTTCATCGGCGAAATGTTGCGGATAGCCGGCGTATTTATGCCGCCAGCGGGTGTTGTTCGGGCCCACGATGCAGGTCGGTGTGCTCAATCGCGCGCGCAAACGGTCGAGCACTTCACCGCTGGTAAGCACATCGCCCTCGACTGGCAGCGGCGCATTTGAAGGTGCCGTGATCGGCGCGGAGATTTCGGGCGGCAAGTCCGATATCTCGACCGGCGGAGCCGATGGCAGGGGGATTGGTTCGGAAACCGGGGCGGTGTTCGTCGTGGAAGACGGATCGCGTATGTCAGCGGGCGGTACGCATCCTGCCAGCGTCAACAGCATCGCCGCGAGGATCGCTTCCATGGCGCATTTGCACGTTGCGCATTTCATGCGCGGAATCCGTCTTTCCAGCGTCGCAGCGCGGCAAATGTTTGCACGCGATCGTCGCATGGAGTGCCGAGATGCTGCTGGACTGCGGCGCGGACTGCCGGCGCTTCCACGCGCAGGAATGGATTGCAGGCCAGTTCGCTTGCGAGCGTGCTTGGAACGCTCGGCTGGCCCACATCGCGCAACGCACGCACCTCGCGCAAACGATCCTGCAGCTGCAGGTTATCCGGTTCGATCACACTCGCGAACGCGCCATTCGACAGCGTGTATTCGTGGCCGCAGCAGACCTGCGTTGCGGGCGGCAGCGCAGCGAGCCGATCGAGCGATGCGAGCATCTGTTCCGGCGTGCCCTCGAACATGCGCCCGCAGCCGAGGCTGAACAATGTATCGCCGCAGAACAGCATGCCATTGCCTGCGAAGGCGATGTGCGAACTGGTGTGGCCATGCACTTCGAGGACATCGAAATGCAGGTCGAGCTCCGGGATGACGAAGCCGTCGCCATCGCCCACCCGATGAGTCGCGCAACCGATGCGCGGTTCGACCGGCGCGTAACACGGAAGATCGAAGCGCTGCAGCAGTTGCTCCGCGCCTCCGATGTGGTCGGGATGGTGATGCGTCAGCAGGATCGCGACCGGCCGCAGACCGGCGGCGATCGCAGCGAATACAGGCGTGGCATCGCCCGGATCCACGATGATCGCCTGGCCGTCGGCGTTGGCCAGCGTCCAGATGTAGTTGTCCTCGAATGCCTCGATGGCGCGCAGCTTCAGCATGGAGAGTGACCCCGGCGGCCGATTGCCGCAAAATCAACACCATGCCCGCTATGCAATCCTCCCGTCAACCCGTGACCCGCGCCGAGGCAACGCTGTCCAATGAGGGCATGCGCGCATTGTTGCGCCGCAGCCTTCGCGATGCGGCACCCGATGTGGCGCGATCCAGCGGACGTTATGGCCTGTTCGTGCAGCCGCACGCGGATGATGGTTACGCGCTCGCAGCCCCGAACCTGCATACGTGCGTGCAGTTGCAGCGCGACGGCGATGGGTTCGTCGGCGACCTGCGATGCAGCGAATCGGCGATTCCCCTGGCCGACGGGAGCGTTGCGCTGATCTTCATGGCCGGCGCATACGAGACGGCACGCGATGCGGTCGGCCTGGCTGCAGAATGCGCGCGCCTGCTCGAACCCGAGGGCACATTGCTTGTATTGGGATTGAATCCGTGGAGTCCGGCGCATCTGCGCTGGATGTTCGGTGGGCTGCGCGTGTGGTCGCCGGACGCCCTGCGCGCACTGTTGACCGGGTTGGGCCTGGAGATTGTGGATTGCCGTTACGTTGGCGCACGCTGGTCGGCGCATGCGATGCCTGCACTGGATGTTGGCGCTGCACAAACGCATGGCTCGCCATTGCGCAGCGGCTTCCTGCTCGAAGCGCGTCGGCGCGATCCGGGGATGACGCCGTTGCGCGTGAAGCCGACTGCTGTGCGATTCGGGGGCGTACGCGCCGAATCTGCGCGGATGCGAATCGGTCGATGACAAGCGCCGGTGCGATGAAGTCCACTTCGCGGGCCGATGCCGATAACATCCGCTTCAATTAAATCTGCTTTCATTAAATCCGCTTCAATTAAATCCGCTCAAGGAAAAATCCACTCGATGAAGTTCGCCACATGAAGTCCGTCGAAATCCACACCGATGGCGCCTGTCTCGGCAATCCAGGCCCCGGTGGCTGGGGCGCATTGCTGCGCTTTGCTGGCCGCGAACGTGAGTTGTCCGGCAGCGATGCCGCCACCACCAACAACCGCATGGAACTCATGGGTGCGATCGGGGCGCTCGAAGCGCTGTCCGAACCTTGCACTGCGGTGCTGTACACCGATTCGAAATACGTGCAGCAGGGCATCAGCGCATGGCTACCGAAATGGCTGCGCAGCGGCTGGAAAACCAGCGGCGGACAGCCGGTGAAAAATCGCGACCTGTGGGAACGCCTGCAAACCGCCGCTGCGCCCCATCGCGTCGAATGGCGCTGGGTGAAAGGTCATGCCGGGCATCCCGAAAACGAACGCGTCGATGCGCTCGCCTGCGCTGCGGCGCGCCGTGCGCAACCGACCGGAAGCAACGGCATCGGAGTCGCTGGATGACCCGGCAAGTCGTGCTCGATACCGAAACCACAGGGCTCTCGTGGGAGAAGGGCAATCGCGTGGTCGAAATCGGCTGCGTCGAACTCGTCCAGCGACGCCCAACGGGTCGCCATTTCCAGCGCTACCTCAATCCCGGTCGCGAGATGGAGCCAGGCGCGCAGGAGGTGACCGGGCTCACGCTGGAGTTCCTTTCCGACAAGCCGCGCTTCAGCGAAGTCGTCGACGAATTTCTCGCTTTCATCGACGGTGCCGAACTCATCATCCACAACGCCGCGTTCGACGTCGGCTTCCTCGACAATGAGCTGAACCTGCTCAATGTCGGCCATGCGCGGCTGCGCGAGCGTTGCGGCGTGCTCGATACGCTGGAACTCGCGCGCCAGCGCTTCCCCGGGCAGCGCAACAGTCTCGACGCGCTGTGCAAGCGGCTTGGCGTGGACAACACCCAGCGCACACTGCACGGGGCGTTGCTCGATGCGCAACTGCTCGCCGATGCCTACCTGCATCTGACCGCAGGACAGGGCGATCTGGGCTTCGATGTTGTTGTTGCGAACCAAGCTGCGGCTGCTAGTTCGAGTAGTGCATCCGCGCATCCGCGCCGCGTGTTGCGTGCCGATCCAGTCGAACTCGCATTGCATCGCGAGCGACTCCAGAGTATCCAGGCTGCGAGCGGCGGCCGTTGCCTGTGGCCCGGGGAAGCGGCGTGATTTGCCTGGCGAAATCGGCTCGGGGCGCTCTGCATCGAAATAGTCGCGCTCATGGATAATTGTCGGCATCATCATGGTCGGCGTCCGAGCGTCGTTCCACGTACCGCGAGGCCTTGAGTGAACTCTTCCACCGTCCTGCTGCATTCGGTCGATATCTCGATCCCGGGCTACAAGATCCTGCGGCCGATCGGCGAGGGCGGTATGGCGTCGGTGTTCCTTGCTGTGCAGGAATCGCTGGACCGCGAAGTCGCGCTCAAAGTCATGGCGCCCGCCCTGGCGGCGAACTCCGAGTTCACCGAGCGCTTCCTCAAGGAAGGCCGGATCACCGCCAAGTTGCAGCACCAGAACCTGGTGACCGTGTACGACATCGGCACCCATGCGGGCGTCTATTACCTGGCTGCGGAATACATCCCGGGCGGCACGTTGAAGGAACGCATCGACGCTGGCGGGCTGAGCGTCGGCGAGATTCTCGACATCATGGTCGAGATGGCGCGTGGACTCGATTTCGCGCACCAGAAGGGCTTCGTCCACCGCGACGTGAAGCCCGGCAACATCCTGTTCCGCAAGGATGGCAGCGTCGTGCTGGCGGACTTCGGCATCGCCAAGGCGATGGATTCGAGTTCGAGTTCCACCGTCGCCGGCGCATCGATCGGCACGCCCGATTACATGAGCCCGGAACAGGCGCGCGCCGAACCTGTGGACGGCCGCTCGGATCTCTACAGCCTCGGCACCGTGCTGTACGAAATGCTCACGGGCGCGCCGCCGTACCAGGCCGCCGACCCGTTCACGGTCGCGCTGATGCACGTCACCCAGCCGATCCCGCAGTTGCCCGCCGATTTCGCATGGCTGCAACCGTTGATCGATCGCACGATGAACAAGCAGCCGTCCGAGCGTGTGCAGACCGGCGCGATCCTGGCCGACGAAGTGCACCAGTTGCTGGCCAAGTCGCCGGAAGGCTCCAATACCCTCAGCAAGACCGCCGCCAAGTCGTCGAACCGGATCAGCACCGGAGCGACCATGCAGCGCACCCGCGTGGTCAACCGCGAGGCCAGCTATCCGCGCTGGCTGTGGCCGTCCGTTGGCGCTGGTGTCGTGGTGATCGGCGTCGGGCTGTGGGTGGTCTTTCGCACGTACGATTTGCCCCGCGCGGATGTCATCACGCCAGCAACGACACAACCACTGACCGCTATTCCTGGCACTGATGGCACCGGCAACAATGGCAGCACCGACAAGCCTGGCGTCATCCAGGTCAAGACCATCGAGGAGCAATACGGTGGCGATATGCAGACCATGCTGGACACGGCCGATGCCTATGTGAAGCACGGCACGACGAGCAAGGCAGATATCGGCCGGAACCTTGTCGGGCCTGACGGCGCAAACGCTGCCGAGTTGTATCACAAGGTGCTGGCTATGCAGGCGGACAACCAGCAGGCGAAAGACGGCGTGCAGAAAATCGTTGCGTACTATACGGAAAAGGCGAAGCTGGCTTGCGGCAAGCAGTTTTACGGAGCCTGCCAGATCGTGGCCAACGATGGCCTGAAGGCCGACCCGAACGATGCCGGGCTCAAAGAGCTCGCCAAGCAGGCCGACGACGCCACGCGTGGCAATTCGCCATCGGGCAATTGAGATTTAGATCATCGCCTCGTTCGCACGCGATTGCGCGCGAGAGGCGATGCAGGAAAGCTAAAGCTGCCTGACCAACAGCACTGTCACGTTGTCGCTGCCGCCGCCATCGAGCGCTGCGGCGACCAAATGATCAACGCATTCCTGCGCAGAATATTGGGTCTGGGTGAGAATGCGGCCGATCCCGGCGTTGTCGACTTCTTCGGTCAGTCCGTCGCTGCACAGCAGCAGTTGCATGCCCGGGCGCAGTTCGCCGGTGATGCACTCGACTTTCAGATTCTGCGGATCGGTCACACCCAGTGCCTGGGTCACCACGTTGCGGTGCGGATGGCTGCGCGCCTGTTCCGCGGTGATCGCGCCCTGGTCGATCAACTCCTGCACATAGGAATGATCCTGCGAGAGCTGGCAAAGCTGGCCATTCCACAGGTACACGCGGCTGTCGCCGACCCATGCGACCTCGAAACGGTTGCCGTCCAGACGCGCCGCCGCGACCGTTGTGCCCATCGGCAAACCTTCGGTGCGCAGCTTTGAGTGACGGATGATTTCCTCGTCGGCGATGCGGATCGCGTCCACCAGCGACTTGCCCTGACGTACGTTGTTCACGATCGCTTCGCGTGCGACCGCGCTGGCGACTTCGCCGAACTCGTGGCCGCCCATGCCGTCGGCCACCAGCCACAGGCCGAGCGCGGCATCGCCGTAGTAGGTGTCTTCGTTGAGCTCGCGGCGCAGACCGACATGGCTGAGGTGGCCGAATTCGATCATGGAGCGCATCCGCTCGGTGGGGTGGGGCGGATCGTTGCGCTCATCTGTTCGCGATGATGCGTGCGCAGCGGTGCAAAGCGCAAGCCCGGCGCGCCCGAATGTCGCCCGGGACGCGCCGGATGCCGGCGCATTGCGTGCCGCATACCGTGAACGGTGGACTCCATCAGAATTCCATACGGAAGCCGATCGACAGATTGTCCTGGGTGATGCCGCTACGACCCAGGGTCTTGTCGTACAGGATGAAGCCCGAGCGTCCCTTCGGGAACACGAATGACATGCCAAGACCGAGCTTAAAGTAGTCGCTGTCGATCGCGTCGCCATGGATCAGGATCGGCGTGCCGTTCGGATCGTTGACGAAGAACGCGCGGAACGCATTTGGATCGGTGCGGAACTCATGCTGCCATTCGAGTTCGGCATGCGGAACCATGACGCCCCAGTCGGTGCTGTGGGTGAAGTCGAGCTTGCCGCCCAACACCGAACTCACCGACGATTCGGTCCGCGCATCCACGCGCAGACCGAGGCCGCTGCCGGGCAATGCGGCGTTGAGGCTTTCCTGGAAGGCATCGAAGTTCTGGTGGCTGAACTCGGCCTTGCCATAGAACCCGTAAGCCCATGCCTTGTTGTTGAAGTCGCGGCCGAAGGTCAGCGATCCCGACAGGTCGTTGCCGCCGGACGATGCGCGTGCAAGCTGATCAACGACGACCGTGCCGCCGCCGGGCTGGGGCAGGGTAAAGCTGATGCGCCGACGCGAGTCGTAGTTGTTGTTGGCCCAGGTCAGCGCGCTGTCCAGGTACCAGTTGCTCTTGCGGTACCAGGTGGCATAGCCCGAGAGACTCCAGCCGTTCATCCGCAGGTCGCCCTGGTTGCCGGACAGGTTGGTGTTCTGGCGCGTGTAGCCGAGGGCTCCACCAAGAACCAGGCTGTCGTTCTCACGGTAGTCCACGCCGAAGGTGAGACCATGGACATCGAGGTTGTAGCCCGGGGTCGCACCCTGTGCGCTGGCGCTCTGGCGTCCGATCTGGCCAGAGGCGAACATGCCCCAGCGCGAGAACGCATCGGTGGCGTCCTGCTTGGGCTTGTCGTCCAGGCCAAGCAGAACCGAACCGACATCGAACAAGGGCAGGCTGCCGCTGGAGTTGGTCAGTGCAAGACCTGCGAACGAGGCCCCGTGCGCACCACTGCGCAGGGCATTCATGCGCCCGGCGAGATTGGTGAACTGCGCAGTGGTCGCGGTACGCGCGGTCTGGGTCTGGGTCTCGGTCACATCCGGCGTCAACTCATGGATGGCAGTCGCCGTAGCGGATGTAGAAATACTGCTGGACCTGTTCAGCGCGAGGCACTGGTTCAACAGGTCTTGCTGCTGCGGCGTACGTGTGCTCAGTTTCTGCAAATCCGAGCACGCAGAGTCGAGGGCCGCACCAATCTGTTGGTCGTTGGTGGTGAGCGCCGGCAGCGAACCGAGCGTGGTGTTCTGCGAGAACGTGACCTCCGCAGCGACGTACTGCGCGAAGCCTGGGAAGCTCGCGGTGACCGTGATCGGCCCGGACGCGGTCGGGGTGATCGTCGCGCTCGCGCGCCCACTCGCATCGGTCACGCTGCTGGCGACCGACAAGCTGCCCGAAGTGGTGCTCCAGGTGATCGTCTGGCCCACCAGCGGCGAACCATTGCCTTTGAGCTCGACGACCATTGGCACCGATGGTGTCTTCGGCGCGATGACCTGCTTGTCGCCCGAAATGACAGTCAGCACGCCAGGAACCAGGCTTCCGGTCACGGTTTCGGCGAACGTTGCGCTGGGGCCGCCACCTGACACCTGTGCGATCACGCTCACTGCGCCCGGAGTCAGGCCCAGGTTGACTGTGGTGCTGGCCTGACCGAGTGCATCGGTCATTGCCGAAGAGACCGTCACGCTGGCGCTTCCGGAGACAACGGCGAAGGTGATCGGTACGCCCGACAATACCGTGGTGCCAGCCGGCACCTGGATCTGGATCTTCAGCGGGATCGGCAGGGTCGTGCCAGGAGCACCGGATTGTGCGTCGCCGGTGATTTTCAGCAGCGCGTTCGCGGTGACTGCGGTCGCGTTGAAATTGACCGTCTGCGTGCCCGAAAACGCCGAGGCGCTGATCACGATCGGACCGGCGCTACCGCCGTAGCTGAAGGAGATGTTCGCCTGTCCGGAGCCATCGGTGTTCGAACTTGACGAGGCTAGAGTCGCGGAACCGCTGGTGACGGTCCAGGTGATCGCTTGCCCCGACATCGGCACGCCGGCACCATCGACGAGCTTCACGATCAGCGGTGCATTGGCTGCGCTGCCGATCAGGCCGGATTGCGCATCTCCGCTGACGATGCTCAGGTTCGGCGGGAAGATGGTTTCGGTGAACATCACGGTCGCGGTCGGATCGTCCGCGCGTGTCGCGGTCACATGGATCGGGCCGATGCTGCCACCGGTGTTGGTCACGGTATTGGTCGCCTGTCCGGCGCCATTGGTCACGCTGGTCGGCGATCTGAGCGTCGCGCCGTTGTCGGCGGTCCAGTTAATCGTCACCCCGCTGGCATCGGCATTATTGGTCTGCGCATGCACCACGAGTGGGGTCGTTAGCGCCGCATTCGGCGGACCGGACTGGTCGTCGCCACTAACGATGCTCAGGGTGCGGGTAATGACCGAGGTCAGGTGAAAAGTCTGGCTGAGGCCAGTTCCATCGGTGCGCGTCGCGGTGACATCCACCGGGCCCGGGGTCGGGCCAAACGTGATCGTGGCGCTCGAGTGGCCGGCGGTATCGGTGCCGCCGCCATTGCTGACGCTGGTCACGACTGCATCGCCGCTGGTGACCGCCCATGCAATCGGCACGCCGGCTTGCGGCGTAGTTCCGATCTGCGCTGCCACGACCAGTGGGTTTTCGACCTGGGTGCTGGTGAAGCCGGATTGGCCGTCGCCGGAGACGATCGTCAACGAGGGCAGGGTGACGTTGATGGTGAAGCTTGCAGTCGCGTCGGGCGCATCGGTGCGCCTGGCGGTGACGACGACCGGGCCGGGGCCCGGGCCGACGCTCAGGACGCGGACGCCGGCGATGCCGTTTGCATCGGAGAAGCTCAACGGTGAGCTGAGAACCGCGCCACCGCTTGCGCTCCACTGGACGGCAATCGATCCCGCACTGGCGCCGTCGTTGGACGCATGCACCAGCAATGGCTGCGCGAGTGGGGAGTTGGCGTTGGCCGTTTGTCCGCTGCCGCTGGCGCTGGAGAGCGTGCGCAGCATTGCTCGACCGTTATGGTCGCCACCGTTGTTGGCGGCGATGGCGATTCCCGCGCCGATGGCGACCGCTGCAGCGACCACGCCGGTGTGGTTGGTGCCGCTGGAGTCGCTCCCCGAGTCGGTCGAGGCGGCTGCAACGTCCACTGCGTAGCGAATGCTGACGTAGGCCGCGCAGGAGGGTGTGGAGCAGCCGGGATTTTTCTGGGTGGTCGCGGTGACAACGTAGCTGCCGGGTGTCCTGGCATGAAACACGGTACGGGCGACGCCCGCATCGGACGTGCTGCCTTGCAGCGAGGTCGAACTGCTGGTGGGGCTCAGGGTTGCGTTGCCTGGCCCTGTCACGCTCCAGTCCACCTTCTGCCCGGCCACGCCCTGGTGATCGACCTTCTTGGCTGCGGCGAGGGTGACGTCCTTGCCGGGATCGACCGTGATCGATCCGGAGTCCGGCTGTACCGGGGTCAGCGTCGCGGCATGACCCATCGCATCGGCATCGGTCGCGGCTAACGCGCGTTGCCCGAAGCACGAGGCGGCCAGCATCACCGCTGCCAGCCCGCAGCGGAGCAGGCCCGATCCGAACCGACTCGATTCAACGCGACTCGACCCGAACCGACTCGATCCGGCACAACCAGACTGGTCGTGATTGGGTGTGTGGACGCTGTCTTGCGGCGTGCGCCAAGTGCTCATGATCAGACTCCCCTGAGGTGATGTCCTGCGGTATTCGGTCATTCCCGACGCGTCCCGACACGGCGGGTGAAGCTTTCCTGCGATCTCGTCCAGGCAACGCATGACTCTGCCACGCGTCAATCGACGGAATCGGTCACATCGCGCTTGGTTTCCCTTTTCCCATGCGCGGTCTTGCTGCGGACTACACCACGCCCGGGCGGGCATGGCTAGTCCCGTGCAACACGAACTGCCGGCTCAGAACTCCAGTCGCAAGCCGATCGCCAGATTGTCCTGGGTGATGCCGGTACGTCCAAGCGTTTTTTCGTAATAAATGAAGCCCGAACGGCCGTGGGCGAGTACGAACGACATGCCAAGACCGAGCCGGAAGAAATCGGTATCGATCGCGTCGCCACTGACCTGGATCGGGGTGGCGGTCGGATCTTGCAGGAAGTGCGCGGTGATGCTGTCCGGGCTGCTCTGGAACTCGTGTTCCCATTCGATTTCCGCATGCGGCATCAGCACACCCCAACTCTGGCTGGACGCGTAATTCACCTTGGCCCCGAGCACGCTTGCAGTGGACTTCAAGTCGCGGGCTTGGACGGACAGACCCAGACCGCTGCCGGGCGCATTCCCTTGAAGCACTTCTTGGTAGTCGCCGAAATTGATGCGCGTGTGGGTGCCGCGGAAATACGGTCCGAACGACCACGGTCCCTTCGAGAAATCGCGTCCGAAGGTGAGCGCGCCAGCGAGCGTCGTACCGCTGGAGTTCGACGCTGCGGTCTGGTTGACCGTGCTGGTGCCGTTGTTGTTGGTCAGCGTGTAGATGATCTGGCGGGTGATGTCGTAGCTGTTGTTGCCATAGCTGAACACGCCATCGAGGTACCAGCTGTCCTGGCGGAAGAAGGTCGAATACGCCGACAGGCTCCAGCCATGCGTGTTCATGCCGCCACGACCGGCGTTGACATTGCTGTCGTACTTCGAATACCCGGCACTCACGCCGAAGATCAGCTTGTCGCTGTAGCGGTAGTCCACGCCGGCGGTCAGTCCGTTGGTGTGGAACCCGTAGCCTGGCGTGACCTGGCGTGGATCGGCCGAACCGCGACCGAACGTGCCGGAGGCGAAGAAGCCCCAGCGCGAGAAGTCGCTGCCGACTTCATCTTTCTTCTTCTCTTTCGTATCGCCGAAGCCGAGCAAGGTGTCGCCGATCGAACCGACCGGCAGCGTGCCGTCGGGGGTGGTGAATGCCAAGCCGCCGAAGTGGCTGCCGCCGGTGCCGCTGCGCAGCGCGGCGATGCGCGCCTTGATGTTGTCGAACTGCGCGGTGGAGACCAGCATCGCAGCGCTGGTCTGCAGGAACGCGACATTCGAGAACAGTTCGGTTAGCGCATTGCGTGCCTGGGCTGGATCTTCACCTGCCGAGAATGCCAACGCCTGGCACTGTTCCAGCAGATCCTGCTGGGCAGGCGTCAGCGAACCAAGCGCGGCCAGGGCTGCGCACGCGTTGTCGAGCGCGTTCGCGACTTCGACCTGTTGCGGCGTGAGGCCGATCAGGTGCGAAATCCCGCCGTTCAGTCCGAATGTGACCGGGCTTGCGGCCGGTGCCGTCGACGATGCGCTGACGGTAGCTGCACCCGGATTGGTGACGCTCGCGATGTTGCTGGCGTGGCCATTGTTGTCGGTCACCGACGTCGCGCTAGCCAGGGTCGCGTTGGTCGCGCTCCAAGTGATCGTTGCGTTCGGGACCGGCATGCCGTTGCTGGTCAATGCGACCACCAGCGGTGCCGATGGCGTGTTGGTGGTCAGCGACTGCGTGTTGCCGGACACGATCTGCAGCGTCGCGGTAGCGGCCGCAGCAGACGTGGCGCTGAAGGTGACGCTGGCTCCGCCCGGCACAGCGACCTGCACCTGGTTGAGGCCGATGGCGCTGCCGAGTGTGTAGTGGTTGGTCGAATGGCCGCTCGTGTCGGTGACCGTGCTGTTGCCCTGCGACAGGCTGCCGCCGCCAGCGAGCACGTTCCATTGCACGGGAATGCCGGCCAGGCTCGCCGCAGCCTGCGTGTGGACGCCCTTGACGAGGGTGGTCATTCCGGACGGCAACGACACCACGACCGTGAAGTCCTGCGGCAGCGGTTGGCCCGGTGCTGCAGTCTGGCCGTTACCGCCGAGGATCGTGATCACGTAGGACTGCGAGCTTGCGTTGAAGTCCACGGTCGATGCGCCGAAGCTCGCGCGCATCACGATTGCTCCGGTGGTGGCGCCGTAGCTGAAACCGATCTGCGTATTGCCGCTGATGTCGGTGACGCTGCTCGCGCTATCCAGCACAGCCGGACCGCTGACGATTTGCCAGGTCACGGTCTGCGCAGCGAACGGCACACCGCTGCCATCGACAAGATGCACGACGAGCGGGTTAAGAGCATGCGTAGCGACCACGCCGACCTGGTTATTGCCGGATACCAGCGACAGCGTCGGGGTTCCGACGACCGGGGTGATGGTTTCGTGGAAAGTCACGAACTTGGTCGCATCGTCTGCACGGGTCGCAGTCACGGTAACCGGGCCCGGAGTCGCGCCGAGGTTGACGTTGATCGAGGCGATGCCGCCGCTGACGACCGATGTCGGATTACTCAGCGTCGCGGTTCCCGATGTCACCGCCCAGTTGACGGTGACGCCGTTGGCTGAAGATCCGTTGTCGGTGACAGCCACTTCGAGATCGCCCGGCAGGGCAGTGTTCGGCGGCCCGCTCTGGTTGTCGCCGGTCTCGATCGCAATGGCGCGCGTCACGATCACGCTGCCGACCGGCGTGCTGAGTGTGCTGGTGACGGGCGTGGTGATCTGCGTTGCCGTGGCCGATCCGGTGTTGCTGATCGAACCGTTCGCGGCATCGGTCGCGGTGACCGTGTAGTTGCCGCCGAGTATGCAGGTCCCACCGATCGCGACATTCGCGCACGCCTTCGTGCTTGGTGCCGTCAGCAGGTCGTCGACCTGCACGTTGGTCAATGCATTGTTGCCGGTATTGGTCGCGGTGACCGTGTAGGTCAGCACATCTCCGGCAGTGACCGTGCCCGAACGGTCGCCATCGGCATTGCTGGTCAATACCTTCGACACCGTCATCGCCGAATTGCTGGCGACAGGCGTATTGAGCGTGCTGTTGACCGAAGTGCTGATTTGCTTGGCGGTCGCCGATCCGGTGTTACTGATCGCACCGTTGGTCACATCGGTCGCAGTGACTGCGTAGGTGCCGGTCAGCACGCAAGTCGCACCGATCGCGACAATCGCACAGGTGCGCGCATTGGGTGTGGTCAATGGATCGCTGACCTGCAGGTTGGTCAATACGATGTTGCCGGTGTTGGTCGCGGTGACTGTGTAGGTCAGCACGTCGCCCTGGGTGACCGTGTTCGAATGATCGCCATCGGCGTTGCTGGCCAACACTTTCGCCACCGTCATCGCCGGACTGCTGGCGACTGCTGTACGCAGGGTCGTGCTGACTGCGGTGCTGATCTGGGTCGCGACGGCCGATCCGGTGTTGCTGATCGCGCCATTGGTCACGTCGGCTGCGGTCACCGTGTAAGTGCCCGTCAGCACGCAGGTTGCTGAGATTGCGACGCTTGCGCACGTCGCGGCATTCGGCGTGGTCAACGGATCGGTGACTTGCACATTGGTCAGGATCACGTTGCCGCTATTGGTCGCAGTGACCGCGTAGGTCAGTACATCGCCCTGGGTGATCGTGCCCGAGGAATCGCCATCGGCGTTGCTGGTCAACGCCTTGCCCACGGTCAATGCCGGGTTGCTGGCCAGGACGGGCGTGCGCAGCGTGCTGTTGACCGGTCGCGTGACCTGGGTGGATGTTGCCGATCCGGTGTTGAGAATCGCATGCTTGCTGGCGTCGGACGCCGTGACCGTGTAGGTGCCGGAGAGTACGCAAGTCGCACCGATCGCCAGGTTTCCGCAGGTGATCGTGTTCGGCACGGTCAGCGGATCGGTCACCACCACATTGGTCATCGCCACGTTGCCGGTGTTCGTCGCAGTGACGGTGTAGGTGAGCACGTCGCTCTGGGTCACCGTACCCGAACCATCGCTGTCTGCGTTGCTGGTCAACACTTTCGATACCGCCAATAGCGGGCTGCCGAAGACCGGCGTGTTCAACGTGCTGGTGATGGCCGCAACGCGGGTGGCTGTCGCCGAGCCGGTGTTGCTGATCGTGCCGCTACTGACATCGGCTACGGTCACTGTGTAGGTGCCGCTAAGCACGCAGGTCGCGCCTATGGCGACAGGTGTGCAGGTGATCGTGCTCGGTACGGTCAATGGATCGGTGACCACGACGTTCGTCAACGCAATATTGCCGGTGTTCGTCGCAGTGACCTTGTAGGTCAGCACATCGCCCTGGGTCACGGTGCCTGAGCCATCGCTGTCGGCATTGCGCGGGAGTGTCTTCAGCACGGTCATCTGCGGAGTACCGACCACGGCTGTGTTCAGTGTGCTCGTGATCGGGCCGACGACCTGCGTCGATGTCGCGGAACCGGTGTTGTTGATCGTGGCGGCTTTCACATCCGCCCGGGTGACGGTGTAGGTGCCGCTGAGAAAGCAATTCGCACCGACAGCGACGTTCGTACAGGTGATCGTGCTCGGCGTGGTCAACAGATCGGTGACCACCACATTGGTTAGCGGGATATTGCCGGTGTTGGTCGCGGTGACCGAGTAGGTGAGCACGTCGCTTTCGGTGACGGAACCCGAGCTATCGCCATCGGCGTTATTCGCGAGCACCTTGACAACTTTCATCGCCGGAGCCGGAGTCGGCAGGACGGGTGTGTTGACCGAGTTGGTGATCGGGCCGACGACCTGGGACGAGGTCGCGCTGCCGGTGTTCGTCACCGAACCCGCGCCGGCATCGGCGGCGGTCACGATGTAATTGCCGAGCAGCACGCAGGTGCCGCCGACGGCGACCGGGGTGCAGGTGTTGGTCGCGGCGAAATGGTTGTCGCTGACCACCAGATTGGTGAGCGGGATGTTGCCGGTGTTGGTCGCGGTGACCGAGTAGTTGAGCCGGTCACCCGGCGTCACGCTGCCGGAGACATCGTTGTCCACGGTGCCGGTGAGAACCTTGGCGACGGTCATCGCCGGAGCCGGAGTCGGCAGGACGGGTGTATTGACCGAGTTGGTGATCGGGCCGACGACCTGGGTCGAGGTCGCGCTGCCGATGTTCGTCACCGAGCCCGCGCCGGCATCGGCGGCGGTCACGATGTAGTTGCCGGAGAGCACGCAGGTACCGCCGACGGCGACTGGGGTGCAGGTGTTGGTCGCGGCGAAATGGTTGTCGCTAACAACCAAGTTGGTGAGCGGGATGTTGCCGGTGTTGGTCGCGGTCACGGAATAATTGAGCCGGTCACCCGGGGTCACCGAACCGGAGGCATCGTTGTCCACGGTGCCGGTGAGGACCTTGGCCACGCTCATAGCCGGAGCCGGAGTCGACAGGACCGATGTGTTGACGGAGTTGGTGATCGGGCCGACGACCTGGGTCGAGGTCGCGCTGCCGATGTTGGTCACCGAACCCGCGCCGGCATCGGCGGCGGTCACGATGTAACTGCCGACCAGCACGCAGGTGCCGCCGACGGCGACCGGGGTGCAGGTGTTGGTAGCGGCGAAGTGGTTGTCGCTGACCACCAGGTTCGTCAATGGCACGTTTCCGGAATTGGTCGCGGTGACCGAGTAGTTGAGCTGATCCCCCGGCGTCACCGAGCCGGAGGCATCGTTATCGACGGTGCCGGTGAGCGCCTTGCTCACGGTCATGGCCGGTGCCGGCGTGGGCGAAACCGGCGTACTCACCGAGCTCGTGAAGAATGAGCTGGTGGTCTGGATGGATGTCGCGGTTGCCGTGTTGTTGATGACGCCAGCGCCCGCGTCGGCAGCAGTGACTGTATAGGTGCCGGTCAGCACGCAGGTCGCGCCGACCGCTGTGCTCGCGCAGACACGGGACGTCGGAGTAATCAGCGGATCGCTGATGGTCAACGTGGTCAAAGTAATGCCGCCGGTATTGGTCGCGGTGCTCTTGTAGGTCAACACATCGCCCGGGGTCACCGTGCCCGAGCCATCGCCGTCGGCGTTGTTGAAGAGCACCTTGGTGATGCTCATGTTCGGAGCTGGGGTGGGAAAGACAGGAACGGTCACGGTAGTGATGAAGCCGGACGGCGTCTGCGTCGAGATCGCACTTACGATGTTGGAGACCGATCCAGTCCCGGCATCGGCAGCAGTCACGGTGTAGGTAGCGACCAGCGAACAGGACGCACCGACGGCGAGGCCACCGCAGGCCTGCGACGCAGGCGTGCCTGGTGTCTCGTTGATCGTCACGCCCGTGAGGGGAAGGGTGCCGGTGTTCTTCGTGCTGTCTGTGAAGGTCAAGATATCGCCAGGTGTGACCGAACCGGAGCCGTCGTTATCGGTATTCGTGAAGGAAATGCTCGGCGTCATCAAAGCAGTGCCAGCCGTTGCAGTCGCGGTGTAGATAACGAGACTATTGGTATCGCAATTGAAGCCAGATCTGCAGGTGACGCTGATCGCGACGGTTCCCGCGCCTGGACCCAAGGTGACCGTGAATGGATAATTTCCGGTAATGGGAGAGATCGGGGCGAGATTGTAGGAAGTTGGTGCAACCGTCGCGCCGCCGGTTGTATCGCTCGTGATCGTGATGTCGTCAAAGGTACCGACAAGATTGCAGTTGCCGTCATCCCGGACGGTGAAGCTAAAGCTGACATTTGTGCCGGGCGCGCCGGAACCGGATGTTGGGCCGTTGGCGACGACGCCGCAAAAACCGCTCGTTGCCGATGCTTGCTGGCTCCATGCTCCGCCGATCAGCAGCATCAGCGCGAACATTGCATGCGCAAACAGTGCGCGCGGAGTGCGTGGACTCGCGCCGCTCGTGCGACGACGGATGGACGGTATCCCGGCAAAGTGCAGACGCATCGCTTTTCTCCCCAATTCCGGCTATATACTTCCCGCACCCAGTATAGCGGCTCGCGCGCCGCTGCAAGGGTCAGCGCGAGTCGCGAAACGCCGCCACGGAGCTTCGCCTCATGATTTCGCCAATGACTTGTCCGGTCTTCCTGCGTTTCGCCGTTTTGGCATCCACGATCGGCCTGATCGTCGGTTCCGGCATATCACCGCCTGTCGCCCATGCGCAGACAGTGCGCAATGCCGAAGACCTGCTGGTGGTCGACTGCCTGCTCCCCGGGCAAATTCGCAGCCTCGGCAGCCAGGTGCACTTCATGAGCGCGCGCCGGCCGATCCGCACCACCCAGGCCGATTGCCAGATCCGCGGAGGCGAATACGTGTCGTACGATCGCGCGAATTACCACACCGCGCTGAAGGTGTGGATGGACTCGGCGCTGACCGGCGATGTCGAAGCGATGAACTACGTCGGCGAGATTTACCTGAAAGGTCTGGGCACCGATCCGGATTACGCACAGGCGCAGGTCTGGTTCAAGAAGTCCGCAGACAAGGGCAACAGCCGCGCAAAGATCAACCTCGGCTACATGTACGAGGAAGGCCTGGGCGTCGACAAGGACATGACCAAGGCGTTGAACCTGTATCGCGAAGCGTCCGGCGTCACCAACGACGACCTGGTTTTCGCATCCACGGTGCAAGTGGAGTTGCAGGCCAAGGATGCCCAGATCACCGAACTCAAGCAGACCGTCGCGACCGAGCACGCGACCGAGGAACAATTGCGCGATCAGGTCAAGCAGTTGCAGACCCAACTCGACCAGCGCAAGCAGGCGCTAAATTCGGCGCAGCACGACCTAGGCGACACCCAGGCAAAACTCGAAAAAGCGCGTGTCGCGACCGGTGCCGATCTCAGTAAAGTCGAGCAGATACGCACGCAGGTGCAGAGCAGTTCCGACGCACTGGCCGAAGCACAGAGTGGCGATGCTGACGCGAGCGCGACCGAAATTGCCAAGCTCAAGGCGCAGCTTGCGAGCCAGAAAGTGCGATTCAAGGCGCAAATCCAGAGCATGCAGGCGCACGCTCCGGCCAAGAGCAAGCAGGACTGGGAGCTCATGAAACTGCTTGAGAACCAGTTGGTCGACAAGCAGACTGAAGTCAGTCAGCAGAATCGCGCAATCGCCTCGTTGCAGCAACGCATTGGCAACGGCGCGGCGGGTTCCGGCCAAGCGCTCGCCGGCGGATTGCCTTCGTTGCAGATGATCGAGCCGCAGGTGTTCGCGACCCGCGGCAAGAACACGGCTGTCGTGCGCGGCGCTCCAGGTCCGCACGATCTGATCGGCAGGGTGACTCTGCCGCAGGCGGTCGCCCAGGTCACCGTGAACGACAAGCCGATCGCGATCGGTGCAAACGGCACGTTCAAGGCGCAGGTCAATGTCCCGGCCGGTGGAGCCAGCGTGCAGATCGCACTGGTCGGCAAGAACGGCGCACGTCGCGCGATGGACTTCAACCTGCTCGCACAGGCTGGCGACAGTTCGCAAGCCAACTCGGGAAGCGCGGGCGGTGTAGGCGCAGTGCCTTCAAATGTACGCTTGGGCAACAACTATGCGGTGATCATCGGCAACAACACCTATCAGGATGCGGGCTATCCGACCCTGCAAAGCGCAGTCAGCGATGCCACTGCGGTGTCGCAGGTGCTCAAGGCGCGTTATGGATACCAGACCACATTGCTGCCCAACGCATCGCGACTGGAAATCCTGACTGCGCTTAATACCATGCGCGAGAAGCTCGGCCCAGATGACAATCTGCTGATCTATTACGCCGGCCACGGCGAACTCCAGGGACGCCAAGGCTACTGGATTCCGGTGGATGCGAAGGACAAGACCGCTTCCACCTGGATTTCCAACGCTGCGATCAGCGACATCCTGACGACGCTCAAGTCGCGGCATGTGCTGGTCGTCGCCGACTCGTGCTACTCCGGCACGATGACGCGTTCGGCAGTGCCGAGTTTCGACTCGGGTGCCATGTCGCCCGACAAGTGGAGCGCATTCGTCGGCAAGATGACCAGCGGTCGTTCGCGCACGGCGTTGACGTCCGGCGGCGTGCAGCCGGTTCCGGATACAGGCACCGGCAAGCATTCGTACTTCACTCGCGCCTTCCTCAATGTGCTGCAGGACAACAACCGCATGCTCGAAGCGCAACGCCTGTATCGCGAAGTATCGAGCTCGCTCGCGCTGGCCGCGATCGACTCGCCGATTGCGCAGTCGCCTGGTTATTCGCCGATCCAGTTCGCTGGCCACGAGAGCGGCGATTTCTTCTTCGTGCCAAGGGGCGGCCATACCGCTGCCGTCGAAACACCTCGCAAGATGCGGTCGCGGATCGTTGCGACGAATATCGTCGTGCAACCGACCATGTAAAGACGCTTCCATCGCTGCTAGTTGCAAGACAAAGGGGCTACGGCTCCTTTGTCGTTTCTGATGCACCGGATTTCCCGATGTGCAACAGTTCGGCGGTGAAGTGGTGCTTGGCCGAGAAGCGCGGCAAGGTGAAGGTATTGCTGGAAGGCAAGTACAAGGACGCAACCGAGCGGCTGGAATACCTGAAGACATCGATGCGTGCGAAAGTGGAACATCCGTCCTGGGTGGTGAAGCTGCAATTTGCTGCGCGATGGTGCGCTTCAAGGGATTAGCGAAGAACTCCGCGCAGCTGGTGACGTCGTTCGCGCTGTCGAATCTGTGGATGGCGCGGCGGCGCATGTTGGCGACTACAGCATAGCTACGTCTGGAAGGCAGGCAAACGATAGAAAAGCGAAATAAAAGCGACGATTGCGGCGCGTGATTGCCCATTATCTGGATAATCCGGTATCAAGAAATCATTCCGCGCTCGGCGGTACGCAATCGATGAAAAACGTCACTTGATCAGACCATCTTCAGGAGCGAGCGATGCAGGACCTCAACGATCTCTACTACTTCGCGATGGTCGTCGAACACGGCGGCTTTGCTGCCGCAGAGCGCGCGCTCGGGATTCCGAAATCGCGGTTGAGTCGGCGCGTCGCCCAACTCGAAACAGATCTCGGCGTGCGCCTGCTGCAGCGCTCGACGCGTCGCTTCGCGGTGACCGAAGTCGGACAAAGCGTGTGCCGCCATGCGCAGGCGATGTTGTCTGAGGCGCAATCCGCGCGCGAGGCTGTGGATCGCCTCAGCGCCGAGCCGCGTGGCGTGGTCAAGGTGAGTTGCCCGGTCGCGCTCGCTCAGCAGCAACTCGCAGAATTGCTGCCGGATTTCCTGATGATATATCCGCTGGTGCGCCTGCAATTGCAGGTCAGCAACCGGCGCGTGGATCTCATCAACGAAGGTTTCGATGTCGCGTTGCGCGTGCGCACGCAACTCAATGACGACGGCAGCCTGGTGATGCGCAGCTTTGGGCAGGTCCGCGAGCTGCTGGTCGCAAGCCCTGCGTATCTCGACAAAAAAGGTCGGCCAAACCTGCCGCAGGATCTCGCCGCGCATCTGACCTTGAGCATGAGCGAAGACGAGAGCCGCCAGCGCTGGGAACTGCACGGCCCCGACAATGTGACTGCGCGCGTGGACATCCAGCCGCGCCTGATGGGCCACGACTTCCCGTTGCTGATGGAAACCGCGAAGCGCGGACTCGGCATCGCGCTGCTGCCGGAAACGGTCTGCGCCGAAGCGATCCTGCGCGGCGAACTCGAACCGGTGCTGCCCGATTGGTCGCTGCCGCAGGGCATTTGCCACGCGGTCTTCCCGTCGCGGCGCGGCCTGCTGCCGGCGGTGCGCGTGTTCATCGACTTCCTCGCCGAACGCCTGCCGCCGCTGCTCGAAGCCTCGCGCAGCGGTTGCACGAAGAGTCGGGAGGAATGCGCGAAGCTGGCGCAGCAGAAGTCGGCGGCCTGAGCGTCATGCAAGAGATCGCGATCGCAATGCAGCGTATGCGAGAATTGAAAGCAACGGAGAGATGGCCGAGTGGTTTAAGGCAGCGGTCTTGAAAACCGCCGTGGTAGCGATACCACCGTGGGTTCGAATCCCACTCTCTCCGCCACATTGGAAAAATATGATCGACGGAGTCGTACGGTTCGTTGACGCAATAGCCAGCATCAGTTGGCTTGAGGTCGTACGGGCGTTTGCTCCTATGGCGACTGCAATCGTCGGGATCTTCGCGCTGAAGAATTGGCAGCGACAAGACAAGGCCAAGAGGGAAGTGGAATTTCTTGACGCACTGATAGAAGCTGCTCACAGCTACATTGCGGAAATACCCAAACCTCTCAAGCTCTTGGAGTTGGCAAAGATCGGTATGGAATGCCATGCGCCGACATGGGAAAACGGCGATAAGGCCGACTCGGTTGTCAAAGGTGCGGTCGCCTACATTCAGAAGGACGGAGAGCGTGTTGCCAAGCGCCTGCTGGAGACGCTCGAGGCTATTCAGCCATCGACGATTAGGCTCAGATCGCTTGCCGCAAAGGGGCAGGTTTTCAAGTTCGACAACTACGCAAAATGCCAGTCCGCAGTTGCGGAATTGACGGCGCATTTCGACAGGGTAGAAGCGTGCACCGCTGTCATCGGGTCGCCAACGTGGAATTGGGAGCACCCAAGGGTGCTGGATACGTTGAAGAGCGTGGTGCGAATCGACCTGAACGACATCCGCGAAAACATCAAAAAAAACAACGTCGCTCTCATTGAGTTCGCCAGCAACACCTACACGCGAATCTACGGCTAGACCGTAAGCGAGCGCCCACCCCACCTTGCGCTCAGCGTACGAACCTGATCAGTCCGCCGGTTGCCACCGATGCGGCAGCAGGGCCTCAATGTCGCGATCCT
>JAYTOP010000094.1:0-38128 GCA_043747745.1 Pseudomonadota bacterium
CCCGACCTCCTGCATCACATCCTCGCCGTGAATGCGCGCGCCGTCTGCGATTACCTCAACGCACAGATCGCCGCAGGCGCCCAGGCCGTGATGGTTTTCGACACCTGGGGCGGGGTCCTCGCCGATGCCGCGTTTCACGAGTTCTCGCTTGCCTACTCGAAGCAGGTTCTCGCGGGTCTCACGCGCATGGCCGACGGGCGCGTGGTGCCGCGCATCCTCTTCACGAAAGGCGGCGGCGCCTGGCTCGAGGCGATGGCATCGAGCGGAGCGGACGCCCTTGGCATCGATTGGCAGACGAATCTCGGCAACGCACGAAGGCGCGTGGGCCAGAGTGTCGCCTTGCAGGGCAACCTCGATCCCATGGCGCTTTTCGCACCGCCCGCCGCTATCGAAAACGAGGTGCAGCGGGTTCTGGACGCGTATGGAAGGGGCTCGGGGCACATCTTCAACCTCGGCCACGGCATTTCCCAATACACGCCGCCTGAACACGTCGCCGCCCTCGTCAACGCGGTACATTCGCGCTCCCTCGGGGCCCACGCGCCCTAGGTCGTGTCAAGAAAAATATTTGGCACGATGTGATCGCTTATTCACACATCCGCCCTTTTCGCGGGAATCCTCTACTGGTTTCGCGCCTCTGTAGGACGAATTTAAGATCTCTTTTAAGATCAATCTGTTGCGTATTAGTCCCGTACCAGGCTACGGTTGATTCTAGCGCTGTGGCCCGGCGCGACCCTCTTAGCCGCAGACGTATTCACAGACTTATCCACAGCTTTTTCCGGGTGGTTTTTAGCTCTTGAAAATCGCCCGCATCGCGCTCGACGTGCCCCTCGATGATGCGTTCGATTTCCGCATCGCCGAAGGTCAGCAAGTCGCCTTGGGGAACCTCGTGGTGGTTCCTTTCGGGCGCGCGCGCAAGGTCGGCGTTGTGGTCGGCCTCGCGGCGGATAGCGCGGTGCCGGCGGAGCGGCTGCGCTCGATCGAATCCGTGGTCGCCGACGTGCCCCCGCTGGGTGCGGCGGAGCTCGAGCTCTTCGATTTCTGCGCGCGCTACTACCTGCGCCCGTTGGGCGAGGTGTTGGCCGCGGCGCTCCCACCGCGCCTGCGCCAGGTGAATCGGCGCGCGCTCGCCGCCAGCGAGAGCGCATCCGCGGATTTTCCGCAGCTGGTGGAAACGGTCGGGCTCACGAGCGAGCAGGAAGCCGCGCTCGCAGCGGCGCTCGCGAAGAAGGACGGCTTCCACCCCATCCTGCTGCAAGGCGTCACCGGCAGCGGCAAGACCGAGGTGTACCTGGAAGCGATCGCCGACTGCCTCGCACGCGGCAAACAGGCGCTGGTGCTGGTGCCCGAAATTGGTCTGACGCCGCAGACGCTGCGACGGTTTCGTGCGCAACTCTGTGTACCGGTGCACGCACTGCATTCGGGTCTTGCCGATGGCGAACGTGCGCGCGTCTGGACTGCGATGGCGCGCGGCGAAGCACGGGTGCTGGTCGGCACGCGCTCGGCGATCTTCACGCCATTGCCAGAAGCGGGCCTGATCGTGGTCGATGAGGAACACGACGCGAGTTACAAACAACAGGACGGCGTGCGCTATCACGCGCGCGACCTTGCATTGGTGCGCGGCAAGGCGCTCGGCGTGCCGGTAGTGCTCGGCAGCGCAACGCCGTCGCTGGAGTCGCTGCATCACGCGATCGGCGGACGCTACACGCATCTGACATTGCGCCAGCGCGCGGGCGATGCGCGGCCGCCATCGGTGCGCGTGATCGACGTGCGCAAGCGCGTGCTCGACGGCGGTCTGTCGCAGGACATGCTCGATGCGATCGCTGCGACGCTCGCGCGCGGTGAGCAGGCGCTGGTATTCAAGAACCGTCGCGGCTATGCGCCGGTGCTGATCTGCTACGACTGCGGCTGGAATGCGCGCTGCAAACGTTGCAGCACGTCATCCAAAGGCTGGGCGATGACGGTGCATGCGCGCGGTGGAAGATTGATCTGCCACCACTGCGGCGCGCGCCAATCCGCGCCGCAAGCGTGCCCGGATTGCGCAAGCCTCGCGCTGTTGCCGCAAGGCGCTGGAACCGAACGCATCGAGGACACGCTCGCCACGCATTTTCCTGACGCGCCGCTGCTGCGCGTGGATCGCGAAACCACGCGCCATCGCGACGCGCTGGAAAAGCACCTCGCGACTCTCGGCGCGCACGCGGGCATCCTGGTCGGCACGCAGATGCTCGCCAAGGGCCACGACCTGCCGAACCTGACCTTGGTTTGCGTGGTCGGGGTCGACGAAGGATTGCATTCGGTGGATTTCCGCGCACCGGAAAAACTCGTGCAGTTGCTGATCCAGGTCGCCGGTCGCGGTGGCCGCGCAAGCAAGCCAGGCACCGTGTTGTTGCAAACGCATCATCCCGGGCATCCGCTGCTGACGACGTTGCTCGGCGGTGGCTATCCCGCCTTCGCTGCGCTGGAACTTGCGCAGCGCGAAACAAGCGGATTTCCGCCATACGGCTATCTCGCCTTGTTGCGCGCAGAAGCGCCGAACGACGCCGTCGTGCAGGAGTTCCTGTTCGAAGCAAAGAGTGCTTTCGCGGCGATTGCGACAACTGCATTCATCCATGGTCCGCTGCCGGCACCGATGCCACGACGCGCCGGCAAGGCACGCGCGCAACTGCATCTTTCGGCAGCGCAGCGTCCTGCATTGCAGGCCGCATTGAACGCATGGATGCCGCAATTGCACGCGCTCAAATCCGCACGCAAGGTGCGCTGGTCGCTGGATGTCGATCCGGTGGATCTTTACTGACGCTTTTGAATTCTGGTCAAGGCATTCGCCGAAATCCATTGCAAAAAGACGTCTGGACGTCCATTCTTGTCGCGTACTCATTCGACGCAGACTTCAACGATGAAACAGTCCCCCGGCGCCGTGCGCGATTCCATTGTTCGAGCTTTGTCGGTGCGTCCGGAGGGCGCGCCACTTTGCGATATCACGCAGGCAGTCAACGACAGCCTTGGCCCGATACCGCCGTCATCGATCCGATCGTACCTTCAGCTCAACACACCAAAGTATTTTGTGCGTTCGGAACGCGGTGTCTATCAGTTGCGCAAGGATTTGTTTGACGAATCGAGTCTGAGATTCTTCGACGACAACAACACGCATCAGAATGAAAGTTTCTGCTTCGGCAAGACGACGCTGATTCACGCCGATTGTTTCGATTGGTTGCGCGCGCGCGCAGAGCGATCGATCCATGCAGTCGTAACCGATCCACCGTATGGCTTGGTCGAATACAACGAATCCGAACAGGCAAAGTTGCGCAGCGGCAAGGGCGGCATATGGCGTATTCCGCCTTCGTTCGATGGCGCAAAGCGTTCGCCGCTGCCGCGTTTCACGGTTTTAACCCCGCGCGATCTCGTCGCGCTGGAAGAGTTCTTCACACAATGGGCGCGGCTCGTATTGAGAGTCATGGTTCCTGGCGGAAATGTCATGCTCGCATCGAACCCGCTGCTATCGCACGTCGTCTCAGGCGCGCTTGCGAAGGCGGGTTTGGAACGTCGCGGCGAAGTCGTACGTCTGGTGATGACCATGCGTGGTGGCGATCGTCCAAAAGCTGCGCACGAAACATTCCCCGACGTCAGCGTGATGCCGCGTGCGATGTGGGAGCCGTGGCTGATGTTTCGTCGACCGCTTGAAGGTCGCGTGCAGGACAACTTGCGCAAGTGGGGAACGGGCGGCTTTCGACGACCATCGGCCGACAAGCCGTTTGGAGACGTCATCGCGTCGTCGCCGACACGAGCCACTGAACGTAAGCTGGCGCCGCACCCAAGCCTCAAACCGCAAGCATTCATGCGCAAGCTCGTCCGAGCTGTGCTGCCGCTTGGCAAAGGTATCGTTTGCGATCCGTTCGCCGGATCGGGATCGACCCTAGCTGCAGCCGAGGCCGTTGGTTACGCAAGCATCGGCATTGAAAAAGACGCACGCTATTTCTCGTGCGCGCGCGATGCGATTCCGAAACTGACGAAGCTTCAGCTGCCTGTCTGAGCCTTGTAGATCCAGTTGGATCGCAATTTCTGGACTCCAAGTTTGTGCAAGGTGGCCGTTCGCGTGCCCAATTCGCCGCGCGCGTTCTTGCGAAAGTCGTCGCGAACGACATTTCCCAGATAGACCTCGGTAAAGGCCATCGGAGCCCGATCGATCGCAGGTTGTGTTTCGGAATCGATCGCATACACAAAAACGCACATCCACTGATCGCGCGCGCCGTGCGTATCCACAGCGCCACCAGCTTTCCGCGTCGTCTTGATCTCGACGCCTTCCGAACCGGCCTTCGCTGAATCGTTCGAATAGACGCCTCTCACGATCAAATCCGGATGTCCGTTGAAGTAGCGATTCTCGGTCAACGTTCGCGAATGCTTTGCAAGACTTGCCGTGAGCATGTCGGACAGCAGGCCTGACATGATCGCTGGACGCAGAACGTCGTCCAGACGCTGCAATCCCTTGCCTGTCAGCGCAGTGTTCACATCGTGGAAGAAGTCATAGATGTCCTGCATCGCAAGCTCGAAATCCTTCAGCCGAAGTTGAAATGGAAGTTCGGCTGTATCATTGAGGGCATCGCCGTTGACGTGGTTCCTCTGAATCATGCGAACGCCCCGAGCAGAAGTTCCGCATTTCTATCACAAGTCGGCGATCGTGCTGCGAGTCGTAGTCATCGGATGCCTCATTCAACCTTTCTATTTGTCCATCCGCGCGCCCAACGCGAAACGGCACACGCGGCCGCCGCGCACCATGCATTCGGCGTGGCGCACTTCGCGGCCCGAACTTGCGCTGAGGTAGGCGAGATCGAAGTGGCAGACTTCCGGATGCCGCGCGGGCAATGAATGGAACACGCAGTTGTGCGCTTCGATCTGCGGCTCGCCGTCGTGCTTGATCGCTGCGGCTTCGTAGCCGAGCGCGGTGAGGCGTCCCGCGAGTTGTTTGCTTGCGAGTTCGGTGTCGTGCTGATCCACCGGCTCGGGCAGGTCGTTCGCCAGTTGGGCGCCGAGCGCGCGCAGCATCGCCATCACCTGTTCGCGGCCGAGCGTTGCGTACAGCGTCTCGACCAACCCTCCCGCGATGAGGCCGTAGTGGCGCGGGAACATTTCGCGCCCAAGTGCGGTGATCGTGAAGATCGCGCCAAGCCGGCCGCCGGTCGGTCGCGGCGCAGCGCGCTCGATCAGGTTCGCCGAACCCAGCGCGGTCAGGTGCTGGCGCACCGCGTTGTGGCTGATGCGCAGCTGCCGCAGAACAATGCCATGCAGCGGCGGTTCCCACAAAAGCAAACGGCCCCGTTTCCGGGGCCGTTGAGATTGCAACCATCGAAGTGCGTTGCGCTTACGCGGCGAACAACGCCTTCATCTTCTTCAGCGCATTGGCCTCGATCTGGCGGATGCGCTCGGCGGACACGCCGTATTCGTCGGCTAGTTCCTGCAGCGTGGCCTTGTTGTCGTCGTCGAGCCAGCGGCGCTTGATGATGTCGCGCGAACGCGCATCGAGTTCGCCCAGACCGTCGCGCAGCAATTCAAGCTGATTGTCTTCGTGATCCGCGCGCTCGTAGGCGAGCGATGGATCGTCGCTGGAATCGATCAGGTAGGTCGCGGGCGATGGCGGCGCGTCGTCGTCGGCCTCGTTCGGCGCGTCGAAGCCGATGTCGCGGCCGGACAGGCGCGATTCCATTTCCAGCACCTCGCGCTCGGACACCTTCAAATCGCGCGCAACCGCCGACACTTCCTCGGCATTCATCCAGCCAAGGCGCTTCTTCGACTTGCGCAGGTTGAAGAACAGCTTGCGCTGCGCCTTGGTCGTGGCGACCTTGACGATGCGCCAGTTCTTGAGGATGAATTCATGCATCTCGGCGCGGATCCAGTGCACCGCGAACGAGACCAGGCGCACGCCCTGGGTCGGGTCGAAGCGCTTGACCGCCTTCATGAGGCCGATGTTGCCTTCCTGGATCAGGTCGCCCATGCCGAGGCCGTAGCCCCGATACCCGCGCGCGACATGCACCACGAAGCGCAAATGCGCCATCACGAGTTCGCGCGCCGCACCGAGGTCTTCGTCGTCGCGGAAGCGATGCGCAAGCGCCTGTTCGTCTTCGACGGCCAACACCGGCACGCGGTTCACCGCACCGATGTACGCCTCGAGCGAGCCGAGCGCGCTGGGGATCGGAAGGTTGTTGGCGACGAGCGCCGTCTGGATCGGGGTCTGGTTCATGGCGAGCATTTTAGCAGTCGCACACGGGGAGTGCTAAATAGGCCGGAAGTCCCGCTGCGTTCTGTTCATGGAACATTCGTGCTGCTCGGAGTCGGCTGTCGGGCATGGATATAGACTCAACGCAGGAATAAAGGGGCATACCATCCACCCAGCCCATACTCCGCGCTAGCCCAGGCTGCGAAATCATGGCAGCGTGGCACACCGTTGCTCATTGGCAAGCTGATGTTTGGGAACTAGATGCCTCGCATTTTCGACAATATCCAGGACGAACTGCTCGGGGCGCTGCGGGCGACGCTAGCCGTTTCGAAGCGGGCCGACTTTTGCGTCGGCTATCTGAACCTCCGGGGCTGGCAGGCCATCGACGATCTCGTCCAGTCGTGGTCCCCGGATCAAGGGCAGGTCTGCCGTGTCCTGGTCGGCATGCAGCGCCCCTCCTACGAAGAAGTCCGCGAGTTGTATCGCGCTGCGGGTGAAGACGGCGGACTGGACAATGCCCAGGCGGCCCGGCTCAAGGCCCAGTTCGCCGCGCAACTGCGCGAGCACTGGTCGCCAATCACTACGGCCTCACCGACGCCGAGTTTCTGCACATCCTCGGCACCTTCCCGCTGGTGCCCGAGCCGCAGAAGATCGCCGCGTACAATGCCTTCCGCGATGTGCAAAGAGGGATGATCCGATGATCACGCGCCTGACTCTGCGCAATTTCAAGAACGTCGGCGATCAGGTCTACGACTTCACCGCCTTCGATCTGCTCGTGGGCCGCAACAACAGCGGCAAGAGCACGGTGCTGCAGGCGCTGGCCATCTGGCAGTTCTGCGTGGACGAGTTTCACCGCTCCAAGCGCGGCGGGTCCAAGGGCATCCAGGTCGTTCTGCCCAATTTCACCGCGTTGCCGCTGCCCGAATTCAACCTGCTGTGGAAAGACCGCACCGACCGCGCCTATCCGGAGCGCAACGGCGCGAAAAAGCAGGAATTCATTCTCATCGATATTCTGGTGGAGTGGCGGCGCGGGGGCGACACCATCGGCAGCTTCGGCGTGCAGTTGCGCTACCACTCGCCGCAAACCATCTACGCGATTCCGGTGGACGGGTGGAACGCATTTCGCGAGTGCGAGACAGCGGGCGATCTGCCGCGGATTGCCTATGTGCCGCCATTTTCCGGCCTCGAACCTGCCGAGAAGCGTCTGGATGATGGGCCGATCCGTCAGCAGGTGGGCAAGGGTCAACCAGGCAGTGTGTTGCGCAACCTATTGCTGCGCGTGTGCCCGACGCCAGCGAAGGCGGCGGATGGCCGTGCTGCAAAAGGCTACGTCCAGCCCGCCGACTGGGCCGAGTTGGCGACCACCGTGAAACGCTGGTTCGGCGTCGATCTTGCCGCGCCGCTGTACGAGGCGGGCAAGGATGTGAACATCACCGTGGAGTACCGCCAGCGCGGCAAGGATTACGACATCATCGCTGGCGGCAGCGGCTTCCATCAGACACTCACTCTGCTGGCGTTTCTATACGGCTACCAGCCCACCACCATCCTGCTGGACGAGCCGGACGCGCACCTGCATGTGAACTTGCAGCGCGAGATTCTGGATTTTTTCAAGCGCAAATCCGCCGAGCGCAATACCCAATTTCTGATCGCGACCCACGCCGAGGAATTTGCCAAGGGCGTCGATGGCAGTCAGATCGTATCGCTGCTGAGTCAGGTGCCCAGGCGCATCGCATCCACGCCTGCGGTGCTGCGCGCCATGGCGGATGTGTCCAACGAGGAAATCGTGCAACTCCTGGCATCGCCCTACATCGTGTATGTGGAGGGCGAGAGCGACCAGCGCATCCTGCGTGCGTGGGCGCAACCCTGCAATGCGCTGGAGGCTGTCGAGCGCGTGTGCTTCAAAACCATGGACGGCGGCAACAAGGCCAATATGCTTGAGCGCGCCAACGCCCACTTCGACGCACTCAAGCACATCGTCCCCGGCGTGCGGCGTCGGATGTTGTTCGACTACGACACCGCCGAGCACGCCTTCCATCCAGGGCCCGAGAATCGTGCGCTGGTGGAATGGACACGTAAAAATATCGAAAACTACCTGCTTGTACCCGACGTCTGGAGGCGAGCCGCGCTGCACGAGCTGGATTGCGATGCAAACTACCTGTTCGCGCAAGACGTGTTGCGCACCATCGACGTTTTCTTTGCCGAGCAGAACCTCACCTTGCCTGCGGGCAAAACCTGGCGCGACGTCTCGGCCAACATCTTCGCGGTGGTGGACGGCAAACGCATCCTGTTTGAAAACGACTCCTCGCTATTTCACACGCTGCGCAAGGGATCACCTTCCGTCAAGCTGATTCGCGGGGACGTGGCCGCGGCCATGACAGCGGATGACATTCACGAAGACGTGCACGGGTTTTTCGCCAAGCTGCATGAAATGGTGCAAGGCACTGCGCCATAAGGCAGCGCAGCGCGGCAGCTTTGTCTGTTTCGAACCCAGGTTGCAGGGATGTGAGCCTCGGCGCGGCAACACCCGGTAATGGCTGCGCGCAGACCCGCAAGCTGAGGTTGTTATCGCACGCGCCGGAAAACAATTTCGCTTTCAGAACAAAGGCGCTATAAAACAATAACCTATAGGAGGCGTTGTTTTCCATTGGAGCAGATTGTGCCGGCCGGAATCAGCAAGGCGGCTAGAATTGGCCCTGAAGTTCGCTGCGCTTCGGCAGGGACCAATCAATCGCCTTCGCCCCGCGCCCAGCCAGCCACCGGTTCGCTGCCGAAAAATGCCCGCAACCAATGAACCCGCGATGCGCCGACAGCGGCGAGGGATGCGGTGCTTTCAGGACGCAATGACGGCGCGAATCGATGAGTTTGCCCTTGGCCTGCGCGTAGGCACCCCAGAGCATGAAGACCAGTCCTTCGCGTTCGTGCGACAGGGTGTCGATGACGTGGTCGGTGAAACCTTCCCAGCCCTTGCCCTGGTGCGCGCCGGGCTTGCCGTCCTCAACCGTTAGCACCGCGTTGAGCAGCAGCACGCCGCGTTGCGCCCAGGGCAGCAGGCAACCGTGATCGGGGCGGGCGATGCCAAGGTCGCGCTGGATTTCCTTGAAGATGTTGTCGAGCGACGGCGGCACCGGCACGCCGGGCGGCACCGAGAAACACAATCCATGCGCCTGGCCGGCACCGTGATACGGATCCTGGCCGAGGATCACGACCTCGACCGCGTCGAACGGGGTCGCGTCGAGCGCGGCGAAGAGTTTCGACGATGGCGGATAGATGCGCTTGCCGGCGGCCTTCCCGGCCCGCAGGAACGCGGAAAGCTGCTGCATCTCCGGACGCAGCAGCCAGTCGCCGACGCGCGCTTTCCAGGAAGGTTCGAGGCGGACGCGTTCGCCGGGTTCGTTGGCCGTACTCGCTTCGCTCGCAGCCGCGTGGGTCACCCCGCAGCGCTCAGCGCGCCAGTTTCGCGCGCAGCACCCGCCCAACGCGCAACTGGAACAGCAGCTTGGTGATCAGCATGCGTTCCTCGATGGGTTTTTCGACGAGGTCGTTCGCACCCTTGCGCAGTAAGTCGCTCTGGTTGCCCGGATCGGAATCGCCGGTCATCACGATGATCGGCAACTCGGCCTTGTTGTAGTGCAATTCCTTGCGTACGCGGTCGAGCAGATCCATGCCGGTCAGTTCGCCTTTCAGGTATACGTCGGTCAGCAACACGTCCGGCAGCGGCGTGCCGTCTTCGCGGAATACCTGCAGGCGCATCAGCGCATCTTCGACCGTGGTGACATGGGTGACAACAATGCCGTGCCTCTCCAGCATGCGCCGCGTCGCGACCGCGACTACGCGGCTGTCCTCGACATACAGGACCTCGCCGCCGGGAACGTCCTCGGGCTTGACGTAGCCACGGATGAACGTCGCCAGCGCGCCGAAGCCGAGCGCCTTGTCGAAATAATCGGTGACATCGTCGCTGAGCTTGCGCGACTCCAGCCGCTCCTGCACGTTGCCGGACACCACGATGATCGGGATGTACGCCTGCGGCGTGTATTCGCGGATGAAGCTGGCGAGTTCCAGCCCATCCATGTCCGGCAGCGCGAGCGCGGTGGTGACCAGGTTGATCGTACCGGCCATCAGCGCTTCTTTCGCCTGCGCACCGGTTTCGCAGCCGATGAATTCCAGCCCAGGCAATTCCTTGCGCAGCAGTTGTTCGATCATCATGCGCGCGACTTTTGAGCCGTCCACGACCATCACGCGTGGCGTATCGGTCTCGATGTGGCGGAAGCCGCCTGCGCTCATTTCAATCTCTCGTCGGTCGGTTGCGACGTAGATGATGCCCTGTCGCGAGCCACGCGCCCAGCCAGCCGAGCAACAACGCACCACCGAGCAGCGCCAGCGCACCGATCGGACCCGGGCCCTGCAACGCGAAACCGCTGCCGTAACTGGTGACGAGGCGCGCGAGCGATGGCTGCAATGCGACCCCAGCGAGCGCCAGCAAGCCCAGCGCCAATCCACCGGCAGCAAGTCCGTAGATCGCGCCGAGATACAGGAATGGCCGCCGCACAAAACCGTCGGTCGCGCCGAGGAATTGCAGCACGCCGATCTCATCCTGACGGCTCTGGATATCCAGGCGCACCGTGTTGCCGACGACCAGCAACGCGCCGGTGCCGAGCAGCGCCGCGAGCACCCACGCGATGCGCGCGCCGAATGCGAGCCAGGCCGACAGCCGCTCGCGCCAGACCGCATCGTGCTGGACGATCTCGGCCTCGGGCATCGCCTGCAGCGAAGTCGCAAGTGCACTGCCATCGTCGACAGGCTCGACCAGCAGCACCGGCGGCAGTGGGTTGCCGTCGAGCACATCGAGCGACGGCGCGAGATCGCTCATCTTGCGGAATTCGGCCAGGCCTTCGTCGGGCGTGCGCAGCGTCACTGTCGCGACATCGTGGCGCGCACGCAGCTGGGATGCCAGGGCGTTGGCGCGATCCATCCCGACATCCTGATGCAGGAAGACGGTGATTTGCCGTGACGCACGCACGGTTCCGGAGAATCGCTGCACGTTCGCAAGCGTCAGCCAGAGCGCCAATGGCAATGCGAGCGCGATCGCCATCACGCCGATCGTCATCAGCGTGGCGGCAGGCCGCTGCGCCATCCGGCCCAGGCTCGATACGAGGCTGTAGAAATGCAGATCCATCCAGCTGCGCATGCGCGCGAATGGGCCGCGATTCTTGCGGCGCACCGCAGCGGCGGTCTTGGCGACCTTAAGTGTGGCCGGGTCGACACGAGCAACTTCGGGCGCACTCACGAAGCCAGCTCCGTTGCCGGAATGTCGTCGAGCAAACGCCCGTGGTCGAGCACCAGCACGCGCTTGCGCATGCGTTTGACCAGAGTGAGGTCGTGGCTGGCGACGATCACCGTCGTGCCGAGCGCAGGCAGCGACGCAAACAAATCCATGATGCCCACGGCCAGGGTCGGATCGAGGTTGCCGGTCGGCTCGTCGGCGATCAGCAGCGGTGGTTGTGCGACGACCGCGCGCGCGATGCCGACACGCTGCTGTTCGCCGGTGGACAGCTCGCGCGGCTTGGCGCGTTCGCGTTCGGCGAGACCGACTTTTTCCAGCACACGGCGCACGCGCGGGCCGATCTCGGCGCGCGGCACGCCCGCGATCACCAGCGGCATCGCGACGTTTTCATAGACGCTGCGATCGTGCAGCAGGCGATGATCCTGGAACACCACGCCGACCCGCCGACGCTGCAATGCGACCTTGCGCCCGTGCAATTTCGCGAGATTGCGGTCTTCCATCAACACCGTGCCACGGCTCGGCTGCTCGGCGAGGTGGATCAACCGCAGCATGGTGCTCTTGCCCGCGCCGGAATGACCGGTGATGAACAGCATCTCGCCCGCTTCGACCGCAAAACTGACCTCGCTCAGCGCCTCATGGCCGCTGGCGTAGCGTTTGCTGACAGCGTCGAAGCGGAGCAAGGTCATCGCGGGGGATCGCCGTGGACGGTGACGCAGTGTGCGTGGTGCGCAGAGTATCGCGCGAGGATGCGTTCGCGCGACACCCCGTCGCAGGTTCAAACCGTGTCAGCGGTTCACACTTTTCCAGATCAGTGATCGCTGCGCGGCGGTCGCTTGACGAGTTTCTTCAGGCCTTGCTTGATCTTGCCGAACAAGGACGGCTTGGCTGGCGCTGCGACTGGTTTGCTCGCAACAGCCGACTTGGCCACAGCAGCGTGCGCAGGCGCAACGGCCGCATGCGTTCCGTGCGCTACAGGTACGACCGGGACGCGCTGGGTAATGACGGTGCCGGGCGCTGCCGCCTGTTCACCGCCGCCTTCAGCGCCATGTCCACGACCGCCGCGCCGACGACGTGGCTTGCGCTCGGAGGGAACGCCTTCAACAGCCGCTGCAACCGGTTTCGGTGCAACTGACACGGGTTCTGCGGGACGTTCGCGCGGCGGCGGACGCGGCGTGCTGCGACCGCTTCCACCACTGCCACTGCGGCCCGCTGAACTGCCAGCGCCGCGACCGCCGCTGCCGCTGCGCGACGGACCGCCACGACCACCGCCACGCTCGGCCTCGGCCTTCTGGGCCTCACGCACTTCGCGGAAGATCTGGCTGACGCTTTCATTGGAGTCGTCGCTGTCGCCTTCGGCAGCCGGTACCCCGACGCGTGGCGCGCGCGGGACCGCGATCAGCAATTCAGGATCGACGTGGCCGACCGGGATCTTCTGCTCGATGAAGGCTTCGATATCGGGCAACGACTGCGCATAGCGCTCGCAAGCGAAACTGATCGCGTCGCCCTCCGCTCCGAGTCGGGCTGTGCGGCCGATACGATGCACATAGTCCTCGGCGTCGTAGGGCAGGTCGAAGTTGTAGACGTGCGACACCGCGTCGATGTGCAGTCCTCGCGCGGCCACGTCGGTCGCGACGAGCAACTCCAGGTCGCCGCGCTTGAAGCGGTTCAGCAGGCTCTCGCGCTTCTTCTGCGGCACGTCGCCGGAGATCACGCCGACCCGGAAGCCTGCGCGTTCCAGCCCGCGCGCGACCTTCTCGACCCAGGCCTTGGTGTTGACGAAGATCATCGTGCGCGAGCTCTCGCTGCGCGACAGCAGTCCGATCAGCAGCGGAATCTTTTCCTCGTTGGACGGGAAATACACCTTCTGGCGCACCCGCGCCGTCGTCACCGTGTCGGTCTCGACGACCAGTTTCTCGGGCTCGTTCATGTGCTCGTAGGCGAGCTCGAGCACGCGATGGCTCAGGGTCGCCGAGAACAACAGGGTCTGGCGCTCCTTGCAGCCCGGCATCTTGCGCAGCAGGAAGCGGATGTCCTTGATGAAGCCGAGGTCGAACATGCGGTCGGCCTCGTCGAGCACGCAGACTTCGCAGGCATGCAACGACACGACCTTGTGCTGCTTGACGTAATCGATCAGGCGACCCGGCGTGGCGATGATGATGTCGGCGCCGCGCTGCAGGATCTCGCGCTGCTTGTCGTAGTCGACGCCGCCATAGACCAGCGCGTACTTGATGCCCAGTTCAGCACCGAACGCGAGCGCGTCCTTGTGGATCTGGATCGCCAGCTCGCGGGTCGGCGCGAGGATCAGCGCGCGCGGGTCGGCGTCGTCGCGGTTGGCCAGTGCCGGCCGTTTCAGCAGGCGATCGATCGTCGCGATCAAGAAGGCCAGGGTCTTGCCTGTGCCGGTCTGGGCTTGTCCGGCGATGTCGCGCCCGGCCAAGGCGAGCGGCAGGGTCAGCGCCTGGATCGGCGTGCAGCGGGTGAAGCCGGCTTTCTCCAGGCCTTCCAGCAACGCGGGGTGGAGGTCGAAATTGGAGAAGGCTACGTCGGTCAGGGGTTTGTCGGTCATGCTCTCGATCTTCGGTGGCTGGCACGGCGCGGCGTGCTTGCGTGCCCGGCTTTCACGCCGCAAACTGCGGCTGCCCCCGGGCTCGGCGCGGCAAGCGTTGAGCTTGAAGCGCGAATAACAGCCCCCAGTGTAACCGATGCGGTGGCGCATCCTCGCCCAAGGCCTGGACCCGCAGCCAGCGTGCCCCAGCCGTGTATCTGGCGCAATGCGCCGGTTCGCAGTTCGAACCTCTCTTTCAGGAGTACCCCGTGAGCGACACCGTAGCCGATATCAAGGATTCCGAATTCGAAGCGCAGGTGTTGAAGTCCAGCGAGCCCGTGCTCGTGGATTTCTGGGCCGAATGGTGCGGCCCATGCAAGATGATCGGCCCGATGGTCGAGGAGCTCGCGCAGGTCTATGCCGGCAAGATGAAGGTCGTGAAGCTCAACATCGACAAGAACCCGACCACCCCGCGCCAGTACTCCGTGCGCAGCATCCCGACCCTGATGTTGTTCCGCGACGGCAAGGTGCACGCCACCCAGATCGGCGCGGTCGCGCGCACGCAGCTGGTGCAGTTTATTGAGCGTGGGATTGCTTGAATTTGGCTGGCGGCCATCCAGATGCACGGTGAAATCGAGGACTGGAACAACGGCTGGTACGGCGTGCGCCTTGAGCTGTCGGTTGCCGAGATCGATCTTCTCATTGGGTTGCTTACCAACATTCACAATGACCCCGAACAGCACTTCCACATGACAAGCGACTATGCCAGTTCAGGCGGTCTCGGCGACATTGAGGTGTCCGTGACCGAGGCAAATGCCATCAGCAACATGAGCGTCAGCGGTTTGGCCATGGCTCCTGGCGACTCCATTCCATCGTCAGCCACGTGATAAATCCTGTCGAGGCCCGTTCGCGTTCGACGTGATCCTTCCCTAAAGACAGCCCTCGTCAATCCGGCGAAAGCGCGAGTCCAAGTGGGTTCTTTGAAATAAGCACAATGGATTGACCAGCATCGCTGTTGAAATGCTCTTCGGCTTTCGCCGGAATGACGTTCCAAGAATCAGACTTTGTGATACGCCGATGGTCCAGAGAATATGTCGTGGATGCATGTGTTGCCGACTGAACCATCAGTCACATTTCTCTCGTCGCGACTTGCCGCCGCGCGGACACAGTGTTAGGTTTCGCCAACGCGGCGCCCGGATGTTGCTGATTCCCGCGCCCTTCGCAGCACCAATCCCCCGGCTTCAATCAAACCTTTTTTCTCCGCCCTCACTTACTAGGGTCACTCCGTGTCCGAATCCGATAACGAGACTGCCGAGGTCGCTGTCAAGCGTCCGCGCCAGCCGCGCCAGCCCAAACCAGTAGCCGTCGCATCCGCCGAAGCATCGGCCGCCCCCGCTCCTCCGGCAGCGCCTGTCGCCGAGCGCGCCGAGCCCGCGCCGCAACAGCGCGAAACCGCGCCGCCCGCTGCACATCCGAAGCAGGAAGCGCCATCGCACCAGCCCGAACGCGCGGCCGATGCCAGCGGTGGCGACAACGCACCGTCGCAGCAGCCATCGCAGCCGTCGCCCTCGAGCGGCGATTCATCGGCGCAGCAACAGTCGCAACCGCAGCAACCGGTCGACGGCCAGCCGCGTAACAACAATCCGCGTCGCGATCGTTTCCGCGATCGCCGCGATCGCCAGCAGCAGGGCCGCGAACAGAACGCCCCGCGCGAGAACCAGCCGCGCGAGAACAACCAGAACCAGCCGCGCAACAACGAACCGCGCGATCGCGGCAACGAAGGCGGTGAGTTCAACGACAACCAGCCGCTGCCCGCACTGCCGCCGGACTTCCCGATCTACGGGCTGAGCGAACTCAAGAAGATGCCGGCGTTCCAGCTCATGGATCTCGCCGACAAGCTGGGCATCACCGAAGGTGTTGCGCGCATGCGCAAGCAGGAAGTGATCTTCGCCCTGCTGAAAGTTCTCACGCGCTACGGCGAAGGCGTCGCCGCCGAGGGCGTGCTGGAAATCCTGCCGGACGGCTTCGGCTTCCTACGTTCGGCCGATGCGTCCTATCTGGCTGGTCCAGACGACACCTATATCTCTCCGTCGCAGATCCGCCGCTTCAACCTGCGCACCGGCGACCATTTGACCGGCCGCATCCGTTCGCCGAAACCCGGCGAGCGCTACTTCGCGCTGTCGCAGGTCACCACGATCAACAACGAGCCGCCGGAAGCATCGAAGAACAAGGCGCTGTTTGAGAACCTCACTCCGCTGTTCCCGCGCAAGGCGTTCCACCTCGAGCGCGGCAACGGTTCCAGCGAAGACATCACCGGCCGCATCCTGGATTTGATGGCGCCGCTCGGCAAGGGTCAGCGCGGACTGATCGTGTCGCCGCCGAAAGCCGGCAAGACGATGCTGATGCAGAACGTCGCCCAGGCGATCATGTACAACCACCCGGACGCGCACCTGATCGTGTTGCTGATCGACGAGCGTCCCGAGGAAGTCACCGAGATGCAGCGCACCGTGCGCGGCGAAGTGATTTCCTCGACGTTCGACGAACCCGCCGCGCGCCACGTGCAGGTCGCCGAGATGGTGATTGAGCGTGCGAAAAGGCTGGTCGAACACAAGCGCGACGTGATCATCCTGCTCGACTCGATCACCCGCCTCGCCCGCGCCTACAACATGGTCGTGCCGTCATCGGGCAAGGTGCTGTCGGGCGGCGTCGACGCGAACGCACTGCATCGCCCGAAGCGTTTCTTCGGCGCCGCACGCAACGTCGAGGAAGGCGGCTCGCTCACCATCGTCGCGACCGCGCTGGTGGAAACCGGCAGCAAGATGGACGAGGTGATCTACGAGGAATTCAAGGGTACCGGTAATTCCGAGGTGCACCTGGATCGCCGCATTGCCGAGAAGCGCATCTACCCAGCGATCAACATCAACCGCTCAGGCACCCGCCGCGAAGAGTTGCTGATCGAGCCGGACATGCTCGCCAAGATCTGGATCCTGCGCAAACTCCTGCACCCGATGGACGAGCTGTCGGCGATGGAATTCCTGCTCGACAAGATGAAGGACACGAAGACGAACGACGAGTTCTTCCGCTTCATGAAGCGGTAACTCGTTGCGGTGATCGCATCAACGGAACCGCCGGCCTCGTGCCGGCGTTTTCATTTGGCCGGCGTCGCCGTATCCTGCGGGGTGGCACTGTCGCGCAGCCTCAACGGGCTGTTGCTCGAACGGGGCTTGTCCATCACCGCCCTTGCGGTCTTGCAAGCCGGATCGGCAGCGGCATCGGCTTCTCCGTATTTGACGCCAACCAGCCGCTTGTCCAGCTTCATCGGCCACTCGATGTCGGTCGCAACGGGTTGGCCCGCGACTTGCTCCGGCTCGTAGTGCAACGACCTGACCCAGTCCTTGACCGCGATGCGGATGTCGCGCTGGATCGTCGGGGGAACGTCGACCATCACCACGTCCTGCAACTCGGCATGGCCGTCCGCAGCAATCCGCATCCTGACCTTGATGGCCTGGTGATCGTTGGCGTACAGGTTGATGGTCGGCGACCATTCCAGGTCCAGGCCACCGTCGAGCAACGGTCCATTGTCGACGTACTTGACCGCGAGATCGTAACCATCTCCGGACGGGATCGCGCAAGCGTCGAAACGCACGTACGTCAGGGCCGACGCGGCGACGCCATTCGTTAGGACGGGCATGAACTGCCAGCGCTTGAGGCTGTTCACGACGGTCGACTTGATCGTGGCGGACACTTGGCTTTCCACCAAGGCCACGTCGGTCACCCGGCCATCCGCGTCGACCGCGACCTTGGCATGAAGCTCCATCCAGCGGGTCTCGAGTTTCGAAGCGGATGCCTGCGACGACGCAAGCGCCAAACTGATGAGAACTCCACAGACAGAGGTCAAGAACGTCCGGTTTTTCATCTTGTATCCCTCTGGTTTGCTCGCATCGCGGGCATCAATGCGTCGGAGGAGTCGCCGCAGGCGCAGCACCAGCCTCGTGCTGCTTGAACTGGCCATCGACAGGATGCGGGATATTGCGCGCGGCGCTTGCGGAATCGCAGGCCGTTGGCGTCGCCGGAGCGGCGTACAGTGCCACATGCTTCGGGTCGGGAGGCGCGCCCGTTTCCGACCAGATGAAGATCGGCCACTCCATCGCGGTCGCGACCGGCTGGCCGCCGATCTGCTCGGGAGCGTAGCGCATGTCCTCGAGCCAGTGCTTGACCGACAGGCGCACGTCGCGGTCGATTCGCGGATCGACATCCACCATTACCACGTCGTCCAGCCGCACCCTCCCGTTCGCAAGAACGGTCAGCTTGGCCGTGATCGTCTGCTCGGCCTTGCTGTATTCCGACACCACCGGCTGGAACTCGAACCGCGCGCTGCGCTCAAGCAATGGCCCGTTGTCGAGGTACCTGACCGCGAGATCATATCCATCGCCCGACTTCATCGCGCAGGCATAGAACGCCGCGTAGGTGACCGCAGGTACGGCGCTGCCGTTCGCGACCACCGGGTCGAACTTCCAGCCCCTGACCCGCGCGAGCACCGCCGACTCGATCGTCGCCGGTACTTTCTTCTCGACGAGCGTCGCCTCGGTGACACGACCGTCTGCACCGACGGAAACCTTGGCGTGGATGATCTTGCGTACTTCCTCTGGCTTCGCCTGGCCGAGCCCACTGCAGACGACTCCTGCACAGATGACTGCCCGGATGAATTGCTGTTTCATGGGAATCCTTTGATCGGTGCGCGATTCGTCGGCAGGCCCCTTGCGCACAGCCAGACGAACACGCAGTCCAGCGCGCTCGTCGACCGACGACTCAAGCGTCGTGACCGGGCGTCCCTTCTTGGCCATCATTGCAGTCTCCATTGGCACTGCAATGAAAGACCACAGGACCGATAGATAGTCCAAGATAGTTGCGAAGCTCTACTCTAAAGGTTACCTAAGAACTCGCTAAACACCCAGCGGATTTGCCTTGTCCGTGTCGATCTTGTAAGTCTTGATCGCGCGCGACACGTCCGCCGGATTCATCTTGCCATCGGCAGCGAGCGCAACGATCGCGGCGTGCGCGATGTGGTAGCGGTCGACCTCGAAGAACTGGCGCAGGTTCGCGCGGGTATCGGAGCGCCCGTATCCATCCGTACCCAGCACCGTGTAACGCATCGGCACGAACGCGCGGATCTGGTCGGGATACGCGCGCACGTAATCGGTCGCGGCGATCGCCGGGCCCTGGCGGCCTTCGAGGCACTGCGCGACGTACGACTTGCGTGGTTCCTTCGCCTCGGGATGCAGGGCGTTGTAGCGCTCGATATCAAAGCCGTCGCGACGCAGTTCGGTGAAGCTCGGGCAGCTCCAGATGTCGGCGCTGACGCCGAAATCCTTGTCAAGCAATTCCGCCGCAGCGATCACCTCGCGCAGGATCGTGCCCGACCCCAGCAGTTGCACATGCGGCGCCTTGCTCTTGCCCTTGCCAGCCCCAAGCCCCTTGTCCCCAGCCCCGTACAACAGATACATCCCCTTGATGATTCCTTCCGCCGCGCCTTCGGGCATCGCCGGGTGGACGTAGTTTTCGTTCATCAGGGTCAGGTAGAAATATTCGTCGCGCTGCTCGGTCAGCATGCGTTGCATGCCGTACTGCATGATCACCGCGACCTCGAACACGAAGGTCGGGTCGTACGCCCTGCAGTTCGGGATCGTGCCCGCCATCAGGTGCGAATGGCCGTCCTCGTGCTGCAGGCCTTCGCCGTTGAGCGTGGTGCGGCCCGCTGTTGCTCCCAATAGGAATCCTCTTGCGCGCATGTCGCCGGCAAGCCAGCACAGGTCGCCGATGCGCTGCATGCCGAACATCGAGTAGAAGATGAAGAACGGCAGCATCGGCAAATTATTCGTGCTGTAGCTGGTCGCGGCGGCGAGCCAACTGCAGAACGCGCCGGCTTCGGTGATGCCTTCCTGCAGCACCTGGCCCGCGGTGTCCTCGCGATAGAACATCAGCTGCTCGGCGTCCATCGGCTTGTACTTCTGGCCGAACGGCGCGTAGATGCCGATCTGCCGGAACAAGCCTTCCATGCCGAACGTGCGCGCCTCGTCGGCGACGATCGGCACCACCCGCGGGCCGACCTGCTTGTCGCGCAGGACGATGTTGAGCGCCTGCACGAACGCCATCGTGGTGCTGTTTTCGCGCTCGCCGCTGGACTGCAGCAGGCGCTCGAACACCTTGAGTTCCGGCGCCTGCAAGGTCTCGTCGGATTTCTGCCGGCGCTGCGGCAGCGAACCGCCCAATGCGGCGCGACGTTCGGCGAGATATTTCGCTTCCGGCGAATCCGCGCCTGGATGGTAGAACGGCACCGACGGCAGTTGCTCGTCGGTGACCGGGATCTTGAAGCGGTCGCGGAAAGCCTTGATGGACTCGTCGTCCATCTTCTTCTGCTGGTGGGTGATGTTCTGCGCCTCGCCGGCCTTGCCCATGCCGTAACCCTTGACGGTCTTGGCGAGGACCACGGTTGGCTGGCCCTTCTCGGCGGACGCGGCCGCGTAGGCCGCATACACCTTGTGCGGATCGTGGCCGCCGCGATTCAAGCGCCAGATGTCCTCGTCGGACATGTTCGCAACCATTGCCGCCGTCTCCGGATATTTCCCGAAGAAGTGCTCGCGCGTGTACGCGCCGCCGAACGCCTTGCAGTTCTGGTATTCGCCGTCCACGGTTTCCATCATCAGCTTGCGCAACACGCCCTTGTCGTCCTGCGCGAGCAACGGATCCCAGTAGCTGCCCCAGACGACCTTCAGCACGTTCCAGCCGGCGCCGCGGAAGCTGCCTTCGAGTTCCTGGATGATCTTGCCGTTGCCGCGCACCGGTCCGTCGAGCCGCTGCAGATTGCAGTTGACGACGAACACGAGGTTGTCGAGTTGTTCGCGCCCTGCGAGCGCGATCGCGCCGAGCGATTCGGGTTCGTCGGTCTCGCCGTCGCCGAGGAAGCACCACACCTTGCGGTCGCTGACCGGCATCAGGCCGCGGCCTTCGAGGTATTTCCAGAAGCGCGCCTGGTAGATCGCCGAGATCGGACCGAGGCCCATCGACACCGTCGGCGTCTGCCAGAAATCCGGCATCAGCCACGGGTGAGGGTACGACGGAATGCCGCGCCCGCCGGTTTCCATGCGGAAATGGTCGAGTTGGTCCTGAGACAGACGGCCTTCGAGGAACGCGCGCGCATAGATGCCCGGCGAACTATGGCCCTGGATGTACAGCAGATCGCCCGGATGCGCGTCGTGCGGAGCGCGCCAGAAATGGTTGAAGCCGACGTCGTACAGCGTCGCCGACGAAGCGAAACTCGCGATATGCCCGCCGAGGTCGCCCGGCTTGCGGTTCGCGCGTACCACCATCGCCAGCGCGTTCCAGCGGATCCACGAACGGATGCGCCATTCGAGCGTCGTGTCGCCGGGGCTGCGCGCCTGCTTCTGGGTCGGGATCGTGTTGATGTAGGCGGTGGTTGGCGCGAACGGAATTTCCGCACCAGCGCGCCGCGCCTCGTCGGCCATACGTTCGAGCAGGTAGTGCGCACGCTCGCCGCCGTCGGCCTGGATCACGGCCTTGATCGAATCGATCCATTCGCTGGTTTCGACCGGATCGGTATCCGGATCCGCGTTGATCGAAGCTGGAGTCGTCTGTTGCTGCGTCATGGTTCCTCCGCCGCGCGGCCGTGCGCGCTGTCGTCTGTCTGGTCGGAAGGAGTTTAGCGCAGCCGCACTACAGTTCCCCTTGCGGGCAGCGAACGGCTAGTCCCAGCGCGCGATCCAGCCCTCGGAGCACCATGTACGAAGGTATCCCAATGCCACCAACGGCACGGCCTCGGGCGCGTGATCCGGCATCAGCAGTTCGCACAGACTGGCGAAGTCGCCGCCACCCTGGCAACGCGCGAGCGCCGCGCGTTCTTCGGCATCGAGCGAACGGAAGCGACCGATGCGCTCGCTGTCCCGCCAGAGCGCCCATGCGCCGCTCGTGGCCGTGCCGACGGGTGGTGGCGCCTGGCCGTCCTTGATCGCGCGCCAGATCTCGACGCTGTTGCTGTCCACGCAATGCAATCGCAGGCTCGGATGGAAACGGATGCACAGCCCCGGCCAACCCGATGCAGGCATGGCGAGCAGGTCGTCCCACGTTGCATGGCTGTCGTCGGCGGCATCGAAGCTGTCGAGCAGGCGTCGCTCGAACAATGCGAGTTCGGCGATCTGCGGCTGCACACGGAAGGCGTTCGCCTGCGCGAGCCAGCCCGGCAGGCTCGCACCGAAATCGCGCAACGAACGCACATGCGAAGGATGCGCAGCGATATAGCCACAGCACATGTCGTCCCACATCGCATCGCCGAGATAACTGCCGAGCACCGGATGATCGTGGTCCAGCGCCTCGCGCAGGCGTGCGCCGTAGGCATGCGTGTAGATGTCGAGTCCGACGGTGTGCGACACGTGTCCACACGCAACTTCGGCAGCGAGATCGCCATCGGGCTGACCGCGCAGCCGCGCGAGGAATTGCCGTTGCAGCCCGGCCAGCGTCGTCGATGCCGGCACGGGAAGATTCATGCCGCGACCGCGACTGCGCCGTCGCTGGCGCGCGCGAATGCGGCACGCGCGACGTCGAGTTCGGACAGCAATTCAGCGAGCGGCGGGAAATCGTCGTCGCGCTCGATCATCGTGCTGATCGCACCGAAACGGCCGATCGCGTCTGCGTACAGCGACCAGACGGCGTCGGGCACGGCGTGGTCGTGGGTGTCGATGCAATAGTCGCCGTAGTCGCTGTGCCCGGCGAGGTGGATCTGCCACACGCACTCGCCAGGAATGCCGGCGAGATAGTCGCGCGGATCGAAGCCGTGATTGCGTGCGCTGACCTGGATGTTGTTGACGTCGAGCAGGATGCGGCAGCCGCTGCGCTTCGCGACCTGCGCGACGAATTCCCACTCGGGCATGTCGGATCGCTTGAACTCGACGTAGCTGCTCAGGTTCTCCAGCAGGATTTCGCGGCCGAGGAATTCCTGCACCTGTTGCACGCGACCGACCACGTGCACGATCGCTTCTTCGTTGTACGGAAGCGGCAGCAGGTCGTGGCTGTTGATGCCGCCGACGCCGGTCCAGCACAAATGATCGGATACCCACGCCGGTTCGATCTCGCGCGCGAGCTTGCGCAGACCGCGCAGATAATCGAAGTCGAGCGCGTCGGTGCTGCCGATGGAAAGCGACACGCCGTGCATCACGACTGGCCAGCGTTCACGGATGCGTTCGAGGTAGTGGCGCGGCTTGCCGCCGGCGACCATGAAGTTCTCGGAGGTGATCTCGAACCAGTCCACTGCGGGCGGGTCGGACAGGATCGATTCAAAATAGTCGGTGCGCAGGCCGAGGCCGAAACCCAGCCAGGGCCGCGACTCCGGCGCATGTGCGCCGGAGTGTTGGCTGGTCGATAGCGGACCGTATTGCATGCTCAGCCCGTGGTGCCGCCGACATTGCTGCAGCTCATCTTCGGCAAAGCGACGAAACCCTTGCCCTTGCAGCTGCCTTGGCCCTTGCACGCGTTGTCGGCGGTCTTGCAATCGTTGTGGCCTTTACAGGTGTTCACGCCGAAGCACTGCACCTGGCTGGCCGATGCCACCTTCATGCTCTGGCCTGCATCGATCACGCTGCCGCCGAGATCGCCGCAAGCTTCAGCGGTCGTTGCAACGAAACCCTGGCCCTTGCAGCTGCCATGGCCCTTGCATGCATTGTTGGCGGTCTTGCAGTCGTTGTGGCCCTTGCATGTATTCACGCCCGAACAATGCACGAGGGAAACATCCGCGACGGTCTTTGATTTCGCAAACGCTGCGGTCGGCATGGAAATCGCGAGACTCGCCGCCATCACGGCCAGCGCAACGCCTGAAAAACCGTGGATCGGATTCGATTTCATGGAAACACTCCTGGGATGTGATTGGAGAACGCATGGTTGAAGAAACGCTGGATCGAGCGGCCGATCGGCAATGCGCACGCGATCATCGCGACGCGTGGATGCAGTGCCGTGACCGTCCCGCATTGGAGTGTTCGCACAAGCATGCGGATTGGTTACGCATCGTGTGCAATCGGATCTGCGATTCGCAAAATCGCCACAGCGCACGCTACGCGGATCGGCGCGTGTATCCGATCCACGCGAACAACTGGCGACCGGACAACCAGCTCAAGCCGGACAGCAATACGACAGCGCCGACGTGCCACAGCAGCGACATCAAGGCGGTCTCGCCCTTGTGGAACAGGCTGACGCCAGCCGACGCAAACGCTGCGGCGCTCAACGCGGCGAGCATCGCCGCGCGACCCGGGCAGACAACTCCCGCGTGCCGCACCATCAGCAAAAGCACGAGCCCGAGCGGCAGGCTCGCCATCACGATCACCCACGCGCATTCCGAACTGGTGCCTTCGTATGCGAATGCCGAGCCGCCCATCTGCGCGAAATCGTGCATGCAGCCCATGCCGATGCCCGCGAGCCAGAGGATGGCGAATGGCAGCGGCAGCCAGATCCACGACCGCGAACGTCCCGGTACGCTGATCTGGAACAGCGCGTAGGCAGCCAGTACGCCGGTCGAGACGCTGGCGAACCATTCGACCGCCGTACCCGGATCGGCGAGCGTATGCAGCCAGCCTGCCCTGGCGCCGTGCTTCAGCACGAATGCTAGGACGATGCCTGCGGCGAGCGCGACCCACAGCAGGGTGCGCTGCAGGGGCGATGCGATGCGCTTCACCGGCATCGCCTGCGCCGCGAGTTGATCGATCAGATTGTTGGTGTCAGTCATTGGATCGATCCTCTTTCCCCAGCGCGCGTTGCAGCGATTTCATCGCGCGATGGCAAGCCACCTTCAGCGAGCCAACGCTTTGCTTGCTTTGCGCGGCAGCTTCATTGAGCGAGAGTTCCTTGAAGCGCAACAGATGGATGGCCTCGCGCTGGCGTTCCGGCAAGTCGGCGACCGCCTGGTGCAAGCTTCCTGCGGTGTGATGGCGAGCGACGGTTTCCTCGGGGCCATGTTCGGTTTGCGGGTACACGTCTGCATCGATGTCTGCATCCGTCTCGTGCTGCAGGCGATGCGAGCGACGACGCAGGAGGTCGATGCAGCGGCGGCTCGCGATCGTGCCCAGCCAGGGCTTGAACGGACGGCCGCGTTCGTAGGTGTGGCGGATGCCGTGCACGATCATCAACACGTCCTGCACCGCATCCTCGGCGTCCTCGCAACGTCCGAGGTAGCGGCGCGTGATCGCCCGGATATACGGCGTCACCGCCTGCAACAACGCGTGGTATGCGTTGCGGTCGCCGTCCTGCGCGCGCAGCATGAGGCCCGCCCAGAGGACGTCGTCGGGCACGCAGTCCGGGTCTTTCGCCGCACTCGTACGGATTTGCTCGGACATGGTGGGCCTGGCCGCTGCGGCCCGCGCAAACGGGACGATGGTACCCATGATGCGTCAGCTTGCTCGAACTGCAAAGCAGGTCATGGCATCAGCGTCCAGAGCGATTCGCAATCATTCGATTCGCAATCATTCGATCAAGCGAGAACGCTCCCGGGCCGCGCGCCATCAGGTACAGCATCAGTGCAGCCCACAATGCATGCGTCGGGTACGCCAGTGGATAGATGAAGATCTCGATCACCAGCGTCATGCCCAGCAATGCGGCGGCAGACAGGCGCGTGGCGAGGCCGAACAGCAGCAGCAGGGGGAACACATGTTCGGCAGTCGCTGCCATGTGCGCGGCCAGCTCAGGCGGAAGCAGGGGCAACGCGTACTCGCTGCGAAACAATTCGACCGCGCTGTCTGAAAGATGCGGCAAGCCGAGATGGACATGTCCGCCGATCGGATCGACGACGAAGCCTTCGACCTTGGTCTGCCCCGAGATCCAGAACGTCACCGCGATCGAGAACCGCGCGAGCAACTGGATCGCGCTCTCGGGAATGTGGCTGAATGCCTTATTGATCCACACGATGAGCGATTCGGCGCGAGCATAGAGTCCGCCACGCATCGGCATGGATGATGGGGCGATTGCGGTCTTCATGGTGTCACTCCGGTGGCGCGTCCAAAGCGACCACGAGGCCGTTCTGGACGATGAGTAGAAGCAGCGATTCGAATCGGGATGCAAGTTCGGTGTCATCGATGCGGTCGGAATGCGCGATGGCTTTGCCCAGTGCGCAGCCGTCGCGCAATGCATCGAGAGATGCGACCAGGCCTTTGGGAATGGCCGTGACCTGCACATCCCATTGCGCGCGCGTGACCAGCACGGCCTCGGGCATGTCGATCGCGATTGCACCGAGATCGGCATCGTGCAGAGCATCGAGACCCTGGTGCGCATTCCAGATCGACCCCACCGCGAAATCCGAGTGCAACCAGCCGCAGGCGGGATGCAGGATCAATCGGGTCGCTGCAAGACGTTCCGGGTTTGCGATCAGCGACTGGAAATCCGCCAGTACGGCAGGCACCGCGTCGGCGGCATGGAACGCGCGCACGCGCAGGCGTTCGAGTCGCGCGATGTCGGCAAGATACGGAACGTCGTGGGCTGGCGCGAAACCGGCGATGAAGTCTGCGTAGCCATCGCCATGGTCTGCGATGATCGGTGAACGCGGCGGATCGATCCGCACATACGCACGCGCCATCGCGCGAAAGAACTCTTCGCCAACCAGCGCCTGCGTAACCGCGAATGCCGATGCCAGTGCATCCACGAGCGCGACCATTGCGTTGTTGCGATGGATCGCGAAGCAGCGCTGCGGATCGACTCCGGAACCGACCCGCAAACCATCGGGAATAGCGCGAGACGGATCAAGCAGGGCGGTAGCGAAATCCTGTTGCGAAGCGACGGCGCTCATGCGGCCCTCGCGACGCGTTCATGTGCTGCGGACAACGCGGCATCGGCTCGCGCGACTTCCGCGCGCAGGATCGGGTAATCCGGCACGTCGTTGTCCCATTCGATCAACGTCGCGATGGGACCGGTGACGGAGAGAGCGCGCGCGTACAAATCCCAGACGGCCTGCGCAACCGGAGCGCCGTGGTTGTCGATCAGCAGTGTCGTGCCATCGGCATCGACTTCCGTGGCGTGTCCGGCAAGGTGGATCTCACCGATCGCCGACAACGGCAATGCATCCAGATACGCCAGCGGATCGCGACCGTTGTTGTGGCAGGTCACATGCACATTGTTGACGTCGAGCAACAATCCGCAACCGGTGCGCTCGACGACGCGCGCAATGAATTCGGGCTCGCCCATGCTGCTCGCCTCGAATTCGAAATAGGTGCTCGGGTTTTCCAGCAGCATCCGCGTGCGCAACCGCGACTGGGCCACGTCGATGTGCGTGCAGACGCGGTCGAGCGTGCGTGCGTCGTAGGTCAGCGGCAGCAGGTCGTTGAGGAACACGTCGCCGTGCGTGGACCACGCGAGATGTTCGGAAAAGGAAGCGGGCTGGTAACGTTCGACAAGCCGTGCAAGGCGGTCGAGATGCATGGCGTCCAGCGGCGATTCGGCACCGATCGACAAGCCGACGCCATGCAACGACAACGGCATGCGTTCGCGCAGCGCTGTCAGCCACAGGTGCGGCGCACCGCCCGCGCCCATGAAATTTTCGGCATGCACTTCGACGAAAGCCGGTGCCGGAGTATCGGCCAGCCACGCTTCGAGATGCTGCGGCTTGAACCCGGCACCGGCCCGCCGAGGCAGACCGGTACCAGCCGGGGACATCGCACCATGCGGTCCTGGAGTCGTTGTGCTCACCGACATGGATCCTCGACTTTGGTCAGCAATCGCTCAGCCGCTCCTGGCAGGCTTCGCGGTGAAGGCAGCCAGTTGGCCGAAACCGGTCGGTGACGTCTTCGACGCCGTCTTCGTGCAGGTGCCAGCTGGCGTGAACTTCCACGAGATGCCCTGGTAATCGGCCTTCGACGTTCCAGCGCAAGTCGTGCCCGGACCGGCGGCGCAGTCGTTCTTGCCGGCCATGGCGACGCCGAAACATTTTTCCTGCTTCGCAGCGGCCTTGTCGGCGGCTTGTGCGGGGACTGCGGACATCGCGAGGACGGAACCCAATGCGGCGGCAAGGGCAAAAGCGGGGACAGCGAGATGGATCTGCGAGCTCACGGAACATCTCCATGGTTGGGAATGGGGCGAGGGGACACCGCCAGCGACCACACACCTGTACCCACTCGCGATGCCCCTCGCTTCTGAGGATTCGTTCGAGAAGGCAAATGGTTACGCCCGGATGAGAATCCGTGACGACGGGCGCTGGGCGAGTCAGGCGACTCCCAGGGCTTCCGAAGCGGCAACCCGAAATGGACTCGTGCTGGCGCTTGCGGTCAGCGCGTGATTCCAGGTCCGCGGCGAGCGCGATCAGCGTTTGGCTTCAGCTCCGCGCTTCGCGCGATCAGCGTTTGGTTTCAGATCCGCGCTTCGCGCGAATCTGGGCCTCGACTGCGGCGAGCGCGGTCATGTTGACCACGCGGCGCACGGTCGATGCCGAGGTCAGGATGTGCGCCGTGCGCGAAATACCCATCAGGATCGGCCCGATCGCGACGCCGTCGGTCATCACGCGCACCATGTTGTACGCGATGTTCGCGGCGTCGAGGTTCGGCATGACGAACAGGTTTGCGCGCCCTTTCAGCGCGCTGTGCGGGAACATGCGCAAGCGCTGTTCCTCGTTGTACGCGGTGTCTGCCTGCATCTCGCCTTCGACTTCCAGTTTCGGATCGCGCTCGATCAGGATTTCGCGTACCCGGCGCATCTTGGTCGCGCTCGCGTCGGAGTGGCTGCCGAAATTCGAATGCGACAACAGCGCGACTTTCGGCGCGACGCCGAACAATTTCATGCGCATGCTCGCCTGCAAGGTCGCCTCGGCGATCTGCTCGGCGGTCGGATCGAGCTGGCAATGGGTGTCGAGGAAGAACCATGCGCCCTTGTCGTTGATGACGAGGGTCATTGCCGACGTCGAGCTGACGCCCGGCTCCATTGCGAACACGCTGCGCAGGTAGCCGAGCTTCTTGTGGTAACGGCCGATCAGGCCGCAGATCATCGCATCTGCCTCGCCGCGTTCGACCATCAATGCAGCGATCAGGGTCGGCCGGGAACGCATCAGGTTCTTCGCCGCAGACGGGGTCACGCCGTGGCGCTCGGTGAGCGCGTGGTACTGCTGCCAGTAATCGTTGAAGCGTGGATCGGCGTCGATGTTGCACAACTCGAAGTCCCTGCCCGGTACAAGCCGAAGGCCGAGTTTCGCGATGCGCGCTTCGATGACCGCCGGACGGCCGATCAGGATCGGTCGTGCGAAATGCTCGTCGGCGATTACCTGCACCGCACGCAGTACGACTTCCTCCTCACCCTCGGCGTAGACGACACGCTGCACGTTCGCACGCGCACGCTCGAACACCGGTTTCATGATCAGACTGGTGCGGTACACGAACTGGCTGAGCTTTTCGCGATAAGCGTCCATGTCCGCGATCGGCCGCAGTGCGAGGCCGGAATCCATTGCGGCCTGCGCGACAGCTGGTGCGAGCGCAACCAGCAGGCGCGGATCGAACGGACGTGGAATGAGGTAATCGGAGCCGAACTTCGGGGACTCGCCGCTGTAGGCGCTACCCAGGTCGGATGCTTCCTTGCGCGCGATCTCGGCGATCGCATAGACGCACGCGCGCTTCATCGACTCGTCGATCTCGGTCGCGCCGACATCGAGCGCGCCACGGAAGATGTAGGGGAAGCACAACGCGTTGTTGACCTGGTTCGGATAGTCCGAGCGGCCGGTCGCGATGATGCAGTCCGGGCGCACCGCGCGCGCTTCGGCCGGATCGATTTCCGGATAGGGATTGGCGAGTGCGAGGATGATCGGCCTGTCCGCCATCGACGCGAGCATCTGCGCTTTCAGGATGCCGCCTGCGGACAGGCCAAGGAAGATGTCGGCGCTGTTGACGATCTCGGCGAGCGTGCGTGCGCTGGTATCGCGTGCGTAGCGCGCCTTGTCAGGATCGAGGTCGGTACGATCCTTGTGCAGCACGCCGTCGCGATCGATCGCGAGGATGTTCTCCGGTTTCAGCCCGAGCGACACCAGCATGTCGAGGCAGGCAATGCCCGCAGCGCCGGCACCGGATGTCGCGAGCTTCACGTTCGCGATGTCCTTGCCGACCACTTTGAGTGCGTTGATGACCGCCGCGCCGACGATGATCGCGGTACCGTGCTGGTCGTCGTGGAAGACCGGGATGTTCATGCGCGCGCGCAACTTGCGTTCGACGATGAAACACTCAGGCGCCTTGATGTCTTCGAGGTTGATGCCGCCGAAGGTCGGCTCGAGGCTGGCGATGATGTCGACGAGCTTGTCCGGGTCATTCTCCGCGATCTCGATGTCGAACACGTCGATGCCCGCGAATTTCTGGAACAGCACGCCCTTGCCTTCCATGACGGGTTTCCCCGCGAGCGGGCCGATGTTGCCAAGCCCCAGCACCGCAGTGCCGTTGGTGATGACCGCAACAAGGTTGCCACGCGCGGTCAGTTCCGACGCCTGATTCGGATCGGCGACGATCGCATCGCAGGCATGAGCGACACCCGGCGAATACGCGAGCGCGAGGTCGCGCTGGGTCAGCATCGGCTTGGTCGGCGCGACCTTGATCTTCCCTGGCGGATGCTGGCGATGGTAGTCGAGCGCGGCTTGCTTGAAGGCGTCTTCGGTCATGGGGGCTTATGAAGTGGGGGCTGGGGACATACCCGACATCGAAGTCGATTCGCGATCAGGATGGGTGACGATACTACCGAATGCCCGTGGCGCCGCTGTTGCTATGCGGCGGCGCGTCGAAGTGCCGCGAGCGACGTGGCCACATCGCCGGCCGTCGTGGACCAGTTGCTGACCGAGATCCGCAACACTGCGCGGCCGCGCCAGATCGAGCCGCTCATCCATGCGCTGCCGTCATCGAGCAGGCGCTGCACGGTGCGCCGTGTGTGCTCGTCGTCGCGGAAGGCGATGCAGACCTGGGTATAAACCACAGCGTTGAGGACCTGCGCACCATCGATACCGGCGACGCCTGCGGCAAACGCCGCTGCGTGTTCGCACAAGCGCTCGACGAGCTCGGCCACACCGCTGCGCCCGAGGCTGCGCAGCACCGCCCACACCGGGATCGCGCGCGCGCGGCGCGAGAGTTCGGGCACGCGCTCGTAAGGGTCGCGATGGTCGTCGTCCATGACCAGGTAAACGCCGTGCATGCCCATCGCCGCGCGCAACGCAGCCGGGTCGCGCACGATCGCAACGCCGCAGTCGTAGGGCACGTTGAGGGTCTTGTGCGCATCGGTCGCCCACGAATCCGCGGTTTCTACTCCCGCGACGAGGTGCCGCAACTTCGGCGATGCCGCGGCCCACAGACCGAATGCGCCATCGACATGCACCCACGCGCCATGCCGATGCGCAACCGCGATCGCAGCAGTGAAATCGTCGAACGCGCCCGAATGCACGTTGCCAGCCTGCAGGCAGACGATCGTTGGCGTGTTGATGCCCGATTCAAGGGCCGCAGCGAGCGCGGCGACGTCGATTCGCCCTTCCGCATCGGCCGCGACTTCTTCTGGCATACCAAGACCGAGATAGCGCAACGACAAGTCGATGGTGTCGTGCCGCTCGGCACCGACCAGCACGCGGACGCGCGGACCACCGCACAAGCCATCGCGCGCCTCGTCCCAGCCCGCCTTGCGCAGCACTGCGCAGCGCGCCGCCGCGAGACAGGTGAAATTCGCCATCGTGCCACCGGTCACGAAGCCGAGCGCGCTGCCCGCAGGCAATGCGAGCAGATCGAGCAGCCATGTCGCGGCGGTTTCTTCCAGCGCCGAGTTCGTCGGCGTGAGCTGGCGCAGTCCTGCGTTCTGGTCCCACGCGCTGACCAGCCAGTCTGCCGCGAGCGCCGCCGGATGCGTGCCGCCCATCACGAAGCCGTAGAAGCGCCCCGACGGAATCGCGACAAGCCCACGATCGGCATGCGACGCGAGGAGTTCGATCACCTCGGCCGGATCGGTCGGGCCTTCGGGCAGCGCGCCGCCATAGAGTGCTGCCAGCTCCTCCACCGACGCGCGAGCGGGCACTGGCCGACCGTCGAGCGAATGCAGCCATGCTTTCGCATGTCGCATCGCGACGTCCAGCGCAGCATCGCGATCCGCATTCGTGGCCATATCCCGCTCCTGCAAATTCACTACGTGCAATCCCGGTACCGGATCGCCCACCTTTCCGCCGCTGATTCGAGTCCTGGCGACATGCAGCGCAGTCAGACCACGCGCACGCCACGCACGTTCAGCGCTGGGTCGCGCCAGAACGCGTCGTTCTCGAAGCGGCGTACGATTTCCGGCGGAAGGATGGTCTGCCGCTCGGACGGCTCGACCTTGGCGCGCACCTTGTGCAGGCCAGGCGTTCCCGCACGCGTGTCGAACTCGGATGCGTCGTAGCTGACGTTGTCGAAATCGTGCTTGAAGGGCTTCTCGCCGATGAAGGAATAGATCGACGCCAAAGCCTTCGCAGGTTCGCGGGTCAGAGTTTCGTATTGCAGCAACATGAGCTGGCCGCCGGCGCCTTCGTCGAAATACGCTTCCTTGAGCGCGCTGAACGCATAGCCGACCATGCCATCGCCGCTGGCGAGGGCGTCGGCGCGCGAATACACGGTGCCACCGGTCTGGTAGTTGAAGATCGACGATGGCTGGAACGTATTCTTGCGGATCAGCCGCTCGACGCTGTCGATCACCCACGGCAGGTGGCGCACGCAGGCGATGACGCGGCTGTCCGGCAGCAGTTGCCGCAGCGCGCGCATCTTCGTGCACCACATCCGGTTGGTATCGAAGATCACTTCGGCCTCGAACTCGGGGCCGTAGAAGCTCGAGAAAACACCGCTGAGGACGCGCTTGCGCTGTTCGTCGTTGATGAACACCGAGAACTCGTTGCGTCCGCTCATCTCCCCGAGCAGCGAGCTGAACATCCCGGCGACCGGACCGCTCATCCCCGCATGGAAACGCGGGTTCTGCTTCAGCAGTGCCGACAGCAAGGTGGAACCGGACCGTGGCAGGCCCGAGATGAAATGGATCGGTCGCATGGCTTCCCCTGTCTGCACTTGCTGTTTGGCGGAGTTCTGCTCATTGGTCCGACGGCGTGATTCGCCCATCTGCCTGATCCCCTGTTGCGTCGCCGCGAAGCCCGCGATTATGCCCCAGCAGAGAGGGCGTCGCGCAGCGCGCTGCCGTCTCTCGCCCGTCGGGTGAGGGAGGGCGGTGGTGCAGAGGGCGCGCTTGCTACAGCCCCAGCACCAGGTCGTCCGCCTCCACATGGTCGAGGCGGATCTTGTTTGCGAACAACGAGAACGCAAGCATCCCGGCCAGGCCATTCGCACGCTGCACCCACGGCGGCAGGTACAGCGGGGCCGCGATGGCACCGGACGCGAAGCAACTCTCCAGCGCGAACACGTCTTCCAACGCCATCTTGCCGGCGAACAGCTGGCGCGCACGCGCAAGGCTGCGGTGGCGCAGGCACCAGCGGAAGAATGTGTGGCAACTCAACAGGCCATGCAGGTACACGGTGTCCTTGGTGAACGCAGCGCCGCCCGATAACGGCACGCCGCGGAACACACGTTGCGCGGACGTGAAACTGTCGGCCTCGTTCTGCCCTTCGCCAAGGAAGAGACGGAAGATGTCCACGAAATCGGCGCCATTGATCGCCTTCTCGATGGCGACAATGCGCAGGCTGATGCGTTTCATGCGCTCGATGTCCATCGATCCGCTCATCATTTCCGACAGCGTGGCCAAGCCTTCCTGGGTGGCGGTGGTACGCGGAGCGCCGCGCGCCATCGATTTGAGCAGCGGTTGCTCGCGACCGTTCAGGCCGGTCAGCGTGTGCACGAATGCTTCATGCATCAACAACTGATTGCGATCGTATTCGCTGAAGCCGGTATTGGTGCGCAGGCGGATCCGGGTCGGGCTGGCCGCGGCCTTGCTGATCAGGTTGGCATCGAGCTCGACGCGGACCTTGTGGCCGGTGAAGAACGCATCGATCGCGGTCTGCAATTCCGCCTGCACCTGTTCGGCGGAGATCACGCTGTCGGGCTCGGTGAGGCGCAGCTCCTGATCGAGCTCATCGGCCAGCTGGATGAAATGCGTGGCCGCATCGAGATTGGTCGGGCCATCGCCCGGCAGCATTTCCACCGGCCGTCCGAACAATCGCGTCGAATAGGCGGTGACTCGATGGCTGCCAGCGACATCCAGCAAACGGGTCGCAATGCGCCAACTCTCGGAGGTCAACCGCAGGTAACGACCGATCGGATGGTCGGGATCGGCGCCTTTGCAGACGGCATCCAGCTCGGCGCGCACCTCGGTGAAGTCGTCGCGCCGGTACGCGATCTTCGGCAGCACGATGCGACCGATCCGCCAGCCGGCGAGAAAGTGTTCCTGCGCATGCACCGGCCAGCTGAGCGCATCGAGCAGGCGGATGCCGCGCACGGCGGCGACCATGCGCGCGTCGAGCGCCGCGTGGTGCGCGAGATCGGGCGTCATCGGCGGCGCGGGCGTCTGCGTTTCAGTGTCTGCCGTATGTGTCGTCGTTGCGATTCCTGGCCTTGCCGGGAGCGCGCCCCTTGCCTGCTGGACGCACATCGGCACGACGTGCCTGCTGGGCGGCCAGGCCCTGTGCGGCAGCGGCAACCTCGACCCCGAGCTTGCGATAGTTCGCGTAACGCGCGGCATCCAGCGCGCCCGATTCCAGCGCCGCGCGCACCGCGCAGCCGGGTTCGCTGGCGTGCTTGCAATCGCTGAAGCGGCATTGCGCGATCAGTGCTTCAATGTCCTCGAAGCCGCCTTCCTCCAGGCTTTCCTCGCCAGTGAGCTTGAGCTCGCGCATGCCCGGCGAATCGATCAGGCATCCACCCTGCGGCAGCGCGATCAATGCGCGATGGGTGGTGGTATGACGGCCCCGCGAATCGTGCGCGCGCACGGCAGCGGTCCTGATGTGCTGGGTGCCGAGCAAGGTATTGGTCAGCGTGGATTTGCCTGCACCGGACGAACCGATCAGCACCGCACTGCGCCCCGGACCGAGATACCGATGCAGCACCGCGACGCTGGCTGGATCCTTCGCATTGACGCGATGGATCGCGACGCCATGTGCGGCGATGTCGGCGAGCAACGCATCGACATCGGTCTCCCGATGTGAATGTTGCGCTGCCAGGTCGTTCTTGGTCAGCACCAGCACCGGTTCGGCACCGCTCGCGCGCACCAGCAACAGGTAGCGCTCGAGCCGACGCGGATTGAAATCCAGGTCGAGGCCGCTGACCACAAGCACAGTGTCGACGTTCGCGGCGATCGGCTGTTGCTTGTAGGCCTCTCCAGCGGCGGCGCGCTTGAGCAGGGTGCGGCGCGGCAGCAGCGCGACGATCTGGTCGGATGCGGGTTCGAGCAGCACCCAGTCGCCGACGACCGCGCGATCTTCTGCCGGGAACCGGGGCCGCATCCACGCCGCCAGTGATTGCGCCGGGAATTCACGATCGATCGCGGTCGCGACGGTATAGCCGGAACGGTGCTGCGCGCTGACCCGCGCGAGGCGGCCGTCGGGCAAGGCATCGAGTGTCGCGCACGCCGCCACATCGTCGGGCCAACCGATGGCGAGGAGCTGGCTGCGTGCGTCCGCTGGTAGATGCATGTGGCGTGATTGTGCCACGCGCTGCGGGGACTGGGGGCTTGGGGCCGGGGATTGGGGAGAGACGGACGCCCTACTGCTTTCACCAGCCTCCAGCCCCCAATCCCCAGCTCCCCGTTTGCTACCCTTGCGGTTTTCCAGCCCGCTTGGACCAGCCTGCCCCGACATGACGACTGCAACCCCCCTGGTCACCCGCGAACGCCTGCGCGAAGTGCGCTACGAAATCCGTGGCGAACTCGCACGCCGCGCGCGCGAACTCGAAGCGCGCGGCCACCAGCTCATCAAGCTCAACATCGGCAACCCCGGTGCGTTCGGCTTCCGCGCGCCCGAGCATCTGCAACAGGCGCTTGCAGAACATCTGCCAAACAGCGACGCATACACCCATCAGCAAGGTTTGCCCGAAGCGCGTGCTGCGCTTGCCGAACACTATTCGCACCGCGACGGCCAGGCCGTGCTGCCCGAACAGGTGTTCCTCGGCAACGGCGTCAGCGAACTCATCGACATCGCCCTGCGCGCCCTGCTCAATCCAGGCGACGAAGTGCTGCTGCCGAGCCCCGACTATCCGTTGTGGAGCGCGGCGACGATCCTCAACGACGGCGTGCCGGTGTATTACCACTGCCGCCCCGAAAACGGCTATGTGCCCGATCCCGATGCGATCGAGGCGCTGATCACGCCGCGCACCCGTGCTCTTGTCGTGATCAATCCGAACAACCCGACCGGAGCTAGCTACCCTCGCGAGGTGCTCGAACGTTTCGTCGCGATCGCCGTGAAACACCAGTTGCTCCTGCTCGCCGACGAGATCTACGAAGGCATCCTGTACGACGGCGCGCAATTCATCCCAATGGGTTCGCTCGCCGGCGACGTGCCCTGCCTGAGTTTCGGCGGCCTCTCGAAGCTGCATCGCGCCTGCGGCTGGCGCGTAGGCTGGGGCGTCCTCGGCGGCGATCCGTGGCGTCTGGCCGATTATGCGCACTCGATCGAACTGCTCTGCGGGCTGAGATTGTGTTCCAACGTGCCAGGCCAATGGGCAGTACCTGCATCGCTCGCCGGCGCCAACACGATTGCACCGCTGTGCGCACCGGGCGGACGGCTGTACGAAACGCGCCGCGCGGCGATCGAATGCTGCGAGGCGAGCCGCTACCTGGATCTTGTTGCACCCGCTGCCGCGCTGTACGCGTTCCCGTCGTTCCGACGCGACCTGCTGCCGCAACTCGACGACCATCGCTTCGCGCTCGAACTGCTCGAGAACGAACACGTGTTGATCGTGCCAGGGTCGAGTTTCAATGCCGCGTACCGCAACCATTTCCGGGTGACCCTGTTGCCGGAAGCCGACACGATGCGCGAAGTATTCGCGCGGATTGAAAGCGCGCTGGCACGGCATGCTGCGTAGGATTCTGTCATTCCTGCTGTTTGTGGGGCTGACCTGCGCCTGCGCGTGATCGCTGTCAGAACCGAAGTCCGCCATGCAGGAACCGAAATCCATGCACCCAGCTTCCATCCGCGCGTTCCTCGCGCTCGGCGATTCCTACACGATCGGCGAGGCGGTGCCCGAGTCCGCGCGCTGGCCGGTGCAACTCGCGACACGCCTGCGCGAGCACGGCATCGCCATTGATGCGCCGCGCATCATCGCCACCACCGGCTGGACCACGGACGAACTGTCGGCTGCGATGGACGACAGCACGTTCGCGCCACCGTATGCGCTGGTCACGCTGATGATCGGCGTCAACAACCAGTATCGCGGGCGCGACATGCACGAATACCGCGAACAATTCGACGTGCTGCTCGCGCGCGCGGTCCATCTGGCAGGCGACGATGCGACGCGGGTGATCGTGCTGTCGATTCCGGACTGGGGCGCGACGCCCTTCGGTCACGGTAGCGGCCGCGATCTCGCGCAGGTGTCGATGCAGATCGATGCATTCAACTCTGTCGCCCAGTCAGCGACGAAGACGCGCGGTGCGGCGTGGGTGGACGTGACACCGGTCAGCCGCGAGATGAAGCGCGATCCTTCGCTGGCTGCACATGACGGATTGCATCCGTCGGCAGCGATGTATGCGCGATGGGTGGAACTGATATTGCCGGTTGTCGAGGCGCGATTGCGCAAGAATGCTGCCGCGACGCACTAGACCCAGTTCCAAATCTGGCCAATTGCACTTTGCTCGTCATTCCCGCGCAGGCGGGAATCGCTCTTCAGGCGGTGAAGCGTCTTCCATCTAGGCAACGCAAACGGACAAACAACCCGCTGTTTACATCCTGGCCACAAAATTTCACGGAACAATGTACGTTGGCGTCACCAGTCAGCTCATTCAACGTATCTGGCAACACAAGGAGCACGTCGTCGATGGCTTCACAAAACGCTACGGTATAATGCGACTCCTGATTAGCGCTGAAGTTAAGCCAGAGTCGCAGCCTATGCGACCGGATTGACGGACGCTGCGACCTCCATTGCACGAGGTCGCATCCATGCCCATG
>JAYTOP010000095.1:0-4375 GCA_043747745.1 Pseudomonadota bacterium
TCGATGCTCATTCGTGCCTGTGCGCCAGAACGCGCCGCCATCTTTTGCCACTGCTGCCGATGCGAGCAATCATGGCTGAGTCTCGGGGCTAATCAGGAATGGTTTTGGTTACTTTTCCCGAAAGAAAAGTTACTCGCGTGCGCAGCGCGTGAAAGCTTTGCTTTTCGATTTTTTGAATAACAGCAGATCCCTCGCGATGCTCGGCATGACAAGACAAACGCAACACCCGAGATCATCGCAACACCCGAAACCCAACCTGCGTCCACGCCCCCGTTTACGCCATCGCCGTCTGCACGCCCGGATCAGGATAGTCGTACACGAACGAGCGAACGCCCATCGTCTCGCCCTGCAAGCGCCCATTGACCATCCACATCACGCGCCCCGCCGCGCCCAGCGCTCGCAATGAAAGTCGCACTGGCGTCGGGCTGTTCGGCGCGCGTGCGACGGTGGCGCGGTCGGCCACACCTTCGATCTGCAGCGATGCGGTCGCGTCGAGTCCATCGAATTCGCAATCCTGTGCGAACGATGGAATCGCCGAATGCTGACGCTCGGCTGCCGACAAACACGGCGACGCCAGCGCTGGTCCGCTTGGCTGGGTTGCAAACCCTGCGCATCTTTTTGAGCCTACTGCTGGCTTTACATCCCAGCCACCGCTTACCAACCCGATTCCTCAGTTTGCCAGGATCTCGACTGGCGCAACACCGCTCGCTTTCAGATGCGCATTGAACGCCGCCATGTCCTCGCCTTGCAGCTTGTGCCATAGACCGAGTTGGGTTTCGAGTTGGTCATGCAGCGATTGGTAGAACGCAAGGTGCTGCTGGGTCGGCGGCGTGTCCGCGTCGTCCATGCTGAGGGCGAATGTCGCGAACAATTCGTTGAGCATGCCGGGGAACGCGAGGTTCGCTTCCGAGCCTTTCATGTTCACCTGCATCAGGACCTGTTCGATCGGGTCGAGCCGCTTCGACAATGCGTCGGCTTCGGCGATCAGCGTCTTGTCCGATGGACGATTCGCCAGCGCCTTGTCGATGCGCACGAACGCGTTGCGCGTCTTGCGGATGCCGTTGACCGCGCGATGCAGGCGATCGATATCGTGCTCGACGGCCAATGCAAGATCGGTCTTGGCCCGGATCGCGGCTTCGCTACCGACAACGCGCGGATCGGCGATGACCGTCAATGGCGAGGTGCGCGTGATGCCATCGACGCTCAGCTTGACCTGGTACTGGCCCGGCGGCACCAATGGTCCGCGCGGCGTCGGCCCTGAATAAAATGCGCCGGGAATCTGCACGGGATCGTTCATGCGCAAGTCCCAGACCAGACGGTTCATGCCCTGCTTCGCGGCGATCTGGTCGTTCGGCACGATCTGGTCGGGCCACTCGGGCGGCTGCACTTCCTTGGTGCTGTGGGTGCTCGAAAGATGGCGGAGCACCTTGCCCTGCGCATTGAGGATTTCGATGGTCAGCTCGCTTTTCGGCGCGGACTTGAGGACATAGTCGATCAGCGCGCCAGCAGGCGGATTCTCGCCGACCGGACGATGGGTATCGACCTGGTCCGGATAGTGCAGGCGCATCGCCGTCTGCGGTGCGTACAGCACGACATTTTCGGCAGCGGTGCCGGATTGGATCTGGCGCAGCGGCGTCACATCGTCGAGGATCCAGAACGAGCGGCCATGCGTGGCCACCACTAGATCGTCGCCATGAACGACCAGATCGTGGATCGGCGATGCGGGCAGGTCCAGTTGCAGCGACTGCCAATGGCCACCATCGTCGAACGAGACGAACACGCCTCGCTCGGTGGCTGCATAAAGCAGGCCGCGCCGCACAGGGTCTTCACGTACCGCATGCACGACCGCGCCATCAGGCAGGCCGGTGTTGATCGCGGTCCAGGTCTTGCCGCCATCGCCCGTCTTGTACGCATACGGCTTGATGTCGTCGAGCTTGTGCCGGTCGGCAGCGATGTACGCAGTGCCGCTGTCGTAATGCGATGGCTCGACCATGTCGATCGAACTCCACTGCGGCATTCCCGCTGGAGTGACGGCGGTCCAGTGGGCGCCGTCGTCGAGCGTCGTCTGCACGAGTCCGTCGTCGGTGCCGACCCACAGCATGCCTTTCTTCAGCGGCGATTCGGCCAGCGCAAAGATCGTGTCGTAGTACTCGACGCTGGTAATGTCCCTGGCCAACGGGCCGCCGGACGCCTGCTGCTTGTCGCGATCGTTGCGCGTCAGGTCGGGGCTGATGATGGTCCAGCTGTGGCCGTGATCGGAGCTTTTCCACACGGCTTCCGATGCCGCATACAACGTGTCCGGATCGTGCGGCGAGAGCATCAGCGGCGAGGTCCAGTTGAAGCGGTGCGCGAGCTCGCTGGCAGGATGGCCGGAGTTGTCGACTGGCCACGCACTGATGTCCTGCGAGATGTTCGCGCGCTTGTCGAAACGGACGATCTGGTTTTCCGAACTGCTGTAGATGATGTTTGGATCGCGCGGATCGGGCACGACGAAACCGCATTCACCGCCGCCGGCCGGGAACCAGACGCGCGGACCGATCACGCCCTCGTCGTCGAAGCTCGCCGTGGTCAGGTTGGAATTGTCCTGTTGCGCACCGTACACCCAATACGGGAAGCGGCTGCTGTCGACGGCGACGTGGTAGAACTGCGCGGTCGGCTGGTTCTCCACCGTCGACCAGGTCTTGCCGGTATCGAGCGACACGGTCGCGCCGCCATCGTTCGCGTTGATCATGCGCGCCGGATCGGTCGGGTCGATCCACAGGCCGTGATGATCGCCGTGCGGCGCGGGCAGCAGTTCCCATTTCTTGCCGCCATCGGTGGATCGCAGCATGCCGGTGTTCAGCGCATACACCGTGTCGATGGATTTCGGATCGGCAAAGATTTTCGAGAAGTACCACGCGCGCTGGCGCACGCGGCCGTCCTGGCTGATGAGCGCCCAGTGCTGGCCGGCATCGTCGGAACGGTAGAGACCGCCCTCCTTCGCCTCTACCATCGCGTAAATGCGTCTGGAGTCCGCGCCGGACACCGATACATCGATGCGGCCAAGGATTCCGTCGGGCAGGCCGTTGCCTTTGACTTCCGTCCAGGTCGCACCTTCGTCGCTGGAGCGATACAGCCCGCTGCCCGGGCCGCCACTGGAGAAATTCCAGGGCTGACGCTGCGCCTGCCAGAGTGCGGCATAGACGATCTTCGGATCGTGCGGATCGAAAGTGACATCGATCGCGCCGGTTTGATCGTCCTTGTACAGCACCTTGTTCCAGGTCTTGCCGCCGTCGGTCGTGCGGAACACGCCGCGCTCGGTGTTGGCGCCGAAAGCATGGCCGATCGCGGCGACCAGTACGACGTCCGGATTGGCGGGATCGACGATCAGCGCGCCGATCTGGCGACTGTCTTTCAGACCGATATTCGCCCAGGTCTTGCCGCCGTCGGTGGATTTGTAAACGCCGTCGCCATAGGTGATGTTGCCGCGCAATGCGCCTTCGCCGGAACCGACGTAGATGATGTTGTGGTTCGATGGAGCCACCGCGATCGCGCCGACCGACGACATCGGCATGCTGTCGAAAATCGGCGTCCAGGTCGCGCCTGAGTCGATCGTTTTCCATACGCCGCCAGCGACCGCGCCGAAATAGAACACGCCCGGCTCGCCGACGACACCAGAGACTGCGAGCGCGCGGCCACCGCGATACGGTCCGATGCCGCGCCAGTGCATGGCCTTGAACAGCGACGTGTCGACCGATGCGGGAGCCGTTGATGTCGGCGCTGCGTGCGAACTCGCGGGCGCTGCGAACGCAGGCGTGATCGCGAGCCCCAGGACAAGAAGACTGAAGGTGAGTTGGCGCGAACGACGACTGACAAGCGATTGGTTCATGGCGAGCTCCGGGCTTTGCGCAGCGGACAGATCCGACGGTCGCCCAGATTGGCATAGGCGGTCGCTCGCGAACAGGCCTAAACCGGATTGCCACTCGAATCGCATCGTCATGCAGGTAGCGATCCGGGACGCCATCAGATCCGGCACTCGCGCTTCGAGTGCCGGTGTGGGCAACGTCCTGATCGAACGGGAAGCCGTTGTTACAACGCCATGGTCATTGGATTGGACCCTGGAGATGCATCGAGGTCAGCGCGACACCATCGCTGCAGGCGCGAAGTCTGCCCGCCTGCGCTCGGTGATGGCGCCTGCATCGATACGACCTTCGACCAGTTCGTAGCCAAGCAACGCGAAGATACGATCGCCGATGAAGATCGGCCTGGCGTTGCCGTACCAGTCGACGCAACTCGCCTCCTGATTAGCGCTGAAGTTAAGCCAGAGTCGCAGCCTATGCGACCGGATTGACGGACGCTGCGACCTCCATTGCACGAGGTCGCATCCATGCCCATG
>JAYTOP010000096.1:0-140515 GCA_043747745.1 Pseudomonadota bacterium
CGCTGCAATCGTGCCACGCATCGAGACCGGCACCGCGCATCGCAGCACCGCCGATGCCTACGAATTGCGCATCTGGATGGCGATGGCGTAATTCCGCGATCAATCCGGCACCGAGCTGATCGCCGGATGCTTCGCCAGCGACAAGGGCGTAGCGCAGGGGGCTAGGGGCTGGGGGCTGGGGGCTGGTAAAAGCCGAGTGCAAGGGTGTGGGAACTGAGGACTGGGGAATTGCAAGGACCGTAGACGAAGAGCCGACGTTGTCTGCGGCTGAATCTTCCAAACTCGAAATACGGGAAGGCGTCGAAGGCGTTGCAGCGTTCGACGGCTCTTCACCAGCCCCCAGCCCCAAGCCTCCAACTCCCCAGCTCATCGCAACAGCGACCGTCCGCTGCGGTCCATGAACTCCAGCATGTGGCGCACGTCCTCATCCTCGGTTGATTGCGCGACGAGTTGCTCGCGCGCATCGGCGAGCGGCTGCCCGGATACGAACAATGCACGATACGCGCGCTTGATCGCAGCGATGCGTTCGATCGAGAAACCGCGTCGCTTGAGCCCTTCGGAATTGATCCCGCGCGGCTTCGCGTACTGGCCGGCGACCATCACGAACGGAAGCACGTCGGCGTTGATGAGGCTGCCCATGCCGATGAAGGCATGCGCGCCGATCTTGCAGAACTGATGCACGCCGCTGAAGCCACCGAGCGTCACGTAATCGCCGATTTCGACGTGCCCGGCGAGGGTGGCGTTGTTGGCGAATACCGTCTGGTTGCCGATCGTGCAATCGTGCGCGATGTGCACGTAGGCCATGATCCAGTTGTCGTCGCCGATGCGGGTGACGCCGCCGCCTTCGGCGGTTCCGCGATTGATGGTCGCGAATTCGCGGATCGTGTTGCGGTCGCCGATCGCGAGTTCGCTGCGGCCACCCTGGTATTTCTTGTCCTGCGGGTCGCCGCCGATCGCGGCATGCGAATGGACTTGGTTGTCGTGGCCGATCCGCGTGGGGCCCCTGACGGTCACATGCGCGCCGATGGTGGTTCCGGTGCCGACCTCGACCTCCGCGCCGATCACGCTGTAGGCGCCGATCGATACACCCGCGCCGATGCGTGCGGAAGGATCGATGATCGCAGTGGAATGGATCGCCATGGCGGGTTCAGGCCTTGCGCGCGCAGAGCATTTCAGCGCTCGCGACGTCCTTGCCATCCACCATCGCCCGGCATCCGTACAGGGCCATGTTGCGCAGCGTGCGCAGCAGCTCGACCTCGAACACCAACTGGTCGCCGGGAATCACGATGCGGGTGAAACGCGCCTTGTCCACCTTGACGAGGTAGAAGATCGCCTGCGCTTCGCCCTCGGCGCGCGGCGGTGCGGAGATCTGGGTCAGCAGCCCGGCCGCCTGCGCCATCGCCTCGATCAGCAGCACGCCGGGCATCACCGGATGGCCCGGGAAATGGCCCTGGAAAAACGGCTCGTTGATCGTGACGTTCTTGATCGCGCGCAGCGACTTGCCGTGTTCGTACGCAGTCACGCGATCCACCAGCAGGAACGGAAAGCGGTGCGGCAGCATTTGCATGATGCGATCGGCGTCGATCGGCAGTTGCGTATCTGGCACAACGGCGCTCGACGGCGCGTGACTGACGGTCATTGCGATGGATCCTTGTCGGGGTGCTTGAGTCGGCGCGCGAGCGCGTCGAGCTGCTTGAAACGCGCGGCATTCTTCCGCCACGCGCGATTGTCCTGGATGGGCGTGCCGGAAGAATACTCGCCGGGCGTTCGAATGGAGTGGGTGACCAGACTCATCGCGGTAATCGTGACGCGATCGCACAGTTCAATATGGCCCAGCACGCCGGCGCCGCCCCCGATCAGGCAATGGCGTCCGATCCGCGCCGAACCGGCGATCGCCGAACATCCGGCCATCGCGGTGTGCGCGCCGATATGCACGTTGTGGCCGATCTGGATCTGGTTGTCGAGGCGCACGTCTTCTTCGAGCACGGTGTCGTCAAGGGCGCCGCGGTCGATCGTGGTATTCGCGCCGATCTCGCAATCGTCGCCGACGACGACGCCGCCGAGCTGCGGTACCTTGACCCAACCAGTCGCGTCCATCGCGAGCCCGAAGCCGTCTGCGCCCAGCACCGCGCCCGGATGCACCAGCACGCGACGGCCGAGACGCACGCGGCAGACCAGGGTGACCCTGGCGACCAGCTCGCAACCCGCTTCGACGACGCAATCGTCGCCGATCACGCAGCCAGGCCCGACGATTGCGCCAGCCGCAATGTTGCTGCGCGGGCCGATACTGACGAATGCGCCGATGCTCGCGCCCGGATCGATGCTTGCCGACGGATCGATCGCCGCAGTCGGATGGATGCCGGTCGCAGGCCGCACGCGCGGATCGTACAACGCAGCGATCCGCGCGAACGCGGCGTACGGATCGGCGGCGATCAGGCAGGCAACGGGTGCGGCACCTGCATTGGCCTCATGCAGCACGACTGCGGAGGCGCGCGTGTGCATGAGTTCGCTGCGATAGCGCGGGTTGGCGAGAAACCCCAGCTGGCCTGCACCGGCATGCGCGAGCGTCGCCACGCCCACGATCGCGATGTCTCCATCGCCATACAGGCTCAGGCCGAAGCGGGCGGCGAGTTCGGCCAGCGTATGCGCTTTCGTCGCCATCGGTGCATGGCTCCTGTCGATCGTAAGCCGGCTGGTTCGCAGCCGGCCGGTTCAGAAACTCGAGCTTCCACCGAAGGTGAACTGCAGATGCTCTTGCTGATCGCCAGGTTCGGAGCGGATCGGCTGCGCGTAACTGATGATGATCGGCCCGATCGGCGCACGCCACTGCAACGCGATGCCAACCGACGCACGCAGCGTGCTGGCGCTGAAATCGCTGCGCGTTGCGTACACATTGCCGAAATCGAGGAATGTCGACAGTCGTGCGGACTCGGTGCTGATCAGTTTCGGGAAGTACATCTCGAGCGATCCAGTGGTCTTGACAGCACCACCAAGCGGCTGGTGGAACGTTGAACCGGGCGAGACCGCGAATGGACCCAGTGTGTTGTCGCGGAAGCCGCGGACCGACTGCACGCCGCCTGCGTAGTAATTCTCGAAGAACGGCAAGCCGTTGGCCTTGGCGTTGCCGTAACCGTTGCCATACCCGATGTCGAACGCAGTCTTGAGCACGAAATAGGAGCTCAATGGCCAGTAGCGTTCGAAGCCATAGTTCAGCTTGTAATATTCCTGGGTCGACCCTGGTAGTGCAATGAAGGCACCGAAGCGCTGGTAGGTGCCACGGGTCGGGGCGAAGAAATTATTGCGCGAGTCGCGTGCCCACGACACGTCGGCATGCCAGGTCTTGAAGGTGTTGTGATCGACAGCGGCGAGATAATCGACGATTACTTGCGGAGTAGACCCGAAGATGGTCGAGATTTTCTTGGTGTCGGCACCGATAGACAGGCCTACCGTGCCGGTCTCGGTAATCGGAATCCCGAACGTCGCGGTGCCGCCATAGCTATCGCTCGAATATTGCGCTGTATTGAAGTTCGCATTGTCGAATTGACGGTAGAACAGCCCGTAGCCTACCGAGACGCCATTGCTGGTGAAGTAGGGATCCAGGTAGTTGAAGTCCAGCCGCTTCTGGTAGGTACTGTTCGAGACTGCGACGCCGAAGTGGTTGCCGGTGCCGAGAAAATTATTTTCGTTGAGTTCGACCGTGGTGATCAGGCCGGAGAGCTGCGAATAGCCCAGGCCGAAGGTGAACTGGCCCGAGGTGCGCTCCTTGACGTTGATGACCACGTCCACCTGGTCGTTGCTGCCGAGAACCGCCGGTGTGTCCACCGTGATGTCATCGAAATAGCCCAGTCGCTGCAAGCGGATGCGCGAACGGTCGACTGCGGCCTGTGAGAACCAGCTGCCTTCGAGCTGGCGCATCTCACGACGCAGCACGGAATCGGCGGTGCGCGTATTGCCCTTGAACACGATGCGGCGCACCTGCACACGCGGACCAGGCACGACCTGGAAGTCGATGCCGACCGTGCGCGCGTCCTTGTCGACGTCTGGCACCGGGGTGATCTTGGCGAATGCGTAACCGATGTTGCTGAGGACGAGGGTCATCCTGTCCACGGTCAGCTCAAGCTTGTGCCGCGAAAAGATCTCGCCGTGCTTGATCGCGACCAGCTTCTGCAGGTCCGCCTTCGGCAACACGGTATCGCCGGACACCTGGACGCTGGAGACCTTGTAAACCTGGCCTTCGGAGATGTTGGCGGTCAGGAACATGTCGCGGCGGTCGGGAGTGATGGCGACCTGGGTCGAATCGACGTTGAAGTCGATGTATCCGCGATCAAGGTAGTAGGAATTGAGCTTTTCCAGATCGCCCGACAGCTTCTCGCGCGAGTACTGGTCGTCCTTCTTGTACCAGGACAGCCAGCCGCTGGTGTTGGATTCCCAGTTGTCGCGGAGCTTCTTGTCGGTAAAGGTCTGGTTGCCGACGATATTGATGTTGCGGATGACGGCCGCCTTGCCCTCGGCAATCGTGATGGTCACATCGACGCGGTTGCGATCCAGCGTGGTGACGCTCGGCGTGATCGACACGTTGTACTTGCCGCGGTTGTTGTACTGGCGGTTCAGTTCCTGGGTGACGCGATCCAGGCTCAGGCGATCGAAAGTCTCGCCCTCGGACAGGCCGATCTGCTTGAGGCCCTTGAGCAGGTCGTCGCTCTTGATTTCCTTGTTGCCGACGAGCGTGAGCTTGTCGATCGCCGGGCGCTCGGTGACTTTCACGACCAGGATGTCGCCCTGCCGGTCGATCTCGACGTCGCTGAAGAAGCCGGTCTTGAACAGCGCGCGGATCGCATTGGCGGCTGCGCCACGATCCACCGTGTCGCCCTTCTCGATCGCAAGGTAGGTGAAGACCGTACCCGGAGCGATGCGCTGGAGGCCGTCGATACGGATGTCCTGCACCCGGAACGGCTCGAAATTCTGTGCTTTGACGCCTGGTGCGAAGGCGAGGGCCGCGGTCAGGGCGAGGGCGAGCAGGCGGGGAGCTGCGATACGCGTCATCTGTGCATCCGGTTGGCTGCGAAAAAGTCCGCAGGTGGAAAAAGGTCGGTGGAGCGGGTGAATGTCAGAACCGCGATCTGTGCATCCGGTTGGCCGGGAAAGGCTCCACGGGGTAAACAAGGTCGTATTGCGCGGGAAATTCAGGACAACGGACGCAGGAGATCGTTATAGAACGCCAGACACATCAAGCTGCCAAGCAGTGCCAGGCCGACATATTGGCCGACAGCCTGCGAGCGTTCACTGACCGGGCTGCCTTTCACAAGCTCTATAAGGTAATACAGCAGATGCCCGCCGTCCAAGATCGGCACCGGCAGCAGGTTGATGATCCCGAGGCTGAGCGACAGGATTGCGAGGAAAAACAGGAACCACGCGGGACCCAACTGGGCCGACTCGTTGGCATAGCGTGCGATCGCGACCGGTCCCGAAATATTCTGCACCGCGCCTTGGGTAACCATCCGCTTCAGCATCCCGACGCTTGCGCTGGTCTGCTTCCGCATCTCATGCGCGCTCGCGCCGAGCGCCGCAATCGGACCATAGCGGCGCGTACCGTCGTGAACGGCGTTCTGCGGCTCGGGGCCAATCCCGATGAGCAGCGCGGGCTTTCCATTGCCCGGATCGCCCAATTTCGGCAAGACATCGACCTGAAGTCGCTCGCTGCCGCGTTGCACGGACAGATGCAGCGATTGTCCAGCGCGGGCCAGCGTGTGCGTCTGCTGGGCAAGCTGATCGAAGCTGCTGATTGCGAGGCCATTGATCGCGAGGATGCGGTCGCCAAGTTGCAGCTTTCCAACAGCCCCCCCCGGCATGATGCTGCCGACCACCGCTGGCAGCATGAACTGCTTTGGCACCAGTCCGATCTGCGCGAGCGCTGCCGATTCGTCGAGCCCGCTTGCGAGTTGCTGCAAGGGCAGGGTGCGCAGCGCGTGGCCACCATCCTCGCGCGCGACTTCGACCTGCACCGGTTTGCGATCCAGTGCAGCGGTTGCAAGCAACATCCCGGCGTCCGTCCAGGTTTCTACAGACGCACCATCGATGCTCAGCAGCCGGTCGCCGGGCAGGAAGCCGCCCTGTGCCGCCAATGCATCGGCGCGGCCGACGATGGGCAGATAGTCCGGCTGACCGATCACGAACATTGCCCACAGCAGCGTGAAGCACAGCAGGAAGTTCGCCGCCGGGCCGGCCGCAGTGATCGCGATCCGCTGCAGCACTGATTTGCGATTGAACGCGCGATGCACATCGGCCGGATCGACCTCGAACTCGCGCTCGTCGAGCATCTTCACGTAGCCGCCCAGCGGGATCGCCGAGACCACGAACTCGGTACCGTCGCGGCCGACATGCTTGAGCAACGGCTTGCCGAAACCGACCGAAAAACGCAGGACATGCACACCGCACCGACGCGCGACCCAGAAATGACCGAACTCGTGGAAGGTCACCAGGATGCCGATGCTGACGATCAGCCACCAGACCGAGGCGAAGAACGTCGTCATCGGCCGATTCCAGCGCCTGCTCGCCGGGCGACCTGGGCTGTCGCGCTACGGCGGGCCGCAGCATCGGCTGCGAGCAGGTTGTCGATGCTGTCGGCAGCGAGCGTTTCCGCATGCTCGAGCGTGGTTTCGATGACTGCGGGAATGTCCAGGAAACCGATCCGGCCATCGAGAAAGGCCGCGACCGCGACTTCGTTCGCGGCGTTCAATGCCGCGCTCGCGGTGCCGCCAGCAGCCAGTGCGGCGTAGGCAAGGTCAAGGCAGGCGAAGGTCGCACGATCCGGATGCTGGAAGCTGAGTGCGCCGATTTGCCCCAGATCGAGCGGGGCCACGCCCGATTCGACGCGCTCCGGCCATGCCAGCGCACACGCCAGGGTGGTCCGCATGTCCGGCTGGCCGAGCTGGGCTACGACCGAGCCGTCGATGTGTTCGACCATCGAATGCACGATGCTCTGCGGATGCACCAGCACATCGATGCGCTCGGCGGGCATGCCGAACAGCCAGTGCGCTTCGATGACTTCCAGGCCCTTGTTCATCAGCGTTGCCGAATCCACCGAAATCTTGCGACCCATCTTCCAGTTTGGATGATCGCAGGCCTGCTCGGGAGTCACCTGCGCGAGGTCTGCGCGGCTGCGGTTCAGGAATGGTCCGCCAGACGCGGTGAGGATGAGTTTGCGGACGCGCTCAGGGGTCGACTTCAATCCATGCAGGCATTGGAAGATCGCATTGTGTTCGCTGTCGATCGGTATGATTTCTGCGCCGTTGGCTGCACATTCATGCATCAGCAACGCGCCTGCCAGCACCACCGATTCCTTGTTCGCCAGCAGCAGGCGTTTGCCAGAACGTGCTGCGCTGAGGGTCGAATCCATGCCGACTGCGCCGACGATGGCTGCAATGACCGTGTCGCAGGCATCGCTGCCCGCCAGCGCAGACAGTGATGCCGCGCCAGCGTGCGCTTGCGTAGGAAGTCCGGCAGCGGCCAGGCCATCGCGCAATGTCGCGTAGTGTTCTGCCTTGGCGATCACTGCATGTTTCGGACGAAAGCGCACGCACAGTGCAATGAGTTCATCCACCCGCGAGTCCGCGCTGAGAACGTTGGCGGTAAACCGGTCCGGATGGCGCGCGATCACGTCCAGCGCCGAGGCGCCGATCGATCCAGTCGCACCCAGTACGGCGATGTTGCGCGGAGCGGCCGACGGGTTCACAGGTCCAGCCAGCCCTTGGCAATCCACAACACCGGCAACGCGGCGAGCAGGCTGTCGATGCGATCCAGCACGCCGCCGTGGCCAGGAATCAGGGTGCCCGAATCCTTGAAGCCGGAATGGCGCTTCATCAGGCTTTCGAACAGGTCGCCGACCACCGAGGCAGTCACCGTCAGCAGCGCGAGCACGGCCATCTGCGGCAGTTGCGCCTGCTTGACGCCGACCAGCGACGCGCCGACCAGCCCGACGGCCAATGCGCCGATAACGCCACCCCAGAGCCCGGCCCAGGTCTTGCCTGGGCTGACGTGGGGGATGAGTTTGCGACGCCCCCAACGCACGCCGACGAAATACGCGCAGCTGTCGGCAGCCCACACCATCACCAGCCCCAGCAGCGCCCAGCGCGGGCCGTTCGGGTCGCCAGGGTGATCGGGGTTTCCGGCATGCAGCAAGGCCAGCGCGCACCATGCCGGGATGATCGAAAGCGTGCCCGCAGCCAGTTTGATCGTACGCGACCAACCGCCGCCGTCACGACCGAAGTCCGAGCGCGCCAGCCACAGCATCGCGAACGACCACCACACCACGCCAATCAGCGCGATTGCCCCGAACAGTGGACGTCCGCCCCAGGACAAAGCGGCCATCACCGCGATGTTCGCCATGACATACAGCGCACGCCGCAATGGCTCGGCGATGCCGACCAGTCGCGACCATTCCCACAGCCCGAACAGGAAGATCGCCGCAGCGATCGCGGCGACATACGGGGTCCTGAGATACAGCAGCGCCGCTACGGTCAGCGGAGCCAGCACGGCGGCGGTGACAATGCGCTGCGCGCTCATGCGGAGTTTCCTTGCTTTTGCGCGAGCTGCGCGCTGGTCAGGCCGAAGCGCCGTTCGCGCGCGGCGAAATCGGCCAACGCACGCGCAAGTTCGGTCGCGTCGAGATCGGGCCACAACGTTTCGGTGAACCAGAGTTCGGTATAGGCCATCTGCCACAGCAGGAAGTTGCTGATGCGGTGGTCGCCGCCGGTGCGGATGAACAGGTCGGGTTCCGGCAGACCAGCCAGCCCAAGCCGCGCGGCAAAAGCCGGTTCATCGAGCGCGTTGGGATCGAGTGTGCCATCGCGTGCGTCGCGTGCGAGCGCGCGGCAGGCTTGCACGATGTCCCAGCGACCGCCGTAACTCGCGGCGATGGTCAGGGTCAGTGCGGAATTGGTCGCGGTCAGCGCCTCTGCATTCTGCATGCGCTCACGGATCGCGGTCGAAAAATGCGCGCTATCGCCGATGAAACGCAGGCGCACGCCATGCTGGTGCAGTTCTTTCACTTCGCGGTCGAGTGAGCGCAGGAACAGCAGCATCAGCGCGCCGACTTCCTCTTTCGGCCGCTTCCAGTTTTCGCTGGAAAACGCGAACAGGGTCAGCGCCTCGATGCGCTGTTCGAGGCAGAACCGCACGCACAACTTCACGGTACGTGCGCCGGCGCGGTGGCCAAACGTGCGTGGGCGATGGCGGCGTTCGGCCCAGCGACCGTTGCCATCCATCACCATCGCGATGTGGTGTGGCTTGCGCGCGTCGTTGTCGTTGCCGGCAGCAGTGGAAATCGCTGCGCCGGGGCCGGGAACGGGGGCGGTCATCGGGCTGGGAGCCGGTCGCCTCAGATCGCCATCAGCTCCTGTTCCTTGGCGCGGGCGACGTCGTCGACATCCTTGATCGCCTTGTCCGTGAGCTTCTGGATGTCGATTTCGCAACCGCGCTCCTCGTCTTCGGTGATCTTCTTTTCCTTGAGCAATTCCTTGACCTGCTGCATCGCATCGCGACGCACGTTGCGGATCGCGACCTTGGCGTTCTCGCCTTCATGGGCAACGTGCTTGCCGAGCTCCCTGCGGCGCTCCTCGGTCAATGCGGGCAGGTTGATGCGGATCACGGTGCCGGCGGTGGTCGGGGTCAGGCCGAGGTCGGAGGCGAGAATCGCCTTCTCGACGGGGCCGACCATGGCCTTTTCCCACGGAGTGATGGTCAGGGTGCGCGCATCGGTGACGGCGACGCTGGCGACTTGCGTGAGCGGCATGTCGGAGCCGTAGTAGTTGACTTTCAGGTGGTCGACCAGCGCGCTGCTGGCACGGCCGGTACGCACCTTGGTCAGGTCATGGCGCAACACGTCCACGCACTTGTGCATGCGGGTCTGCGCGTCTTTCTTGATCTCGTTGAGCATGAGTCGGCTCCGAAGCTGCGGCTAGCAGTCGATTATACGGGCTGCGACCCACAAGGATGTGGGAAGTGCACCCAGGCGTCTGGAACGCCTGTAGCGGGCGTCGGGCGGTCAGGTGGCTGTCACATGTCCTGCTTGCGCCTGACGTGCGAACTGCGGGTTAGCCCGTGCGGCTCACCAGCGTGCCGACCGTTTCGCCCTGCAGGATGCGCATGAGGTTGCCGGGCTTGGTCATGTCGTAGATGCGCAGCGGCATGTCGTGGTCGCGGCACAGCGCGATCGCGGCGGTATCCATCACCAGCAGGTTGCGCGCGATCACCTCGTCGTAGCTGACCTGGTCGTAGCGGTGCGCGTCCGGGTTCTTCTTTGGATCGGAGTCGTACACACCATCGACCTTGGTCGCCTTCAGCAGCAGGTCTGCACCGACTTCTACTGCGCGCAACGCCGCAGCCGAATCGGTGGTGAAGAACGGATTGCCGGTGCCAGCGGCGAAGATCACGATGCGGCCTTTTTCGAGGTGGCGGATCGCGCGGCGGCGGATGTAGTCCTCGCAGACCTCGTTGATCTTGATCGCGCTCATCACCCGCACCCGCGCATTGGCTTTTTCCAGCGCGTCCTGCATCGCCAGCGCATTGATCACCGTGGCGAGCATGCCCATGTGGTCGCCGGTGACCCGGTCCATGCCGCCAGCCGCAAGCCCCGCGCCGCGGAAGATGTTGCCGCCGCCGATCACCAGCCCGACCTCGGCACCGGCCTGCTGCACTTCGATGACCTCGCGCGCGATGCGGGCGATGACTTCCGGATCGATCCCGTAGTCCTCGCGCCCCATCAGCGCTTCGCCGGACAGCTTGAGCATGATGCGGCGGTATTTCAGCTTGGAAGCGGTCGGCGTGGATGGCGTCACGTGTGGCCTCGGCGGGTTGCGCTCGATGGTCGAGCGCCTCCTTGTTGCTTCCGTTGCGTGCGCAGGGAAGGACAAGGGTGGGGGAGAGTGCAAACAGCGGAAGTTTAGCCGACCCGGGGCTGGCATTTGCGTTCGGAGAAAAATGTAGGCTCGCCGGTCACGGGTTTGCGCCGCTCACGGAATCGCCTTGGACGTGGTCGTCGTGGGCAGTCCTGCCTTTTTGCAGAACACCGCGAAACGCGGGTCGTTGCGATAGCGCAGGATGATCGGATCGTAGAGCAGGGTCGTGATGCCGGTGTCGCGATGCGTCCACGCGCGATCGAGCCAGGCGAACATGTTGTCGGGATCCTTGCGCAGCGCATGGATCTGGGCGATCTGATAGCCCGCGTAGTCGGCGGACGTGGCGATCAGTGCTCGCAGAGCTGCATCGGCGGCTTGCCGGTCGTTGCCGACCTGTAGCGCCTGCGCCACCGCGATGTCGTGGAATGGGCCAGCAGGCTCCAACAACGCGGCGGCCATCGCGGCTTTTGCGTCGCCGCGCTGGATCGCGATCGCCATCCGGATCAGGTGATAGCCCGACGCATCGGGTTGCAGTGCGATCGCCTTTCCGATCGCCTGATCGGCCTCATCGAGGTGGCCGGTCGCCGAAAGATAGTCCGCCAGCGATGCATGCCAAGCCGCATTTCGCGGATCGGTGGCGAGCGCCTGCCGGGTCAGATCGATCGCCGGCTCGACTCGGCCCATGATCGCCATGCTGCTGCCGAGGTTGAACTTCGCCGTCGGGTCGTCGGGAGCCAGTTGCAGCGCGCGACGGTTTTCGGCTTCGCTGCCGCCAAAGTCCATGTCGGCCTCCAGAAGCAGGTAGGCAAGCGCCATGTGCGCCTCGGCCAGATCCGGCGCCAGCGCCAGCGCCGTGTTTGCAGCCGTGCGCGCCTGCGTATAGGCCTGGACGGCATCCGTGCCGCCAAGGTAATCCCGGGCAAGCGTCGTCAATGCGCCCGACAGCGAAGCCCACGCCTGCGCATAGCGCGGGTCGAACCGGGTCGCGGTGGCATACAGCTCGATGGCCTTGCGCATGTCGGCTTCGGTGTTGCGCGCCTTGTAGTCCTTTCCCAGCAGCCATGTCTTGTACGCATCGAGGTTTCCGCTCGGCGGACGGTCGGACTGCACGACGGCACCGGCCACCGTCAGCAATTTCGCCTGGAGTTCGCTGGCAACGGCTCCGGTGATCTCGTCCTGCAGCTTGAACAGATCCTTGTACGGACGATCGTAATTGCGCGACCACACCGCGATGCCATCGGCCGCATGCACCAGTTCGGCGCTGATCCGCACCATATCGCCCTCCCGGCGCACGCTGCCTTCGAGCAGATGCGCGACGCCGAGCTTCCTGCCGATGGCGGCGGCATCCTCCTTGCTGTCGCGGAACTGGAACGAGGAATTGCGGCTGATCACCTTCAGGCTGCTGAATTGCGCCAGCGCGGTGATCAGGTCTTCGGACAGTCCGTCGGAAAAATATTGCTCGTCCTTGTTGCCGCCCTGGTTCGCAAGCGGCAGCACGGCGATGGACTTGTCCGGAATCGGTGCGGCCAGGGCATCGGCAACAGCAGGCGCGGCGAGGCCAGGGGAGTCGGCAGCAGCAGGGATCGCATCCTTGCGCAGCACGAACTGGTTGGTCAGCAGCAGCACGACGGCAACGCCGAGGGCGACGATGATCAGGCGATCGAGCTTCCTGCCGGTCTCGAGCACGATCGACTCGCTGGGCATGACGTCGCTCTCGCGCTGGATGCCCTGCGGAGTCCATTCGTAGAACCACGAGAACAGCATCGCGAACGGGAATCCGATCACCGCTGCGACCACGATCCAGCGCACCATCCAGTTCGGCACGTTGAAGAGCGGAAACACCTGCGTCGCGATCTGCACCACCAGCCAAGCGCTCGCCGCGTAGAACGTCGCTGCGCGGATCACGTTGCGACGTTTAAGTTCGGCGAAGAACGACGGGCGTACGCTCACGGTGCGTGCGCTGGCGTTGCTGCGGATGCCCCCGGAGCCGGCAGCCCGACCTTCGTGCAGAACGCCGCAAAGCGCGGATCGTCCTTGTAACGCAGCAGGTAGACATCGTAGAGGAGTGCGCTGATGCCCGAATCGCGGTTGGCCCAGGCGCGATCCAGCCACGCGAACATCTTGTCCGGGTTCTTGCGCAGCGCATAAGCCTCGGCGATCTGCAGCGCGGCAGAATCGGCCTGCTTGTCGATCACGGTCTTCAGCGTCGCATCGGCGGCGGCATGGTCGCTGCCGATCTGTCGGGCCAGCATCAGTGCGATGTCCTGCCAATCTCCAGCCGGCTCGATTTGTTGCGCGGCGGCGAGTGCGGCCGCCGCATTGCCGCGCTGGATTTCGACCATCACCAGCCCTTGATGAAAGTAATTGGTCGAAGGCTGCATGTCGATCGCCTTGCGGATCGCCTGTTCGGCCTCGTCGATGCGGTTGAGTGGCAACAGGTACAGGGCGAGCGAGAAGTAGCTGTCTGCATTCAATGCGTCGGATATCAGCGCTTGCCGCGTCAACGCGATCGCCTGGTCCAGATGCCCCAGCGTTGCCAGCGCCGAACCAAGCTTGGTCATCGCGGCACCATCGTTTGGCGCGAGTTGCAATGCGCGTCGGTATTCGATTTGCGCTCCGGTCCAGTCGAGATCCGCCAGCACCAGCAAGGTGCCACGCGCAGTGTGCGCAGCAGCGAGGTTCGGTTCCAGCGACAAGGCCGCGCTGGAAGCCGCGCGCGCCTTGGCCAAGGCTTCTTGCGCTTGCGCGCCACTGAAGAAGCTTGCGGCACGATTGGCCTGCGCATCCGACAGCCCGGCCTGGGCCTGCGCATAGAGCGGATCAAGCCGGATTGCCTCGTTGTATGCATCGATCGCCAAGGGGTAGTCGGCCTCGGTGCCGCTCGTGAAATAGGACTTACCCTTCAGGTAGGCGGTGTAGGCATCGAGGTTGCCGCTCGGCGGGCGGTCGCTTTGCACCACCGCGCCTGCGGCAGTCAGCAGCTTGGCCTTGAGCGCAGCGGCGACGGCGCCGGTGATTTCGTCCTGCAGCTTGAACAAATCATTGTAAGGTCGGTCGTATCGCTGCGACCACACGGCGATGCCGTCGGCGGCGTTTACCAGTTCGGCGCTGATCCGCACCAGGTCGCCCTCTCGGCGCACGCTGCCTTCCAGCAAATGGGCGACGCCGAGCTTGCTGCCGATGGTCTTGCTGTCGTCCTTGCTGTTGCGGAACTGGAACGCGGAATTGCGGCTGACAACCTTCAGTCCGTCGAACTGCGCCAACGCGTTGATCAAATCCTCGGACAGGCCATCGGAAAAGTACGCGTCCTTCGGGTCGCCACTTGCGTTTGCGAGCGGAAGCACAGCGATCGATTTGCTGTTGATGGGCTGCACGGCGTGCGTTGCGGCCTGCTGCGCAATCGATCTTGCCGCCTGCGCAACCTGGACCGCTTCGCGTCTGGGTGCGAGGACGAATTTGTCGAAGCCGAAGTAGGCCAGCGCGAGCGCGAGCGCCACCATGATCAGGCGATCCATGCGGCGTGCTTTTTGCGGCGCGATCGATGGTTCGGACGCACTCTCCGTGTCCCGCTTGAGTCCGTCCGGGGTCAACTCGAACACCCAGCACAGGATCAATGCCGGGATGAAGCCGACCGCGAGCAGCATCACGATGCTGCGCGGCAGCCACGCCGGTGCATTGAACATCGGCAACACCGTGCTCGATACCTGCACGGCCAGCCATGCGCCGACCAGGTACAGGCCGGCCATGCGGATCACGTTGCGGCGCTTGAGTTCGGAGATGAACGACGCGCGCTCGCTCATGTCTGGGTCGTGGTCCGGTTTGCAGCGTCTTGCGGCGAGATGGCGAGCGAGCCCAGCCAAGTCGCCGGTGAAGGAGGAGGTGGTGCCGTAGAGCCTAGAACTTTACCTCATGCGGCGCAGTCGCGAAGCCGACAGTCAGCGCGCCTTCGCCGACGTTCACCATCGCAGTGATGCTCATCACGGCCTCGCCGAGTGTCGCACCATGTTCCTCGCAGGCGCGCGCGAGCTTGTCGTAACCAGGCAGGGCACGGAGTTTGTCCAGTTCGCCGCCATAGCTGAGGTTGACGTAAGGCGCCAGTAGCCCCTTGTGCACGCGATCGGCTGCATGGCTGAACAGCGCGATTGCAGCGGCATCGAACCCCTTGGCCTTGCCGACATTGGCGGTCTGGCCGCGATGGATCTGCAGGATCGGCTTCATGTCGAGCATCGTGCCGAGCGCTGCGCGATACCAGGGCAGGCTCTTGTCGCCGCGTTTGACGATGCTGGCGCGCAGATGGAACAGGTCGCGCGGCACCATGTAGGCGTAGGTGTTGTCGGCAATAAACTCGATGCGCTCGCGAATCGCGTTGTGGTGTTCGCCTGCCTCGATCATGCGGACGCCTTCGAGCACCGAAATGGCCTGGCCCGAGAACGCCTGTTTGCTGTCGAGCACGCGCATCTGGAAGATGCCCTTGAGGCCTGCCTTCTCGCGGATCGGATGGTAGTAGCGAAGGATTTCGCGGCTGGCCATCACCGCGTTCTCGTGGATCGCGCTGCGCGTGGATGTGATTGTCACGCAGAACACGAAATCGAATTCGCACACAAGTCGCGACAGGAACAAATCCCGGAACTGCTCGATGCTGTAAGGCGTCGTCACCGCCGAATGGACGCGAGCGCCGAGGGTCTCGCGGTAGAAGCGCAAGGTCGCGATCGGGTCGCGCTCGTCGGCGAACGTCGTGTTGTCGATGCGGACCGTGGTCGGCAAGATGACCACGTTGTGCGCATCCAGCCATTCGCGCGGCAAGTCGCACGCCGAGTCAACAGTCATTCCGATGCGCATGCGGCCTCCTCAATTGAGTCGAAGAACGGTATCCGGCAAACCATCCAGGCGATAGTGCGCCTTTTCCAACTGCCAGTGGCGCGCGCCGGACAATCGCGCGACTCCGGCATGCAGTCTTCAGAACTTCGGCACGTGCGGTTCTGTGGCAAAGCCGAGCGTCAGTGCGCCTTCGCCGACGTTCACCATGCCGGTGATGCTCATGCCGGTCGCGCCCAGTTGCACGCCGTGCTGCTCGCAGGTGCGCGCGAGATCGTCGTAGCCGGGCAGGGCCTGCAACTTGTTCATCTCACCGCCATAACTGAGATTGACATACGGTGCAAGCAGCCCCTTGCTCACACGATCGGCTGCGTAACCGAACATGGCCTTCGCACCCGCATCGAATCCGCGCGCCTTGCCGACCGCGCCGGTCTGACCGCGATACGCCTGCAGGATCGGCTTGATGTCGAGTGCAGTACCCATTGCGGCCTTGAACCAGCTCACGCTCTTGTCGCCTTTTTTCGCGGCGCGCGCGCGCAGGTAATACAGGTCGCGCGGCAACATGTAGGCGTAGGTGTTCTTTGCGAGTTGCCCGAGGCGGTCGTAGATCGCGGTATGAGTTTCCCCAGCTTCGATCATGCGTACGGCTTCAAGTACGGTGATTGCCTGACCGGCGAACAAGGTCTGGCTGTCGATCACGCGCATCTGGAAGATGCCCTTGAGGCCGGCTTCCTTGCGGATCGGATGGTAGTAACGCAGGATCTCGCGGCTGGCCATTACGCAGTTTTCGTGAATCGGGCTGCGGGTGGAGGTGATGGTCAGGCAGAACACGAAGTCGAATTCGCAGACCAGGCGCGACAGGAACAACTCGCGGATCTGCTCGACGGTATACGGAAGGGTTTCGGCAGCGTGGCCGCGTTCGCCGAGGCTTTCGCGGTAGAAGCGCAGCGTGGCCACGGGGTCGCGTTCGTCGGAGAACGTGGTCTGGTCGATGCGCACCGATATCGGCAGAACGACGACGTTGTGCTGATCCAGGAATTCCCTCGGCAGGTCGCAGGCCGAATCGACTGTCAGTCCGATACGCATGACGTTCCCCTTGGGAATGCTGGCCGGATGTGGAGCAAGTGCTCTATTCATTTCATGAACGGCCCCCTTTGTCCAGTGCGTTGCGTCATGAAACGAAAAAGCCGCGATCGCTCGCGGCTTCCTGGCTTCACTCTCTAGGCTGGAAGCGGAGAGTGCTTTCATTGAAAGTCCGGCCAAGGATGGCCGGTCATTACTCAAATAGCTCGCCACATGATCGAGCCCCGCGACACAATCAACATGCAGCGGCGATGGACCGCCGCATACAATACAGTCGCCACACAAACCTTATGCCAGGCCAGCCTGCTTCATGACCTCGGTCGCGAAATCGTCGCCGACCGGCTTCTCGATGCCCTCGCCAACCGCAAGGCGGGTGAAGCCTAGTACCTGCGCGCCGGCTTTCTTGAGCACTGCGTCCACCGTGGAGTTGCTGTCGAGCACATAGGCCTGGCCAGTCAGGCAGATCTCCGACAACGCCTTGTTGACCTTGCCGCCGATCATCTTCTCGAGGATCTCGGCCGGCTTGCCGGTGTCCTTGACCTGCGCGAGCGCGATGTCCTTTTCCTTCTGCACGATCTCGGCCGGCACCTGGTCGGGCGAGATGTACGGCGGATTCATCGCTGCGATGTGCATCGCGAGGCCGCGTGCGAGTTCGATATCGCCGCCCTTGAGTTCCACCAGCACGCCGATCCGGCCGCCGTGCACGTAGGCACCGACGGCGTTGGCACTGTCGATGCGCGCCATGCGGCGGACCTGCAGGTTCTCGCCGATCTTGGCGACCAGCGCCTGGCGCGCGTGTTCGACGTTGCCGTCGCCGATCGACTCGGCTTTCAGCGCTTCGACATCGGTCACGCCGGAGTTCAGCGCAGCCTTCGCGACCGCATCGGCGAACGCGATGAAGTTGGCGTCCTTGGCGACGAAATCGGTTTCGGAATTGACCTCGACGAGGACTGCCTTGCCGATGTCCTGCGCCAGCACGACGCGACCTTCGGCGGCGATACGGCCGGACTTCTTGTCGGCCTTGGCCAAACCGGTCACGCGCAGGTGTTCCATCGCGGCTTCGATATCGCCGCCTTTCTCGGTCAGGGCTTTTTTGCATTCCATCATGCCGGCGCCGGAGCGCTCGCGCAGTTCCTTCACCAGGCTTGCGGTGATTTCCATCGTATGAACCTCATGTTCGTAAAGGACGCGCGTAGGCGCGTCCGGAATGGATTGTGGATACGGCGGAGCCGAATGGCACCGCCGTATCGTCTTGCCGTTGCAGCGCCAGACTTACTCGGCGCGCGGCTTGTCGCCCGGACGACGCGGCGGCGCGGGGCGCTTGGCCGGCGGACGACGATCGCGGTCGTTGCCTGGGCGGCGATCAGGCGCTCCGGCACGCTTCTTCTTGTCGTCGTTCGGAACCGGGTTGCCCTCGGCATCGAGTTCGACGAACTCGTCCTCACTGCGGCCCACGATCGGTGCGGCGGCCTTGCCTTCGAGCACGGCGTCGGCGGCTGCGCGGGCATACAACTGCACCGCACGGATCGCATCGTCGTTGCCCGGGATCGCGTAGTCCACCAGGTTGGGGTCGTAGTTGGTATCGACCACCGCGATCACCGGGATGCCGAGCTTCTTGGCTTCCTTGATCGCGATGTCTTCGTGGCCGATGTCGATCACGAACAAGGCGTCGGGCAGGCGGTCAAGGCTTTTGATGCCGCCCAGCGAGCTGTCGAGCTTCTCGCGCTCGCGGCGACGCTGCAGCACCTCATGTTTCACGAGCTTCTCGAACGTGCCATCGGTCTCGGCGGCCTCGAGTTCCTTCAGGCGCGACACCGACTGCTTGACGGTGCGGAAATTGGTCAGGGTGCCGCCGAGCCAGCGCTGGGTCATGTACGGCATGCCGCAACGGGTGGCCTCTTCCTTCATCGCCTCGCGCGCCGAGCGCTTGGTGCCGATGAACAGCACGCTGCCGCGCTTCTGCGCGATCGCCGACAGGAAATTCATCGCGTCGGTGAACAGCGGGACGGTCTTTTCGAGGTTGATGATGTGGATCTTGCCGCGCGCACCGAAGATGTACGGTGCCATCTTCGGGTTCCAGTAACGGGTCTGGTGGCCGAAATGCACGCCGGCTTCCAGCATCTGGCGCATGGTGACTTGGGGCATTGCGATAATCCTTGCGATAGGGAACCGACCGCGTAAAGCGCGGCTTGGTGGTTCCGGGGTTGGGCTTCCGCAGACCCCGCGACAACGACCTCCTTGCGGAGGACCCCGGTGCCGGTTGACAGTCTGCGTGTGGATTCGCCGGTGACGCCCGGCGTGGGCGGATCGCGGGCAAGCCCGCATACCCAAGAATGATAACCGCTGGCCCAAGTGCGGGCAACTATCGGATAATGGTCGCCTATGCCAGTCACCATCAAGACCCCAGACGAAATCGCCAAGATGCGCGTGGCCGGGCTGCTTGCGGCCGAAGTGCTGCAGGTTGTCGCGCCGTATGTGAAGCCCGGTGTGAGCACGGCCGAGCTCGACCGCATCTGCCACGATCACATCGTCAACGTGCAGCACGCGATCCCCGCGAACGTGGGCTACCGCGGATTTCCGGCGACCGTGTGCACCTCGGTCAATAACGTGATCTGCCACGGTATCCCCAGCGACGCGAAGATCCTCAAGGACGGCGACATCGTCAATATCGATGTCACCGTCATCAAGGATGGCCTGCACGGCGATACCAGCCGCATGTACCTCGTCGGCGAACCGCCGGTGCTGGCAAGACGACTGGTCGACGTGACCCGCGAGGCGATGTGGCGTGGCATCCGCATGGTCAGGCCGGGTGCGACGCTGGGCGATATCGGCCATGCGATCCAGAGCTACGTTGAAGCCGAGCGATTCAGCGTGGTGCGCGAATACTGCGGCCACGGCATCGGCCGCATCTACCACGAAGATCCGCAGGTGCTGCATTACGGACGGCCGGGCGATGGCCTCAAGCTCCTGCGCGGGATGACCTTCACGATCGAGCCGATGGTCAATTCCGGCGCACGGCATACGCGCTTGATGCCGGACGGCTGGACGGTAGTGACCAAGGATCGCTCGCTGTCGGCGCAGTGGGAGCACACCTTGCTGGTCACCGACGATGGCGTGGACGTGCTGACCCGAGTGCCCGGCGACGACAACGAGCCGGCAAACAACGGCCTGTGAACGCCGCGCCGCCCGGATCTTCGGAGCCGGGCATGCCTGCGCTTGAAGACGCGACAGGAACCGAGGCGGCGTTGAACAATGCAGTGTCCGACGACGCGGGTTGGGCGCTTGCCTCGCGCACGCGGCTTGCCGAAAGCGACGCCGAACGCACCGCGCGTTTCGATGCCGGCGAATCCATCGGTCGATTGTTGCGCGCACGCACTGCAGCAGTCGATGCCGTGGTGCTGGATGCGTGGTCGCGTACGTCCAATGCGCTTGCCGGCGCCGGGCAGGATGGACTGCATCTGTTCGCGACCGGTGGCTATGCGCGCCAGGAACTGTTTCCGTATTCGGATGTGGATTTGCTGGTGCTGGCTGTTGCTGCGACGACTGCTGCGCAGCAGGACGCGTTGTCGCGTTTCTTCGCGCTGCTGTGGGATGCGGGCCTGAAAACCGGTCACGCGGTGCGCACGCCAGCCGAATGCACGGTCGCTGCTGCGGCCGACATCACCGTATTGACCGCGCTGATGGAAGCGCGCCTGTTGCATGGCGACCCGGCATCGCTGCAGCACCTGCGCACAGCGATCGCGCCGCCGGCGGTGTGGCCCGCTGCTGATTACTTTGCGGGCAAGCGTGACGAGCAGCGTCGCCGCCATGCGCGCTTCAACGACACCGCCTACAACCTCGAACCGAACATCAAGGACGGCCCCGGAGGGCTGCGCGATCTGCAAACGTTGTGCTGGATGGCGCAGCGCGTGCTCGGTGCGCCCGGACTTGCCGAACTCGTGCCGCTGGGCCAGCTAGGCGAAGACGAGAATGCGGCGCTCGAACGTGAAGGGCGCGCTCTTGCGCGACTGCGCTATGCGCTGCATCTGGTCGCAGGCCGCCCCGAGGAACGATTGCTGTTCGATCATCAGAAAACCCTTGCGGCCCGACTTGGTTACGTGGACGAGCGCCGCGATAATCTTGCTGTCGAACAATTGATGCAGGGTTTCTTCCGCAGTGCCGCGCTAGTGCTGCGGATCAACGAGCGCCTGCTGCAACGCTTCGAGGAACAGCTCGAAGGGCGCGTCGATCCGGTCCCGTTGCAGCAGGGTTTCGTCGCGCTGCACGGATACCTCGCGTTCGCAGATCCCGCGCCGCCCGATGCCGAAGCCTGCATGGCCCTGTTCGCCGCATGGGCCGCGCATCCGCAGTTGCGTGGACTGCATTCGAATTCCGCGCGCAAGCTCGCCGAAGCGTTGTCGCGGATTCCGTCCTACGACAAGGCCTCGCCGCAATTGCGCGCACAGTTCATCGCTTTGCTGCGCAGGCCCGATGCGGTCGCGACACTCACGCGCATGGCCCGGCTCGGCGTGCTCTCGCGTTACCTGCCAAGTTTCGGCAAGGTGTCCGGCCGCATGCAGTACGACCTGTTCCATGTGTTCACCGTCGATCAGCACACCTTGACCGTGCTGCGCCATATGGATGGTTTCGCGAGCGGTGCCGAAACCGATCGGTTTGCGCATGCGCAGTCCGTATGGCCGCGCTTGCGCAAACCCGAACTGCTGTTGCTGGCTGGACTGTTCCACGATATCGCCAAGGGTCGCGGCGGCGACCACGCCGAACTCGGTGCAGAAGATGCGCGCGATTTCTGCGTCGCGCATGGCCTGCCCGACGCCGATATCGATCTGGTCGCATGGCTGGTGCGCGAGCACCTCGTGATGTCGTTGACCGGGCAGAAGCAGGACATCGCCGATCCTGCGGTGATCAACCGTTTCGCTGAACGCGTGGCCGATCGCGAGCGCCTCGATTACCTGTACTTGCTCACTTGCGCCGACATCGCCGGCACCAGCCCGAAGTTGTGGAATGCGTGGAAGGACCGGCTGTTCGCCGACCTCTACACGGCGACGCGTTTCGCGCTGCGTCGCGGCCTCGAGCATCCTGTGCACGCCGCCGAACGCATCGCCGAAACCCGCGCCGACGCGCTTGCGCTGTTGCGCGGCGAGGGCTGCGCCGCCGCCGCGATCGAATCGACATGGAAGCGATTGCCGGAAGAGATCTTCCTGCGCTATCGCGCGGCGCAGATCGCATGGCAGACCGCCGCGATCATCGCGCATGCGGATGCCGACGATGCGCTGGTTGCGGTGCGCGCATTGGGCGCCACCGGATTGCTCGAAGTGTTCGTGCACGCGCGCGATCGCGATGGCTTGTTCGCGGCGGCCGTCGCCACGCTCGACCGGCTCGGGCTGGGCACCCTGGAAGCGCGCGCGCTGGCGACGCACGATGGCCGCGTCATCGACAGTTTCCAAGTACTGCCGACGCAGATCGACCGCGCTCCGTCCGTCGATCAGGTTGTGGAATCGTTACGCGCCGCGATGCAGAATCCGGATACCGTGCGCCCGACCCGTCGCGCACTGCCGAGCAGATTGCGCCACTTCAATACCGCGCCGCGCGTCGAGTTTTCCGATGCCGGCGTGCTCACGCGCATGACCCTGGTCGCGGGCGACCGCCCCGGATTGCTGGCCGATGTCGCGCAGGTGCTTCGCGCGCAACGCCTGCGCATGCATGATGCACGCATCGCGACATTCGGCGAGCGCGTCGAAGATTTCTTCCTCATCAGCGACGATCGCGACACAGCATTGGACGCGGCGCAGCAGGACACCCTGCGCGCCGCATTGATCGCAACAGTTGACATGGAGAACGCATGAACCACGATGCATTGCGTACGTTGATCGATGACGCCTGGGAGCGTCGCGATGCATTGACTGCGACCGAAGTCTCGCAATCGCTGCGGCCCGCGATCGACCGCGTGATCGAACGGCTCGAAGCCGGTGCGCTGCGCGTCGCCGAACCATCGGCCAATGGATGGACAGTCAACCAATGGTTGAAGAAAGCCGTGCTGCTGTATTTCCGGGTGATCCCGAACGCGGTCCAGCAGGGTGCGCCGGCACCGTATTGGGACAAGATCCCGCAGCGCTTCGAGGGCTTCGATGCCAATGCGTTCCGTGCGCTCGGCGTACGCGTGGTGCCGGGCGCGATCGTGCGTCGCGGCGCGCACCTCGGTCGCGATGTCGTATTGCTGCCGAGCTTCGTGAACATCGGCGCGCACGTCGGCGCCGGCACGATGGTGGATACGTGGGCGACGGTCGGCTCGTGTGCGCAGATCGGCGCGCGTTGCCATTTGTCCGGCGGCGCCGGCATCGGCGGCGTGCTCGAACCTTTGCAGGCCGCGCCGACGATCATCGAGGACGACTGCTTCATCGGCGCGCGTTCGGAAGTCGTCGAAGGCGTGATCGTCGAACGCGGCAGCGTGATCGGCATGGGCGTCTTCCTCGGCCAGTCCACACGCATCTACGACCGCGCGACGAAGATGATTTCGTATGGGCGCGTTCCGGCCGGAAGCGTCGTAGTGTCGGGCTCGCTGCCAGCGGCCGACGGATCGCATTCGCTGTATTGCGCGGTGATAGTCAAGCAGGTCGATGAGCGCACGCGGTCGAAGACTTCGGTCAATGAGTTGCTGCGGGCGGGGGAATGACGCCATGGCAAGCACGTCCGCGAACGGCGTCCATATGACAAGGATTTCGGATCGGCCAGGTCTACTCCCTCGGTCGATGGCGCCTGCTTTCGTTTGCTGCGTTTTTTTACCGGTCGGTTATGCCGCGTGGAGTTACGGAGGAGAAGCTCGTCTGTTCGTTTTGGCCGGCCTAATCTTCATTGGCGTGCCTTTGTTGCTCGATCTTCCCTTCATCCTGTTGTTCGAACTGGCATTTTTCGTTTTCAGGAGGAAGAGACAATGGACCTTGATGGATGAAGTCGTCGATGGCGGTGCGTTCCTGCTCGTTCGGCGAGCCGGTATCGAGGAGCGCCTGCAACTGTCGGACATCGAGAACGTGAGAACGTTCCGGTATGCGAAGCGGACCTATGCGGCCCTGCGACTCGCCGGTTCCTGCAGCTTCGGCAATGAAATCGTGTTCTTTCCACGGCGCGCATCGGGCTGGAATCCATTTGCGAGGAATTCGATCATCGAGGAACTATTGTTGCGCGTTACGCGCGCGCGGTCGGCCAACGGGACCACTTCAGGCGTATCGATTCCATGACCACGCTTTACGGGCTCGCCAATTGCGACACATGCAAGAAAGCGCGCAACTGGCTGACGCGCTTCGACGTTGCGCACGCGTTCGTGGACTACCGCGACCAGCGCGTGCCCGCCGACACCTTGAAGGACTGGGCGAAACAACTCGGCGACTGGGACAAGCTTGTGAATCGCGCATCGACGACATGGCGTACGTTGCCGGTCGCGCGCAAGACGCCGCAGAGCGACCCGGAATGGACGCTGCTGATCAAGGAATATCCGCAACTCGTCAAGCGTCCGGTGGTAGTGACAGATGATGGCGTCGTGTCGGTTGGTTTCACCGACAATCTGTTCAAGCAACGCTTCGCCCGTCGACAGGCTCAGGACCGCAAATGAGCGACGTACTCGCCCTCACGACTGAATTGATCCGCCGCACATCGGTGACGCCCGACGACGCGGGATGCCAGACGATGCTCGCCGAACGCCTCGCACGCGCTGGCTTCCACTGTGAGCAGATCGATTTCGGCGACGTGAAGAATCTCTGGGCCACGCACGGCACTGGTGCGCCGGTGCTGTGCTTCCTTGGCCACACGGACGTCGTGCCGCCGGGGCCGCGCGAGGCATGGGCCAGCGATCCGTTCGTTCCCGAAATCCGCGATGGCTTCCTGTACGGGCGCGGCGCGGCGGACATGAAGAGCGGCGTTGCCGCAATGGTTTGCGCGCTCGAATCCTTCGTCGCTGCGCACTCGCAACATCCGGGTACCGTCGCGTTGTTGCTGACCTCGGACGAGGAGGGCGACGCGATCGACGGCGTGCGCCGCGTTGCCGAACATTTCCGCACGACCGGGCAGCGCATTGATTTCTGCGTCACCGGCGAGCCGTCGTCGATGCAGCAGCTCGGCGACCTGGTTCGCGTGGGCCGGCGCGGCACGCTGTCGGCGACATTGACCGTGCGCGGCGTGCAGGGGCATGTCGCGTATCCGGAACGTGCGCGCAATCCGATCCATCAGGCGATGCCTGCGCTCGCCGAACTCACTGCGCGGCGCTGGGACGAAGGCTATGCGCTCGACGCCGCGCATCCCGGCTCAGCAGGCGACTTCCCGCCGAGCAGCCTGCAGGTCTCCAACATCCATTCGGGCACCGGCGCGAACAACGTGATCCCGGGTGCGTGCGAGGTCGTGTTCAACTTCCGCTACAACCCGGGCTGGCGAGCGGATGCGCTTGAACACGAAGTGCATGCGCTGCTCGATCGGCACGGGCTCGACTACGACATCCGCTGGCATCGCGGCGGCGAACCGTTCCTGACCCACGATGGGCGGCTGCGCGAAGTCGTGCGCGACGTGCTGCGCGAACATTGCGGTACGGTTCCGGAAGAGAGCACGGGCGGCGGCACCTCCGACGCGCGCTTCATCGCGCCGCTCGGCGCGGAGGTGATCGAGTTCGGCCCGGTCAATGCGAGCATCCACAAGGTCAACGAACGCGTCGCGCTGGACGAACTCGAACGCCTGCCGGCGATCTTCCAGGCGATTGCGGAGCGCTTGCTGGGCAGTTGAAAGGGCCTTGAACCCCTCCCCTTGAACGGGAAGGGGCGGTGTCGCGCACCATGCTATCGTTACTGCGGTTGCAGCGACGGCAAACCCTGGCGCTTGCGGATCGCATTGCGCCACTGCACTTCGCGGCGTTCCATCGCGTGATTGATATTGGCGGACACGCGCTTGCGGAAGTCCGCGGTCATCCGCACCGATGTCGTCGATTGCGCGGTCATCCCCATTGTGCGCGCCAGCAACTGGACCATCGACGTGACCGAAACCGCAGGTGCCGAGAACACATCGGTGCGGTTGTTCAAGTTGCCGCTGTTGGTCTGCACGAAGAACGGCTCGATCACGTTGCCTAGACTCGACAGCCCCTGGTAGTCGCCTATGAACAACCCTTCGGCAGTCGGTGCCGTCTCCAGATCGAACGGTCCGGCGATCGCGCTTTCGCGCCAGGTCACCGCATCGTTCGAACGCGCCAGCCAGAGGATCGTCGGCAGCGTCGCCGCATCCGCAGTGTTGTTGCGGAAGTCGTAGTAGGTCACGCCGATCAGACCATCGGGGCGCACGTGCACACTTGGTTCGAACGCAGCGACACTCGTGCTGCTGTTGACGCGCACCGGCGCGCTCCATGTCAGTCCACCGTCGCTGGACCGCGACAGCGCGATGGCATCGAAGCTGCCCGTGGTGAAGCGCGCGTCGGCCCAGACCAGGAACAGCAAGCCTGTCGGGCCCACTGCGAGCTGCGGAACGATCGATCCATCGCGAACAGCCGTGCCGGTTTCAGGGTCCTTGGTGCCGACCGATAGCAGGTCGGCGACCTTGACCGGCGCGGACCAGTGCAGACCCTTGTCGGTCGAGCGAACGACGGCGATCACGGTCGTGCTGGTTCCGTTCGCGGCGGTATTGATCTGGGTAAACATGTCGATCAGCGTGCCGTTCGGCAGCACCACGATCTCGTTGCCCAACGTCTGGCCAGTCGGGCCCGGATCGTAGATCGCACGCGCCGGTTCCCAGGTGACGCCGCCGTCGGTTGTGCGCGCGAACATCGCCGGGCCGCCGCCGCCGGGCGGCAACCGATCCCAGATTGCATATGCAAAATTCGGGGTGACCGGGTCGGCGGTGATCGCCTCCTTGTCGTTGAAGGAATCAGCGCCGTCGAGGATCAGCGTCGCCGGATTGCTCCACGTCTTGCCGCCATCGAGCGAACGACTGGCGAGCACCGCGCTGGTCGATCCGACCGTCTGGATGCCGCCATTGAACGAAATCGAGATCGTGTACGCGATGCCATTGGGTCCGAACGTCACCCACGGATCGGATGCGCGCGGATAGTCGCCGCCATTGCCGGCGTTGCCGCCACCGCAGCGCGAGAACGGCAGCGGCTTTCTGCTCCAGGTCTTGCCGCCATCGAACGAGACGCCGCTCATCAGGCCGCGCGCGCCGCCGGTGGACCAGCGATCCTGCTGCCACACGCCGACGATGTTGTTCGAATTCTGCGGATTGACCGCGACGTACGGTTCGACTTCCGAGTTGACATACAGCGTGCCGTCCGCAGGCACGCCATCGCAGCCAGCCGTGAACGGCGATGCGGCCGACACCATGTACAGCGGATCGAGGATCGGTGGTGGCGGGGGAGGCGGCGGGGGTGGAGGTGGAGCGGGCGGCGCGATTGCCCCGGAAGTGCCTCCGCCGCCACCGCCGCAGCCGGACACGGCTGCAGCAAACGACAAGACCAGACAGGTCGCGAACATGCGCGTGACGGAAGGCGACGGTTTCATGGTGCGGCCTGCATGGGGGAGGAACGTTTCGAGATTAGCTCAGCCATTGACGTTGTGCATCTGCCATCGGCGACGCATCAATGCATCGGCACCAGCCGCAGCGTATGGGTGGTCGGACCCGGCAGGAACGGCGTCGGCTCGCCACGCACCCATGCCGCATGGCCGGTGCCCCAGAACGGCGAGAGTGGATTGCCGCTTTGTCCTGCCGGCATTTCGATGATGCCGTCGGCCTCGTGGCCCGGCGACACCACCATGCGTTCGGATGCGCCGAAGTCGGGCGCAGCAACGCGCGGCATGTTCGAGTCGCCCGGCAATGCGTCGGCCGGCATGCACAGGAAACCTTTCAGGAAGGAAGGCAGCGCGCCGGCGAGCGGATGGCAGATTGCGGCGGTGTTGCGTTCGCCCCAAGCGCGTTGCGCGAGCGGGCCGTGTTTTTCGAGATCGGTATCCGCTTGGTGCGCGGCATCGGCGAGGAGGCTGTTCCACGAATCATATTTGCGGGGAAGAAGATTGGCGGGGCGTTGCGTCACGAGTTCCCACGCGACGCCTTCAAGCTGATCGAGTTGCGGTGTCACGAACTCCTTGTCGAGCGCGACTTGCGCCGGTGCCATCAATCCTTTCTCGATGCGATCAAGCACCGCAAGCCGCCACGCCCGCACGATGCGATAGCTCACCGCATCAGCGGAAGCGTGTGCGTCCCATTGTCGCGTCGCGGCCTCGATGCGCTGCAGCGCGGGATCCTTCGACGACTGCACGAGTGCGCGCAACTGCTTCCACCAGCGTTCGAGGAACAGCGTGCGGTCGTCGAGCTGGATCGCGAGCAGGTCCTTCTCGGTGAACTGGTCTTTCGCGAACAGGTCGTCGCGGATCTGCTTCGCGCGCGCGCCGAGGGCGTAGCCGGAGTCGCCGATGGTATGGAGGTCGGTGCCGTCGGTGACGCGGTTGTTGGCGGTCCAGAGGCGATTGGATGGCGGGTTGAAGATCGCTGGGTTGGCTTCCATCCATTCCGTTGTGTCAGTCACACCATACGGATTACCCATTGATACGCATTCGTCGGGCCTATGCTGCGGCGGCGATGCGACTTGCTGAGGGGCGCTTCCGGGAGGGAGTGGATCGTGAATACTAACCATTGAAAATCTCTCCGGTGACGTTCGATCGCACATTTGGCCGGAAAAAGCTGCCGGGATACGGCCTGCAATCGTCCATGCAATGTGTCCGCTCCGATCGGCAATCAGCAGGTTTTGAGCTGGAATCCCCGCATGATTCATGAGCCGTACTCCCGCGTTGACGTCCTTCGCGATTGCCATATCACTAGACGCAAGCGTTAGCGCGCCAGAAAATTGAGTGGTCCATCGGAGCGAGAGCTTGGCATTCGCGCCTGCGATGTCCGGCATTCGCGTGCCTTCCCCACGCTCGCTAACTTTCAATACGACAGATGGCTCGCTCTTCACCAAGATTGTCTCGTTATGGACCTCTGTCGATGTATTGCTTAGTCGGCACATTGAGTCTGTCTCGTCGCAGTCCTGCACCCAATCTGCCCAGTCGCCATAGCTGTTCGTGAATCCCCAAGCGACATGCGTGTTGCTGCCGACGATCACGCCCGGCACGCCGGGCAGGGTGAAGCCGCTGACATCGACCTTGCCGTCCTGCGCCTTCGGATCGCCATACAGCAGACGCGCGCGGAACCAGATATTCGGAGCGCGCAGGCCGAGGTGCATGTCGTTCGCGACGATCGCGCGGCCGTCCTTCGTCAGTGCGCCAGCGACTGCGAAGCTGTTGCTGCCGGGCGCGTTCGGATCGACGTACGGCGGACTGCCGTCGATGCCTGGCGCAGGCAACTTGCGCAGGTCGAGTGTCGCGGCATCTTGTAATGCAGCATTACCTCGTGCTGCACCTTCCAGTGGCGCGTCCCATTCAGTGCCGTCGGCGGCGATGAGTTTGTAAAGCGCGGGTGGCACAACCTGCCTGATCCGCCACAACGCGAGCTCACGTTCGTCGGTGCCGCCCTGCAGGTCGAAGAACATGGCGTAACCAGCGAGCGCCGTGTCGGTCAGCTGCCAGGGTTCTGGTTTCGATCGCAGCAGCAGGTAAGGCCACGGGCGGACATGAAGGTCGGCAAGTCCTGCGTTGACGCCGTCCGTATAGGCTTGGAGCTGCGGCATCTTGTCGCCAGCGATCGTGGTGAGATTGTCGAGCGCACGTGCGCGCAATCGATGGATGCGATGCTGCTTGTCCACCTCGAGTGCGATCTTGCCGAACAGTTCCGACAACTCGCCAGCCGCCGAGCGCCGCAGCAGGTCCATCTCGAAGAAGCGTTCCTGCGCGTGCACGTAGCCGAGTGCGCGCATCGCGTCGATCTCGTTTGCGGCGTGGATGGTGACGACACCGAGCGCATCGCGCTCGATGCTCGCTGGTGCTGACAAGCCGGGCAGTGCGATGTCGCCATCGAGTGTTGCGAGACTGCCATGCAGCAGCCACCAGCCTGTAAGGAATGCGAGGACGACGAGTATCGACAGGACGAATGCGCCGCGCTTGAGCCATCGGATCATGTGTGCTCTCCGCCGAAGCCGCGAGCTTAGCGGATGCCGCGCGCGGCCGGGTGATGCTTGCCTATGGCCTGCGGATGCGGCAGGATCGACCCATGTGCTTCGTTTACGCCACTGCCCGTTTCGTCGCCGACCCCGTCGGTGCGCACGCACACGCGCTTTCGAACAACCTCAATCGCAACAATAACGCCAACCTCCAGCAGGCCGGCGATTAGCGCGTAGAACGTCCACACCGCTCATCACTCAAGCCTGCATCCAACGATGCGGGCTTTTTGCTTTTCTGTGGTTTGTTTCATGCGCTTTCCTGCACAACGACCCGGCCATCCATGGCCGGACTTTCAACGAAAAGCTTCTTTTACCATCAGGGAACTTCCTCCATGTGCTCCATCCTCGGCGTCTTCGATTTCCGTAGCGGTACTGATATTTCGCTGTTGCGACCATTGGCCTTGTCGTTGTCGGCGCAACAACGCCATCGCGGTCCCGACTGGAGCGGTGTGCACGTGGACCAGGCCGCGATCCTCGTCCACGAACGGCTCGCGATCGTCGATCCGGCGGGTGGTTCGCAGCCGCTGCGTTCGCTCGATGGCCAATTGGTGCTCGCGGTAAACGGCGAGATCTACAACCACCGCGACCTCGAGAAACATTTGTCAGAGCCATACGCATTCCAGACCAAATCCGATTGCGAAGTCATCAACGCGCTGTATGCGGAGTGCGCCGACGTGGGCGCGTGGATCGACAGGATCAATGGCATCTTCGCGCTGGCGCTGTGGGATCGCGCGCGGCAGCGCGTCGTGATCGCTCGCGACCACATGGGCGTGTGTCCGCTGTACTGGGGCCACGATGGTGATGGCCGCTTGTGGGTCGCCTCGGAGATGAAGGCGCTCGCGCGCATCTGCGACGACGTCGCCGCGTTTCCACCGGGCCACTGGTACGACAGTGCCACCGGCGAGTGCGTGAAGTACTACGACAAACCGTGGCGCGATTACGACGCGGTCGCTGGCGTCGCAGTGTCCGCGCAGGAATTGCGCGAAGCCTTCGAGAGCGCGGTGCATCGGCAGATGATGAGCGACGTACCGTACGGAGTCTTGTTGTCGGGCGGCCTGGATTCATCGCTGGTCGCGGCCTGCGCGGCGCGTTTCGCACGCAAGCGCGTCGAGGAAGACGACCAGACCGAAGCGTGGTGGCCGCGCCTGCATTCTTTCGCGATCGGTCTGGAAGGCTCGCCTGACCTCGCCGCAGCAGAGATCGCCGCGGAAGCGCTCGGCACCGTGCACCACGGCTTCAAGTACACGTTCGAGGAAGGACTCGACGCGTTGCCCGAAGTGATCCGCCATGTCGAGACCTACGACGTCACGACGATTCGCGCATCCACGCCGATGTACCTGCTCGCGCGGCGCATCAAGGCGATGGGCGTGAAGATGGTGCTGTCGGGCGAGGGCAGCGACGAAATCTTCGGCGGATATCTCTACTTCCACAAGGCACCGAACGCGCGCGCATTCCACGAGGAGCTCGTGCGCAAGCTCGATGCGCTGCACAGCTACGATTGCCTGCGCGCGAACAAGTCGATGATGGCCTGGGGCGTGGAGCCGCGCGTGCCGTTCCTCGATGTCGAATTCATGGACGTCGCGATGCGCATGGACGCGCAATTCAAAATGGTTGATCAAGGCTGGGCAGGCATCGGACCCGATGGTGCGCGCCGCATCGAGAAGGCGGTTCTGCGCGAGGCGTTCGAAGGCTATCTGCCGAAGGAAATCCTGTGGCGGCAGAAGGAACAGTTCAGCGACGGCGTCGGCTACGGCTGGATCGATGGACTCAAGGCGCACGCCGAAACGCATGTCGGCGACCGCGAATTCGCGACGGCCGCCGGGCGTTTCCCGATCAACACGCCGCAAACGAAGGAAGCGTACTTCTACCGCTGCCTGTTTGAACGAGCGTTCCCAAGCGATGCCTGCGCGCGCACGGTGCCGGGTGGAAAGTCGATCGCGTGCTCATCGCCGGCGGCGATTGCGTGGGATGCGTCGTTTGCGAATGCGGCGGACCCGTCGGGACGCTCAATCGCGGGCGTGCACCAGGATGCGCTGACCCCGGCTTGAATCGTGTTTGATGATGCGATTCTCCTGCATCGTTCAGCAGATCAAATCCGCCTGGTAGTTCGTCGCCGTCGCGCATTGGAGGCGGTCCGATTTCTCGCTGGTCGGGAGTTTCGTGGCGATGAGTTTCATGGACGTCTTCGGAGAGCTATCTCAAAAAAGATAGTCGTAGCGGATGAAGCCCTTGTGCACGGCGACCTTGTCGTAGAGCGCGCGCGCGGTCGCGTTGTCGTGTCGTGTATTCCAGTACATGTGTCGGGCGCCGCGCTCGCGGGCCGCGCGCGCAACGTCCTCGATCAACGCACGCGCTAAGCCCTGGCCGCGTAAGTCGCCATCGACGAACAAGTCCTGCAGATAGCAGACGTCCTTCGCCCATGTGCTCGTGTGGAAGAAGTAGTGGGTGATTCCGACAAGTATCCCGTCGAGATGGGCGCCAAGTCCGTGGATACCGTCGTTCGCGATGATGCGCTCCCATGCGCGGTCGTAGTCCGCGTCGGACAGGGTCGTTTCGTAGAACGTCTTGTATCCGCGAGCGAGGATGTTCCAGCGCTGCCAGTCTTCGTCGCGGAGTGGTGCGATTTCGATCATGCGGATTTCACCGTCTTGTTCTTCGCGGATGCCGTCGTGGGTGGCTTGCGACCGGCGGCCGCAGCGGGTGCCACGAGAAGTGACTTCGGCGCTTTGAGTTTCCATGCCTGCATCAACAGACTCGTCGACGACTTCGGGAGTAGCGTTCGCCAGGACGATACGCAAGCCGCAGACTCGTTACTTCATGCGGCGGCGATTGCGCGGTCACGCTAATTGCGACGAGATCCCAGCCTTCGCGGCCGGCATCGTGGAGATAGTCCCAGGTCGTGCTGCACGCGGCGAGACTTTCGTCCGCTCGGGCCGGATCCATCGGCCTGTTGCCAGCCCAGACACCGTTGACGAAGGTGACCTTGGCTTGTTGCAGCTGACAGACGCGGTATTCGTAGCGGGTCGACATGCTCGATCCTCAAATGGATACGCGACCACGACTGCTATCGGACATGGGTCGTGCGATTTGTCGCGGGTGATGAGTGGGGTGCCGTTGTTGTTGCCGTTGCCGAGGGTGCCAGCAAATAGAGCGCCTCTCGAAACGCAGCATAGGTTTCAGGTTGTGTGTTGTAGCCTTTTGCGGAGACGTGGTGGCCTGCGTGCGTCAGTTCGAGCGACCAAGCCGCACCGTCCATCTGGTTACTTGCTTCGCTCGTATAACTTGCCTTCCACTGCCACACGGCGAGAGTATCGACGCGGGACCAGAAGCGTTGCCACGCATCTGCGGGCACGGGCTTTGCGCGGCGAGAGTTGCGGACGTTGCCGGTTCCATCGCGTGTGGATTGCGTCCCGAGAAAGACGAGTTCTGGCGCTTTCCAGGTGACCGTTTCGCTGCCCATCATTGCGTGTCCTTCCACGAACGCCAGGCTGTCCGGTGGCATTGCATTGGCTGCGATTGCAGCGTCTTGCGTGGCGGCGTTCGCGAATGACGACGCAAACGCGGCGAACAACAATGCGACGCGAACTGGATCCCATGAAGAGTTCCGCGATGCCTGTGACCGAGTCACGATGACCTCCTTCCGCTACCTATCCCTTCGGCGAATGGATCTTTGCAAGTTGCTGGATCACGACGTGACACGTGTACACTTTTGCTGGAGCCTTCGTGGCTGCGTTTCCGCTGCCGGGCATGTCACCGCACGATAGCCACTTTGACGTCGCACGTCGCCGCGTACTTCACGACCGTATCGATGGTAGCGGTTGGCGGAAATGCAAAATTCCCGACGTTGGGGCTGCTCCAGAAGACCTGTTCGCCCTTCGCCAGTCGCGCCAGACGCTGCTCCAGCTTGTGCACGTCGGCGATCACCTGCGACGGGGCAGTGATTTCAGTCGCTGTCTTGTTGCGGTTTGTGCCCGGAAGCAACGAGAAATGCCACGACCCCGTTGCCGCGTCCTTCCAGCTGTAGAGTTCGATTCCCTTGAACGCAGTGTGCGCGGCTCGTTCGGCTTCAGCAGCGCGAATCGAGGTGGTTGCTGCGATTGCGAGGAGACCGATAAAAAGAAGTGCGGTGCGCATGAGCATGTGTCCGACGTTGGGCAGACGAAGAGGCGGTCCTGGCTCAGCTCTACGGCAGCGAAGCGGACCCTGTTGCGGGAGCGTCGTGTCGGACAGGCAAGCGGGCTACCACCCCAGCACATCCTGCTTGTACTTCGCGAGAGCTTGCGCGTTCCACTCGAGGATTTCGTCGGTGCGCAGGTTGAACACGATACTGCTTTCCGGGGGAATGTTTCGCAAAAACCAGGGCGTGTCCACAGTCATGTAGAAGCCGTGGTTCGGATTCTTGCCGCAATAGGCTGATGCCAGCGCCTTGATAGTGAATGCGATCAGCCTTTACGAGCCATCGGCCCTGGCAACGATCACGGGTCGCGAGCCTGCGATGCGGCCGTCCACGATGTCGGGCGGCACGAACAGCGGGACGTAGACCTTGCCTGCCACGATGTGTTCCATCATTTTCTGCCCCGGCATGCCCCCCTGTTTGGCCAACCGGATCGCTTCTTGCGCGATGGGCAATTCTTCGTCTGTCATGACAGAGCCTCGCTGGTGAACAGGGCCGGAGACGACTGAACATTTCCGCAAATCTAACTGTCGGCGTCCCCTTTTCATCCATAAAAGAAAGGAGGTAATCGGCTGAAGCCAACCACCTCCGCCCTTGTCTTCGCGATTGAAGCTTACGTCGCCTGATCGGGCTTGTTCGCCTTTGCGTCCTTGCGCTCCTGGTACAACATGTTCCCCAGCAGGACATTCACGAGCCCGCCGCCCATTCCATCCGCGCCGCCACCGGCGACGATGTCCGGGACGATCTTGACGCCACCCTTGGCAAGTGCTTCGGCGACCTGCACGACGGCAAAGTTGCCAGCTTCCATCGACAACACCTTGAGCCTGATGACCTCGGCTTCGGCACCACCGACGGCCTTGATCTTCGCGCCTTCGGCTTCACCGACGGTGCGCAGCACCTTGGCGTCGGCTTCCGCATTGATGGTCTTGGACATCGCGTTGCCTTCGGCGAACTTGACCGATGCACTGGCCTCGAAGCCGGCGATGGTGACCTTCCGCTCGGCATCGACGACGCGTGCCTGGGTATCTGCCAGCGCCGTTGCCTGCTGCAGTTCCTGGCGCACACTCTGGGCCTGGCGTTGGGTTTCGTACGTCACCCGTTCCTGCTCGGCGATCTTGCGGTCCGTCAACGTCCTCATGAGTTCATCCGGCGGAACGATGTCGCCGATCAGCGTATCCACCGCGCCGACGTTGTATTCTTTAAGCGCAGTCGAGATCGCTTCGCGCGCCTCGCCCTGGCGGGCGGAACGGTTTTTCAGGAAGTCGATGATGTCGCTGCCCTGCGCGGCGTTGCGGAAATAGTTGCCGATCGTGGGTTCGAGTACCTGAGTGACGAGCGCGCTCATGTCGCCAAAGCGCGCGATCACCTTCGGCGCGTCGTTGCGCGGGATGTGGATGATCTGCGACACGTCGAGGTTGAACTTGAAGCCGTCAGCGGAACGCACGGTGATCGTCGACAGGTTCGCATCGAGGCGATGCGCTTCGGTCTTCCCGGTCGCCCAGTTCAGCACCACGTTCGCGGTCGGCACGTTGACGACCTTGTGCGTGTTCGGGTTGATCGGGTACTTGCCCGGATCGAGCGGATCGACCCACACGCCCTTCTCGCCGCGCGACACGAGGTTGCCGTGCTTGAACGTGTCGCCGGTGACGTCCTTGCCTTCCTTGCCGATGTAGGCGATGACCACGCCGACGTTCGCGATCGGAACCGTGGACATCTCGACGACTTCGACGGTGACGAAACGCGGATTGAGGAAGTAGCGGCCCGCAAGCAGGACTTGTTCCTGAAGACCCTTGGTGCCGCCATTGGCGATGAACTTGTCCGGGTCTTGGTACATGTTGTGTCCTTCGACTTCGCCGCCGGCGATTTCACCAGTCGGGAGTGGCGCGCCTTCCTTGGTCGTCACGACGCCGATCTTGTTTTCCGGGATATCCATCACGTCGTTGAGACGCACATCGAACAGGACCGGATTGATGCGGTAGTTGCCAGGCGGAATGATCTTGATTTGCGGGCCGCGCTCGCCGCCGCCGTCAAGGAACGCCTTTGCATCCTGGTAGGAATCGCAGCTGATTCCCTTCGCGATGACGCGGCCGACCGGCAGCGGATTGCCGTCGTGCGCCTCGACCACGCCGAGCTTGCCCTGTGGGATCTCGGTCGCATCGGCGAGCTTCACCGTGAACAGCAGCGGGTTGATGCGGTAGGTGCCGGGCGGCACGACCTTCATCTGCGGGCCGCGCTCGCCGCCACCGGTCAGGAACGCACGCGCGTCCTGGAAGTAGTTGCAATCGAGGTCGCGCGCAATCACGCGACCACGGGGCAGGGGCTTGCCGTCGCAGGCCTGCACGACGCCGATCTGGCCTTGCGGGATCATCGTGAACTTGATCAGTTCGATCGCGTATTGCCATGGCCACAGGCCCATGTGCAGGCCCGGCGACAGTGTGTCGGCTTGGTAACCGGCCTCGCCTTCGAGCGCAACGATCTGCCCATCAGGCAGGTTGCGGTGGCTGCCGAAGATCACGAATTTCTTGGTCACCGTGCCGAGGCTGTCGTCGGGAACGATGATGATGCCGAAAATCCAGAGAAAAGCTTTCCAGAAGAAGATGAGAAGGATGAAGGCGACGACGCCGCCGATGATGTAGGGGTGACTGAGTACTTCGTCCACGTTGGTGCTCCGATCTTGTAGGTGGTTTGTTGCGTTGTGTGTTGCGTCATGCATTGAACATGATGGTGAAGATGTCCGATGGCAGGTTATCCAGTCACCGCGTCAACGGTTCTTCATGAAAGAAATTCAGGCTCCTGTTGGTGTTGTTTTGGGTGCAGCCGCGGGGCGCGCAGCCGCACGCATTCACGTCGCGCACGCTATCCGAATCGATCCTGCGTAGCGACGCTCCGAAAGCGTGCCATTAGGTTAGGTGAGGTTTGTGGCCGTGGCGTCCGGATCGCTCGGAATCGGCTTGGGCCAGTTTTTCAGCCATCGTGCGAGACGCACCTCGGCTCGTGATCGCGACAGCGCGCGGTCTTCCGCAACTGCGAACTCGCTACGGGCGATTCAGTAGACTGATGCTTGACGGTGGTGACGAGTTCGGTGCGCATGGAGCGGAATCAACATTATCACTTTCCATTGCGTGTTGCTTGCCGCGAATCCGGAATTCTTCCGCAATAGCCGCGCAGGATGGATACGTTATATCGGCGAGATCCATGGGTTCAAGGCAATGTCTTGCCGATGAATGTCTTGATTGTTCGTCAATCTTTCGGATCGACGACCATTCGCCCGAGGTGCTTCAGCCAGAAGGCAAGTTCGGTGCGGTATTCCTCGGCTGGAATCGGCGTTCCCTCCTTGTGCCGGACGGAAATGGAAATGTTCCAGTACAGCGAGGTCGTGCGCGCTTCCAGATTGCACACGCCGGTCTGGAGCACGGTCGCTGCCCTGTTGCACAGCGTGCCTTTGACGAAGCTGAAGCCATGCGGCAACAGATCGCTTCCGTCTGCAATCAGGAACCGCCAGTTCGTTTCCACCGCATCGAAGGTCGGCGTGCGCGGCGGCCAGCTATGGAAGTAGACGATCAGCTCCGAATCGTCGGTAGATCCCGATCCTGGCGGATCGAGTTTCTTGAGTTCGACCGGTAGCGATCCGGCATACACCACGCCCGTCGCGTTGTGACGCAGGATGATCGTGCCTGCGTCCTCGCAGATCATGGGCCGGCTTTCCAGATCGCATCGCAGCAGGCTTGGCGTATCGGCCAGTTTCTTGTCGATGCAGACGAAGGTCAGCTCGGCCTTGCCGAACATCGCGCTCGCATGCTCCGCCGCATCGGCCGGACATTGGATCGCCGCAAGTTCCGGTGCCAGCGGCACCGCGGATGACACGCGCTGACAGGCGGTCATGGTTGTCATCGCAAGCAGCAGCGAGCTGGCCAGCGAAACGGGCAGTCGTTTGGGAGGCGTCACGGAAGGTTGAGCCGGTTGCCTGTGATGCTGAACTTTACCAAACAAGAAATGCAGGCGTGGGGATCTCCAGCACGCCTGCGGGCCGGTGCCGGAGCGCATGCCAGCGCCGCGGGGGCCAAGCGCGTTACCGATCGAGAATGGTGATCTTCTGCCAGATCTTGCGCGAGAGATCGGCTGTCAGGCTTTCGATGTCGTTGACCGCATCGAGCACGACCGGGTCCTGCAGATGCTGCGCATGCAGTGCAGCGAGTTTGCTGGTCAACGCCAGCAGTTCGGAGCAGTAGTCGAGGTAACGCGCGAGTTGGTCCCGGGACAGTGTGCGCAATGGGGACGATGCGGTGCTCGCGAGTGGTCGCAGCACGGACTCCGGGTCCTTGGTGAGCTGGTGCATGTCCACGATGTGGGCAATGCTGCGGAAGCGATGCAGCATGCGCAGCGCAGTCCGTCGTTTGATGCGGTTTTCCAGCGACATCAGGAACACGACCGTCAGGCCGAGGAACAGCAGCTGGTTGGTCGCCGCATCGATGGCCTGCAGAAAGTCGGCCACATTGACCGCTCCTCCCTTCGACATGCCTGCGAGCTGGAACACGGCCCAGAGAACGAGCGCGAGCAACAGCCCGATCGTGAAGAACGTCAGCGCGCGTACCCACCACAGAGGACGTCGCAGGTGCTCGATGGCAGACTGGTTTTGATCCGACACGCGAACCAGTTCGGTCGCGACCTTGCCCAGGCTCGACTCGGGAAATCGTTCATGGACGCGCCGTGCAAGCAGTTCGATCGTCGCGGCAATCGGGGCTGGATCCAGTTCGCTGTAACTTGTCATGCGTTGCCTATTGTATGCGGAGGCGATGGAAAGATCGGAAGGGGATGGATGGGTTGTCCGACATCAATGGTCGCGTCTGCGTATCGCATATCGCTCGACGATGACGAGCGCGATTCCGCCGAGGATAGCCGTCGAGGCGACCATCAGGCGAAGGCTGATCGCTTCGCCGAGGAAAACGATGCCGCCGATGGCCGCGAAGACCGGCACGCTGAGTTGCACTGCTGCCGCACTCGTGGCTTTCAGGCCACGCAGCGCGGTGTACCAGATCGCGTAGCCGATGCCTGATGTCAGCGCGCCCGAAGCAATCGCATAGCAGACACCATCGCGATCAAGCGAGATCCACGGAAATGCCGTCGCGCTCAGCGCCGCCGCAAGAGGGACAGCGCGCAGGAAATTTCCCATCGTCGCCCCAGTCGGATCGACGACGCCCTTGCCGCGCAGCGAGTACACGCCCCATGCGACGCCGGCGGACAGCATCAGCACCGATGAAAGCAGCGGTGGAGCGATCGTATCCGGCGAAACCAGGCCGGGCAGCATCAGGAATACCAATCCGGAGGATGCGCAGGTCAGTCCTGCGGATTGACGCAGGCCCAACCGTTCGCCGGTCCACAGCCCGTAACCGATCATCGTCACCTGCACGGCCCCGAACAGCAGCAACGCGCCGGTCGCCGCCGGCAAGCTGATGTACGCATACGAAAAGCATGCCGCATACACGAATAACGCGAACGCCGACGCCCAGCTCCCGGCAGCGCCACGCGTTTCACCGCGCAGCCGCACGATCAGCCACAACGCGAGCGCGCCCGTGACGATGCGGATCGACGTGAAGCTCGCTGCGTCGATGGTCGTGCTCTTCAGCGCCAATCGGCACAGCAGCGAATTGCCGGCGAACGCGATCATCGCCAACAGAGTGAGCGAGAACGCCAATGTGCGCGACACCCTACAGTTCCCTGGTCATGAACACGCTGCAGGGATCCTCCGCATAGCCTGCAAACGGCCCGCATGGTCTGAAACCGAAACCGGCATAGAGCCTGTGCGCAGACACGAATGCCTCCATCGAACCGGTTTCCAGGCTGAGCCGGCGATAGCAACGGCGGCCGGCCTCTTCAAGGATGTGCTGCAGCAGTTTCGCCGCGACGCCCTTGCGCAAATGCGTCGAAGCCGTGCGCATCGACTTGATCTCGCCATGCAGCGGGTCGAGTTGCTTGAGTGCGCCGCAACCCATCAATCCGGAATCCTCCCAGGCGCTCCAGAACGTGATGTCCGGCTTGCGCAGCGCGTCGAGATCGAGGGCGTGGATGCTCTCGGGCGGGGAATGCAAGGCCATGCCGTGCAAATGCTCGCGCAGCAATTCGATGATCCCGGGGCTGCGCAATGCATCGATTCGGATCTCCATCGGCTCGTCTCCGCGCTCAGCGGAAGATGATCGTCTTGTCGCCGTTGAGCAGGATGCGGTGCTGCACGAACCAGTTCACCGCCCGCGCCAGTACAACGGACTCGACGTCGCGGCCCATCGCGGTGAATTCCTTCGCGCTCATCGCGTGGCCGACGCGGATCACATCCTGTTCGATGATCGGGCCCTCGTCGAGGGCATCGGTGACGAAGTGTGCGGTCGCGCCGATCAACTTCACGCCGCGTGCGTGCGCTTGCGCATACGGATGCGCGCCCTTGAAGCTCGGCAGGAAAGAGTGGTGGATGTTGATCGCGCGCCCGCGCAGCGCACGGCAGAGTTCCGGCGACAGCACCTGCATGTAGCGGGCGAGCACGATGAGGTCGATGCGTTCGTCCGCTATCAATTGCAACAGCTGCTGTTCCTGCGTCGCACGGGTTTCTGCGGACACGGGCAGGTAGTGGAACGGGATTCCATGCGATTCCGTGAGCGCGCGGAAGTCCTCGTGGTTGGACACGACAGCGGCAATGTCCGCGTGGATCAATCCGCGGGAATGGCGGAACAACAGATCGTTGAGGCAATGCCCGGTCTTCGACACCATCAACAGCAAGCGCGGCTTGCAGCCGGCGTCGTGGAGGCGCCAGTCCATCGCGAACTCATCTCCCAGCGTCGTGAACTTCGCAGGCAGCTCGCGTCCGCCGCCGGTTTCATCGACGAAGTGCACGCGCATGTAGAACACGCCGCTCGCGACGTCGTAGAACTGCGCGCTGTCGAGAATGTTGCAGCCGTTGTCGGCGAGCAAACCGGAGACCGCCCTGACGATGCCGCGCCGATCCGGGCAGGAGAGGGTGAGGATGTGTTCGCTGGGTTTGGGAGCTTTTTTCATCAGGCTGCCTTTTGACTCACTCTGGCCGAGCGGTGTTGGTTCGCAACAGCATCCGTGAAAGTTCGCGTTTGTCCATGTGCCTCATCGTTGGCAGGTAGCGTCGGCTGTGCGTACACCTTGGCTGAAGGAAGCCGTGCGCATAGCGCACGCTACATCGGCTTGCCCAGCATCAGCAACAGCCCGCGTGCCGCTGCGATCCGCGCTGCCGCATCCGGCATCTCCACCTTGATCCGCAACTTGTCCGGCCCGTCGAGCTGGTAGTTCTTAGGCTGCTTCTGGATCAACTGGATCACCGACATCGGGTCGATGTTCGGTTTCGAAGTGAACAGGACGCGGCCGCCGTTCGCGCCGAGGTCGAGCTTGCGGATGCCGAGTCTGGTGGCGGCGAGCTTGAGTTCGGTGATCGCGAACAGATGCTTGGCCTGGTCGGGCAGCAGGCCGAAGCGGTCGATCATCTCGACCTGCAGTTCGCGCAATGCATCCAGGTCGCGCGCACTCGCGATGCGCTTGTACAGCATGAGCCGCGCGTGGACGTCGGGCTGGTAATCCTCAGGGATCAGCGCGGGAATGTGCAGTTCGATCAAGGCGCCGTGATCCACCTCGGCATCCATGTCGGGCAGGTGGCCGTCGCGGATCGAGCGCACCGCGCGTTCGAGCAGTTCGGTGTAGAGACTGAATCCGACTTCGGCGATCTGTCCGCTCTGCTCGGCGCCGAGCAATTCGCCTGCGCCACGGATTTCGAGGTCGTGCGTTGCGAGAGTGAAGCCAGCGCCGAGTTCGTCGAGTGCAGCGATCGCTTCGAGGCGCTTGGCCGCGTCGCCGGTCAGCGATTTCTTGTCGGGCACGACGAGATACGCGTAAGCGCGATGGTGCGAACGGCCGACGCGTCCGCGCAGCTGGTGCAGCTGTGCGAGTCCGAAACGGTCTGCGCGGTCGATGATGATCGTGTTCGCGTTCGGGATGTCGATACCCGACTCGATGATCGTCGTGCACAGCAGCACGTTGAAGCGCTGGCGTTGGAAGTCGAGCATGACCTGTTCGAGTTCGCGTTCGGGCATCTGGCCGTGGCCGACGCGGATGCGCGCTTCGGGCATCAGTTCGCCGAGCGTGCGCGCCATGCGCTCGATGCTTTCGACCTGGTTGTGCAGGAAGTAGATCTGGCCGCCGCGCGAAATCTCGCGCTGGAACGCTTCCTTCAACAGCGCTGGGTCCCACGGCGTCAGGAAGGTTTTTACCGCGAGCCGGTGCGCAGGCGCGGTCGCGATCAGCGACAACTCGCGCAGCCCCGCCATCGCCATGTTCAACGTGCGCGGGATCGGCGTCGCGGTGAGGGTCAGCAGGTTGACCTCGGCGCGCAGTTTCTTCAGCGCTTCTTTTTGCTGCACGCCGAAGCGCTGTTCTTCATCGACGATCACCAGGCCGAGGTCTTTGAACCTCACGTCCTTCTGCAGCAAACGATGGGTGCCGACGATGACGTCGACGCGGCCTTCTGCGAGTTCGTTGAGGACTGTCTTTATCTCGGCAGTCGAACGGAAGCGCGAAATCACCTCGACGCGCATTGGCCAGTCGGCGAAACGGTCGCGGAACGTCTGCCCGTGCTGCTGCGCGAGCAACGTGGTTGGCACCAGCACGGCGACCTGCTTGCCTGCGCTCGAGGCGACGAACGCGGCGCGCACTGCGACTTCGGTCTTGCCGAAACCGACGTCGCCGCAGACCACGCGATCCATCGGCTGCGGCATCGCGAGGTCGCGGATCACCGCTTCGATTGCGGACATCTGGTCGGGCGTTTCCTCGAACGGGAAGCTCGCGGCGAATGGTTCGTACATCGCGCGATCGACCGCGATCGCGAGGCCTTGCCGCGCATGGCGCTTCGCCTGGATTTCGAGCAGCTCGGCGGCGACATCGCGCACGCGCTCAGCAGCCTTGCGCTTGGCCTTCTGCCATTGCTCGCCACCGAGCGAATGCAGCGGCGCGGTTTCAGGCGACGCGCCGGAATAGCGGTTGACCAGATGCAGTTGCGCGACTGGTACGTAGAGCTTGTCGCCCTTCGCGTATTCGATCTCGAGGTATTCGGCGCGTTCGCCGCCCGCATCGAGCGTGATCAGACCGCGATAGCGACCGACGCCGTGGTCTTCGTGCACGATTGGCGCGCCGACGGCGAGTTCGCCGAGGTCGCGGATGATCGTTTCAGGGTCGCGGCCGGAGCGTTTGCGGCGCCGCGCGCCGGGTGCGCGATCCGGATTGAACTGGCGCTCGGTGAGCACGCACAGCGCGGGCTCGGTCAGCGCAAAGCCATTCTCGAGCGGTGCGACGGTGATGGCGAAGCGGGGCAATTCTCTCCCTTCTCCCACTCGCGGGAGCAGGTGCCCGGAGGGCGGATGAGGGGATTCGCCAGGTTCGCCCGTCACCCCAACCCCTCTCCCGGTGGGAGAGGGGCTTACAAAAGCCTGCCAGTTCGCGACCGGCTCCGGCGTGAGGTCTGCGGCTGCGAGTTGTTCAAGTAACGCTTCGCGCCGCCCGGCCGAATCGGCAGCGATCAGCACGCGACCCGGATAGCTCGCGAGGAAGCTGCGCAATGCGGCAGCAGGCGCTTCGTTTTTCTGGTTGAGCGGCAAGGTCGGCGCTGGCTGGTAGCCGAGCGACAGCGCTTCGGCGCGCTTCGGATGCGTTTCACCGCACACTTCGACGCGCTTGTGGCGATTGAGTTGTTCGCGCAACGCATCCGGCGGCAGATACAGTTCGTCCGGCGGCAGGATCGGGCGTTCGAGATCGTGGCGACGTTGTTCCCAGCGCTCGCCGATCTGCGTCCAGAACGTGTCGCCAGCGTCGAGCGTGTCTTCGCCGATTACGATCAACGTGTCGCTCGCGACGTAGTCGAACAGGGACGCTGTGCCTGGTTGCGAGTCCCCCGTTCTGATCTTCGCGTCCTCGGATGGACGCTCGAAAAACAACGGCAGGTAATACTCAATGCCGGCCGGCGTGCTGCCTTCCTTCAGATCCTGGTACAGCCCGCTGCGACGGGTATCGATGTCGAAGCGCTCGCGCAGTGTTTCGCGCACGCGCTTGATGCTGGCTTCGTCGAGCGGGAATTCGCGCGCGGGCAGCAGCCGCACCGATTCGACCGGATGCGACGAGCGCTGGGATTCGGGATCGAAACTGCGGATCGTATCGATGACGTCGTCGAACAACTCGATGCGGTAGGGCTCGGCCGCGCCCATCGGAAACAGGTCGAGCAGGCCGCCGCGCACCGCGTAGTCGCCGGGATCGAGCACCTGCTGCACGTTGCGATAACCCGCGGCTTCCAGTCGGCGTTGTTCCAGCAGAAGGTCGAAGGTCTGGCCGCGTGCGATCAACAGCGATTGCGCACCGATGTAGCCCGGCGGACACAGCCGCTGCATCAAGGTCGCGACTGGCACCACCAGCACGCCGCGTCGCGTCGTCGGCAAGCCATACAGGGTGGAGACGCGCTGCGAGACGATGTCCGGGTGCGGGCCGAACAGGTCGTAGGGCAGGGTTTCCCAGTCCGGGAAATGCAGCACCGGCAATGTACCGCTCATCGCTCCTGCGCTTCCTGCGGTCGCGGCATTTGCACATCCATGTGCGGCAAGCAGGCGCAGGTCGGATTCGAGCATGTGCGCGGCGTGGGTGTCGCGCACGACCGCCAGCACCAGACCGTCGTGGGTCTCGGCGCAACGCGTCAGCGCAAGCGCAAGCGCGGTCGGACTGGTCGGCGCGCGCCAGTACGCGCGTTGCTGGCCGGCCTTGGGCGTTGGTGGGGTCGGAAGCTCGGTCAGGGATCGCATGGAGCCATGCAGTTTAACGTACGGCGTGAAGCAGGATGAGCGATCGAGATCACGGCACTCTTCAAGGCATCGCCAGCCGCACCCGCACCATTCCGACGCTGTCGCTGGACTCGCGCCGGAAGCCCAGTGTCTCGGCCAGGCGCAGCATTGGCGTGTTCTCGTCAAGCACGTCGCCATAGATCGCCTGCAGCTTGCGTCGCCGCGCGTAGGCCACGAGTTTCCCGAGCAGCAATCGACCCAATCCGTGCCCGGCAATGAAGCGCGACACGATGATCGCGAACTCCGCCTCATGCGTACCGCTTTCTTGCGACAACCGCGCGACCGCGCCGACCAACGCCTCGCCGGGCGGCGACGGTTCGGCCAATACCAGCACGAAGTCGCGTCCGCGCTGCGGATGGGTGAGCCGCAGCAGGTAGTCCTCACTCAGCGACTTCATCGGGTGCTGGTAGCGCAGTCGTATTTCCTCGGGACTGAGCAGTGCAAAGCCTGCATTGATCGCATCGGCATCGGCCGGCTCGACGGCGCGCAGCAGCAGCTCGCGGCCATTATCGAGCACGATGCGTTCCCGCCATGGTGACCCAAGTCGAACCCTTTTCATGTGCTTGCGTTGCATCTAAGGTCCAGGACTCCTGCGATTGTCCACCTTTGCATGCGCGCTGCCGAGCAAGGGCTCCAATCGGCGACGCAGACCTTGTTGCGTTCATTCGCAGGCGGGTATGTCATGGTCGCGATGCTAAAATCCGCGCCTCATCCGCAAATCGATATGTGCCCATGGCAGCCAAGGCCGACTCGCTCAAGACGATCTTCCATGCGCTAGGCGCAAACTTCCTGATCTTCATCGCGAAGCTCGCGGCGGCCTTGTTCACGGGTTCGGGCGCGATGATGGCCGAATCGGTGCACTCGCTGGCCGACTGCGGCAACCAGGGCCTGCTGCTGTTCGGCGTCCGCCAGGCGCAACGGCCGCCGTCGCCGGACTATCCGCTCGGCCATGGTCGCGAGATCTATTTCTGGTCGTTCCTTGTCGCGTTGATGCTGTTCACCGTCGGCGGCGTCTTTTCGATCTACGAAGGCTGGCACAAGCTGCACAATCCCGAGCCGTTGACCCAACCGTGGTGGGCGATGTTCGTGCTGCTCTTCAGCATCGTCGCCGAAGGCTTCTCGATGCGCACCTGCATGCAGGAAGCGGAGAAGGCGCGCGAAGGCCGTAGCTTGTGGCAGTGGTTCCGGCAGAGTCGGCAGAGCGAGCTGATCGTGATCTTCGGCGAGAACCTCGCGGACCTGCTGGGCCTCGGCGCGGGACTGGTCGCGGTCGTGTTGACGATGGTCACCGGCGACCCGATGTGGGATGCGCTCGGCACGCTGGTCATCGGCGTGCTGCTGATCGTAGTCGCGGTGTTCGTCGCGGTCGAGGTCAAGGCGCTGTTGATCGGGCAAAGCGTCGAGCCGGCCGTGCACCGTGCGATCTATTCCTATTTCAACGGTCGCCCTGAAGTGAAGGGCATCTTCAGCCTGATCACGATGCAGATGGGCAGCGACATCATGGTCGCGGTGCAGGCTGAGATGGATTTCTGTCTGTCGGGCCACGAGCTGGTCGCGCAGATCAACCGCGTAGAAGCCGAGCTGCGCACGCAGTTTCCGGACGTGAAGTGGGTATTCTTCGAGCCGGACGATTCGGATTGAGCGATGCGGTTGCGGTCGGGCACATTGCGCGCGTTCCGCCGATCGTCGATGCAGAGGGATCCGCAGCGGACGATGTTATGCTTCGGCCCACGTCCGCAATCGGTACATCGTGATGGCTGGACAGGCCGACTCGCTAAGGACGATCTTCTTCGCGCTTGGCGCGAACTTCGGCATCTTCGTTGCCAAGTTGTTCGCGGCGGTTTTCACCGGATCCAGCGCGATGCTCGCCGAAGCGGTGCATTCGCTCGCCGATTGCGGCAACCAGGGTTTGTTGCTGCTCGGCATCAAGCGCGCCAAGCGTCTGCCAACGCCCGACTATCCGCTTGGCTACGGCAAGGAGATCTATTTCTGGTCCTTCCTGGTCGCGCTGATGCTGTTCTCGGTCGGCGGCGCGTTCTCGCTGTATGAAGGCATGCACAAACTTTTGCACCCTTCCACGCTGTCGCGTCCCTGGCTGGCCGTCGGCGTGCTGGTGTTCGGCATCGCGCTCGAATCGGTCTCGATGCGCGCGTGCATGGTCGAGATCGACAAGGTGCGCGACGGCCGCTCGTTGTGGCGCTGGTTTCGCGAGAGCCGCAGCAGCGAGCTGATCGTGATCTTCGGCGAAGACCTGGCCGCACTCTTCGGCCTCGTCATCGCATTGATCGCCATCGGTGCGACCATGGCGACCGGCAATCCCGTCTACGATGCGATCGGTACCGTCGCGATCGGCGCGTTGCTGGCCGTGGTTGCGGTGTTCATCGCAGTCGAAGTCAAGGCTTTGCTGATCGGCCAGAGCGTTGCGCCTGCTCGGCGCAGGCAGATCTGCGAATTCCTGGGCGCGCGGCACGAGATCCGCGAACTATTCAACATCATCACATTGCAACTCGGGGCAGACGTCATGGTTGCAGTGCAAGCCGGCATGGATCCGGAATTGCGCACGGCCGATCTGGTCGTGCAGATCAACGCCATCGAGACGGATCTGCGCCGTGAGTTTCCCGAGGTGCGTTGGTGTTTCTTCGAGCCTGACGATTCCACTTGAAGCCGGAAATGGGGAATAGGGAATGGCAGGACGTCTCTTGATATCGTTCGCTGGATCAAGTCCGAGGGCGATCTCCGAGCCCCTGCTCGCGCTTAAGCCATTCCAGTCGGTGCGATGCGCCGGTTTCGCCGAGTTCGATCGCCAGCGACGGTAGCGCCGCCGCAATTTCGGTATCGAGCTTCCACGGCGGATTGAGTACGAGCATGCCGCTACCATTGAGCCGCAGCGGTGAATCGTCGGGGCGGATGAGCAGTTCGGCCAGCAAAATGTCCTGTGCAGGCAGACGCTCGACCGCGCGCAGGAAGCGTTGCAGGCTTCGTCTTTCCTTGATCGGGAACCACACCGCGAACACGCCCTGCGGCCAGCGCTGCAAGCCTTCTTTCAACGCCGCCAGCACTGCCCCGAACTCCGCCTCCTGTGTTTCGTAGGGCGGATCGATCAGTACCAATCCGCGGCGCAGCTTCGGCGGCAGCAACGACTTGATCGCGGCATAGCCGTCGCCTTGCTGCACATGCACGCGCCGGTCGCGCGCGAACAGCGCTTCCAGCGCGCGCGCTTCGTCGGATTGGGTTTCATAGCAGACCAGTCGATCGTTATCGCGCAATGCCATCGCGGCCAGTAGTGGCGAACCCGGATAGATGCGCAGCCCGCCATCGGGATTGCAGCGACGCAAGGCGTCCTGATAGCGCTTGATCGCAACCGCATCGGTCTTCGCGCCGAGCACGCGCGCGACGCCATCGTCGGCTTCTGCTGTACGCCGCGCGGCATTGTCGTTCAGGGAATAACGTCCGCGCCCCGCGTGCGTATCCAACACCGCGAACGGCGTGTCCTTGCGCTTGAGCGCGTCGATCAAGGCGAGCAGGACGACGTGTTTGAAGACGTCGGCGTGGTTGCCGGCATGAAAGGCGTGGCGGTAGTTCATAAGTACAGTCTCCCACGCGCGGCGGATGGACGTCAGCCGTTGTCTGGATGCGCAGCTGAGCAGTTATGCTTCGCCTATGACCGCGACACATGACCGCGTGCCCCATGTCCTGTTGATCGAAGACGAAGTCGGCATCGCCGATGCGGTGCTGTATGCGCTGCGCAGCGAGGGTTTCGAGGCGACCCACTGCCTGCTCGGCAAGACGGGACTGCAGCGGTTCGCGGAAGGCGGCATCGACCTGATCGTGCTCGACGTCGGCCTGCCCGATCGCAGCGGCTTCGAGGTGTGCCGCGAACTGCGTCGCAGCAGCGAAGTGCCGGTGATTTTCCTGACCGCGCGCGCGAGCGAGATCGACCGTGTGGTCGGCTTCGAGCTTGGTGCGGACGATTACGTCGTGAAGCCGTTTTCGCCGCGTGAATTGATCGCGCGGGTTCGCGCGCGCTTGCGTCGCAGCCCGTTGCATGAGGCGGGGGTGGCTGGCGCAGGGGAGTGGAAGCGTAGCGGCGCATTCGAACACGACGCGTCTGGTCGTCGCATGCGTTACGCGGGCACGATGCTCGTGCTGACGCGTTACGAATACGGCGTGCTGAGCAATCTGCTCGCCCGGTCCGGGGCGATCTTCAGCCGCGCGCAGCTCATGGATGCAGTCTGGACCGACGCGGCCGACAGCGCCGACCGCACCGTGGATGCGCACATCAAGACCTTGCGCGCGAAGCTGCACGCGATTGTTGCTGACGCCGAGCCATTGCGCACGCATCGCGGCATCGGCTATTCGCTGGATCTTGCGCCATGAAGCCGGTGCGGCAATGAAATTCGGGCGGTCATGAAACTCAGCCTGCGCATCTTCCTCGGTTATTTTCTGATCGTCGGGCTCGCGGCGTGGCTGGTGCTGCGCGTGTTCGTCGGCGAGATCAAGCCCGGCGTGCGCCAGGCGATGGAGGATAACCTCGTCGATACCGCGAACGTGCTCGCGTTGCTCGCGACGGACGACATGGTGGCTGGCCGCATCGGCGACGGCGCGTTCGCGCGACGCGTCGGCGAGCTCGCGAAGCGCGACGTGCACGCGCGCATCTGGGGTTTCAAGAAGGATTCGCTGGACTATCGCGTGTACGTCACCGATGCGCACGGCATCGTGATGTTCGATTCCGCGGGAACCGATGTCGGCCACGATTTCTCGCGCTGGAACGATGTCTATCTCACCCTGCGTGGCCGCTATGGTGCGCGCTCGACGCCGACCGATCCGAAGGACGAGACATCGTCGGTGATGCATGTCGCCGCCCCCATCCTCGATCGCGGACGCGTCATCGGCGTGCTCACCGTCGCCAAGCCCAATCGCACGCTTGCGCCGTTCATCGCGAACAGCCAGAACGCGATCGTGCGCTGGGGTGCGCTGCTGCTGGGCGTCGCGTTCGCGGTCGGCTTATTGGTCAGCCTGTGGTTCGCGCGTGAACTCGGCCGTCTGCAACGCTATGCGCGCGCGGTGACTGGTGGCGAACGCGCGCTCGCCCCACGCGGCGCCGGCGAGTTCGGCGAGCTCGGGCAGGCGCTGGAAACGATGCGCGAGCGCCTCGACGGCAAGCAATACGTCGAGCAGTACGTGCACAGCCTGACCCACGAGATGAAGAGCCCGCTTGCCGCGATTCGTGGCGCCGCCGAATTGCTGCAGGAAGACATGCCGGAACCGGAACGCCATCGTTTCGTCGGCAACATCCTCGACCATGCGCAACGTCTCGCGCAGATGATCGACATGACGCTCGCGCTGGCTGCCGTGGAACACCGGCAGGCGATCGAACACCCGGAACTGTTCGACCTTGCGGCGCTCGTACGCGAGGCAACCGGCGAGTTCGAGACGCAACTCGCGTCGTCGCATATCGCACTGCGCATCGACGTGCCGGATGCACCGCTTCGTCTTCTCGGCGATCGTTTCCTGATCGGGCAAGCGGTGCGCAACCTGTTGCGCAACGCAATCGAATTTTCCCCGCATGGCGGTGCGGTCATCGTTGCGATGCGTCGTGAAGGCGACGGCGTGCGGCTGGAGGTGCGTGACGATGGCCCTGGCGTTCCCGACTTCGCACTGGATCGGGTGTTCGAGCGTTTCTATTCGCTGCCGCGCCCCGATGGCGGCAGTCGCAGCAGCGGCCTCGGCCTGTGCTTCGTGCGCGAAGTCGCGCAATTGCATCGGGGCACGGTGAGCCTCGAAAACGCGCAGGACGGCGGCGCAGTCGCGACGATCGTGCTGCCAACTTCACTCTGACTTCACACAGGCTTCGTCGTGAACGCACGCGTGGTGGTCAGGATGATCGCATCCTCGCCACCGGTACGCTGCCATGCGCTTCTCTCTGCTGTTCAAATGCCTCGTCATCGGCCTTCTGATCCTCGCGATCATGATTCCACTGAGCATGATCGAAGGCACCATCTCCCAACGACAGTCCTACCGTCAGCAAGCGGTCTTGTCGATCGAGCAGAGCTATGCCGGTGCCCAGACCATAGCCGGGCCGATACTCGTGATCCCCTACAGGGTCGAAGTTCCGAGTACGACCACCGACAACAACGGTGTACCGCACGCAACCACGATGACCGACGATCGCCAGTGGCTCTTCTTCCCAAAGACGCTGCGTTTAGACGGCAGCGTATCGCCGAGCGACCGTTATCGCGGTATCCACAAAGTGCTTGTGTATGAACTGGATGCGAAGATGCATGCGCGCTTCAGCATCGATCTCCCATCGCAGGTTACTGATGGCCGCGTCGTGGAGGTGGGAAAGCCAACGATCGGCTTCGGCATAGACGATGTGCGTGGGCTGTCCGAATCGCCACTGATGCAGGTGAACGGTCAGGCGGTGACCCTGTTGCAGGGTGCCGGGGTCAAGACGTTCAAGGGCGGTCTGCATGGCGTACTGCCGTCGATCGAAGCTGGGCAGTCGCGCACCCTTGATGTCGAACTGGACTTGCATCTGGGCGGTACAGAGCAGATAGCCATTGCGCCCGTTGCCGACGACAACCGCTTCACATTGAAGTCGACTTGGCCGAGTCCCGAATTCGGCGGCCGTTTTCTTCCGCGCACGCGCAGCGTCTCGGACAAGGGCTTCGATGCCACATGGAGCATTCCGTCGCTCGCGGCCAACACACAGTCAGTTTATGCCGATGCGATGGTCGGCAAGAACGGCGATGCCGATCTGATACAGGTCAGCCTCATCGAGCCGGTGAACGTTTACTCCATGGCCGATCGCGCGAGCAAGTACGGCGTGCTGTTCGTGCTACTGACATTCGTCGGCTTCTTCATGTTCGAGCTGATCAAGCAGTTGCGCATCCATCCGATCCAGTACCTGCTGGTCGGGCTCGCGATTGCGATCTTCTTCCTGCTGTTGATCGGCATGTCGGAACACTATCCGTTTGCCTGGTCCTATCTGGGTGCCAGCGCGGCCTGCATCGGTTTACAGGGCTTTTACCTGAGTTATGTCCTGCGAAGTAAAGCACGCGGCATCGGCTTTGCGACGATGCTCACGGCGCTGTATGCCACGTTGTACGGGCTGTTGAACTCGGAAGACAACGCGCTCGTGCTGGGTTCGCTGATGCTGTTCGCGATCCTCGCCGCGATCATGGTCGTGACCCGCAAGATCGACTGGTACGGCTTGTCGCAGCAGCCAGAAGCGCAGGCAGACGTCGTCGCGGAGGTGGAGACGTGAGCGCGCTCGTACATGCCGCGATGGAATTGGAACGCGCGAACACCGAGGTGTGCACCCGCACCGCGCAATCGTCCGACAGGGACTTCGTGCTGTCGCTCGCACCGCTGCTTGTCGCGTCAGGGCTACCGCCGTGGCGCGATCCGCGCAAGTTGCTCGCGGCTTACATCGAGGTGATCGGCAGCATCCTGCGACCGCAGGGAGTGCAGAGCCTCGCGCGCCGCTCCGATGCCGCATTGTTGATCGCCGAAGACAGACAGGGAACGCCACTCGGTTTCATCCTTCTCGTCGCGGCCACCGATTGCTACACGCATGAGCGGCATGGGCACGTTGCCCAGATCGTGGTCGCGGAAGGCCGGCAGGAACTACCCGCTGGCTTGGCGCTGATCGCAGCTGCCGAGGAATGGGCACGTTCGCGCGGCTATCGCATGCTGACCCTCGGCGAGTTCTGGGCCAATCATCCGGCGAGAGCCGTATGCCAGCAACTCGGGTTTGTCGAAGAGATCATGAAGTACCGGAAGGCTGTTCGATGAAGGAGTCGCCGGGATCCAATGTTGGAAAGAAATCCAATCAAGCAGGATTGAAGTCGAGGGTTTTCTGGACGTGGGTTCTGGGGGTCGGCACGCCGTTGGCCTGGATTGTCTTGCGAGCTTCGTTGGGTTGGAGCGTGTATGGATTGCCTTTCGACATCGCCCTCGTAGTGGTTTGGTCGCTCAACGCGTTTTGGGCGGGAGCCTTGGTCTTGCGCTTTGCCCGATTCAGGCAGTGGGATCGAGCGCTGCCGATGTCGATCTTTCCTGCTCTGTTTGCAGCATCAGTCATCGCACCGCACCCATTTCTATACGCGGTGAACGACGTTGGAGACGAACTTCATTTCCTGGCGATGCGCTCGACGTATCTGCAAGAAGTTCGTGCGCTTCCACGGTCGGACGAGCCCAGATTGGTCGAATTCGATCTGGGAGGAATGATCTGGACGCATGGTGCCATCCTGTACGACGAAAGCGACGGGCTGTCGCTCTCGCCAGGCCAGCGATCGCGGGCATGGCATGACAGGGCAAGCAAGATCGATTGCGAACCAGACGCAGATCCGCCTCTATTTCTGCAATGGACTGGACTTGCTCGGCACTTCTATCTGGCAAGCTTTCCGTGTTGACGGCCGAGATTGGTGAACAGATCAAGCCAGCAACGTCGCCCCCGACACCAGCCACAACGACACGCTCGCAATCACGCTGCCGATCGCCGTCGCGGCGATCACATCGCTCGGATAGTGCAGGCCCAGCACCACGCGCGAGACGCCGACGCTCGCGCTGAACGGGATCAGCAGCCACGCGAGGATCGGATAGTGGCTGAGCGCGACGAGGGTGAACGCGACCGCGTGCAGGGTGTGGCCGGATGGGAAGCTGAATTCGTCCAGTGCGGGCACCAGCGCGGTGATCCTGGCGTCGTCGGCATACGGGCGGCGGCGGCGGGTGGAGCGTTTCAGCAAGTGATACAGCACGAGTGCAATGACGCCCGTCGCTGCCATGTGCGCCGATGCGCGCAGGCCATCGATCCAATGTCCTTCGATGCCGCGCACGAGCACGATCAGAGCCATCAGCGCGTACCAGAACACGCCATCGCCGAGCCGGCTGACCGCAGTGAAATAGCGCCGCACCGCGTCGCGTCGACCCCAGCGATTCGCGGCCACACACAGTTGTGTCTCGCGCCGCGTGATGTCGATCTGCGCGCGCGCGTTCACGCCGCACTTCGCTGGATTGCAAGTCCGGACAGCAGCGCATCGAAATGACGCGATACCGATTCGGGATCGAGTTCGGCTACGGCGATCCGTGCCTGCGCGCCCATCCTGCGACGCTCGTGCGGATCGGCAGCCACGCGCAATGCGGAACGCACGAATGCATCGTGGTCGCCGAATGGCACCGCCGCACCGTGGACGCCATCGCGCAGGTGTTCACGTGCTGCGCCGTTATCGAATGCGATCGTCGGTACCGCGCTCGCCATCGCTTCGAGGGTCACGTTGCCGAAGGTCTCGGTGAGGCTCGGAAATAGAAACAAGTCGGCACTCGCAAAATAACGCGCGAGCGTCTCGCCGCGTTGCACGCCGGTAAAGACGAAATCCGGATTGGCCTTCTGGATCGCAGCGCGCGACGGGCCGTCGCCAACCCAGACGAAGCGGGCATCGGGCTGCTCTTTCTGGATCGCGCGGAATGCATTCACCGCGAGATCGAGGCTTTTTTCTGGCGCAATGCGACCGAGGTACATCACGACGAGTGCATCATCGCTGGCGCTCCACGCCGCGCGCAATACGGGATCGCGGCGCGCCGGATCGAACAACCGAGTATCCACCGCGCGCCGAAGGATGTGCACATCGCGGAAGCCCCGAGAACGGAGGAAATCTGCAAGTTGATCGGTCGGCACGATGGTCGCATCGGCAGCGTTGTGGAAGCGGCGCATCCACGCGAACGCGATGGGCGTCAGGAAGGCCGCACCATAGCGTTCGACGTACTCATCGAAGCGCGTGTGGAAACCGGTGGTCGCCGGGATGCCCAGCTTGCGCGCGGTGCGGATTGCCGACCAGCCGAGCGGGCCTTCGGTCGCGACATAGATTGCATCGGGGCGTTGTGCGCGCCACAGCGCGGCGAGCGTGCGACCCGCAGGCAATCCAAAGCGCAGACCGGGATAACGCGGCAATGGCGCACCGCGCACCAGGGTCTGGTTTGCAGTCGCGATGCGCTCATCGGCCTGGCGCGGACGGATCACATCGACCTGGTGTCCGCGCCCACGCAGCCCGGTTTCGAGGGCATGCACCGTCAACGCGACGCCGTTGACCTCCGGCGGATAGGTTTCGGTGACGATGGTGTAGCGCATGCGCGTGTCCATGACCTGACTGTCCATGGACGAACAGGATCGGCCGCGTGCGTGCCATGCCGATGACGTCGGGGTGACGCGGGGATGACAACGCCTGCGGGCCGGAATCCATGCGATGGCGCGACGCGCGTGCACACAACTGCATTGGCATGCTTGAATCGGCACTTGGCGGCGGTCGCATGCCGCTTTGCCTTCGACGCTTTCGGATATGGAAACGGCATGGATGATTGGCACGCGATACAAAGGGTTTTGGTCGCGCTGGGCGGGGTGGTTCCGGCTTGCGTGATCGCATGCCTGTGCGTGATCGCGTTGGGTGCGCGCGGTGCGTGGCAACGCGTTGCGCTGTTCCTGTCGGTGTTGCTGGTTGCGATCGGCATTGGCGTTGCGAGCAAGGTGCTGCATTACGCGTGGGACGTGAGCTACGGGCTTGCGGTCTTCCGCGGGGCTAGCGGACACGCGCTGCGCGCGGCTGCCCTGTATCCGACCTTCGCATGGATCGTGTTCACGGGCTCGTCGCGCCGTCGTTGCACGACGTGGGTAGTGATCGGGTCGCTGGTCGCTCTCGCGGTCACGATCGCGACGATCGACAAGGCGATCCATACGCCCGGGGAAGCGTTCACGGGTGCGTTGCTCGGCGCCATAGTGCCGATCCTGATTGCACGGGCAGGGCCGTTGTCGCCGTTGTCGGGAGGCTTGCAGGCGCTACTGGTTGCGTGTGCGATCGCGCTTTGCGTCGCGTTGCCTGCGACCCACTACGATTTCGAGCAGCGGGTTGTCGAACTCTCGCAGCGGTTGCACTAGCGCAATTGTTGCGCCAGAAAGACGGTTTCGCCATGCGACGACGTACTCCATGGATCGCGTTGCGACCTGGTCATTTCAACAACGGTTCCAGCGCCTGCCAGACATGATCGCGCAGTTTGGGCTCGGCGCTCGCGACGGGATGCAGGTTGTCGTCCTGGAATGCATTGCGATCGAGCGCAATCGGTTCAAGCAGGAAGGGCAGCAGCGTCGTGCCGGGCTGGTGCGCGAGGTCGCGATAGATTTGCTCGAACGCATGCGTGTACGCCGGACCATAATTCGGCGGGATGCGCATGCCGATCAGCAGGACTTTTGCGTGGACGCCTTGCGCGGCGGCGATCATGCGGGTGAGGTTGGCACGCATCTGCGGCAGCGGAAGGCCATGCAGGGCATCGTTGGCGCCGAGTTCGACGACCAGCACGGCGGGATGGTTGAGGGCGAGTTCGCGCGCCACGCGTGCGGCACCGCCAGCGGATGTTTCGCCGCTGATGCTTGCATTGACCACGCGCCAGCCCGGTTTGCCGGTCGCGATGCGCTCACCGATCAATGCGACCCATCCCTGCGATTCGGCGAGTCCATGGGCGGCCGACAGCGAATCGCCCATGACGAGGATCGTGCGCGAGTGCGCGATGCCAGCCGACGACGCTGCCGCACGCGCCGGATGCACAAGCACAAGCGCGAACAACAGCCATCCGAAAGCCATGGCCCATTGAAGGGTTCGATGTCGCGCCACATGTAGTGATTTCACACGATCTCTCCTGACCTGTGGCGATACTGGCACCCGGCGCGTACCGGCGCTGCCGGATGCCATTCTCCGACTGGGCGACCCGATGCAGATGAATATGGCCGATGCCGCGATTCCACAAGTCGATCCAGGATCGACACCCAATGCATCGCAGGTCGCGGCGCTGCGGGTCGAGGCACTCGGCAAGCAGGTTGCGTTGCCGTCCAGCATGCTCACCATCCTCGACGCCATCGGATTCACGATCCGCCGAGGCGACACGGTCGCGATCGTCGGTGCGTCGGGTTCCGGCAAGAGCACATTGCTTGCACTGATGGCGGGACTCGACACGCCAACCAGCGGCCACGTGCTCGTCGATGGCTATGCGATGTCTGCGCTCGACGAGGACGGTCGCGCGCGGGTACGCGGCAAGAAGATCGGATTCGTGTTCCAGAATTTCCAGTTGCTGCCCTCGCTCACCGCATGGGAAAACGTGATGCTTCCGCTGGAACTGCGCGGCGATGCCGATGCCGCATCCCCGGCGAAAGCGATCCTGGAGCAGGTCGGTCTCGGTGCGCGACTGGAGCACTATCCACGCCAGTTGTCCGGTGGCGAACAACAGCGCGTGGCGCTCGCGCGTGCATTCGTGACGCGGCCATCGCTGCTGTTCGCCGACGAACCCACCGGCAACCTCGACACCCGCACCGGGCAGGCGATCATCGACTTGCTGTTCGACCTCAACGCCGCTGCGGGCACCACGCTCGTGCTGGTGACGCACGATGAACATCTTGCGGTCCGCTGCGGGCGTACGCTGCGCCTGGACAGCGGTCGGTTGGTGGAATCGTGATGCGGATTGCACCGTGAAGACGCTGCGCCTGGCATGGCGACAGATGCTGCGCGACCTGGGCTCGGGCGACGTGCGCATCCTGGTCGTCGCGGTGATGCTGGCCGTGATCGCGGTGACTGCAGTCGGTTTTGTCACCGATCGGACGCAACGCGCGCTGGTCATCCAGGCCAATCGCCTGCTCGGCGGCGATGCGGTGGTTCGCAGCGATGTGCCGATTGCCGGTTTCGTGCGTACCGCGACGAACGCCACCGGCCTGATGCATGCCGAGACCGTCGGATTCAACAGCATGATCCGCGTCGGCGAAGGCGCCGATGCCAACCTGCGGCTTGGCGATCTGAGTGCGCTCGGCGAGGGGTACCCGCTGCGCGGCAGCTTCCGCATCGCTGCTGCCGATGGACGCGAACACGACACCAGCGGCATTCCGCTGCCAGGCAGCGTCTGGATGAGTCGCGCCGGGGCTGAAACCCTGGGTGCGAAAGTCGGCGATGTCACGATGATCGGTGATTCAAGGTTGCGCATCGCCGGCCTTGTCGTGCAGGAGCCCGATGCGTCGTTGAATTACTTCAATGCCGCGCCGAAAGTGTTCATGAACCTTCGCGACCTGCCCGCGACCGGGCTCGTGCAGGAAGGCAGCCGCATCGACTATCGGCTGATCGTCGCCGGAGACGCCGGCGCGGTCGAGCAGTTCGCCAGCACCGTCAAGCCTGCACTCGGGCGCGGTCAGCGGCTGGAAACCATTGGCGAAACGCGACCCGAGATCCGCTCCGCGCTGGATCGCGCCGGCCGTTTCCTCGGCCTCGCCGCGATGTTGTCGGTGGTGCTCGCTGCGGTCGCTGTTGCGATGGCCGCGCGTCGCCATAGCGAGCGGCATCTGTCGGGTGCTGCGGTGATGCGCTGCCTCGGTGCAAGCCAGCGCACGCTGGTCGGTATCCATGTCGGCGAGTTGGCAATGCTCGGCTTCGCAGCGAGCGCTGTCGGCGTGGCAATCGCATGCGCATTGCAATGGGCTGTCGGTCGTTGGCTCGCGCACACGCTGTCGTTATCGATTCCGCCTGCGGGCTGGTTGCCCGGTCTGCAGGGCCTTGGCGTCGGCATGATCGTGGTGCTGGCATTCGGCGCGCCGCCGGTGCTCGCGCTGCGGCGCGTGTCGGCGTTGCGGGTGATTCGACGCGATCTGGACGGCGGCGAACCCAGCGCATGGTTGGTCGCGCTTGCCGGATGCGTCGGCATGGCCGCCTTGCTTTGGTGGAAGGCCGGCTCGGCGGCGCTTGGTGGCGTGATGCTGATCGGCATCGCAGCGACCCTTGCAGTGCTGGCCGCTTTCGCCTGGAGTCTGGTCTGGCTCGTGCGCAAGCTGCGCTCACGCTTGCGCGGCAGCCTGCGCTACGGGCTGGCGAACGTCAGTCGGCGCCCCGGCGCCAGCATCGCGCAGGTGTCCGCGCTCGGCCTCGGGCTGATGGCTTTGCTGCTGTTGACGTTCGTGCGCACCGACCTGCTCGACCGTTGGCAGTTGTCGTTGTCGGAACATGCGCCCAACCGTTTCATCATCAATGCGCAGGCCGACCAGGTGCAGCCGATGGCTGCGTTCATTACCGCTCAGGGCTTGGCAGCACCGACGCTGTATCCGATGGTGCGCGGGCGTCTGGTCGCGCGCAACGGCAAGCCGGGTGGCGCGACGGTCGCGAAAGACGATCCGATGGCGCAACGCCTGGCCGAGCGCGAATTCAATCTGTCCAGCGCCGCCGAGTTGCGCAGCGACAACCGGATCGTGGCCGGAACATTCTGGAAATCCGGCATCAAGGTGCCGCCGCAGCTGTCCGTCGAGCAGCGCTTTGCGGTATCGCTGGGCTGGAAAATCGGCGACCGCATCGCCTTCGACATCGCGGGGCAGCGCTTCGAGGCCCCGATCACCAGCCTGCGCAACGTGGAATGGGAAAGCTTCCGACCCAACTTCTTCGTCATCGCATCGCCCGGTGCGCTCGATGGCTATCCGGCGAGTTATGTCACCGCCGTGCGCGTGCCGGCGCAGAAAGCGCACTTTACCGCCGAACTGGTCGAACGCTTCCCGAACCTGTCGGTGATCGATGTCGATGCCGTCCTGCAACAGGTCCGCACGACGGCCGATCAGGTCTCGATGGTCGTGCAGGTGGTGTTCTGGTTCACGCTGGCTGCGGGCATCCTGGTGCTGCTGGCCGCGATCAGCGCAAGCCAGGACGAGCGTCTGCTCGAAGGCGGCGTGATGCGCGTGCTCGGCGGCAGTCGACGCCAACTGCGACTCGCGCAGGCATCGGAATTCGCGGCGATCGGTTTGCTCTCCGGCCTGGTGGCTTCGGTCGCTGCGTCGATCCTGTCCGGGCTGATCGCCACGCGCGTGTTCGATCTGTCATGGCAATTCAACTGGACCTTGACCGTGGCCGGCGCCGCGCTCGGCATGTTTGCCGCGCTCATCGCGGGCCTGTTCGCCACCCGCCGCGTACTGGACGCTCCGCCGTCGGTGACGTTGCGGGAGTTGCAGGGATAGGCGGCCGGCGATGCCCGATCGTTGGTCAGGAACTTGGGTCCGCTATCGCGTAGCATCGGCGCGTCGTCGGTCACAACCCGTGAGCCATGAACGCAGTCGCGCCCGAGCAGCAAACAGACCAGCGGCTCGCCCGCCTTGAAGCGGTCCAGTCGGTCGTACTCGATATCAGTCGTCGTTCCGGCAGCCGCAGCGATTTGTACGCCTTCTTCCAGGCCGTGCATGCAGCGATCGCCCGCATCATGTGCGCCAGCAATTTCTATATCGCGCTGCTCGACGAATCCGGGAAGGGCGTGCGCTTCGTGTACCGGACCGACGAGAAAGAAGCGAGCCCGGATCCCGACAAGGTCTTCGCCCTGCATACCGAAGCCGATTCGCCGACCGCATGGGTGATCCGGCGCGGCGAACCGCTGTGCATCACGATCGACGAGATCGAATCGCGCAAGGCGCACGGGCAGCGCTGGGGCGTGGGCACGCCTGCCGAACACTGGGTTGGGATGCCGCTGATCGGAAGCGATGCTGCCGCTTTCGGCGCGATCGTCGTGCAGGGCTATACGCGCGGTTTCCGATACACAGGCGAAGACATCGCGTTGTTCGAGCTGATGTCCAAGCATGTCGCCGACGCGGTCGAACGGGTGCAGTTCGCGGCGCGTCTGGAGCAGGCGATCGCCGAACGCACCCGCATCCTCGAACACGAGATCGCCGAGCGCCGCCATGCGGAGCAGTTGCAGCGAGCCCTGTACGAAATTTCCGCGTTGTCGGTCAGGGATATCGACCTGGATACGTTCTATGCGGAATTGCACAGGATTCTCGGCGAGCTGCTGTATGCGAAGAACCTCGCCATCATGGTGTATTACAACGACGAACACGACCTGGTCGGCTTTCCGTATTTCGTCGATGAAAAGGATTCGAATCTGCCGGCAAACTACCGGCGTCCTGCGGGTCACGGGCTGACCGGCTTCGTGCTGCGGACGCGGATGCCGCAACGCATCGACCAGGAACGATTCCAGGCGCTCGCTGACTCGGGCGTACTCCACCATGTCCTCGGCAGCGTGGATTTCACCGCGTGGATGGGTGCGCCGATGATCCACCAGGGCAAGGTGCTCGGCGTGATCATGCTGCAGAGCTACGACCCGGCGATCGGTTACGACGATCGCGACCTCGCGCTGCTGACCTTCGTCGCCGACCACATCGCGGCGGCGCTGTCGCGCAAGCAGTCCGACGATGCGCTGCGCGCTGCGCACTCGTTTCTCGCGCAGGGCAACCAGGCGTTGATGGAAAAGAACCGCCAGCTCGAGATGACCCTCAACCACCTCGGCGTCGCGCAGGGCGAGCTTGTGCGCCAGGAAAAACTTGCGTCGCTCGGCGCACTGGTCGCGGGCATTGCGCACGAGGTCAACACGCCGTTGGGCATTTGCCTGACCGCCTTGAGCCTGCTCGCCGAAGAGACGAAAGAATTGCGTCAGGCATTCCCCGAGGATCAACCGGCGAACGCCAACGTACAGGCGTTCTTCAAATCCAGCGACGAATTGCTGCGCGTGCTGACGACTAACGCCCAGCGCGCGAGCGGCTTGATCCGCAGCTTCAAGCAGGTCGCGGTCGATCAGTCGTCCGACGACATCCGCGACATTCCGCTGGCCGACTACATCGAGGACACGCTGCGATCGCTGCGCCCGAAGTTCAAGCGGACCGGGCACACGATCGAGGTCGCCTGCGATCCTGGCTTGCACCTGCGCAGTCTTCCCGGAGCGCTGTCGCAGGTCATCACCAACCTCGTGATCAATTCGATCACGCATGCGTTCGAGGAGACCGCCGAAGGCCATATCCGCATCGATGTGAAAAGCGACGATGCGATGGTGACAATCAAATACCAGGACGATGGCAGCGGCATGGCACCAGCCGCGCTCAGGCGCCTGTTCGAGCCGTTCTACACGACCAAGCGCGGGCAGGGCGGAAGCGGCCTCGGCGCGAACATCGTCTACAACCTGGTGACTGCAAAGCTCGGCGGCACGATCAATGTCGACAGCCCGAAAGGCAAAGGATTGCGCTACATCATCCGCCTGCCGCTGGAGCTGGCGCAGGCGGACGAATGAGGTCTGGAGTCGCGGTGGAAAGGTCGTTTCCGGCCCGGCCCGGCCGGAGGCTTGCCACAAGAACAACAACAAGTAGCCCGGATCGAGCGAAGTGTAATCCGGGGTTGTGGGTTGCCTGCTGCGCCCTCTCCTGACATCCCGGATTGCGCCTCACTCCATCCGGGCTACGCGCTTGCGGGAGGGCCGTCCCCGGTCTGATCGCGGCCAGGGGCCACTGCCACAGATGTAGTCTTGCGCTTGCCGCGTCGCTTCACCCATTCGCCAAGGTCATCGAGCACGGTGAATGCTGCCGGGATCACGATCAGGCTGAGCAGGGTCGATGTCATCAGGCCGCCGATCACCGAGATCGCCATCGGCCGCCGGAAGCTCGAGTCGCCGCTGAAACCCAGCGCGATCGGCAACATGCCCGCGGTCATCGCGAGCGTGGTCATGATCACCGGCTGCACGCGCTTGCGGCAGGCGTCGATCAGCGCATCGTGCTGGCTGAGGCCGTGTTCGTCCTCGGCCATCACCGCGTAGTCGACCAGCAGGATCGAGTTCTTGGTCGCGATGCCGATCAGCATCAGCAGACCGATCAAGGCGGGCAGCGACAACGCCTGCTGGGTGATCAGCAACGCACCGAACGCGCCGCCCGCGCACAACGGAACCGCGGTCAGGATCGTCAGCGGCTGCAGCGCGTGGTTGAACAACAGCAACAGCACCATGTAGATGCAAATCAGCCCGGCCGCCATCGCCATCACGAAACCGACGAAGAGTTCGATGAAGACTTCCGCATCGCCGGTGTTGAGGAAGCTCACCCCGGCTGGCAGTTTCTTCACGCTCGGCAGCGCCTCGACTTCCTTCATCACCTCGCCGAGCGGCCGGCCGTTGAGTTCGGCGGTGAGGGTGACGTTGCGCTGGCGCTGGTAGCGTGCGATCTGCGCCGGGCCGCTGGTGGTGAGGATGTCGGCGACCGTCGCGAGCGGCACGGTGCCGCTCTTGCCGCGCACGCGCAGCGCTGCGATCAGTGCCGGGTCGGCGAGCGTGGCCTGGCTGAAGCCGACCCGGATCGGCACTTGGCGTTCGGGCAGGTTCAATTTCGCGAGGCGCTGCTCGTAGTCGCCGGAGGTCGCGATGCGCGCGGCTTCGGCGATGTCCGCGGTCGCCACGCCGAGGTCGGCTGCGCGCGCCGGGTTCGGCACGATCACGAGTTCCGGTCGCAGCAGCGAGGCCGACGACGTAACGCTGCCGAGTCCCTTGATCTTGCGCAGGTCGTCCTCGACCGCGTGCGACGCATCGACCAGGCGGTTCGGGTCGTCGCTGGCCAGCACGAGTTGCAGCAGCGCGCCGGGTTCGGTGCTGATGTAACTGACGCGCGTGCCGGGCAGGTCGGCGAGGCGCGTGCGCGCATCGCGTTCGAGGTCCTGCTGCGAACGGCTGCGCTCGCCCTTGACGCCCCAGTCCAGCACCAAGGTCGCCTTGCGCGTTTCGCCAACGCCGGTCTTGGTCGGGTCGCCGATGTCGAGCGTGCTGCCGACCGTCGTATAGACGTGCTGGAGTTCCTTGATGCCGGAGAGTTTCGCACGCGCGAGTTCAGTGATCGCGACGGTGTCGGCGAGGCGCGTGCCGGGCGGCAGTTCCAGGCTCAGGTTGCTGCGGCCGAGGTCGGAAATCGGGATGAAGGTCGTCGGGATGAACGGCACGATCGCGAGCGAGCCGATGAACAACGCGAACGCGATCCACAACGTGCGCGCGCGATGCCGAAGCGCCGCATCGACCCAGCCGAGGTACCAGGTCATCAGCTTGGTTTCGCCTTCCCGCACCGGGTGCGCCTTGAGCTGGTACGCCGCCATCATCGGCGTCAGCAGGCGCGCGACCAGCAGGGAAAACAGCACTGCGGTCGCGGCGGTCCAGCCGAATTCGCGGAAGAACTTGCCGGCGATGCCGGGCATGAACGCGACCGGCACGAACACCGCCGCGAGCGTCATCGAAGTGGCGATCACCGCCATGCCGATTTCCTGCGCCGCATCGCGCGCGGCGTCGAGCGGCGACTTGCCCATGCGCAGGTGGCGCACGATGTTCTCGATCTCCACGATCGCATCGTCGACGAGGATGCCGACCACGACCGACAATGCGAGCAACGTGATCAGGTTCAGGCTGAAGCCGAAGCCCCACATCACCGCGAATGTGGGGATGATCGACAGCGGCAGCGCGACCGCGGAGATCCACGTCGCCCGCCAGTCGCGCAGGAACAGCCAGACCACGAACAACGCGAGCAGTGCGCCTTCCCACAGCATCGTCATCGACGAATCGTAGGAGCGCTGCGCTTCCTCGACCGTCGAGGTGACGAGCTGGAAGCTCAGGTCCTGGTTGCTCGCCTTCAACTGGTCGAGCACCGCGCGCACATCCTTCGCGACCTGGATCTCGCTCGATCCGCGCGTGCGCGACAGCGAGAACGCGACCACCGGCTTGCCATCGAACAACGCGACCTGGCTCGGGTCGGCGGCGCCGTCGGTGATCGTCGCCAGCGACGACAGCCGCAGCGAACGCCCGTCGACGAGGCTGATCGAGAAATCGCGCAACTGCGCCGCATCCTCGAGCGTGCCGACGGTGCGGATCACCTGCTGCTCGCCCGCCAGCTCGGCCTTGCCGCCGGGATGCTCGACCTGCATGCGCGCGAGCTGCTGCGACACTTCGCCGGCGGTGATGCCGTACGCCTGCAGCGCCTGCGGATCGAGATCGACGCGGATCTCGCGATCGATGCCGCCCGCGCGCGTCACCAACGCCACGCCGGGCACGCCGTGCAGCGCCTTGTTGATCTCGCGATCGACGAACCAGCTGAGCTCGGCGGTGCTGCGCCGGTTCGAACCGACCGCATACGTCATCAGCGAGCCGCCGATATTGACCTTCGCGACGACCGGCTCCTGGATGTCCTGCGGCAGGTCGGCGCGGATGCGCGTGACCGCGTCCTTGACCTCGTTGAGCGCGGTCGGCAGGTCGGTGTCGAGGACGAACTCGATCGACGTACTGCTGACGCCTTCGTTGACCGACGACATCACGCGCTTGATGCCGTTGACCGTCGCGACCGAGTCCTCGACCTTGCGGGTGACCTGGGTTTCGAGCTGGCTTGGCGACGCGCCGGGCAGGGCGATCGTCACCGTCACCATCGGGAAGCTGACGTCGGGGAAGCGCGCGATCGGCAGCTTGTGGAAACCCCACAGGCCGGCCACGCACAGCACGAAGAAGATCATCAGCGCGGGCAGCGGGCGCTTGATCGCCCAAGCGGAAAAATTCATGGCTGCTGCGTCGCCTTGACTGCGGCGGCGTTTGCAGCGGGCGCATCGACAACACGCACCCTGTCGCCATCGCCAAGGAATCCGGCGCCGGTCGCGACCACGGCCTGTCCATCCGGCAATCCGTCGGTCACTTCGACCTGGCCGCCATCGCTCGCGCCGGTGCGCACGCGGACGCGGTGGGCGACGCCCTGGTCGTCGACGGTGAAGACGTAGCCGTAGCCGTCGCGCATGACCAGCGATGCGGCCGGGATCATCAATCCGGTCGAGGTGCCGGTGATGATGCGGCCTTCGATGAAGGTGCCGGCCTTCAGCGCGCCGGGCGCGGGCAGGTCGGCGTGGATCAGGCCGGTGCGCGTTTCGGTGTCCACACCCGGCGACACCGCGCGCACGCGGCCATCGACCTGCTTACCGGTCGCGTCGTGAAGGACCACGGTCGCGCCGACGGCGATCTTGGCGAGGTCCGCAGCGGGCAATTCCGGTCGCCATTCCAGGCGGCCTTGGCGGATCATCCGCAGCAGTTCACCGCCCGCCATCACCACCTGGCCCGGCTGCACCATGCGCTTCGAAATCACTCCGTCGTCCGGCGCGCGCAGCGAGGCATAGTCGCGACGCATCTGCACACCGTCGCGCTGGGCCGCAGCGGTATTCGCCCGCGCCTCGGCCTGCAATTCTGCCGCACGCAATTCATCGAATGCGCTCGCGCTGATCAGCTGGCGGTCGACCATCATCTTTCCGCGCGCGAGGTTGGATTTCGCCAGGTTCACTCCCGCCTGCGCCTCCGCGAGCGCAGCCTGCGCCTGGCGCAGGTCGCTGTCGAGCGTGCGGTGGTCGATTTCCAGCAACACCTCGCCCTTGTGGACGTGCTGCCCGACATCGACGTTCAACGCCGTCACCCGCATCCCGCTGAGCTCGACGCCGAGCTGCATCTCCTCCCACGCAGCCACCGGCCCGGAAGCGATCACGCTGCGCTCGATCGGCCGCATCCCGGCGTGGACGAGGGTGACGGCGAGGCCGACGGAAGCGGTATCAGCCGCGGCGCCCGACGCTGCCGGGTCGGCCTTCTTGCCGCAGGCGGCGAGGGCGAGGCAGGAGACGGCGACCAGGAAGAGGGAGCGGGTGAACGGTAAGGACATGCGGTGGTGCTCGGTGCGAGCTGGGTGCTGTAAGTTACCAGCACTCGGATGAATGGTATTGGGAAACCCAGGCTCCACGATGGCGCCGGATCTTTCAGGGGCAAGGGGAGGGGGTGTAACAATCCAGTTCCCCACCATGTGCGATGGACTCCATGCCAATCACCTCCACCTATTTCGGGGCTGGGGCATAGTGGGCGAGGTGGCAGAGCAAGATCATTTTTCGTCCGGGCCTGATGCTGCGCGCATGACATATTGCGAAGGAGGCTTTCATGAACAAGCAAACGAAAGATCAGCCTCCGGCTACGGTGGGTTCCCATATGAAGTCGTTTCCCATCGTCTGCGTCGGCGGTTCGGCTGGCGGTCTCGACGCGTATATCCGGCTCTTGCAGAATCTTCCGGCCGACATGGGCGTGGCCATCGTCATCGTCAATCACATGCGCACGATGCCGACCCAACTGCATGAAATCCTGCCCAACTACACAAGCATGCCGGTTGATCTCATCACGGATCGTTTGATCATTGAACCCAACCGTGTCTTCATCATCCCGGCGAATCGGGATTTACACATCGTCGATGGAGAATTCCGTCTGGAACCAATCTCCAAACCGCGCGGCTGGCCGGATGTCATCACAGTCTTTCTGCGTTCAATGACCCGTTGCTGGGACGGCAAGCTGGTCGCCGTGATTGTCTCCGGCTATGACGGCGATGGGGCTGCGGCGCTATGCGGAATCCAACAGGTAGGCGGCATCACGATTGCGCAGAAGCTGAGTACCGCGCGTCAACCGGATATGCCGGAGAGCGCCATCGCCAGCGGCTGCATCGATTTCATCCTGTCGCCCGAAGAGATTGCACAAGAGCTTGTGCGAATTGCGCACGAGCAAGCCCCGCCGACGCCGACAGCCGACGCGCCAATGTCGCGAGAAGAGGTCAGTGAATGTCACGCACATCGGGCAGCAGGCGGCTCAGTTCCTTCTTGACCACGGCGTAACACTCACAGGCAGCGGCCTCCAGCCCTGCCCGGTCGAGCACCGAAATGTGGCCGCGGCGGTAGCTGATGAATCCTGCACGCTGCGATTTCCCGGCCGCTTCCGTGATGGACTCGCGGCGCACACCGAACATGCTGGCGACCTGTTCCTGCGTGATCAACAGCTCGGTTGAAGGCAATCGATCAAGCGTCAGCAGCAGCCAGCGGCACAATTGCTGATCGAGCGAATGATGCCGGGTGCAGACTGCGGTCTGACTCATCTGCGTGATCAACGCCTGCGCATAGAGCAGCAACAAACGCTGCAACGCCCCGGCGCGCTCGAATTCCTGCTTGATCAGGCGACGCCTCAGCCTGTAAGCGTGTCCCGCCGATTGCACCACAGCCGAGGTTGTCGTTGTATTTCCGCCCATGTACAGCGAAACACCGACAACGCCTTCATTGCCGACCCCTGCGACTTCGCACGACGCGCCAGACTCGGTCAGATAGTGCAGCGAAACGATGGCGGTCGTGGGGAAATACGCATGCTGCAATTGTCCGCCGGGTCCGTAAAGCATGTCGCCGACTTTCAGCGAAACCAACTCCAGATGTGCCGCCAAGGCGTCGAAGTCGGCTGCGGGCAACGCAGCCAGCAAACGGTTTTGCTTCGGGCTGCCTTGCGTTGTTTCCGGGCAGGACGACATCATCGACTCTTGAGAGCGTGCGCGTGGTTATCTGCCAGGATTTCCACGCCGATGCCGCGATAACCAATGAAGCGGCAAAGTTGGTTGAACATCGGCTCGCCGCTTACGCGGAACTGTTGTCGCGAGCCATCGGCATTGACGCGACCGAGGACGAAATCAAGGAAGGGTTGCCGCGCGGCAATGGCCTCCAGCAATGTTTTCCGGGCGTCCTCGTCCCACCCTGCTACCGGAACGGGAGACTCTGCGGACAGGGGTTCGACCTGAAGGCCGAGCATCTCCAGGACCGGGCCCGACACCTTGCTGAAATGTCCATTTTCTTCCTGTTCCCAGTACCAGTCGGAAGCCAGTTCGGTCAGGCTGCGGAAGCGTGCTTCGCTCTCGCGCAGTTCGGCGGTCCGCTCCTGTACCGTCTCCTCCAGCGCCTTGCTGTGGTTCTCCAGTTTCCTGTACAGCAGCCGCACTTCCAGCATATTGCGGATGCGCGTCCTGGCTTCCACGAGATCGAATGGTTTGCTGATGAAATCCCTGACGCCGGCCTGCAAGGCGCGCAGTTTGTGACCGGGTTGTGCGGTGATCACGAGCACCGGCAGGTAGCCATCGACGTCGTTGGTCTTGAGGGCTTCGATGACCTGAAACCCGTCCATGCCGGGCATCTGCAGGTCGAGCAGGATCAGGTCGTAGCGGTTCTTGCGATGCAGCGCGCAGACCTCGTGCGGATTCATGGTCCAGGTTACATGCGCGTAGCCCGCGTCGCCCAGCAATTGCCTGAGCAGGTCGATATTGTCCTGCTGATCATCCACCAGCAGGATGCTGGCATTGAGAGTATTGGACTCCGAAACCGTCATGGCTGCTCCTATTTCGATGTGCGGCTCGCTGTGGAGAGCGAAAATTCCAGCGCAATATCCAGTGTATCCATGAACGCGTTGATCTTGATCGGCTTGGTGAGGTAGCGGTAAAACCCTGCCCGGAGGGCGTACTCAATGTCGCTGGCGATTGCATTGGCACTGAGCGCGATCACGGGGATGTGTGCGGTGGCCGGGTCTTCCGACAGGATTTTCATTGCTTCGACCCCGCTGATGCCGGGCAGGTTGATGTCCATCAGAATGACATCGGGACGAACCGCACGTGCGATCGCGATTCCGCTATCGCCGTCGGTCGCAGTCAGCAAGTGAATATCCGGCCGACGCGCGATGATCTCCTCGACCAGCGCCAGGTTCGCCGGATTGTCCTCGACGTAGAGCAGGGTGCGCATTGGCGTGTCGATGTAATCCGGCGCCAGGGCGACTGCTGCGGCTTGGACTGCACCGGCGACCAGTGGTGGATCGGTCGTCAGGTCCAATTCAAACCAGAACACACTGCCCTTTCCGACAGTGCTTTGCACGCCGATGGTGCCGCCCATCATTTCGACGACCCGTTTGGAGACCACCAGACCGATGCCCGTGCCCTGCTCCGCGCCGGTCTCCTTGCCGAGACGATTGAACGGCTGGAAAAGCTGGGCCAGTTTGCCTGCTGACAATCCGTCGCCGGCGTCCGCGACACTGATGCGAATGCGCCCCGCAGTGCCTGGCACCCAGTCCACGATTACCGATCCGTCCGGCCTGTTGTATTTGATCGCATTGGAAAGCAGGTTGCTCAGGACTTGCTTCACCCGTTTCCGGTCGGCGTTGATGTGGCACGGGGCATCGAAGCGCGGAAATGACATGCGGATCCCGCGCGTTCGTGCCTGTGGTTCCAGCATCGCCTGGCACTCGCGCATAACCTCGTCCAGCGATACCGCCTCCATCGACAGCGAATGCGTTCCGGATTCGATTACCGCCAGATCGAGGATTTCGTTCACCAGCGCCAGCAAATACCACCCGGCCTTGAGAATGTAATCGACATTGCGCTTCTGGGTGGGGGTCGGCGGCGGAGACCCAGCTTCGATGAGCTGGGCAAACCCGAGGATCGCATTGAGGGGCGTACGCAGTTCATGGCTCATGCTGGACAAGAACTCCGACTTTGCGCGGTTGGCCTTGTCCGCGACGGCAGTTGTCTTGATCAGTTCTTGCTCGATCCGTTTGCGCTCAGTGATGTCACTGGCAGCGCCAAACCATTCGACCAGACCTTCGTTGTCGTCAAGTATGGGCACCGCGCGCGAACGCACCCAAGCGGTGGATCCGTCGGGACGCAGGACGCGATGCTCCATCTCAAAAAGTTTCTTGTGCGCAATCGCCTCGCTGACCGTCTGCCTGATGCGGGCATGTTCGTCGCGCGGAAGGTGATAATCCATCCACGCCCAGTCGGCGAGCGGGCGGTCCGAATTCGCAAACAACTCGCGTCCGTCCAGTGGCAGCAGCGTTGACCAGTCGGCTGACATGCGGTACGGGATCTCCAAACTAGCGTCTGCCAGGGCCCGATAGTTCCGTTCGGTTTCGCGCAGCGCCGCTTCCGCGAGCTTGCGTTCGGTGATATCGCTGAGTACCGCGCGCAATTCGAGCTCGCCGTTGCTGTCATGCGCGACGGTGGCCGCCCAATGCCCCCAGAATTGCATGCCGTCTTTCTTCACCATCCGCAACTCGCACGATTGCGGCTCGCCGCTTTCGAGCAGTTTTTTCCTGTGCAGGTAGTAGAGGTCTGCGTCTTCTTTTTGGATGAAACGGGTCCATCGCTGCTTGAACAGTTCGCTGCGGGTCGTGCCCAGCAGACTGGCGACGGTGAGGTTGGCTTGCTTGATCAGCCCTTGCTCGCTGATGGTGCAGTAGCCTACCGGTGCCAGGTCGTAGAGGTCGAAGTACCGCGCCCGCTCGAAGTCCAGTGCCACCTGCGCATCACGCAACTCCTCGTTCTGCATCTCCAGTTCGATCTGATGCACCTGCAGATCGTGCAGCGTCTGGCGTGCTTCTTTTGGCGACAGTGGCTTGCTGTTTTCCAGCATTTGGGCAGCCTTTTTCCGCAAGCGCGCTTCTGCCTGCCGTCGCAGCGCCTGGGACGCGTTTGCTGAAGCGGCATCGTCCTTTAAAGACGAGTCCTGTTGCGCTGCGGCGCGCTCGTGTTTGTCAGTCACTGTGCCGGCCCACCCATCGTCCGCTCCGTCGTTGCGATCGCATACATTTCACCGGACTCGTCCAGAAGAGCGGTGGAGATGATCGACACCGCCATGACAGCGCCTTGTTTGCTGATCCGTTGGGTTCGGTAGGGTTCCAGCACTTCATCCCGACTCAGTTGTCGCAGCGTGACCAGGGCCTTCTCACGCAATGCTTCGGGGATACGATCCCGCACGTTCATGAGCAGCGCCTCGGCTTCGCTCCAGCCATACATCCTGACGGCACCAGGGTTCCAGGCAAGGATGCGGCCGCCCAGGTCCTGCACCGTAATGGCATCGTGTGCGTCGCGCACGACCACGGCCAGGCGCAGCAGTTCATTGGCTTTGTGCAATGCCTCCCGCGTCTGCACAGTCTCGGTGATGTCGATAAACGAGATCACCGCGCCCTCGATCACATTGTCGAGGGTGCGATACGGCAGGATGCGCATGGTGTGCCATTTCCCGTTGGTGGTCTGCACGTCCATTGATTTGGGTATCAGCGTGTTCAGCACCTCGCGCAGGTCAGCCACAAGGCTGTCGTATCCGATCATGTTGGAGACAATGTGACTGACCGGCCTGCCTACGTCGCTCTGGATCAGGTTGATGATGAGGCTGGCGGCGGGGGTAAAGCGCAGTATGCGCAGTTGATGGTCGACAAACACGGTGCCGATGCCGGTGCCGGCCAGCAGGTTGTTCATGTCGTTGTTGACCCGCGACAGATCGACGACTTTGGTCTGCAACTCGGTATTGACAGTGTTCAATTCCTCGTTGACGGACTGCAACTCCTCCTTGGAGGTTTCCATCTCCTCGTTGGTGGATTGCAACTCCTCGTTCACCGACTGCATTTCTTCGTTCGAGGACTTCAACTCTTCATTGGAGCTCTCCAGTTCCTCGTGAGTGCTCTGAAGATAGTCGTCCTTGATGCGCAATTCGTTCAGCAGCTCTACAACGCGGTGCTCGGCATCGGAGTCAGCACCTCGGATTGCGGGATTGCCTTCGGCGTGGGCTGGCACAGCCGCCGGCTGCACGGGTTCGGGCGCCGGCACGTCCTCAAGGATGGCGAGGTACAGATAGGGCCCCGCTGGCGTTGGCAAGGCAGGCGCTGCAGGTGCCTTGGGTGATGCCGGCGACGAAAAAGAAACGGCAGGGCCTACCGGCACCGGGCAGACCGTCAGGTTGATAAAAGTGAAGTGTCCGTTGGTTTTGACGCGTAGGCCTGGGCAGCGCACGGTTTGCCGGGTGCGGGCCGCATGGTGCAAGGCCTTGGCCAGAGGACGGCGCAGGCCTTCGCGGGCCATTTTCAGGATATTGCTGACGCCGGCTTCTCCCGGGGCTGGCTCCAGGTACATGCCGGTGCGGCCATGCAGGTACAGGATGTCGCCCTGATCGTTGACGAGCGCGCTGTTAGGCGCAAGTTGCCGCAACAGCGCTTGTTCGGTCAGTTCGCGCATGGGCAGTTTGGCCGGGAATGCCGCCCTTGCGATGCCGCTCCTTGTGGAGGGCCCCGCATCCAGGGTCGTCAAGGGTGGCAGGAGGTGCGCGACGGCCCTGCGCTCCCTGCCGTGAACATTCTCTTTGCGCTGGTACAGTTTTGCCTTGCGGTCCAGCACGGCAAATGACTCGCTGAAATCGCCCACGCCTTCGGACGTGCCCAGGAACAGCACCCCACCGTGTCTCAGGGCGTAATGGAACAGTGGGATGAGCTTTTTCTGCAGCTCCAAGTTCATGTAAATGAGCAGGTTGCGGCACGTGATCAGGTCGAGCCTGGAAAAGGGCGGGTCCTTGATGACGTCCTGCTCGGAAAACACCAGCATGTCGCGGATGCCTTTGTGCACGCGGTAGGCGCTCCCGTCCGCCTCTGCGCTGAAAAAGCGTGCCAGTCGTTCCGGGGAGATGTCGGCGGCAATGCTGGCCGGATACAGGCCACTGCGGGCGGTGGCGATTGCCCGGCTGTCGATGTCGGTGGCGAAAAGCTGCACCATGAAATGTTGTTTGAGCGACTCCATGCGCTCCTGCAGCAGGATGGCGATGGAATAGGCCTCCTCGCCGGTGGAGCACCCGGTGCACCAGACGCGAACCGTCGAGCCCGCAGGCTTGTCCTCAAAGAGCTTCGGGATGACCTGGTCCTCAAGCACCTTGAAGGCATCCGGATCACGGAAGAAATTGGTCACGCCGATCAGCAGGTCACGAAACAGCGCCTCCGCCTCTGTTGGCGTCTGCTGCAGAAACCTGACGTAACTCTCCAGCGCATCGATCTGGTGAACGGCCATGCGTCGTTCGACGCGACGATTGATGGTGCTGGGCTTGTATTGGGAAAAGTCATGACCGGTCTGGGCGCGTAACAGGACGAAGATCTTTTTCAGTGCACCCTCTGCCTTGGGCGTATCCACGGAAACGGGCACCCGGTTCTGGCCGAAGGCGCGCCTGACATAGGCGATGAGCCGCGCAGGCATTTCGGCCGGCGGCAGTTCGTAGTCCACCAGGCCGGTGGAAATTGCGCTGCGCGGCATGCCGTCGAACTCGGTGGATTCGGGAGTCTGCACCATGACCATGCCGCCTTCGCCCTTGATTGCACGCACGCCTTGGGTGCCATCGCTGCCGGTGCCCGAAAGCACAACGCCGATGGCCCGCTGACCCTGGTCCTGGGCGAGCGAACGAAAGAAAAAGTCGATCGGTAGTCGCTGGCCGCGTGGCGCGGAGGGTTCGAGCAATTGCAGCGTGCCGTTCAGAAAGGCCATGTCGCGATTGGGCGGAATGATGTAGACGCAGTTGATCTGCACCACCATGGCGTCCTCGACTTCGAACACTTGCATGCGGGTACAGCGCTGGATCAGCTCGCTGAGGATGCTCTTGTGATCCGGGGCGAGGTGCTGCACCAGCACGAAGGCCATTCCCGTATCGGCGCCTGCAGGTATGCCCGAGAAGAAAGCCTCGAACGCCGCGAGTCCACCGGCCGAGGCGCCGATACCAACAATCGGGAAACTGGAATGGGCGGCCGTTTGCGCGGAGTTGTCCGCCGAAGCGGCAGAATCGGGCCGCGCCACGATGGATGACGGGCTGACTTTCTTGTTCGTTTTTCTGGTTGTCATGTTTCCATCCCGGCACCTGATTGGCGCGTCCCGCTGCATGGTACGCCGCTCGGAACGCGGGGCTCGTTGCATTTGCTGTCGGGACTCTTTTGTGTAGCGCTGTCCTCGCGCATCGTCCCGACCAACGTATTTCGCAGTTTTTCGGCACCTGGCAGGCTGTTGGGAAATACCCCGATTCGATGTTGTGCATGGCACGGATCACGCGTTGCTGATCGCGGTGCGACGGCCATCAATCCTCGTTCGCGGGCGCATTCACGAATGCCGATTCCCCCGCCCGATCGCGTCGAACAACTCCCCGCCCAGCTTTTCCAGAAAAGTCCTGCCGTCAGGTTTCTTCACGGTCGGGTCGTCGGGTGCTGCGCGCATCTCCGCCAGGTCCGATTCCCACATTTCGCGATCCTCTTCCGGAAGGATCGTGCCGTCGGGCAGGAAGCACATGTCGGTTTCATCGTCCATGACGACCAGGCCCAGTCCGCTCGCCGCGTCGACGGCGTGGGCGATCTGGCGGATGCATGCGTCGGACGGGATCGATAGGCGAAGCACCGCCGACCTGCATGTGGCCGCGCGTTGACGTGGGTCGCTGCCCCAGAACGCAGTCAGGCTGGCGTCTTTTTTCTTCGCTTCGGCGTCGTCGTCGTAGCGTTGGGCGAGCAGGGAGCCGAATTCGCTGAACCTGGCATTGGCCGAGTCGCTGAGCGCTTCAAGCCGCTCCGCCGTGGCGATGGCCTCGTCGCGGCTGGTCGGCAGGGGTGCGTGGCGGGACGGATCCCAAATGCAAAGGTCGTAGCTCAAGTTGTGTCTCCATGGCTGGTGGGGCTTGTTGATCCTGTGTCTTGCGCTGCATGCCTGCCTGCGTTTCGATCCTATCCTGCATCTGCATCTGCATCTGCTCCGCGCGCGCACATCGAACTGCCTTTGCAACGAAGTCAGCACAAGATCAATCAACTTCTTTCGAACAATGACCGGGCTCGTCAGCGGTCGGCGGGTTCGTGCTGTCGAGGCGTTCGGCGCATTCCGTCTCCAGCATTTCAAGATACGCATCGAGCGTCTTGCCATCGGCCTGCGCTTCCTTCGTTGCGGCTGCTTTCAATGCCGTCGTCAAGGTCATCCGCAGACGCTTAACGCTCCTGGTTCGCCGGCGCGCCCGGATTCTTGAGTTCGTTCAATTGCGCGATCTCTCCCTGGACTCCGGGATCGCCCGCATTGGCGAGCTTTCGGAAGCGCGCGTCGGCATCCGCTGCGCCGGGATCGTGGGTGGCGTAGAGGAACAGGGCGTGCAGGTACAGCGCTTCGGAATCGTCGGGAAATTCTTCGGCGAGTTGCTTCGCGCACGGAAGTCCGTGTTCGCTGTCGGCTTCCGACGCGTAGGATCTGCACAACGCCTTCAGCGCCCACTGGTAGTTTTCCTTCTGCCCTGGGTTCCCCAAGACTTTTTGCAGCTCCGCGCGTTCCTCGCCGATTCGATGCAAGTCGAGGAAGACCATCGCCAGGTCCGCGTCGTTCCTGCACCCGCAATCGTCCGGTTGCGCGGCGGCGTGAAGCGCATCGGTCAGTGCATGCGGGCGATCGCCCATGCGCGTGCGCAATGCCGCGCGATCGATGAGGAAATTGGCCTCATTCGGTGCGAAGCGCAGCGCCTGCGAGATGTGGGTCAAGGCTTTGGGGAAGTTCCCAGCCTGTTCGGCCGCAACGCCAGCCTTGGCGAGGTAGAACGGATCGGGCGCCATGAGCGCCGTGTGCTCGAGCCCGGCCGCGATCGGCGCCAGCTTGGAATCGTCGCTCCAACCCATATAGACCCTGCGGCCGATGCCTTTCGCAAGCAAGGAGGCGAGCATCGGACTGTTCGGTTCGCGCAGGCGGATTTGTTCGACCACGCGATCCAGCGCGTCGAACGAGCCTCCCCAACGCGGATCGGCTGCGGTCAACAGCATGCTGTTGACGTGCCAGGACAGCGGATCGATCCTGCTGCAATGCTGCGCGGCCGCTTCGTGCAGGGCCGCAGCGCCGACGATGTCGCCGATATCCATGAGATCGACGCAGGCCGGACTCAATCTCGGCTCATCGTGAAGCGCTGATTCCAGCAACGGTACGGCGATCTTCAATTGCTCGCTCATGCCTGCAAACTGAGGGTCGGTGGTGTCCGCAGCATATCGGCTGCCGCGAGCCTTCCAGGCGGCTCCGAGCGCTGCCTGGCCCTTGGCCATGTGGGGCGAAGGCGCTTCCCCGCGATTTCGCAAGCCAATCGTCGGCCAGACGCTGGCCTTCGGCGGTTCCGAAGTCCTGATAGGCAGCGAACAGCGCATCGCGATGCATCGGATCGTTGTAATGCGCGGCGAGGATTTCGGCGTATCGTCGATCGAGCTTCACCGCTCCGTCCGGCTCACTCAGCGTTGCCGCGATCTCCTTCAGGCTCGGCTCCTGCGCAAGGGAAAGCCAGCATCGGGCCTTGCCCGCGCCTGCCGGCCAGTGATTGCCCGGCAGGTCGGGAGCGGCAAGGCACGCCTGCAGCGCAGGGCGATTCGCTGCAGAAACCGAGGCCACCTCGTCGAGCGGATCGCCGTTGAATGAATCCCGGGAGCAACCATTGGCGATGCCGATCGAGAACAGGCACAACGCCAGGCCGAAATGTTTCATCTTGCAACTCCTGTCTACCGCGGCCCGCATGCTCATGGTGTCCCCTTTCCCCCAGTGCAATTGCCCGCGCTCATTGTTCGGGATCAACAAGGACGCTGCCCAAGCGACGTGCGCCCGGTGCAATGGCCAGATGCCGGATGCTCGCTGCGCTAGGAATCCGCGATCAGTTGCACGCCATTTGTTTCGAACCATGTGTCGTCGCTCGATACAGCGGTATCAAGGGAGTTGTAGTTGATCGTCAATTCCTCATCGGCGTCGATAGCGCGAACGGCGATGAACCGGAGAATGCGGTTTGGGGCATCTGCTTCGCACCGCAAGCCAGCAGGATTGCTGTGGTTGTAGATGCTGCCGTAGCCCAGCACGATGGCCGGACGACGTTGCTGCAGGCCGAGAAGCTTGCCCCATCCGAATACGATCCGCTTGATATCCATCGGCAGTTGCCGGCCAGGCAGTGGCTCGAAGGGGACGACAGGGCAGGCTTCCACGACGTCACCCTGCTTGAACGCACGGCCTGCGAAAGCACCCCGGCCTCTCGGTGTGCCTGTTTCCTTGATGTACACAGCGGGCGGCTGGATCAGCATGGCGAGTCGGTCGTCCAATGTTTGCCAAGTCGGGAGACGGCAATGTGCGCTGGATGGTTGTGTGCGGCGCAAGGCCTGTCAAGCGACACCACCGGCCACGAGGTGCGTGGACGCCAGGAATTCGCGATGACGCAATTTCGGCGGCGCATTGATCCAGGAAAAGAACGTTCCTGGAAAATGCCTCGTGCCCCGACCTGTGACGTGCGAGCGAACCTTGCTTGCGATGGATGAGGCTTGGCGTAGACGCATGTTGTCGCACCCTCTCAAGACACACGGGGCCAGCAGCCGAGGGCGAGCAGCGGGGCAAACTCAGCCCATTCCATGGTCCCGTCCCGGGTCGGCTTCATGCGACGATGAACAACCTCCTTCGCTGGGCAGGCGGGTTACTGCTCACCTTGGCCCCGCTGCTTGCGACCGCAGAAACCCTGCGCGGCATGCCGCTGTTGCGCCGGTATGGGCCGGAGGACTGCAACGTCAGTCCGCAGCAGTTGGGCATCGCAGTGGATCGCGAGGGTCGACTGTATGTCGGAAACAACGAAGGCGTGCTTCGCTACGACGGCAACAAGTGGCAACTGACGACCTTGCCCGGCAAGCAGTCTGGCCGCGGCGTCGTGCTCGGCCAGGATGGTCGCATCTATGTCGGCAGCTACGACAGCTTCGGCGTCCTCGCGACCACGGCGGACGGTGAAGTTGCCTACGAGGATCTGTTGACCGCCGACGGACTCAAGGGCACCGATCGCAACGTCGGCATCATGTGAACCGGTGTGACAACCGACGAAGGCATGTATTTCCGCACCGAACACACGTTGCATTTCCTCAGCTACAACCGCACCCGTTCCGGGCATTGGCGGAACTTCGCGACAGCGATCCGTATGAGCACTTCTTCGTGATCCTGCGCAGCAAGGGCCGCTGGCAACTCGATTTCACCCTGCCGCTGAATGGCGCAAGCGCTGCCAACCTGCATGAAACCGGCCGCAACGAAATCTGCTTCGGCGATTCCCGCGGCGGGCCGCAGCGCTGGACTCTGGATATCGTCAACCACAAGCTCTTGCGGAAGGACGACTACGGCCGCAGCGATGGACTGCAACTCGATCCGCACACGGGCAGCTCCCTGTACCTGCTTGATGGCCAGCTCCACGTGCTCTCGGGCGACCGGAGTTTTCGCTTCGATACCGCGCGCTTCCTGCCCGACACCGGGCCGCCGTTCTCCCTGATCGACCGACCGGATGAATTGCGGGTCGAACAGACGCCGCTCGGTACCTATGCCTTCAGCAGCTGGCAATTGCTGTTCCGGGCCGCAGGACAGGCCGCATGGAAGACCTTGCAGCTCGGCTGGCAACTCGCCGCGGGCTTCAGCAGGCTTCGGTTCAACCAGGACGGGGTGATGCGTGTCGCCACCTGGGGTGGGCTGCTGCAATTCGACCCGGGCGAGAAGCAACGGATGCCAGTGCCATTGGTGCTGGGCTTTGGCCAGATCACGGCCGAGAGTCCTGACGGCCGAGATTTTCGGCGCTTGCCGGTGACCGGCCAAGCCGCGCCGGTCGAGATACCCGCCGGATACCGGGCATACGCCTGACACAACGGGAGATTCGTGATGCCTGCCAAGTCCTCGCTTTCACTCGTTCTTGCCACGGTGCTGGCGGCATGGGTCGCCGTGGTGCCCGCACATGCCAAGACAGTCGCGTTCTCGGGCTACACCTGGGACGTGCGTTCCGGCACGGGCGGGCCGCGGCCGAACCAATGGAACGCCAGCAACGCTTGGGTCGATGCCGCCGGAGCGCTGCACCTCAAGGTGGGGAGGAGGAGCGGCGTCTGGACATGCGCCGAGGTGACCCTGGATCAGCGTCTCGGCTTCGGCACGTATGAGTTCAAGATCACCGGTCCGATCGATCAGCTCGACAGGAACGTGTTTCGCTCGTTACGAGGATTCACCAGCGGCAACACGCCCGCCTTCGGGCAGTGGAGTTATCGACCGACCAATCCGTCCAGCCATATCCCGCAGAATCCACTGCCGGTGCATCTGAACCTGTGGCTGTTCCAGGGCCATGCGCCCACGAATGGCCAGACGGTGGAAATCGTCATCAACAATTTCCGCTTCACGCCGCAGTGACCGCAAGCGACATGAGTCCATTCGCAGTTGAGAAGAGCGTGTCATCCCGTCCGGTGCACTGCTGAGGCCAATCTATTTCTTGATCGCCGTCACGGCCTTGAGCGTTTCGCTGACGTGTTCTTTCGGATCGAGGTTCGAGTGCACGTGCACGATCGATCCCGACGGCGCGATCACGTAGGACGTCCGGTCGGACCACTCCGGCTTCGGGGCGAGGATGGCGTCGTATTGCTTCGCGATCTTCGCGCCCGGGTCGGCCGCGACCGGGAACTTGCCGCCGCAGTGTTCGGTTTCCTTCGAGAAAGCTGTCCTGAATGTAAGCGATGCTGCGGTAGTCCTCTACCCGGTACTTCCAGAAGTCGCCAACATTTGCGTTTTTCAACGCATCGCCGATCGTGTTGCCGTGCAGGCACCCGACGTGTTCGTCTCAATCGGCAGGCGTGGGCTCGTCGTGCTTGTCGCCCACGATGAGTCCATCCTCAAGCGTCAGGATCCGGTCGCAGGCCCCTGACAGGCGCGAATCATGGGTTACCAGCAGCACAGCGCAGCCGAACTTCTCGTTGAAGCCGCGGAAGAGGGCGAACACGTCGGCAGCGGTATGGCTGTCGAGATTGCCGGTGGGTTCATCGGCCAGCAGCAGCGCCGGGCGGGCGATCAACGCGCGCGCCACCGCCACGCGTTGTTGCTGCCCGCCGGAGAGCTGGTCTGGCTTGCGGTCGGCGAGTTTTTCCAGACCGACCTCGGCGAGCAACGAGCGCGCCATGTCGATGCTGGCGGCATCGGGTTTGCCGTGGGCCAGCATCAGCGGCATCAGCACGTTCTCGAGTGCAGTGAACGCCTGGATGAGGTTGTGGAACTGGAACACGAAGCCGATGGCGCTGCCGCGAAGGGCGGTACGGCGGGCATCGTCCATCCCGCTGGTGGCTTCGCCCAGCAAGTACAGCTCGCCGGCCGTTGGCGGATCCAGTAGGCCAATGACGTTGAGCAGGGTGCTCTTGCCCGAGCCCGAGGCCCCGACCAGCGCAGCGAAGTCGCTGCGTTCCAGGCGCAGGTCGATGCCATGCAGCACTTCCACTTCGGTCGGCGCACCGACGTTGTAGGACTTGCGCAGTCCTTCCAGGCGCAGGACTTCTTGCCTGGGATCAGCCATGGCGGATCGCCACCACCGGGTCCAGCCGTGCGGCGCGGCGCGCGGGGATCGCCGCCGAGATCACCCCGGTCACCGTCGCCAGCGCCGTGGCCATGACCAGCAGGAACGGGGAGACCGGGATGTAAAACAGCTTCGGCCCGAACGTGTTGAACACCCACACCAGGGCGTAGCCCGCAGCGCCGCCCATCAGCGAGCCGGCCAGGCCGAATAGCGCCCCCTGCACCAGAAACACGCCCAGCATCTGCTCGCGCGTGATGCCCATGGCGCGCAGGATGCCGATCTCGCGGGTACGCTGGACCACGCTCACCGACAGCACGCTGGCGATGCCGAACGCGACCGAGATCGCCACGAACAGGCTGATCATCCGGGTCGAGAGGCTCTGCGATTTCAGCGCGTTCATCAGCTGGCCATTGGTCTGCATCCAGCTTTCTGCTTTCTGCCCGGTCAGGCGCGCGATCCGGCCGGCCACTTCGTCGGCACCGAAGATGTCTGCCACCGTGACATCAATGACCGTCGCCGCGCCCGGCAGGTTGAGCAATGATTGGGTCTGCTTCATGTCCAGATAGACGTAACGGGCATCGAGCTCGCGCACGCCCAGCTCGAAGATGCCGGCGATAGTGACGATGCTGCTGCCGCCCTGGCCCGCGTCGAGCCGCAGCTTGTCGCCCACGCGCAGGCCAAGGTCGTAGGCCAGTTGTTTGCCGATCACCGCGTCGCCGGCGCCCACGCGGAACTGCCCGGCCACGATGTCGTTCTGGATCGGGATGATCTTCCGGTAGCGCTCCACGTCGATACCGATCAGCACCACAGACTGCAGCGCATCGCCGCGCCGCGCGAATGCCGGCCCGGACACGACGGGCGACACCGCCGTGACCTGCGGCAGCACGTCCAGAGTGTCGCGCACCTGCTGCCAGTTGTTGATTGAACGCAGGCGCTGAATGCGCTTGTCCTCCAGCAGTAACAGCGCAGTGCCGACGGGTGCCGGCAGGATGCGGTTCACCTCATCGGGCGCTTGCACCTTGATGTGCGCCTGGGTCCCCAGGGTGCGCTCGATGATGTTGTGCTGCAGTCCGGTGATGAGTGCGGAGAGGAACACGATCACCGACACGCCCACGGCGATGCCCACCAGGATCAATGCCGTCTGGGCACGACCCTCGCGCAGGAACCTGATGGCAATCGTCGACTCGATCCACATCGGCATCAATCGAGCTTGAGTGGCAGTTCATTGCGCGCCACTCCTTCCGCGCCCACCGTCGGCATCGGTTGCGGCGCTACCCGCACGCGGTCGAATTCGGCCATGCCGTTGCCAGCGCCGGCCAGTACCCAGTCACCATCATGCAGGCCGGACACGACCTCGGTCAGCGTCACGCCACGCAGGCCCAATCGCACCGCCACCCGGCGTGCCTGGCCATTGCGTATGGCCCATACCCGGGCGCGGTCGCCCTCGATCGCGCCCAGCGCATCGTTGGGCACCACCAGCGCCTTGGCCCGTCGCCCGGTTTCCACGTTGACCGACACCGTCATGTCCTGCCTGAGGTAGGCCGGCACCGGATCCACCTTCAGGCGGACATCCACCGTGCCGCGTTGTGGGTTCACGCTCGGTGCGATGAAGGTGATCCGGGCCAGGAACAGCCGGGCCGGATAGGCATCGGTCACGCACTGCGCTTGCTGGCCCAGAGCCAGGACGGCAAGGTTCTTTTCATCCAGCGGTACCAGCAACTCGGTGTCGCCCTGGCGTGCGAGTTCGAACAGGACCCGGCCGGGCTGGATCAGGTCGCCGGGTTCGGCGTTGCGCGTCAACACCGTGCCGGCCACCTGCGCGCGGATGACTGTTTTCTCAAGCGCCGCACGCGCCGTGGCGAGGCGCTCCCGCACGAGCACTTCATCGGGACTGCCCGATGCAAGCGACTGCGCGCCTAGACGCGCCTGTTCGGCAGCGGTGCGTGCAATGGTTTCCGCCTGGACCGCCTGCTCCAGGGTCTCGCGGGCGATCACTTGGCGCCCGAACAGCTCCCGGCGCCGCTGGGTTTCCCGGTTGGCCTGTGCCAATTGCGCCTGTGCTTGGCGTGAGGCGGCCTGCGCTTGGGGACGGGTGGATTGGCGCAGCTGCTCCAGGGCCGCCTCGGCTTCACGCACACCAGCGGCGAGGTCATCGGCCCGCAGCACCGCCAGGATATCGCCGGGCTCAACCCGGTCGCCTTCCTGCACGCGGCGTTCCAGCAGCACGCCGATGATCTCGCTTCCGACCTGCGCCCGCGACACCGACACGACCCGGCCTGTGGCGACCACGTTCTGCACCAACGGTTGCGCCTGGATGCGATAACCCGCCATGCGTGGGCCCTGCCAGTAGCGCCACAGCCCCGCAGCCAGCATCAGCAACGCAAGCACAGCGAGCATGCCAAGGACGATCGGACGTTTGGCATGCTTCAAGGGCGGCTCTCGTTTTCGCTATTGCGTTCAACGGATGGGAATAGTACGTCGATTCAATTGAAAAACCCGGCATCTCCAGACATCGTCTCGGAGTCAGTTCATTTTTGGTATTTTTGTCGTCCAAATCGCTGAAATTGAACTCCGTTGCTGCGGACAATGTGTCGGGATAGGGGGGTAAGCTGCCGGCGCGCGACTCACGACGCGCGTGGCCGGGTCATCGAGGGGAAGACGATGAAGCGGATTTCGGTTGCGGCTACGGGCGTCACGTTGATGCAGGCGTTCTCGGTGCAACCAGCGATGGTCGAGACCGAGAATGTTCACTACGCGGCAAGTGGATACAACTAATTCGATGCGGTGATCCTTGGCACCTCCTGGAAGGAATCGGTGGACGACGCCAAGGCGACCATCGGCCGCAAGATCGGCTGGGGCAATGCCGCCATCGTCAAGGACAACATCGCGGACGCGCGCAAGCAGGGCGACCGTTGCGACTTCCCCGAGACCGGCCTCGAATATGCCGACGCGGAGGCGGTCGCGGCGCTCTGGGGCAGGAGTGTCGATGGAGCCAAGTCCGCGCTGGCCGAAAAAGTGTCCATGGGCATGAAGTCCATGGCGGACGATGTGATCCGCGAAGCGCGCGAACATGTCCGGGGCAAGGGCTGAGCCTGCCGAAGGGCTCCGACGCCGCAGGCATGCAGCTGCATCGGAAAATCGGCATCGAGATCGAACTCCTGGCGCCTGCGGGCGCCACGCGCGCCGACCTCGCCAACGCGTTTGCCGACGACCATCTCGGTGTCGTTCGCAAGGTCCTGCATCAGGATTCAGAGCCGAGCAAGGTTCCCGGCCACCCGATTTTCTACAACCTGACACTGGGCTTCGAAGCGCTGGATGGCGATGGTCGACTCGTTGCCCGTTGCGTCGACGACCTGACCTTGCAGGACGATCTCGATCGTCGCGCATCGCCCAAACCTGGATCGTGGCGCTTGGTCAGCGACGACGAGCGCCTGCCGCGCCTGATCGCGATCCATGTCGATCCCGAGCGCGACCTGCCGGGTGCGCTGTTCGCACTTGCGCCGCTGTTCCATGGTCAATTGCTACCTGCGCCGGGCGGCGTGTTTCGGCTGATCGATGCGGTCGGTGCACCGCTTGCCATCGCCGCGCCATTGCCTGGCGAGCGCGAACGACCGTGCGAGGTGATCACGCCGCCGATCGAACGCGCCGACCGCCACACCTTCGAGGTGCGCATTTTCCCCGCGCAGATGGAAAGCGTTTCGGTGATGGCGGCTGCCGCATTGTTCCAAGGCATCCTCGACCGCTGCGAGGGGAACGCGGTGATCGCTGCGGCGGAATCGATGTCGTGGGACAGCGGCGAAGCGCTGTCCTTTGTCGATGCGTTGGCCTTGGACGCTGACATCAACGCCTATTGGCGTCAGCCGGTTGTCGAGGCATGCGACCGCTCGTCTTGAGCGCGCCGAAGGGCATCGCCAGGGCTTCGACAAGCTTTTCCCGAAAGTCGGAAAAGGAGACGGAGGCAATTGCGCCCGGCTGCGTTGAAATGGCGATCGACCACGGTTTCCCGGCCGCCGAAATGCTGGTAATCCCCAATGCCACTCCGTGGCCGCCTACTCGATCCCTTCGAACGCCAGTTTCGAGGCTTTCAGATCGATCAGCGGCCCCAACTCGTAGACGTTCTCATAGCCGTAGTTGTACAGCGCGATGTAGGTCGACAAGTTGAGCGACGCGCTGGGCAGTTTGGTCGGGAAGGGCTTCTCGGCTCCGGAAAAATTGTTGTTGCAGTAGATGAGAATGCGCGTCGACTTGTCGGGGATCGTTTGCTTGAGGCTGGCGACAGTGATGTCCGGAAAGCTCAGGTTGATTGCGCCCTTCACGTGCAGGAGGCCGAATTTCTCGGCGCTTCTGGCATCGAGGACGATCGTTCCGGGTTCACGGCTCATGCGCAGGAAGTCCTCCTCGGACACCCGATGCGATTGCCGGTGCGCGGCCGCTTCCGACGACACGCGCAGGTACGCATCCATGTCGATCGCGGGATTGGGAATGTCCGGCTTGGCGATGCGCGATCGGTCGGCATTGCTGTCGGGAAGCGCCGCGTCGGGAGTGTTTGGAGCCGTGGTGGCACCCTGCATCGCGATCATGGGAGTGGCGGTGTCCGGCAGCCCGGTTTCAGGCGCGGAAGACGGTGTGCCCAAGGCTGCAGCGGCACCATGCATCTCCATCGCGGGATTGACGCTGCCGGACGTCGCGTCCGGGGCGTTCTGCGCCAAAGCGACGCATGGCATCAACGCGACCAGGAGGATTAGCGGACGCGCGTTCATGGGTGGTCTCCAATGGCATATGTGTCGCAGGGTCGGCTGTTTCGATGCCGGGTCTGGATGAAAGTTCCGGGCGCCTTGGGTCCTGCGCCTCGGGTCATCGAACATTGCCGCTGCAAGCTGCAATGTTCTCTGAACCCGGACCAGTCCTGGCCAGCGTGGTGTCAGCAATGGGCGAGGGCACCTTTCAACAGCGAAGCTGGTCATCTGCTTCCGATGTTTGGTTTTTCCGTGGAAAAAAGATCCCTCGCATTGCTCCGGATGACACGTATCGGCATGCGGTTGCGCGGGCTCGATGGCGCGTCTAATCTGGGCATCGAATCGCTCGACCCCCGAGGGCGGCATGTCGAACAAGATGATTTCAATCCAGGGCACGATCCCGGGCGAGGCGGAGCCGGAAGGGCTCTTCATCAAGATCAGCGACAAGAGCTGGCTGTCGCCTCCGGGCGGATGGATGACCCATCAGTCCGGCAAGTGGGAGCAACTCAGCGTTGCCGGTCTCTCACTGCAAAGCAAAGCAGGTGGCCCCAACATCTTCATGGCTGGCCTGGTCTTCGACACGGCCAAGGCTGGAGATTCCGGACAGTTGCGCGATCAGGTCAGCGGCAAGGTAGGCATCTGGCACGTGGTCGGCACAACCGGGTAGCGCCGAGAGCAATACCGGCGTCGGCCACGATTTTTCGACCGAGCCAAGCCTTTGGAAGGGTGGTGTGTCGTCGAGCGTCCACGGACAGGCGTGTTGCTCTTTGTCGTTGGATTGATCGCGATTTTTTCGTTCCCGCGATTCTTTCCCGCTGCCTGATTTCTTGTTACCGTTCCACGGCATCCAGTCCGCGATGCACGTCAACAGGGGCCATTTCGATGAAGAGTTCTTCGTTCCTCGCGCGCATGTTGTTCGCTGCCTCCATCTTTTTCGCCGTCGCATTGGTGCCAGTCGCGATGGCTGGCGATCAGGACTTCACGGTCGTCAACAAGACCGGCATCGAAGTCCATGAGCTGTACGTCACTCCGCACGACTCCGACGATTGGGAAGACGACATCCTCGGCGAAGACACGCTGACCAACGGCGCGGAGGTCGATATCAAGTTCAGTCGCAAGGAAAAAGCGAAGTTGTGGGATCTGAAAGTCGTCGACGCCGATGGCAGCGAAGTAACCTGGGAAAACCTCGACTTGCTGGAGATCTCCAAGGTGACGCTCCACTACAAGAAGGGAAAGGCCTGGGCGGACGTGGAATAAGCCTGTAACGCCAACAAAGGCCAGCAACAATGGGGCCAGCAACAACGGGGCCAGCGTCATTTGCCGCTTGAATCGGCAATTTTCCCTGGCCTTTCTGTCTCCACGCGTGCGATCCAAGATCGCCGACTTGTGAAGCGAGCTCTTACCTGTCGCGTGCCCCTTTTTTCTTGCGATTTTTCTGAATAGGAACATATTCGGTGGCAGCCAGTAGGGGATGCTTGAGGGCATCAGCGCTGGATCACGGATCGGCACGTGCGGGGCATGACGTGCGAGCGTGGCGCGGCACCGAGCAGCTCCCTGCAGGAATTCCAGTGCGGTGCCCGCAAAGGCGATCGACTTCGCGTTTGCTGGTGCATGCCATCGTGCCGTTGCCGCGAACGTGGACTTCAGCTCCTACTAGACGAACAAATGCCAGAGCCACGGCGTCGTTACCAACAGCGTCATTCGGTCAACAGATGCTGCACGCGGTGTGACCCATGCAGTCGTGCCACATCCATTTCCAGCGGGAGTGAAGTCTATGAAGCAGTCCATTTCCGTACCCTCCCTGAAAGTCATCGCGGTGCTGCTCGCAGCCCTGGTGCTGAGCGAGAACGCATGACGATTCGACCCGCGTCGCTTTTCGTGTCTTCCAGTAGTTCATTCCGGCCGCTTTGTCGGGCCCTTTCGATGCGGCTTTTTTTCCTTTGGTGAAAACCTCGGCTTGTCGGAGCGAGGCGTGTCGCTGCGCGGTTTTGCGGGATGCGGACGCGGGGCGAAATTGGTCCGTTGCTCGCCACCGCCCGCGATGTCGTTCGGGCCAGCGCGCTGGATGCGCATGGGTTGCCCGGCGATGCGCACGCGCTTGAGGTGTTCGAGCAACGGCTTGGACATGCCGACCGGCAGGTCGACCAGGCTGTACGCATCGCGGATATCGATGCGGCCGATGTAGCGGCTTTCGATGTCGGCTTCGTTCGCGATCGCGCCGACGATGTTGCCCGGTTGCACGCCGTGCGCGTGGCCGAGTTCGATACGGAATGTTTCCATGCCCGGTTCCGGACCGTCCTTCGTGCGGCGTTCGGGCTTGCGCGCCGGCTTGCCGGATACGGTCGCGTCGAACTGGCCCTCGGCAGCATGCACCGGAGCGCCGTACTGGTTCGGCTGGCGCTTGGGCGGGCCATCCGCTGCGGATGCATGCGATGGGGCTCGTTCCACGACGCCATCGCGGGGTTTGTACGGCTTGTGCGATGCGCCGGGTTTCTCGCGTGACGCGACGTGTTCGCCACGTTCCTTCGATGGATCGAACTTGCGCGGCCCATCGCGGCCCGGCTCGTTCGAATGCGCAGCGCGCGCACGCGGAGCCTCCGGGCGTGAAGCCTTGTCATACGCAGCGCGCGGGCGTTCGACCGGCACGTCGAGCAGCAACGGCGAATCGCCTTGCGTCATCTTCGCGAGCGCGGCCGCGATTTCGATTGCGGGGATGTTGTGTTCGGCCTCAAAGCGTTCCACCAGACTGCGGAACAATCCAAGGTCGGTGGCGCCTAGCGCTTCGGTGATGCGGCCGAGGAATTTCCCGATGCGCTGGTCGTTGACGGTCTCGACGCTCGGCAGTTCCATGCGTTCGATCGGCTGCCGCGTCGCACGTTCGATCGCGCGCAGCATGCCGGTTTCGCGCGGTGCGACGAACAGGATCGCCTCGCCCTTGCGTCCGGCGCGGCCGGTGCGGCCGATCCGGTGCACATAGTTTTCAGTATCGGTGGGGATGTCGTAATTCAGCACGTGGCTGATCCGGTCCACGTCCAGCCCGCGTGCAGCGACATCGGTGGCGACCAGGATATCGAGCTGGCCGTCCTTCAATCGCTGGATCGTGCGTTCGCGCTGCGCCTGCTGCACGTCGCCATTGATCGCTGCCACCGACAATCCGCGCGCGGCCAGTTTGCCCGCCAGTTCTTCGGTGCCGAGCTTGGTGCGCGCGAACACCAGCATCGCCTCGAACGGTTCGGCTTCGAGGATGCGGGTCAGCGCATCGAGCTTGTTGACGCCGCTGACCGACCAGTAGCGCTGGCGGATGTTCGGCGCGGTGGTGGTGCTGGACTTGATCGCGATCTCGACCGGATCGCGCAGGTAGGTTTGCGCGATGCGCTTGATCTGGCTCGGCATGGTCGCCGAAAACAACACGACCTGGCGCTGCTCGGGGGTTTTCTTGAGGACGGTTTCGACATCGTCGATGAAGCCCATCCGCAGCATCTCATCTGCCTCGTCCAGAACGAGGCACTTCAATGCAGATAGGTCCAGCGTGCCGCGATTGAGATGGTCGATCACCCGTCCCGGTGTACCCACGACGACCTGCACGCCGCGCCGCAGTGCGGTCAGTTGCGGTTCGTAACCTTGTCCGCCGTAGATCGGCAGCACGTGGAAATCCTGCAGGTGCACGGCGTAGCGCTGGAATGCCTCGGAGACCTGGATCGCCAGTTCGCGCGTCGGGGCGAGCACCAGCGCCTGTGGTTTTCTTTGCTTCGGGTCTATGCCGGAAAGGATCGGCAGCGCGAACGCAGCCGTCTTGCCGGTGCCGGTCTGGGCCTGGCCGATCAGGTCGCGACCTTCCAGCAAGGGCGGAATGGTGGCGGTCTGGATTGGCGATGGCGACTCGTAACCCACATCGGCCAGCGCACGCAGCAGCGCGTCGGGAAGGCCGAGATCGCTGAAGAGAATCGGTGTTTCGGGGGTAGCGGTGCTCATGGCGATCCGGTTGGCGCCGGTGCACAGACCGGGCGGGAGAGCGCACAGTTTACCGGGGTGGCGGGGTCAATCTGCGTGCAGGACAACAATGCGCCCTTGCCGGACGATCTGCGCGCGTGGCGCAGGAAGCCGTCGCCATGCTTTTTGTCGCGATGCCGATCCCCGACACCGCGCTATCAAGCAAGCACGATGCACCCGACCGCTGGCGTTGCGAACGCGCCGCCCAACTCAATTCCGCGAATTCAGCTTCGACAGCAAGCGCAGGATTTCGAGGTACAGCCACACGAGCGTCACCACCAGCGCGAAGCCGCCGTACCATTCCATGTACTTCGGTGCGCCAGCCTGGACGCCGGATTCGATCATGTCGAAGTCGAGGATCAGGTTCAGCGCCGCGATGATCACCACGACCGCGCTGAAGCCTATGCCGAGTGCGCTGCTCGACTGGATCATGCCGATGTGGTGGCCGAAGAAGCCCATCACCATGTCCGCCAGGTACACCAGGAAAATGCCGCCGGTCGCAGCAACCACGCCGAGCTTGAACTTCTCGGTCGCGCGGATCAACCCGCTGCGATAAGCCAGCAGCAAGGCGCCCATGGTGCCGAAGGTCAAGGCGACCGCCTGCATCACGATGCCCGGATGGCGCGCTTCGAACATCGCCGAGGCGGCACCGATGAACAGGCCTTCCAGCACTGCGTAGACCGGTGCGGTGAACGCCGACCATTCCTTCTTGAAGATCGTGATCATCGCGAATACGAAGCCGCCAAGCGCGCCGCCGAGCATCAGCGGAACGACATCGCCGACGCTCGCCGGGCCACTGAATTTGCTCCAGCTATACATCGCGCCGACCAGCACGAGAATCAGCAGGAACGCGGTCTTGTTGACGGTGCCGTTGATCGTCATCGCGCCATCGCGCGACACCACGGTGCCGCTGGCGCTGTCGAGGAAGGTGTTCTGGTTGAGTGCGGGGTTGCCGCTACGCAGGGGCATGGCCATCTGATTGCTCTCTTGTCGTTGATCGTTAAGATCGTTGGTCAGTGAAGAAATGTAGCCTGGATGGAGGCCAAGGCCGGTTTCCGGGATCTTCAAACGGGTGGCTCGTCGTTGCGCCAGCAGTGGTTGAGCACCGCGACGTTGGACTCGCCGGGATGGTACGCGTGTACCAGTGCGCCGTGGACATAGTCTATGGCCGCTTCGCAGGCTTTCAAGAGTGTGCGCCCCCGGCATGCATTTGCGGTGATGGCGGCAGCCAGCGTGCAGCCGGTGCCGTGGGCGTTGAGGTTCAGGCGGTCGTGCGCGACGGTTGCGCGGGTGTGGCGGTCGGCGTAGCGGTCGGTCATCGCGCCCGAGCCGGGCAGATGGCCGCCCTTGAGCAACACCGCGTTCGCGCCGAGCGCGAGCAGTTCGTCCAATGCGGCATCTGCAGCAGCGGCGTCGGCGATCGGATGGCCGAGTAGCAATTCGGCTTCGGGAATGTTCGGCGTGACGATGCTCGCGAGCGGAATGAGGCGTTCGATCAATGCGACGCGTGCGTCGGACTCAAGCAACTGCGCGCCGGACGTCGCGACCATCACCGGGTCGAGCACGATCCATTGGGGCCGATGGAACGCGAGTGCGTCTGCGACCGCATGGATTACGTCGGCGTTCGCAAGCATGCCGAGCTTGACCGCACCGACCCGGAAATCATCGAAACACGCATCGATCTGCGCGCGCAGGAATGCGACCGGCGGCACATGGATCGCGGTCACGCCGCGCGTGTTCTGCGCGGTGAGTGCCGCGATCGCGGACAGGCCATGCACGGCATGCGCGGCGAAGGTCTTGAGATCGGCCTGGATGCCCGCGCCGCCGCCCGAATCGGAGCCTGCAATGGTCAGCGCGCAAAGGGGTCGTGAATCGGTCATGCGTTCGATCCTGCGCCTTTCATGGCGATGGCGTCTGGACCAGGGTCATCCCGGCGAGTTCGACCGCGTGGTCGTAATCTGGCACGAAATGCAGCTCGCCCGGGCGTTCGTCCAGATGCATGTCGGCGATCACGCGCTGCGGCTGCGCCTGCAGGCCGGACACGATCAGCACGATGCCCTTGCGTCGGCAGCGGTCGGCGAGGGTTTTCAGCGCATGCACGCCGCTCGCATCGATGATCGGCACCAGCCGCATGCGCAGGATGAACACGCGTGGCGGCACGAAGAACTGGTCGAGCAGGTTGTCCAGCCGGTTGGCCGCGCCGAAGAACAGCGGCCCGCTGATCTGGAACGCCTCGACGCCTTTCGGCAACTGCTTGCGCTGGTTGGCGTCGGCCATGCGCGCACTGTTCGCGTCGCCATCGTCCTCGTCGCCTTCGATCAGATTGACGCCGGAACTGACCTCGAACGCCTCGGCCATGCGGAACATGAAGACGAATGACGCGAGCACGATGCCGACCTCGATCGCGACGGTTAGGTCGAAGAACACGGTCAGCAGGAACGTCGATAGCAGCACCAGCATGTCGCCTTTCGGCGCCGACAATGTGTGCAGGAAATGCTGGTACTCGCTCATGTTCCACGCGACGACCAGCAGCACCGCGGCCAGCGCCGCGAGCGGCACGTAATGCATCTGCGATCCCAGCAGCAGCATGAACAGCAGAATGAAGACCGCGTGCAACATGCCGGCGATCGGCGACTTTCCGCCGGCGCGCACATTGGTTGCCGTGCGTGCGATCGCACCCGTCGCGGGCAGTCCGCCGAACAGCGCCGATCCGATGTTCGCCACGCCTTGGGCGACGAGTTCGCAATTCGAGCGATGGCGCGCGCCGATCATGCCGTCGGCGACCACGGCTGACAGCAGCGACTCGACGCCAGCGAGGAACGCGATCGTGAACGAACTTGGCAACAACTCGAGCGTGCGCGCGAACGGGATGTGCGGGAAGTCGAAGATCGGCAGCGCCGAAGGCAGGTTGCCGAAGCGCGTTCCGATGGTTTCGGCCGGCAGTGCGAAGCCCACGCTGACTGCCGTGCACAGCAGCAGCGCGAGCAGGAAGCCAGGCCAAGCCGGTCGCCAGCGCCGCAGCGCGACGATCACGCCGAGGGTCAGCACCGTGAGCCCGACTGCCGCGGGTTGCGTTGTCGCGATGTGCTGCGCATAGGCGGTCCAGCGCCCGAAGAAATCCGCCGGCACCTTGTCCATGTGCAGGCCGAGCAGGTCCTTGACCTGGCTGGAGAAGATGCTGACCGCGATGCCGGCGGTGAATCCGGTGATCACCGGCTGCGGCATGTATTTCATCAGCGTGCCCAGGCGCATCAGCCCGGCCGCGATCAGCATCAGCCCCGCAAGCATCGTGCACAGGATCAGCCCGCCAAAACCGAATTTCTGGATCACCACGAACACGACCGGCACGAACGCCGCGGTCGGACCACCGACCTGCACGCGTGACCCGCCAAGCGCCGAGATCAGAAAGCCCGCGACAATCGCTGTATACAGACCTTTCTCGGGCGTGGTGCCGCTCGCGATCGCAAGCGCCATCGCCAGCGGCAACGCGACGACCGCGACCGTGAGCCCGGCAATCGCATCCGCCCGCAAATCGCCCCAGCCGTAACCGCCGCGCAGCACGGTGTACAGCTTGGGCACGAACATCTGCGCGTAGCGTCTGGCGGCGATCGAATCCACAGAGATCTTCTTTCCTGCTCGTCATCCCCGCGCAGGCGGGGATCTAGTATCTTGGAGCTTCAAAAACTGAAACCTATGGATCCCCGCCTGCGCGGGGATGACGAGCGAAAAACGTCAAAGCACTTCCGAAGCAAAATCCGCCAGCCTCGACCGCTCGCCACGACGCAGGGTGATGTGCGCGCTGTGCGCCCAGCCCTTGAAGCGGTCCACCGCGTAGGTCAGGCCCGACGTGGTTTCGGTGAGGTAAGGCGTGTCGATCTGTTCGACGTTGCCGAGGCAGATGATCTTGGTGCCGGGGCCGGCGCGGGTGATCAGGGTCTTCATCTGTTTCGGGGTGAGGTTCTGCGCTTCGTCGAGGATCAACCAGCGGCTCAGGAACGTGCGACCGCGCATGAAGTTCAGCGAACGTATCTTGATCCGCGACGCGAGTAAATCATTCGTCGCCGCGCGCCCCCAGGCACCGCCTTCCTGTGGCGTGCGCGTGAGCACTTCGAGATTGTCGGTGAGCGCGCCCATCCACGGCGTCATCTTCTCTTCCTCGGTGCCGGGCAGGAAACCGATATCCTCGCCGACGCTGACTGTCGCGCGGGTCATGATGATCTCGCGATAACGCTGCTGGTCCATCGTCTGCGCAAGGCCCGCGGCGAGCGCGAGCAGGGTCTTGCCCGTTCCGGCCGTACCAAGGAGCGTGACGAAATCGATGTCCGGATCCATCAGCGCGTTCAGCGCGAAATTTTGCTCGCGGTTGCGCGCGGTGATGCCCCACACCGAGCGTTGCGCGTGGCGGAAATCATCGACGATGCGCAGCACCGCGCGTTCGCCATCGACGCGCGCGACGCTGAGTTCGACTTCGTTCTCGCCGGGCATGTACAGGAACTGGTTCGGGAACCATTCCTCGTCGTCGCCGCGCTTGACCTCGTAATACGTGTGGCCTTTTTCGGTCCACGAGCGCAGGTCCTTCTCGTGGCGATTCCAGAAGTCCGCGGGCAGTTCGGACGCACCGGTGTAGAGCAGGCTGAAATCGTCGAGCGCGCGGTCGTTCTCGTAATCCTCGGCGACGATGCCGGTGATCGATGCCTTGATGCGCATGTTGATGTCTTTCGACACCAGCACTACCGAGACGCCGGGGTTGGCTTCGCGCAACTCGATGACCGCCGCCAGGATCTGATTGTCGGGCAGGTGCGATTTCGATGCGCCGCCGCTCGCCGCGCCCGCCGCGGCCTTCTTCTTCGCGTCGCCGCCGTGGATCTGGAACAGCAGCTTGCCGATCTGGTCGCTGGACCTGAGTTGCAGCGCTTTCGGGCGCGTCAGGGTCAGGCCGGATTCGATCTTGTCGGTGCCATTGGTCTCGATCAGTTCGTTGATGAAGCGGCTCACTTGGCGCGCGTTGCGGCTGACTTCCGTCATGCCTTTTTTCGCAGCGTCGAGTTCCTCGATCACCATCATCGGCAGGAACACGTCGTGTTCCTCAAACTTGAACAGCGCGGTCGGGTCGTGCATCAGCACGTTGGTGTCCAGCACGTAGATGCGCTTGCCTCTGGTCACGGAGTTTCCTTGGCTGGTCGGGGGGTTGCGGGCTGGATGCCGGCGCGCGATGTCTGCCGGTGCGGGATCGTGGAAATGGGTAGCGTCACCTCGCTTTGCGAAGCTGCTTGAGTTCGGCGATGACAGCTTCGGCGTGGCCGGGTACTTTCACCGGGCGCCAGAGCTGGCGAATCGTACCGTCGGGATCGACCAGGAAGGTGCTTCGAACGATGCCGAGGACCTTCTTCCCATACATGTTCTTCTCGTGGATCACGTCGAAGGCCTTGCACAGCGCTTCGTCGGTGTCGCTGACCAGATCGAATTTGAAGTCCTGTTTCGCGCAGAAATTCTGGTGCGACTTCACCGAGTCACGCGACACGCCAAGCACCTGCGCGCCAAGTTTCTTCAACTGCGGCAGCAGCGCGTTGAAATCGTTGCCTTCGATGGTGCATCCCGGCGTGCTGTCCTTCGGGTAGAAGTACAGCACCAGCCAGTTGTCAGCGTAGTCGGCGAAGCTGGCGGTGGCGCCAGTGGAGAGGGTGAATGCGAGCTGGGGAATGCGGTCGCCGATGTCGGGCATCAATCAGTGGTCCCGTGGGTGCGGCATCAGAACTTCATTGGATCCATGATCGCATCAAGATTCAGATGATCGCAGAATTCCAGGAAATCGTCGCGCAGCGCGGCGATGTGCATGTTGGTCGGAACGCCGATCGTGACTTGGGCGGTGAACATCTCGGCGCCGGTCTGCATCGCGCGGTAACGCGAGCAGTTCAGGCTCTCGATGGTGATCCCGAGGCGGTCGAAGAAATCGGCCAATTGGAACAATATTCCGGGCTTGTCGGCAGCTACCACTTCCACGATATAGGGCAGCAGGTTGGTCTGGAGCGGCTTCGGCGATGTGCGATTCCACATCAGCTTGATGCCTTTCTCCTCGCGCTCCAGCCGGGTCAGCGCCGATTCGAGCTTGGCGACGGCGTCCCACGAGCCGACCGCGAGCGCGGTCACCGAGACGTCGTGGCCGACGCTGGACAGACGCGCATCGGCGAGGTTGCAGCCGCTTTCGGCGATGCGGCGGCTCAGCGCGAGCAGCGGCGAGTCCGGATGCGCGGAATTGGCGTTGATCAGAAGGTGGTTTTCGTTCGCTGCGGGGCGAATGGAGGACGTGTCGTCGGTCAAGGAGATTCCGGTACGGCGTTTGACGGGCATGGCTGAGGATGGATGCTCAGTGTGGGCAAATCGGCACGGCAGCTGAATTTCGGCAATCGCACGGCAGCCAGCATACTTGTCACCGCTTCCACGCCGCAAGTAAGATTATCCCATCATCCCTGATTGAAAAAACCGCACACCCACGTGCGGGGATTCGACTTGCCTTTCCACGGAACCCCACTTGCGCATCCAAGGCTCCATTACCGCGCTGGCGACCCCGTTCATCGTCGCTGGCGACATCGACTATCAGGCCTGGCAGCGGCTGCTGGAAATGCAGCTGGCGGGCGGCACGCAGGCGATCGTGGTCGCCGGCTCGACCGGCGAAGCGGCTGCGCTCGACGACGTCGAGTTCGACCGGCTGCTCTCGACGACAGTCGAGTTGATCGCCGGGCGCATCCCAGTGCTGGCCGGTACGGGCATGCAGAGCACCGCCAAGACCATCGCCCAGACCCGCCGCGCGCGTGATTGCGGTGCGAACGCGGCGCTGATCGTTACCCCGCCGTATGTGCGACCGACCCAGACCGGGCTGCTGGTGCATTACATTGCGCTTGCCGAGCAGGGCGGGCTGCCGATCGTGCTCTACAACGTCCCCGGCCGTAGCGGCTGCGACCTGTTGCCGGACACCGTGGCGCAGTTGCGCTCGCATCCGGAAATCATCGGCATCAAGGAAGCGATCGGCGACATCGAGCGCATCCGCGCGCTGCTGCCCTTGCGCAGCGAGGGTTTCACCGTCCTCAGCGGCGACGATCCGACCGCAGGACAGGCGATGCTGGCCGGTGCCGACGGGGTGATCTCGGTTGCCTCCAACGTGATTCCAGCCGCGATGCGACGATTGTGCGACCATGCGCGCGGCGGCGATGCGGCTGCGGTCGCGGCGTTGCAGGATCAGCTGGCTCCGCTGCTGGATTTTCTTGGCGTAGAACCCAACCCGATTCCGGTCAAGGCATTGCTGACGCGGATGGGCATGGGTTCCGGTCTGCGCCTGCCGCTGCTGCCGCTGTCGTCGCAATATGCGCGCCAAGCCAATGCGATGGCGGTGGCTTGTGGCGCGCTCGAATCCGAATCGGCCGGCCCGCTGGCTGCATGACCAACCAGGCTGCATCACCAATACGTTGCCGCTGACACCACACGTTGACGCGTGACCCAACAGGAGAACCTGATGTCGCTTTCCACTTCCACCGCCCGCGTGCTGCTGGCCTCCACACTCGCTGCGGCGCTGCTCGCTTCCTCCGGTTGCGGCGTGTTTCACCGCAAGGACGGCAGCGTCCGGTTCCTTCCTCACCACCACAACTCCGATTACAGCAAGAGCCGCGAAAACCGTCCGCTGGAAGTGCCGCCGGATCTCGACACGCCGGCAACCGATCCTGCGATGCAGATTCCATCCACGCGCGTTGGCGCATCAGTGGCAGCGGCCAGTTCGGTCAATTCCGCCAGCACAGGCTTCAGCGTGGGCGACACAGCCGCAGGAACATGGGAGCGCATGGGTCGCGCGCTCGAGCGCATCGACGGCGTGACCATCACCCAGCGCGCGCAGCTGCTCAACAGCTATGAAGTGCAATACAAGGGAGCTTCGATGCTGTTGCGTGCCAATACCGACGGCGCTCAGTCCACCCATGTGGATGTGGTCAGCCCGGATGGCAAGCCGGTGCGTACGCCGGTAGCCGTCGAGTTGCTCGGCCTGTTGCGCAATCGGATTGGGTAAGGAAGGGCGTTTGCAGGCCACTGGCCTGCGGCCTGACGAACGCCCGACGGCTATGCGGTCGGGCAGGACGAAGCGTCGCGCTGACGAACTGCCGGTGGCAGTTAGTGCGGCGATGACTGCGTGCGCCGGAGCGCACGCGAACAGCGAAGCTGGCCCGAAGGGCGAGCGCCATGGATGGCGCGAGTCAGGCCCGGCAGGGCCGGACTTAGGAAGGGCGTTTGCACGCCAGTGGCCTGCGGCCTGACGAACGCGCGACGGCTTATGCGGTCATGCGGTCGGGCCGAGTGAAGCGTCGCGCTGACGAACTGCCAGCGGCCGTTCGTGCGGCGATCACTGCGTGCGCCGGAGCGCACGCGAACAGCGAAGCTGGCCCGAAGGGCGAGCGCCATGGATGGCGCGAGTCAGGCCCGGCAGGGCCGGATGAAAATGCGCTCGGCATAACCGTAGAGCCATTGGGCTGAAATACAAACGGCGCGACCGCAAGGCCACCCTGTTTGGTTATGCGTTGTCGAACGATGCGCTGTCGAACGATGCGCGCGATTAACGCTGCAATTCCGACAGCTTGTTGGTGACCTTGTCCCACTGGGCGGCGTCGGCAGGCGCGTCGATGCGCGTGGTGATCACCGGCCACGCCTTCGACAATTCGGCGTTGAGCGCGATGAAACCTTCCTGGCCGGCGGGCACGTCGTCCTCCGGATAGATTGCGTTGACCGGGCATTCCGGCTCGCACAGCGTGCAGTCGATGCATTCGTCCGGGTCGATGACCAGGAAGTTCGGCCCGACATGGAAGCAATCCACCGGGCATACCTCGACGCAATCGGTGTACTTGCAGCGAATGCAGCTCTCGGTGACGACGAAGGGCATGGGATGGTTCCGCGCGGCGAGCGAACGATGCATGCAGTGTAGCGAGCCGGTGCCTAAAACTACAAAGCCCGGCGCAGATGGCCGGGCTTCAAGTCGAAAACCTTGGTGCTCCCTACGAGACTCGAACTCGTGTTCCCGCCTTGAGAGGGCGGTGTCCTGGGCCACTAGACGAAGGGAGCGTGAAGGTCGATCGCTGGCAGGCGCGGTACAAGCGGCTGCCGAACGATTAGTATAGCAATCCGACAGGACCGGGCAACGGTCCGTCCCCGGGTCAGAGCCGGGCATCGCTCTGTTTCCCGAGGATTTGGCGGCTTTGCCGCAGCATGACCAACGTTTCCGTTCCAACGCTCCCGCGCAACGTGCCGCGCGACCAGCACATCATTTCGCGGCGGCAGATCAGCCAGAGCGCGCTGCGTGTGCTGTACAAGCTCAACGAAGCAGGCTTCGACGCCTATCTCGTCGGCGGTGCCGTGCGCGACCTGCTGATCGGCGGTCATCCCAAGGATTTCGACGTCGCGACCAATGCGACGCCCGAGCAGGTCAAGGCGTTGTTCCGCAATTGCCGATTGATCGGTCGCCGCTTTCGGCTCGCCCATGTTATCTACGGGCCCGAGATCATCGAGGTTGCGACCTTCCGCGCCAACACCGACGACGGCACTGGCGATCGCGAATCGCACGAAGGCGGGCGCCTGCTGCGCGACAATGTCTACGGCACCATCGAGGACGACGCGGAGCGCCGCGATTTCACCGTCAATGCGCTGTACTACGGCGTACGCGACTTCGCGGTGCTCGATTACGTGGGCGGCTGGGAAGACGTGCAGCGACGCACGCTGCGGCTGATCGGCGACCCTGAGCTGCGTTACCGCGAAGACCCGGTGCGCATGCTGCGTGCGGTGCGGCTCGCGGCCAAGCTCGGTTTCTCGATCGATCCAGCCAGTGCCGAACCGATCCCGCGCCTCGCCTCGTTGATTGCCGAAGCACCGCCCGCGCGCTTGTTCGACGAGATGCTCAAGATGTTCCTGGCCGGGCATGGCGAGGCGAGCTTCGACGCGCTCGACCAGCACGGACTGCTCGCGGTGGTGTTGCCGGAAACCGCAGCGGCACTGGCCGACGACCACGATGGCCGCCAGCGCGCGATGGTGCGCCAGGCGCTCGCCAACACCGATGACCGCGTGCGCAGCGGCAAGACAGTCACCCCGGCGTTCCTGTTCGCCGCGCTGCTCTGGCCTGCATTCCGCCGAGAACTGGGCTTGCTGGCCGAACAGGGGCTCGATCCGCTGAACACGCAGCAGCGCGCAGCCGATCGCGTGACGCTGCACCAAGCGCATAGGATCGCGATGCCGCGTCGGTTCTCGATCCCGATGCAGGAAATCTGGCTGCTGCAGGCGCGCTTCGACATCCGCCAGCGCAAGCGCGTGTTCCGGTTGCTGGCGCATCCGCGTTTTCGCGCAGCCTACGATTTCCTCGTGCTGCGCACCGTCGAACAGCCCGAACTGGCCGAGCCGGTCGCGTTCTGGACGGAGGCGCAGACGCTGTCGCACGATGGTCTGGCCGAACGTCTTGCAGCGCCACCGCATGCAGTCGCGCCTGTGCCTGCAATTGAGGGGGACGTTACCGCACCGCGCAAGCGTCCGCGCCGTCGGCGTCGGCACACCTCCGCCAGCGATACCGGCACGCCAGACACCACGCCCATCAGATGACAGTCGCGCAGCGACGCCATCGTCCCTCTCTCGCTTGCGGGAGAGCGGGGAACCGTCGGCTGAGCCGAGGGTGGGGTGAGGGAAAATCTGGCGGTGCATTCGAATGACGATCGTGAATGCTTCCGATGTCAACACAGGACCGGTCAACGCGTGCATCGGCCTCGGCGGCAATCTTGGCGATGTCGCGGCCGTCATCGAACACGCATTCGCGGCGCTTTCCGAATTGCCGACAACGCATGTGCTGCGCCGCTCGCGGCTGTATCGCACGCCTGCCTGGGGGATGACCGCGCAGCCGGATTTCATCAACGCTGCTGCGCTGCTGTCCACGCAGTTGTCGCCGGATGCGCTGCTGGCCGAGTTGCTGCGGATCGAACGCGAGGCCGGGCGCGACCGCGACGCGCAACCCGAGCGCTGGGGCCCGCGTGCGCTCGACCTCGACTTGTTGTTGTACGGCGACGCCGTGATCGCGCATCCGGGCTTGAGCGTCCCGCATCCGCATCTGCACGAGCGCGCCTTCGTGCTGGTCCCGCTGGCCGAGATCGCGCCGGATGCGTTGGTTCCCGGCCACGGCTGCGTGGATGTCTTGCTGGCGGCGGTGGATGCGCAGGGAATTGTGGCTCTGGGTTAGTGGGTTAGAGTAGGCGGCCTCCGGAACCGTTGACGAGCCGATGTACGCATCCGACGACAAGTCCAAACCACGCGCGCCGATCACGGTGCCGTCGCTGCGCCAGGCCAAGCGCGATGGGCGCAGGCTGGTTATGCTGACCGCTTACGACGCGGGTTTTGCGACCGCGCTCGACAGTGCCGGCGTGGACATCGTGCTGGTCGGCGACTCGCTGGGCATGGTCGTGCAGGGCAAGTCCAGCACGATTCCGGTCAGCATGGCCGACATGGTCTATCACACGGCCTGCGTCGCGCGCGGACTGCGCTCGGCATTGCTGGTCGCCGACATGCCGTTCCAGAGTTACCCGACGCCCGAACGCGCGCTGGATTCCGCTGCGCAGCTGCTTGCCCAAGGCGGTGCAGCGATGGTCAAGCTCGAAGGCGCGGGCCATGTCCTCGATTGCATCCGCTTCCTCGGCGAACGCGACATCCCGGTCTGCGCGCATCTTGGCCTCACGCCGCAATCGGTGATGAAGCTCGGTGGCTATGCGGTGCAGGGTCGCGAGTCTGCTGCTGCACAGCGCCTGTTCGACGATGCGCTCGCAGTCGAAGCGGCGGGCGCGGACATGCTGGTGCTCGAATGCGTGCCCAGCGCGCTCGCCAGGCGCATCAGTGCAGCCTTGGCGATTCCGACCATCGGCATCGGCGCTGGCCCCGACTGCGACGGGCAGGTGCTGGTGTTGCACGATCTGCTCGGGCTTGCGAGCGGGCATCGGCGTCCGCGCTTCGTCAAGGATTTCCTTGCCGAAGGCGGCTCGGTCGCTGGCGCAGTGCGCGCGTTCGCGACAGCGGTCCGCGACGGCAGCTTTCCCGATGCCGAACACAGTTACGCCTGACGGTCGCGCATGCAGACGCTGAGCACGGTCGCTGAACTGCGCACACAGGTGCGCGCATGGAAACGCGATGGCCTGCGCGTGGGTTTCGTGCCGACCATGGGCAACCTGCATGCCGGGCATCATTCATTGATCGCGCTTGCGAAACAGCATGCCGATCGTATCGTCGCGAGCGTGTTCGTCAACCCGACCCAGTTCGGCCCGAACGAGGATTTCGCATGTTATCCGCGCACGCTCGATGCGGATGCAGAAGGTCTGGCTGCGCACGCTTGCGACGTGTTGTTCGCGCCGACCGTCTCCGAAATGTACCCGGATGGCCCCGCTAACGCCGTGCAGATCCGCGTGCCTGGGATCACCACGATCCTCGATGGTGCGCATCGCCCCGGCCATTTCGATGGCGTTGCGACCGTGGTCGCGCGACTGTTCAACATGGTGCAGCCGGATGTCGCAGTGTTCGGCCAGAAGGATTACCAGCAGTTGCAGGTGATCGGTTATCTCGCGCGCGACCTCGCGTTCCCGATCGAACTGATCGCCGCGCCGACCAAGCGCGCCGACGATGGGCTTGCGTTGAGTTCGCGCAACCAGTACCTGTCTGCGAGCGAGCGTGCGATCGCACCGGAGATCCATCGCACATTGCTCGCGATGCGCGATGCGCTGCGATCCGGGCATGCTCTCGATGCCATCGAAAGCGAGGCGGCTCGACGCCTGGCGACAGCCGGTTTCGTGGTCGACTATGCTGCGATATATCGTGCCGACCTGACCGCACCGTCTGCTGGATACAGCGGGCTGGTCGCGTTGATCGCTGCGCGGTTGGGGAACACGCGGCTGATCGACAACCTTCTGCTTGATTGAATAGCCATTGGGGCGGCCGCGCACATGAAGCTGATCATCCAGATTCCGTGTTTCGATGAAGCCGAAAACCTGCCGACCACGTTGGCGGCATTGCCGCGTGCAGTGAATGGCTTCGACACGGTCGAGTATCTGGTCGTGGACGATGGTTCAAGCGATGACACGGCCGAGGTTGCGCGACGGTATGGCGTACACCACGTCGTGCGGCATGCGCAGAACTGCGGACTCGCGGCGGCATTCATGACCTGTATCACGTCGGCCCTCGCGCTCGGCGCCGATGCGATCGTCACCACCGATGGCGACAACCAGTATGTCGGCGCCGACATTCCTGCTCTCGTCGCGCCGGTGCGCGAAGGGCGTGCAGACTTCGTGATGGGCGTGCGACCGATCCACGACCGCCGCTATTTCCCGCTGTGGAAGGCGGTCTTGACGCGGCTCGGCACATTGCTTGCGCGCGGACTCAGTGGATTGCCGGTGCAGGATGCGCCGAGCGGCATGCGCGCCTACACCGCGCACGCTGCCCGCAGCCTGCGCGTAACCGGGCGCTTCAGCTACACGATGGAAACCCTGGTGCTTGCGGGGAGTCTGCGCTGGCGCATGGTGTCGGTGCCGATCCGGGTGAACCGCGCCGTGCGCCCGTCACGGTTGATGTCGAGTGTGCCGCAGTACATGCGCAAATCCACGTTCGCGTTGCTGCGCGGCGTGTCGCTGCATCGACCTGGATTGATGTGCGCATTGATCCTGCTGGCGGGCCTGGCAACGGCCGTTGGCAGCACAGTCATCGCAGCGACCTTCGGCGCTGCTTCCGGGCAGTCGCCGCTCGGTCTTTTGGCCGGGTTGCTGGTGTGCGCGGCTGGCATCGCCTGGATGTGGCGCTTGCGCAGTCGCTCGGGCATTCATGCTCGCGCAGGTTCCGCGACAGATGCGCCGACATCACTCGATGCAGTCGTCAGGTCCGATGCGTGCGGCCGCGACGACTTCTCTGGTGTAGGGAGCGACCAGGAAGAACCACTGCCCGACGTGCGCCCAGTCGCCGGTATCGGCATGCCCTTCGCGGTTGCCGCTGGCGAGCAGGTCGCCGGTGGGTGAATCCACATACAGCTTGTACCAGGGCGATGGTTGCAGACTGGATACCGTCCAGTCGAAATGCACCCGGAAGTTGTGCGCTCCGCAGGCCAGGTGTCGATCCGGCGTCGCGATCAGCCGTACACCGGGACGCGGCAGGCTGAGGACTGGTGGCGTGGAGCTTTGCGGTGGCTGGCTGCACGCTGCAAACAGAGCGATTGCCAGAAGCATCCAGATCCTGCGAACCATGCGACGTCCCGTTCCATCATGACCGACCCCAGCATAAACCCACCCACCCAACCTTTGCGCTGGGCCCGCGCATTGCTGTTGCTGATCGCAATCAAGACCGCGTGGTTCTTCCTCGATGCGAGACCGCGATTGTTCCTGGGCGATTCGGCATCCTATCTGCTGGGGGCGTCGAGCGACTGGATGCCGCCTGATCGTTCCTTCACCTATCCGTGGTTCTTGCGTTACGCGGTCATGCCGTGGCAATCGTCCTGGTCGTTGGCCCTGGTGCAATCCCTGATTGGGGTGGCATCCGCGTGGTTGTTGTGGCTGCTGCTGCGCCGCAGATTGGGGATTCCCGAGTGGCTGGCGCTGTCTGCCGCTACGGTGTTCGCCTGCGAGCCGGCGCAGGTGTTTTACGAACGCATGGTGATGGCCGAGGCCTGCGGCGGACTCGCGCTGATCGCAATGTTCAGCGCAACCCTGGAGTATGTAGCCAGTGGTCGCGTGCGCTGGCTGGTGGCGATGCAATGCCTTGGCCTGGTCGCAGTGTCGCTGCGGATGAACCTGCTGCCTGTCGCGCTGGCGATGGGCGTACTTGCCCCGCTGGTGCTGTGGTGGGAGAGCAGGAAAGCGCGACCACAAGCCTGGCGCAGCGGCGCGCACCTGATGCTGGCGGTGGTGTTGCTGGCCGGATTGCATGGCGGCTATCGACAGTTCATCGCGCAGCATTTCGGCACCGCACCCGCGTGGATTGCGCGCAGCGGGTTGATGAAGTTCGGTCTGGTCGCACCGCTGGTGAAGCCCGAGCATCTGTGGGCAGAAGGCGTGTCGCCGAATGTGCTGAGTCTGTTGCGCCACGACATCCACGACTCGGCCGAACGCAACCCGCAGATGTGGGCGCCGTACGGATTGGCCGACGTGCTCGGTTTCAACGACAATGCCCAGGGCGATGCGCTTGCGGGACGCATCGCGCGACGCGCGCTGCGCGACGATCCGCTCGGCTTGGTGCGACTTGGTTTGCGCAACGCCGCCCTGTATTTCGATCCGGGAACCTATCAGGATCGGCTCGAGGCCGATGCCGCTTCCACCCAGCAATACGGCTCCGAACCGCAGGCCCTGGCGCTACGGGTTCTGAAGGCGAGCATCGCCGGCAGCGAGTCGGTTGAATCGCCAGCGCGGCGCTGGTTCAGACTCGGGTCGTCGTGGCTGCTTGCTTGCTGGCTGGCGCTCGCACCGCTGGCACTGCTGGCCTGGTGGCGATTACGCCATAGCAATCGAGCCGCTGCGGGTGACGTGTTGCTGCTGTTTGCGCTCGGACTCGTGCTCGGCCAGTTGCTGTTTTCAGCGACGATCTCGTTCCGTTACCTGCATCCGATGCCGGCGTTCGTGTTGATCGCAGTGGCCGTGCTGTTTGCGCCGCGTGTTTCGACGAGCCGGATTTCCATGCCGATATCCGGGTAGCGCGCACCTCGATCGCGCGGGACAACGTCCATGGCGCTGCCCTTCGCATGGAGCGACCTGCGCAATGCCCCAAACGGCATTCCGGCTAGTGTGTCTGGAGCCGCATGGATTTCGATCCTGCACGGCCAAGCGTTTCGGGATTTGCGCCAATGCAGCCCGCGCGAACGCAAATTGTCCATACGGGTGCCACCTCGAGACTGTGTTTTCGCGGCGCAGCATGAGGGACTTGGTCTGCCGCTGACGAACGAAGAGCGTTGCCAGAGGGATTTGCCGGCAGGTGCGCCCGTTCCGGCCTGGGCCTGCAATCGCGATTCGATGCGCAGATGACGTGGTGCCTGCAACATGGCGTTGATCGACGCAACTGTATTCCAGCGTGCCGAAGCAGACGCGCGCGCATTCCAGAATGCCCAGCCGTTCCGGCATGTCGCAATCGACGATTTTTTTTCGCGTCCGCTGTGAGAGCGACTGCTCGCGGATTTCCCAGGGTTCGAGGCGTGCAATGCGCTCAACGAGATGGGCGAGGTTGGTGGCAAGGCAGTGCGCATGGATGTACGCGATATTTCCGATGCCTATCGCCATCTCGACCGTTATCTGCAGACGCCGGAATTCCTGGGCTACGTGTCTGCGATCACCGGCATCCCCGATCTGCTCTACGACCCGGATTACATCGGCGGCGGTACCCACGAGAACCGCTAAGGGCAGGGCCTGGACGCGCATGTGGATTTCAACTACCACCCGCGCACTCGCTGGCATCGGCGGCTGAACCTGATCGTTTATCTGAATCCCGAATGGCAGGACACGTGGGGCGGCTTGCTGGAACTGCATTCCGACCCGTGGAATCCAGCGGCCAATCGCACGGTTGCCATCGCGCCGCTGTTCAATCGAGCGGTGGTCTTCGAGACCACCGAAACGTCGTGGCATGGCTTCACCCAGATTCGACTGCCGCCCGAACGCGCAACATTGTCCCGCAAGTCGTTCGCGATCTATCTCTACACCGTTGAGCGCCCGACCGAGGAAGCCGCGCAACCGCATGCCACGATCTATGTGCCCGATGCGTTGCCGACGGACTGGAAGGCGGGGCGCACGCTATCGGCCGACGATTTGCTCGAATTGAACAATCGCTTTACCCGCATGCGCGGCCAGTTGCAGTTCCTGTATCGGCGTGAAAAATCGTTCGGCGCGCAGATCGCAGGTCTGGAAGCCGGGATCGACTGGACTCGGGGAGCCCAGCGACTGGAATTGCAGGGTTATGCCAGGCAGCCAGAGGCCGTGCGAGGGGTGTGGCCCGACCAGTGGGCCGGGGCCGAAGTTGCAGCGATGATCGCGCCAACACGCGGCATGACGGTGCTGCAGATCGAGGTCTGGGTGCCGCCGCAGATCGATGGCGGCCAGCAGTTGCGGATCGAGTTTGGTGATGCGGTGTCGACGCACTCCGTGGCATCTGGTGATCCGACGACCATCAATCTGCCGCTGACGGTCGCGGCCGGCCATGCGGTTCCATTGCGCATCCACGCGGCGCGCAGCTGGATGCCAAGCGCCGATGGCGGTTCGGCAGATGAACGGCCGTTGGCCTACCGCATCCTCAACGTGGTGACTGAGCACCCGTAACGCTGCGCCATTCCGGTAAACCCATCAGGTCGACGTCATTTGAGTGTGGGGCTGGCTTGGCCGGTCTCCGTCGTTCAGGTCGTCCGCAGCGCCAATGTTGCAGTGCGCAAAACGGCGTCCTACACTCCGCTGCGTTGTCCTGTCGTCCCCATGCGGAGCCGTCCATGCAGTTCACCCTGCTCAAGGCCAAGATCCATCGCGCCAGCGTGACCCACGCCGAGTTGCACTACGAAGGCTCGTGCGCGATCGATTCGCGGCTGCTGGAGATCGCCGGCATCCTCGAAAACGAGCAGGTGCACATTTTCAACGTCAACAACGGTGAGCGTTTCGTGACCTATGCGATCCGCGCCGAGGCCGGCAGCGGGATCATCTCGGTGAACGGTGCAGCAGCGCACAAGGCCAGCCCCGGCGATCTCGTGATCATCTGCGCGTACAACCATTGCGACGCCGTCGAAGCCGCTGCGCACAAGCCGCGGCTGGTCTACGTCGACCGCCACAACCGCCTGACCCACACCAACGACTCGATGCCGATGCAGGCGGCTTGAGTCGTGCCTGCGGGCGGCGCGTGATCCTGGGTAACCCACGTGCGACGCTGGTTGAACTCGGCTTGTAACATCGGCGTACAGACATCCTTGTTTCAGCCGAGAATCAACGCGGCACAGGTTGTTCGTCTTCGATGCCGCGTCGGCTGGCTGCTTCGCATTCGACCTTCCACTGCTTCGCAAGCGCAGCGCCGCCGCCCTTGTCCTTTCCCATGCGATCACCGATTTTCAGCAGCCAGCGCGGCGGCGTCGCGGCGGTCGGCGCGGGCGCATCGCTGACACGCGACACTGCCAGGTCCCACAGCGTCTTCAATCCGATCAGCGTATACAGCACGCTGAACGGCGACTTCGTGGCCGCCATCGCGAACATGCCGAAGATGATCGCGAGGTGCAGGATCAGCACGCGCCCCATGCGCTGCTGCGTATAACCCTTGATCCAGGCGAAGCTGCGCGAGCGCAGGCCGCGCAGATCGATGCAGAAGTCGATCGCAAGTACGCCGAGCAGGATCAGCGCGCCCTGCCGGAACGGCCCGAACGCGAACTGCCAGATCAGCGTATCGGCATGTCTTGAGCTGAGGATGAGCGCGATGGCGGCGACGAAAATTCCATGCGCCAGGGTGAACACGAACGCGATCACCGCATAATCACGAAGCAGCACGGGCTTCTTGCCCATCTCACCCGGCGAACTCGCCAGTTGATCCTTGCGCCAATGCCCGCTGCGACGCGTCAGCCGGCAATGCGCGCCGATGCGCAGGCAGGTGAAGACCGCGACGAGCAGGTTCTCCAGCCAATACAGCACCAGCACGTTGGTGGCCGACCAGCCGAAATGCAGCACCCCGACCAGCGGAATCGCATTGCTGATCAGCACGGTCGCGATGCGCGATACGCGCGTACCGATCCGCGGTGAGGAGGGTGCGGCGGGTGGCAATGCGGTTTGGCTCGTCATGCGGGCATCTGGTCGTTCGGTTGCGCTGAATATGGCGTCAGCAGCATTGAATAGATAGCTGGAAAAGCCGCAAGATCACGACGTGGTCGCTTTGTTCGACGCGAGCGCCTGCTGTTGTGAATCCGTGTTCGGTTCAGGGAGTCTTGGCATGACCTTTTCGATGCGCTGTCCCAATGCAACGGGGATCCGGTTCCGTCGATGGATGCGCGCCGGATTCGCGATGCCAATCCTGTTGTCGATGGCAGCGCTACTGGCGATCGCTGGCTGCGCGTCGCATCCATCGAAAGGGACTGCCGGCATCGCCTACGTGGTCGTGCGCCATGCCGAAAAAGCGACCGACGATCCGCGCGATCCGTCGCTGAGCGCGGCAGGGCAGGCGCGTGCGATGGCGTTGTCGCGGCGCTTCGCAAACATCCCATTGACTGCCGCATATGCGACCGCCTACAAGCGCACGCAACAGACCGCAGCGCCGTCGGCGAAAGCCAGCGGTATCGCCGTGACGACCTACGACGCGTCGCGCCCATTCAGTACGTTCGTCTCCGAACTCCGGATCGCGCATACGCACGGCACCATCCTGATCGTCGGCCACAGCAACACCGTCCCCGCGATCGTCGAGGCGCTGTGCACATGCAAGGTGTCGCCGATGGGCGAGAGCGACTACGACCGGCTGTACGAAGTGACGATCGATGCGACCGGGCGCGCGACGCTGGTGCAGCGGACGTACTGAGTCTTTTGCTGCGGCTGGGTCGCATGCCAAGCCGATGTGATCTGGCAATGGGACGCTGGCAAGACATCGGATTGAGTAATACACTGACACACACGTGTATTACTTTTGGAGCCGATCATGGCCACCACAATGACTGTCAAGGGACAAGTCACCATCCCGAAAAAAGTGCGCGACGCGCTGCGGCTCGCGCCCGGCGATGGCGTGGATTTCGACGTCAATCGCGAAGGCCAGGTCGTCGTCCACAAGGCAGGCGGCAAGCCGTCGAACCGGCGCGACCGCTTCGATGCGGCGCGCGGCAAGGCGCAGGTCAAATGGCGCACCGATGAGCTCATGGCTCTGTTGCGCGGCGCGGACTGAGAGCCTCGTTCGTGTTGCTCGTCGACACCAACGTCCTGATCGACGTGCTTGAAGACGATCCCGACTGGGCCGATTGGTCCGTGCGCCAACTGCGCGCGCAGTCGCAGGTACACGAGTTGTTCATCAACCCGGTGATCTACGCCGAACTGTCGCTGACATTCGATTCGGTCCAGAGCCTCGACGACGCCATCGCAGGCATGGGCATCAGCGTGCAGGAACTGCCGCGCGCTGCGTTGTTCCTGGCCGGCAAGGCCTTTGTCAAATATCGGCGTGGCGGAGGCAGCAGGGGCAACGTGCTTGCCGACTTCTTCGTCGGTGCACACGCCGCCGTGCTGGGCTGCCCGATCCTGACCAGAGACGCACGCCGCTATCGCAAATATTTCCCGAGCGTCTTGTTGTTGACTCCTGGGCCTGTGAAGGATTGACCTCGTCAGCCGGGGGTGATAAGGGACAGGCCACGGTTTATTGGCTGATCCCAACTGATTTCGCGGCCTATCTGCCCTGTCGGGAGTGACACGGCAACTCTGCGCGGCCGTGGTCTGTGCGGCAAACCGCTGGTTGCCCAGAGCGAAAAAGAAACCGGGTTTCCCCGGCTTTTTCGGTTCATTCCAGCAATGAAAGCGAAACTTACGCCGCCTCGGCCTGCGCCTTGCGCGGACCTTCCAGCAGCGCCTTGCGGATTTGTCCGACGACCAGATCCACCTCATCGTCGGCAATCGCGAAGTGCGGGGTGAAGCGCAGTGAGTTTGCACCGCCGTGGATCACGCCAATGCCGCGTTCGCGCATGAACTCTTCGGTCGAACCCGCGCCGTAGCACTTGAACGCATCGTTGAGTTCACAGGAGAACAGCAGGCCGGTGCCTTGCACCTTGGTGATCAGGCCGCCGAGTTCGTCCTTCAGTTTTTCGAGTTTGGCGATGAATGCGCGGCCCTGGTTGCGCACGTTGGCGCGCAACTCCGGGGTCAGCATGCCGAGCACCGCGCAGGCCACGTCCATCGCGCGCGGGTTGCTGGTCATCGTGTTGCCGTACACGCCCTTGCGGTACAGGCCCGCAGCGCGTTCGCCGACGGCGAGCACGGAGAGCGGGAACTGGCCGGCGTTGAGCGCCTTCGAATAGGTTTCCATGTCCGGCGCTTCGACGTGTTCGAAGCCCGGATAGTCGACGATCGACAGCACGCCGTGCGCGCGCAGGCCGGCCTGGATCGAGTCGACGAGCAGCAAGGTGCCGTGCGCCTTGGTCAGTTCGCGCGCAGCCTGGTAGAACGCAACCGGAACCGCGCGGCCCGGGTCGCCTTCGCCCATCACGGGCTCGAGGAACATCGCCTCGATGTACCAGCCGTTCTGGTCGGCATCGGCGAATACCTGCTTCAACTGGTCGATGTTATACGGCTCGACCGTGATCAACGTGTTCTCGTGGCGATAGCTCGCGAGGTTCTGCTGGTAGCCCTTGCGGCTGGAATCGGAATAGAGCGCGGGCAGTTCGGTGCGGCCGTGGAACGCGCCTTTCACCGCGAGGCGCTTGATCTGCTTGCCGGCATGGCGCGCGCCGGTGTCGGTCATCAGCTTGGTGTTGATATCGGCGATGCGGCCCGCGAGCGACACCGATTCCGAGCCCGAGTTCAGGCACAGGAAATGCGTGAACGGACAACCCATGCCGTCCTTGCGCGTGTGACCGATCTCGGCGCGCAGCGCGTTCGCAAGGCGCAGATGGCTCAGGCTCGGGGTCATGATGTTCGCCATCGCCTGCGGCTTGGCCATCGCATCGATGACCGGCTTCGGCGCGTGACCGAACGGCAGCATGCCGTAGCCACCCGAATCGTGCACGACCGCGCCCTTGAGCGTGACCACCCACGGGCCGCGCGCGGTGAGCGCAATGTAGGGATTTACCGCATCGTCTGGATAGAAGTTGATGAAGTCAGCCTGCGCGGCGTGCAGCTGCGCTTCCTCATCCATCGCCAGCAGGGCGGTCCACTGCGGGTCGGCGTGCAACGCGGCGAACTGCTCGGCGGCTGCGGCGATTGCGTCGCGCAGGTCGGCATGGGTCGCGGCGAAGCGTCCGATCGCGGCATCGTCGAGGCCGTGCGTGCGCAGCTTGCCGCCTTGGCGACGCATGGCGTCGAGCATCTGCAGGTGGGTCGAGCGTGTGGTCTGGGTCATGGGTCTCTCCCTGGTGTAGATGCGCTGGAATGCCGGCGCACGAAACGCGCGGGCTGGGCCGCGCACATAATTCGGTCGTTGAGAAATCAGTTGAAGCGGGTCTGGCGAAGCCGTTCTGTCAGCAAAAAGAACGACTTGCGACCGCAATTCTACCATGCGTCTTTCGCCCATATAACCCCCGAACCGGCGGGGGGTCGGGGCGGGGCCGTGGCTGGAAAGACGCGGCAGGGGTCACGCGGGTGGCATGCGTATTCTCGAAATTTCCTGATTCTTTTTTCAGGCTCTGCCCCCAGATCCCAGCCCCGTCTCCACCATGACAGCTGTCAGCCGCAGGTGCTGACGGCCTGCACTGCAACGCCAGCCGCCGCACGCAGACACTGATCGCACCAAGGGGAGACAGCTCATGCACGCAGTCGCAACGATGAAACCAGGTGTGTCGAAACCAGACGTGTCGCAGACAAGAACGCCGCTCGCGAGCCTGGTCGGCGCGAGCAAGCGCTACGGCAAGGTCATCGCGCTGGATAACGTGGACCTGCAGGTGCTTCCGGGCGAAGTGCTCGCGGTGCTCGGTCCGAATGGCGCCGGCAAGACCACCGCGCTCGGCCTGCTGATGGGCTTGCGCCGCGCCGATGCGGGCCGCGCCGAACTGTTCGGGATCGATCCGCGCGATCTTGCCGCGCGTCGGCAGATCGGCGTGATGCTGCAGGAAGCGCGGCTGCCGGACACACTAACCGTGGTCGAATTGGTCCGCCAGTTTTCCGGCTACTACCCGATGCCGCGCCCGATCATCGACACGCTGACCCTCGCCGGATTGAACGAGCTTGCGCATCGCCGCTACGGCGCATTGTCAGGCGGGCAGCAACGGCGCGTGCAGTTCGCGCTCGCAATCTGCGGCAGGCCGCGCCTGTTGTTCGTCGACGAACCGACAACGGGCCTCGACGTCGAGGCACGGCGCATGTTCTGGAACGTGCTGCGCGCGCTGACCGACGAGGGCGTGAGCATCGTGCTCACCACGCATTACCTTGAAGAGGCCGATGCACTTGCCGACCGCATCGTGCTGCTCGCGCAGGGACGCGTGCTCGCGCAGGGCACGCCGGCGCAGATCAAGGCGCACGCGGCGGGCAAGCGGGTGCGTTGCGTCACCTCGGTCGCGGTGTCTGCGTTGTCGTCGTGGCCTGGCGTGGACGAGGTCGCGCAACGTGCAGGCATCACCGAGCTACGCACGAACGATGCCGAAGCGGTGCTGCGTCGCCTGCTCGCCGCCGATGCGCAACTGTCCGGCCTGGAAGTGCTGCCGCTCGCGCTCGACGACGCATTCCTCGCATTGACCGGTTCGAATACCGCCGCACAGGAGGCCGCATGAACGCCGTCGCCGCAACCCGGACTGCTCCCTCAATGTTCTCAATCTACGCGCGCGAAGCGGGATATGAATTCCTGCGCATGCTGCGGATGCCGTCGTTCGCCGTCCCGACGCTCGCGTTTCCGGCGGTGTTCTACCTGCTCTTCGCGGTCGTTCTCGCCGGCAAGGAAAGCAACGAGCGTTCCATCTACATGCTCGCGACCTACGGTGTGTTCGGCGTGATCGGGCCGGCGCTGTTCGGCTTCGGCGTCGGCATGGCGAACGAGCGCGAAATGGGCTGGATGACCCTCAAGCGCGCCGCGCCGATGCCGATGGGCGCGTACTTCGCGGGCAAGATCGCGATGAGCCTGCTGTTCGGGTTGCTGGTCGTGCTGACCTTGTCCGCGCTCGCGGTGTTCGCCGGCGGCGTGCGTATGCCGGTGACGACATGGCTCGAACTGCTGGGCACGCTGATGGTCGGCACGCTGCCGTTCTGCGCGCTGGGACTGATGATCGGCTCGGCGGTGCGGGCGCAGGCCGCAGTCGCGTTCGTCAACCTTGTCTACATGCCGATGTCGGTGCTGTCCGGGCTGTGGGTGCCGATCACGGTGTTCCCGCAGGTGCTGCAGAAATTCGCCGTCGTGCTGCCGCCGTACCACCTCGCGAAGCTCGCGCTGTCGATCGTCGGTGTCGGCGAGGCGAACGCTCTGCACGTATTCGCAATTCTCGCCGGTTACACGGCGCTGTTCCTTGCGATCGCCTGGCGGCTGCAGCGTACACACGAAAGAGCGGGTTCCTGATGCGATCATCGCCTGCCGTTGTGTCAAGTACGCTTGACACACACGTGACGCTTTAGCAAGCTTTTCTATGTAAAGTAGACTTGACACGCTCAAGAAGCAATCATCGACAACGATTCCCTCTTTGCCATCCAAGTGGAGTGAAGCATGTCTGCAAATAGAGTGATCAGGGTTACGTTCGCGTTGTCGGCGCTCTCCGCGTGCGCGTTCCGGTTCGCATCGGCCGCAGCGCCGGGTCCACATGCGCTGGATACGGCCAAAGGCAGTGAGGGCGGGAGTGTACGCATCGTCTGCACGCGCGTGTTCGACGGCGTGAAGACGATCCCGCAAGCGAACGTCACCGTCGTCGGCGGTCGCATCGCGAAGATCGCGCCTGGCTGTGACGCTGCGCAGGGCACGGATACCGTCGATGGACGTGGCAAGACGCTGCTGCCAGGCCTCATCGACGCGCACGTGCATAGCTGGGGCGATGCACGCCGCGATGCATTGCGCTTCGGCGTGACCACCGAGCTCGACCAGTTCACCGACTGGAAAACTCTGGCCGAGGCGCGCAAGCAGCGCGTGTCTCTCGCGAAGACCGACCAGGCCGACCTGTGGTCCGCAGGCACTTTGGTCACTGCGCCGGGCGGCCACGGTACCGAATACGGCATGCCGATCCCCACGCTGACCAAGCCTGCCGACGCGCAGGCGTTCGTCGATGCGCGCATCAAGGAGGATTCGGACTGGATCAAGATCGTGCGCGACGACGGCACCTCGTACAGCCCGACCTTCCACGTACCCACGCTGTCCGCTGATACCGTGAAAGCGACCATCGTCGCCGCGCATGCGCGCCACAGGATGGCGGTGATCCACATCATCAAGCGCGAGGACGCGCGGCAGGCGATCGCCGACGGCGTCGATGGGCTTGCGCACATCTTCGCCGACCAGCCGGCCGGCGCCGCGATCGTGCAACTCGCTCTGCGCAGGAAAGCATTCGTGATCCCGACCCTGGCGGTGACGTCGACCATCGCCGGCGATGCGCATGGCGAACGCCTGCGCGCGGATCCCGCGATCGCACCGATGCTTGGCGTTGACCAGAAGACCGCACTCGGCAACGGCTTCCCTGGCGCGAAGCATCCGCAATTCCTGGTCAATGCGCTGGCCAGCGTACGCATGTTGAATGCCGCGGGCGTGCCGATCCTCGCCGGTACCGATGCGGGCAATCCCGGCACCACGCATGGGGCGAGCTTGCATGAGGAACTTGCATTGCTTGTGCAGGCCGGCCTGACCCCGGTGCAGGCGTTGCATGCGGCGACCGCAGCGCCGGCCAAGACATTCGGCTTGAGCGATCGCGGACGCATCGCGCCGGGCCTGCGCGCGGACTTGGTGCTCGTGGACGGCGATCCGACCGCCAATATTCTCGCCACGCGCAAGATCGTCGGCGTCTGGAAGAACGGTTGCGCGATCGTGCGCAAGCCGCCGGTCGCAGTGGTATTGCCGGCCGGTACGGCTGCGCCCGCCGATCCGCTGATCAGCGATTTCGAGGGCGCGAAGATCGACAGCCGCTACGGTTTCGGCTGGGCGCCGACGACCGACGCAATCGCGGGCGGCAAGTCGATCGCGACGCTGCAACTAGGCAAGGGAGGCGCGCACGGCAGCCACGGATCGCTTGCGGTCGCAGGCGAGGTCAAGGTCGGCTTCGCGTTCCCATGGGCAGGCGCGATGTTCTTCCCGACTCCGATGCCGATGCAAGGCACGCTCGATTACGGTTCGCGCAAGCAACTCGTGTTCTGGGTCAAGGGCGATGGCCGTCACTACCAGACGATGCTGTTCACCAGCGCCAATCCGCGCACGCCGAGCATGCAGGGCTTCGTCGCGGGCAAGGACTGGACTGAAGTAAGCCTGTCGCTGTCGGGTTTCACGGGTGCCGACCTCAGCCATGTCGTCGGCCTTGCGTTCTGCGCGGGCGCGCCGGTGGGAACGTTCGCGTTCCAGGTCGATGATGTAAGGCTGCGTTGAGGTTAGGATGATTGCGGCGCGGCGGCCTGCGCATTGCCGCCGCGCACCGTTCCAGGGAAAGATCGACATGGCGATCGGAAAATTCTTCAGGCTGCATCCGGATTCGTTGATCGGTCGCCGCATCGACGCGGGCGGTTCGAGCGAGCGCTTGCGGTATGTGCCGTTGTACAACCTGATCTGGGTGTTCTGGATTTTCGCGACGCCGTTGTTCGTGCCCGAGGCATTCCCGCACTGGCTGTGGCCCACGCTCGCGAGTTTCGCACTGTTCCTCGCGCTGCATTTTCGTGCGTTCTATGGCGCGCAGCGCTGGCTGTTGGGGTGCGCGCTTGGCATTGCGGGATTGGGTTATGCCCTGCTGCCGTTCAACCCCGGCGGACAGGGTTACCTGATCTACGCGTGTTCGTTCCTCGCGTTCTGCGGATCGGCGCGGCGTTCTGTGATGCTGATGCTCGCGGTGATGCTGCCGTACACGGCGATCTCGCGGCAGATGGGCGTGCCATGGGTCTACCTGGCCAGCATGTTCCTGATGGGCCTGGCGGTGGGCATCAGCAACATCGCATTCCGCAGCAACCAACTCAAGAACGCCGAACTCAAGCTCTCGCACGATGAGGTGCGCCGACTCGCCGCGACCGCCGAACGCGAGCGCATCGGCCGCGACCTGCACGACCTGCTCGGCCATACGCTGTCGCTGATCGCGCTGAAGTCGGAACTCGCTGGCAAGCTGCTCGCGCGCGATCCGGTCGCGGCGCGGCGCGAGATCGCGGATGTCGAACGCATCACCCGCGACGCACTCGCGCAGGTGCGCAGCGCAGTCAGCGGCATGCGTGCGGCCGGACTGGTCGGCGAACTCGCTTCCGCGCGGCTGATGCTGGAATGCGCGGGCGTGCGTTTCTCGTATTCGGGTTTCGACCGCGAGTTGCCGCCTGCGCAGGAAACCTGCCTCGCGCTCGCGCTGCGCGAAGCGGCGACCAATATCCAGCGCCACTCAGGAGCGGCCCATGCCGAAGCCGAACTCGTCGTGGACAACGACGGCTTGCAATTGACAGTGCGCGACGATGGACGCGGCGTCGTCGGCATGCACGGCAATGGCCTGACCGGCATGCGCGAACGCTCCGAGGCTTTGGGCGGCACGTTGTCGATCGATGCAACGCGCGGGCAGGGCGCGCGACTGGTCCTGCGTCTGCCGAAGCTGGCCGTGACCAACGTCGTCAGCCTGGCCGAAGCACAGATCGCAGCGCGACAGGCCAGCGCATGATTCGGGTCCTGCTTGCCGAGGACCAGGCGATGGTGCGCGGCGCGTTGTCGGCATTGCTCACGCTCGAATCCGATATCGAAGTGGTCGGCAGCGTCGCCGATGGCGAAGCGGCCTGGCGCGAATTGCAACGCCTGAAGCAGTCGGACGCTTTGCCCGATGTGCTGGTGTCCGATATCGAGATGCCCGGGTTGACCGGGCTGGAGCTCGCCCAGCGCATCCGCGCGCAGGCGCTGCCGGTCAAGGTGGTGATCGTGACGACCTTTGCGCGCAGCGGCTATCTGCGGCGTGCGTTGGACGCGGGCGTGGTCGGCTATCTGCTCAAGGATGCGCCGGCCGAAAAGCTCGCTGAAGCGCTGCGCCAGGTGCACCGGGGCGGTCGCGCGATCGCTCCCGAACTGGCATTGGAAGCCTGGTCGGAGGCCGACCCGCTCAACGAACGCGAACGCCAGGTACTGCGGCTGGCCGGTGAAGGACTCGCTGCTGGCGACATTGCCGAGCGTCTGCATCTCTCGCACGGCACGGTGCGCAATTACTTGTCCGAGGCGATCGGCAAGCTCGGCGTCAGCAACCGCATCGAGGCGCACCGACTGGCCCGGCAAAAGGGCTGGTTGTAGCCAAGTGCGCTGACGCGATGCGTTGAAGCGCATCGCGTGCGCTTGACTACAGGAGAGCCATGACTGCGCGCACCGGGAGCGCGCGCGAACGGCAAAGCCGGTTCGAATGGTGATGAGGCCTGATTGCGAGCCACAGGCCCGCAGGCCGAAGAACGCCGACTGGCTATGCCGGTCGGCAGGGCGAGCCACGCGAACGTGGCGAGTCATGCCGATCGGAAGTGCACCAGAGACGGGTAATTGTCTGGGCTAGGATCGTATCCGACTGCCGCACGCGCCCCGGCGCTGGTATCGTCGCCATCTCCTTCTCGTCTGCATCCCCCACATGACCCTGCGCGTTTTGCTTTCCTGTTGCCTGTGCGCCTTGCTGTTCACTGCCTGCGGGCATCCGGACGACTCCGCCGATTCCACCACGACCGCCAGTGCGCGCAACGTGCCTGCGCCGATCATTGCGCCGGTTGCCGCGGCGTCTGCGACAGGCGCGGCAGCGGCCAGTGCAGGTCTGACCTCAGGCGTCTACATCTGGCAACGCGTCTGGATGCCGGTGCACCTGGCTGCGCTGAGCGACAGCAAGGATGTGTTTGCCGAACTGCGCATCCTCGCCGCGCAGGAGCAGCCGCGCGAGGGCTGGATCGACGTGCACGTGGACCTGGATGCGCTCAAGGTCGATGGCCGCGCAGTGCGGCCGGTGATCCGGCTCGATGGCCGCTTGCCGACGCTCGACGCGGCTGCGATCGCCAGGCGCGCGCATGACCTGGTCGCCAAATGGCGTACCGCTGGCGTGCATGTGGACGGCGTCGAGATCGATTTCGACTGTCCGTCGGCGCGGCTGGCCGACTACGCGACATTGCTCGCCGCGATCAAGCCCCAGTTGCCGACCGATACGACGTTGTCGATCACTGCGCTGCCAGCATGGATCGGCGCCCCCGGCCTCGCGCCGGTGCTCGCGCAATCCGATGAAGCGGTGCTGCAGGTGCATGCGGTCAGCGACCCGAAACACGGTTTGTTCGACGCAAAACAGGCGCAGCAGTGGATCGCTGCGTTTGCGAAGGAAACCACCAAACCGTTCCGCGTCGCGCTGCCTGCGTACGGCTCGGCCCTGATCCTGGATACGAATGGAGCATCGGTCGGTGTCGAAAGCGAAGCTGCGCTGGCCGAGCCAGGGCAACGGCTGGAGCTGTACAGCGATCCGCGCGCGGTTGCTGGATTGTTGCGCGATCTCGAACACGCACCGCCGCCGAACCTGCGCGGCTTCGTGTGGTTCCGGTTGCCGCTGCCTGGTGACCGTCGTGCGTGGCCGCTGGCGACGATCAAGGCGGTGATCGGCGGACAGGAACTGCGCAGCGCATGGACGCCGGAGATCGGCGACGGCGGCAACGGAGCATTCGACATCAGCGTGCGCAACAGTGGCAATGTCGAAGCGATGTTGCCTGCATCCGTCGATATCGGCGGCACCGGTTGCGGCGATGCCGACGCATTGCCGGGTTATCGGATCGAACACATCGCTGGCGTGCCGCGTTTCGTGCGCGAAACCGGCGCAACACTACCCGCGACGCAAAGTCGTCCGATTGGCTGGGTGCGTTGCACGCACATCGTGCCGGGAGATCTGCATGTGCATGCGTAAGCTTGCTTTTTTCGCACTTGCCTGCGCATTGCCGGTGTCGGCAGTACTGGCCTGCGGCCCGGATTTCCCGCAGAACCTGCTCGACGACCGCAAGGCCAGCCTGCTCGATCTTCCCGATGGGAGCTTCGCTTTCGAGGCCGCGCACCTGCTGCCGAAGCCTGACGATCACCTGAAGATCGTCGGGGGTTCGCCGTGGGACGACGCGGACGACGCGCGTGCCACGGGCGAGGCGGTGGGCCTGTCGGCGGATGAGGTGGCGAAGGTCAAGGCGATGCGCGCGGCATCCGGCCAGAGTGCCGCAGCGGCTGCTGGCGAGGGGCTTGCGCCGGAATTGCTGGACTACACGCTCGGTGCGCTCGCGTTCAAGGCTGGCGACATGGCCATGGCGACGACGCGCTTCAGGCGAGTGCTCGCGCTGTCGCCGGTGGAGCGCCCACGGCGCGGTCTGTGGGCGCAGTACATGCTTGCGCGCGCGCAACTTGCCACTGGCAATACCGATAGCGCGGTCGCCTCGTTCGAGGTCGTGCGCCAGCGCGCAAAGTCGGGCGCGGCCGATCCACTCGGCCTCGCTGTTGCGAGCTATGGCGAACAGGCGCGCATGCGCTGGCATCGCGGAAATATCGCTGGTGCCGTCGCGTTGTATGCGCAGCAGGCAGCGCATGGATCGAGCAGCGGAACCGCATCGCTGCTGTTCATCACCCGCAGCATCCTTGCGCATCCGGACATGCTCGAGCGCGCGCTCGACGATCCGCTGACGCAACGCTTGCTCGCGGCTTACTACTACACGCGCACCAACGAATTCGCGACCAACTGGCCGGCGGCTGGCAGCAGCAGCGATGCCGACACCGGCGACGGAGCGAGCGTGCAGAAGTCCAGGACCAGTGTGGACGTGGAGGGATTCCTCGCTGCGGTGCAGCGGCACGGACTCGATCATTTCGATGGTGCCGACCGTCTCGCAGCGGGTGCCTATCGCGCTGGTCGTTATCCGCTCGCGGCGCAACTTGCGGCGAAATCCACCACGCCGCTTGCGGCCTGGGTACGCGCAAAACTCGCGTTGCGCGCTGGCAACCATGAAGCAGCAACCAACGAATACGCACTGGCCGCGAAAGGTTTCCCGGTCGACGAAAGCTGGAGCGGCGGCGACTTCTCCGACGGCGCGGTGAACAGCCCGTTGTGCCGCGTCGAAACCGAGCGTGGCGTGTTCGCGCTCAGTCGCGGCGACTATGTGGAAGCGATGGCGCGAATGTACGCAGGCGCTCAGGATCATTGGCCGGATGCGGCCTATGTCGCCGAACGCGTGCTGACGCTGGATGAACTCAAGGATTTCGTCGACAAGAATTCGCCCGTAGCGGTCAGGAAATCCGTGGCGAAAGACGCTGCCGACGAAGATGCTCCGGTATCGACGCCATCCGAACAGATCCGCGCATTGCTCGCTCGACGCCTGCTGCGCGAAGGCCGCGATGACGAAGTGCTGGCTTACATCGACGATCCCAAGCTGCGTGCCAAGGCTGCCGAATTGCTTGCTGCGCGTCGCGCCAGCAACGCCTGGAAAAGTATCGATCGCGCTGCGGCGCTGTACAAACAGGCGCAACTCACGCGCGTCGACGGCATGGACTTGATCGGCACAGAACTCGCACCGGACTATGCCGTCTGGGGCGGCGAATACCTCATGGACGGGTTCGCGTTGCAACCGCCGGAGCTTGTCGCCCACGACGAGCATGTACGTCTTGCTGCGAGCGCGGTCGCACCGGATCAGCGCTATCACTACCGCTATGTCGCTGCGGACCTGGCCGAACAGGCGGCAGGACTGGTGCCTGCGCGTTCGCAAGCGTACGCGGCGATGATGTGCCAGGCGACCGGCTGGTTGGTTGGCGTCAATTCCAGGCGTGCGGAGGCGTTGTATCACCGTTATCTGCGTGAGGGCGCGTGGGTGCGCTGGGGCAAGAATTTTGGACACAGCTGCCCGCAACCCGACTTCGGCAGCGCCTCGTCGTTGCCGTGGAAGCAAAGATATTGGGCAGTGCGGCATTTCGCCAAGCGCACATGGCCTTACGGTTTGGGCCTGTTCGTTGTCGGGATCGTGATGCTGATCGTGCGTCGTCGGCGTCGCAGCGCTGGGTGATGGATACCATATGGAAGACCGGTCGCATCGGCGATAATCGCCGACTGCCATCGTGCTCCGCCTCTCTCTTGAAAAAATCCGACTTCCATTACGACTTGCCCGAATCGCTGATCGCGCAGCAGCCGCTGCCGGAGCGCTCAGCGAGTCGGCTGCTGGTGCTGCCTGCTGGTGATGCAGGCTTTGGCGATGCGCCGTTGCAGGATCGGCATGTTCGCGAACTGCCGGAGTTGTTGCAGCCCGGCGATCTGCTGGTCTTCAACGATACCCGCGTGTTGCCTGCGCGGCTGTTCGGCCAGAAGTCCAGCGGCGGACGCGTCGAGATCCTGATCGAACGCCTGCTTGGCGGCCAGGATGCGCGCGCGCAGCTTGGCGCGAGCAAGCCGAGTCGCGCAGGGACGCGGATCGCACTCGACGAAGGCGGCGAAGCCGAAGTGCTCGGTCGCGATGGTGAGTTCTATCTGCTGCGGTTCGATGGCGATGAATCGCTGGAGAAACGCCTGCTGCGCGCGGGCCGCATGCCGCTGCCGCCGTACATCCATCGCGCGCCCGGAACGGACGACGCGGAACGTTACCAGACCGTCTTCGCGCGCGAACTGGGCGCTGTCGCTGCGCCCACTGCGGGACTGCATTTCGACGACGCATTGCTCGATGCGCTGCGTGCGCGCGGCGTCGCGTTCGGCACGATCACCCTGCACGTCGGCGCAGGCACGTTCCAGCCGATGCGCGCCGAACACATCGACCAGCACGTCATGCACAGCGAATGGCTGAACGTCGGTGCTGCATTGGTCGAGCAGATCGCCCACACCCGTGCGCGTGGCGGGCGCGTGATCGCGGTCGGCACCACGGTCGTGCGCGCGCTCGAAAGCGCGACGGTGCGCAACGAAGCGGGCGAGTCCGTGCTGCATCCATTCGCAGGCGAGACCCGGATCTTCATCTTCCCGGGCTATCGCATCCGTTCGGTCGATGCGCTGCTGACGAATTTCCATCTGCCCGAATCGACCCTGCTGATGCTGGTGTCGGCCTACGCGGGCCGCGAGCGCGTGCTGGCTGCGTATCGGCATGCGGTGGAGCAGGGCTATCGGTTCTTCAGTTATGGCGATGCGATGCTGGTGTTTCCTGCCGATGCTCATGCATCGGAATACGCGATATGAGTCGCATGCAATTTGACCTGCTGCACACCGATGGAATGGCCCGCCGCGGACGCCTGACCTTTCCGCGCGGCAGCGTCGAGACGCCCGCATTCATGCCCGTCGGCACTTACGGAACCGTCAAGGCGATGACCCCGGACTCGGTTCTCGCGACTGGTGCCGAGATCATCCTCGGCAACACCTTCCACCTGTGGCTGCGGCCCGGAACGGACGTGATCGAGGCGCATGGAGGGCTGCACGGGTTCGCGCGCTGGGACAAGCCGATCCTGACCGATTCCGGCGGTTTCCAAGTCTGGTCGCTGGCCAAGCGCCGCAAGATCTCCGAAGCGGGGGTGACGTTCGCGTCGCCGGTCGATGGCGCGAAAGTATTCCTCGGACCCGAGGAAAGCATGGCGATCCAGCGTTCGCTCGGCTCGGACATCGTGATGATCTTCGACGAATGCACGCCGTATCCGGCGACGGAAACGGTGGCGCGCGCGTCGATGGAACTGTCGCTGCGCTGGGCCGAACGCAGCAAGCGTGCGCATGAAGGCAACGACGCCGCGCTGTTCGGGATCGTGCAGGGCGGGGTGCATCACGACCTGCGCACGCAATCAGCCGAAGGACTGAAGACGATCAGCTTCGACGGCTATGCGATCGGCGGGCTCGCGGTCGGCGAGCCCGAGGCCGAACGCAACGCGATGCTCGAACACACCGCGCCGCAATTGCCGAACGATCGTCCGCGCTACCTGATGGGTGTTGGCAGGCCCGAGGACATCGTCGAGGCGGTCGCGCGTGGCGTCGACATGTTCGACTGCGTGATGCCGACCCGCAACGCGCGCAATGGCCACTACTTCACCCGGTTCGGCGCGGTGCGTATCCGCAACGCGACCTACGAGCGCGACCTGCGACCGATCGACCCCGACTGCACCTGCGCGACCTGCGCGGGCGGATTCAGCCGCGCCTACCTGCGGCACCTGGATCGTTGCAGCGAAATGCTCGGGCCGATGCTCGCGACGGTCCACAACCTCCACTACTACCAGGATCTGATGCGCGGCATCCGTGCGGCTATCGAGGCCGGCACGTTCGCCGACTTCCGCGCGGCCTTCTATGCGGCGCGTGGCTTGCCTGTGCCGGCCAGTGTGTAGGGCGGAATAGCGAAGCGTATTCCGCCGCACCCGATATTCCCGCACCAGATGTACCTTGATGGCGGGTTACGCGCCATGCGGCGCTCACCCGCCCTATGCCGCTGCCCCAGCGCCCAGCCCCCTCTGTGGCATACTGCGCGACTTCCCAGCCGCACCGGTATCTACTCCATGAATCCGTTGGACCTGTTGATTCCCGTCGCCCATGCCCAGACCGCGCCCGCTGCCGCGCAGGGCGGCATCCTGTCTGCGCTCGCATTGCCGATCGTCATGGTCGGCGTGCTGTACTTCTTCATGATCCGTCCGCAGACGAAGCGCGCCAAGGAGCATCGCGACCTGCTCGCGAAGCTGCAGAAAGGCGACGAAGTCATCACCTCGGGCGGGCTGGCCGGACGCGTTGCCGAGCTCGGCGATTCGTTCGTCACCCTGGAAGTCGCCGACGGCGTGCTGATGAAGTTCCAGCGCGTCGCCATCGCCACGGTGTTGCCACGCGGCAGCTTGAAAGCTTCCTGACCGCCGCATCTCCATTCCCTTCCCCAGCGATGCGGCCGTCTTCCGGTCGCTCGCGGTCGACCATTAGTCGGTCAAGCCAGAGTCTGCCGAGTCCGCCATGCTTGAGTTCCCCCGCTGGAAATATGTGCTGGTGCTGATGGTGTTGCTGTTCAGCATCCTCTACGCGGTGCCCAATCTGTTCCCTCAAGACCCGGCGGTGCAGATCACCGCCAACCGCGGCCATGTTGTGGATGCCGCGTTGAAAGAGCGGGTGATCGGCGCGCTGCAGAAACAGAAGCTGCGCTACACCGGCATCGATCAGGTGCGCGATGAATTGCTGGTGCGCTTGCCGAATCCGGATATCCAGATCAAGGCGGCCGACGCGCTGAACACCGAGCTGGGCGACGATTACACCACCGCGTTGAACCTGGCCTCGACCGTGCCGCGCTGGATGAAGGCGATCGGAGGCAGTCCGATGCTGTTGGGTCTGGATCTGCGCGGCGGCGTGCATTTCCTGATGCAGGTCGATCAGCAGGCAGTGATCGACAAACGCATGAACGCGTCCGTCGACGACATCCGTTCGCTGATCCGCAGCAACTCGATCCGCGGGGCCGACGTCACCCGTGCGGGCAACGCGATCAACGTGCATACGGCCAGCGCGACCGATGCCGGCAAACTTGGCGGACTGATCGCCACCGACATTCCGCAGCTCGACCTGAAGACATCCAGCGATGGAACGTCGCTTGCCGGTACGCTGCGGCCGACCGAACTGAAAACCATCAACGACGGCGCGATCGAGCAGAACATCGGCACCCTGCGCAATCGTATCGATCAGTTGCATGTGGCCGAGCCGATCATCCAGCGCCAGGGCGCCAGCCGCATCGTGGTCGAGTTGCCGGGCGTGCAGGACACCGCGCAGGCCAAGAAGGTGCTGGGCGCGACCGCGACCCTGGAATACCGCGGGAACGTGGACGGCAATGCACTCGAAGCCGAGGCAACCGGCAACATTCCGCCCGATGCCAAGCTCTACCACATGCGCGACGTCGGTCCGGATGGCAAGGCGCGACCGGTGCTGCTGTCGAAGAAAGTCATCGTGTCCGGCGACCAGTTGGTCAGCGCCAGTTCCACGACCGATTCGGCGAGCGGTACGCCGGCGGTGAGCGTGACTCTGAACGCCATCGGCGCACGACGGATGGAGGATTTCACCACCGACAACGTCGGCAAGCAGATGGGCGTGGTGTACATCGAACGCATTCCCGAGACCAAGATCGTTGACGGCAAGGAAGTGCGCACGGTGCGCATCAAGGAAGAGGTCATCAACGACGCCACCATCCAGGGCGTGTTCGGCAAGCAGTTCCAGACGACCGGCCTCGGTAGCCTGAAAGAAGCATCCGATCTCGCCCTGCTGCTGCGCGCCGGTGCGCTGGCCGCGCCGGTCGACATCGTCGCCCAGCGCGTGATCGGCCCGAGCCTGGGCCAGGACAACATCGATGCAGGCGAGCGCGCGATCGTGATCGGCTTCCTGTCGGTCTGCCTGTTGATGATCGTGTACTACCGCCTGTTCGGCGTGATTTCGGTGCTCTCGTTGTTCGCGAATCTGGTGTTGCTGACCGCCGTGCTGTCGCTGATCCACGCCACCATGACCATGCCCGGCATCGCCGGTATCGTGTTGACCCTCGGCATGGCGATCGACGGCAACGTGCTGATCATCGAACGCATCCGCGAGGAACTGCGCAATGGCAATACGCCGGTCGCAAGCATCAAGGCCGGTTACGACCGTGCATGGTCGGTCATCCTCGACTCCAACGTTGCCAAACTGATCGCTGGTGTCGCATTGCTGATCTTCGGATCGGGCCCGGTGAGTGGGTTTGCGGTGGTGCTGCTGGTCGGCGTGCTGACCTCGATGTTCACGTCGGTCACGGTCAGCCGTGCGATGGCGACGGTCGTTTACGGCGGCGGCAAGAAGATCAAGAAAGTCTCGGTCGGAGGCGGGTTCTAGCAGCCCGCATCATCGTCATTCCGGCTTGCGTCGGAATGGACGATCCCAACGCAGTGTCACTACACAATCCGTAGCAGGTCTGACCATCCATGGAATTCTTCAATCCCAACAGCAACGTCAACTTCATGGGGATCCGCCGCTACACGGTGGCGATCTCGGTGATCCTGATGCTCGTGTCGATCGTCTCGCTGGCCACGAAAGGCCTGAACTTCGGGCTGGATTTCACCGGTGGCTCGGAGGTCGAAGTGACCTTCGCCCAGCCGACCGAACAGCGCGATGTGAGTCTCGCGCTCGAGAAGGCAGGGTTCAAGGGCGCGATGGTGCAGCGCTTCGACACGACCAACTTCTCGATCCGGCTGCGGCCGTCCGAGGGCGGCGAATCGGCCAGGCAGCAGGCTGGTGGCGACGCATCCGGCGTGGACGCGCAGAACACCAGGATCACCGCGCGCGTGCAGAAGTCGCTCGCCGATAGCGGTCATCCGGCCAACGTGAAACCCAGCGTTTTCGTCGGTCCGCAGGTCGGCAAGGAACTGGCGAGCACCGGCGTGGTGGCGGTGGTGGTGGTGCTGCTCGGCATCATGATCTACATCGCGATCCGCTTCGAATGGCGCTTCGCCGCAGCGACCGTGCTGACCGAAATTCACGACGTGGTCATCACCCTCGGGTTCTTCTCGGTGACCGGTATCGAGTTCGACCTGACCGTGCTCGCCGCAGTGCTCGCGGTGGACGGCTATTCGGTGAACGACACCATCGTGGTGTTCGACCGCGTCCGCGAATTGTTCCGCAGCTCGCGCAAGGACAGCCCGCTGGAGATCCTCAATCGCGCGGTCAACAACACCCTGTCGCGTACGATCATGACTTCGTTGGCGACGATGCTGACCGTGGTTGCGCTGTTTTTCTTCGGTGGCGCGAACATCCATGGTTTCTCGCTGGCGCTGATCGTCGGCATCATCATCGGCACGTTGTCGTCGATCTTCTTCGCGTGCCCGATGCTGCACATCTTCGGCGTCAGCAAGCAGGACCTGATGCCCAAGGTGCGCGACGAAGCCGAGCTCGCACGGCGTCCGTAAGCCGCATTGCCCGCTCCGGAAATAACAGGCTCGATCACGAAAAGGCCGCGCATCGAGCGGCCTTTTCGTTGAGCGTTCGCCTGATGGAATGCACCCGCTAGCCATTGCCCCGCTGCTGGATGGGTTCTTCCACGATCGACGTGCGGCAGGCGTTGCGTCCTGCGGCTTTCGCTGCGTACAGGGTCTCGTCGGCGATGTGCAACAACTCGTCCCTGTTCGTGGACATGCGACGGCAGAACGCGATGCCGATGCTGGCGGTGATGCGAAGCTCCTTGCCGTCGACAATCGTTGGCTGCTGCATCGCGGCAATCATCTTGCGTGCGATGAGCTCCGGGATTTCGGGCGCATCGACGTCCTCGACCAGCGCGACGAACTCATCGCCACCCAGGCGCGCGGCGAAATCCGTCGCCCGCAGGCAGTCTTTCAGGCGCTGCGCGAATTCACGCAGCACATCGTCGCCGACAGCATGGCCAAGACTATCGTTGATCTGCTTAAAATGATCGATGTCGAGATACAGCAGCGCGAGCGGCCGTTCGCTGCGGCGGTGGCGCGCAAGCGCGAACTCCGCGCTCTCGTTGAAATTGAAGCGGTTCGCAAGCCCGGTGAGGCCGTTGAAGCGCGCGAGCAGCCTCAGTTCGTGCTCGGTGCGCTTGAGTTGCGAGATGTCGGACGACATCACGTAGAAATCCACGACCTTGCCGTCGGCGTCGAGATCCGGCACGTAGGTCGACTGGTAGTGATGGCGCTGGCCGCTGAGCGCGCGCTCGATCTCGAAGGTGACGGTTTCACCACGCAAGGCTGCGTCGATGCGTGGCTTGATCTGTTCGTAGTTCATGGCACCGACCAGCTCGCGGACGGACATGCCGATCATCGCCGCCTGATCGAAACCCATGGTCCTGCACGTCGGCTCGTTGGCGAATGTGTAGCGCTCGTTGGTATCGACGTGCATCACGAACGCCGGCAGGTTGTCGGTGATGGCGATCAGGCGCCGCTGGTTCTCGGCCAGCGTCTGCTCGGCCTCGATACGGTGGGTGACATCGCGACCGGTGCAGAAGATCTCCGGCTGGCCGTTGCTCTCGATGGTTGGGACGAGCCGCGCGTGCGCTTCGATCCAGACGTAGTTTCCGCTCTTGTGCCGCACGCGATAGGTGACGGTCGTCATGCCGCCTGCGGCGCGCAGGTTCTCCATCGTCTGCGCGACCGCTTGCACATCGTCCGGATGAACCAGGTCCCAGCGCGGCCCCCTGAGTTCGTCGATGTCCCAGCCAAGGATTTCTTTTGCCGATGGCGATGTGTACAGGGGTTCCCCATCTTCGCCGATGCGCATGACCAGATCGCGCGAATAGTCAGCGAGCATCCGGTAGCGCAACTCGCTTTCGCGCAACCGGCGCGCAAGGAAGCTGCGCCCGGTCAATACGATTGCGATCGGCAACGCCGACAGGCAGGTGCGGGCGATGAAAATCTGCAGATCGCGCAAGCGCGCATGCGACGAGGTACGCGTCCAGCGTGCTCGCGAAGCCGAGTCCGAGTAGCGAATGCCCAGGATCGCCCTGTGCGACGCCAACGATCAGATTGCCTGCGAACGCGGTAATGACCTAGCCGCGCCATGCGTTTCGCGGGGATATCAGCAAGACGCCAGCGAGAATCCCGCTCGCGATCCAGAGCGCGGGCAAGCTGCCGGACAGGCGCGCGTGGATCGATATCCAACAGGACAACACGACGACCGCGCCCACGACCAACGCCTTTGCCATCGAAGCCCGCGGATCGCCGACTTGCCCTGGTGCGGTGCTGGCAGCGCATTGCTGTCCACCCATTGGCGCACTATGCGGCCGTCGCAGCGTCGCGGATCAAGCCTCAGCGTGATGTTGCCGGTGAAGTCAGTGGTTTGGCCGACAGGGCGCAAGTGTATGCGGGCGGCGCTGTCAGTCTTCAGTCGGCGGTCTTCCCTGATTGCCCGAAGCTGCGCCGCGTACGCGACAACAGACACATGACGCTCCGATCTTCAGCTGTGGCGATCGCGTGGGTTCCGGTTTGTGCGAACCAATGATCGTGTCGTAGTATCGGTCGGCGATCGCATCGCTGCCGCGTCGGGGACTCCGTGGTTTTCAACTCGCTCACCTTCGTGGCGTTCTTCGCCATCGTGCTCTTTCTGCACGCGCTGCCGTTTCGCTGGACGACGAAAAAAGTCAACCTGCTGATCGCGAGTTACCTGTTTTACGCGGCGTGGAATCCGCCGTTCGTGATCCTGCTGTGGATCTCGACGATCGTGGATTGGTATGCCGCGCAAAAACTAGTGCATGCCGAGAAACAGGCGGCGCGGCGTGCGTGGATGCTGCTGTCGGTGGTGGCCAACCTCGGCATGCTCGGATACTTCAAGTACGGCCATTTCCTGCTCGACAACTTCAGCGCATTGATGGCGGGCCTCGGCCTGCATTACGTGCCGCCGTCGTGGGACATCGTGCTGCCGGTCGGCATCTCGTTCTACACGTTCGCGACGATGTCCTACACACTCGACGTCTATCTGCGCCGCGCCAAGCCAGCGACCAACTTTCTCGACTACGCGCTGTTCGTGACGTTCTTCCCGCATCTGGTTGCGGGGCCGATCATGCGTCCGACCGAGCTGGTGCCGCAGTTCGCCGAGCCGCGTCGCGCAAGCGGCGACCAGTTGCGTTTCGGCCTGGTGCTGATGACGCTCGGCCTGTTCCAGAAGATCGTGCTCGCCGACAGTTTCCTCGCGAAGGCGGCCGAGACGGTCTACGACGGCGACAAGGTCCCGGGCGCGCTGGATGCGTGGTTCGGCACGCTCGCTTTCAGCGGACAAATCTTCTGCGACTTCGCTGGTTATTCCACCACCGCGATCGGCGCGGCGATGTGCCTGGGTTTCGCGATGCCAGACAACTTCCGTTTCCCCTATGCGGCGATCGGCTTCTCGGATTTCTGGCGGCGCTGGCACATCACCTTGTCGTCGTGGTTGCGCGATTACCTCTACATTCCGCTGGGCGGCAATCGCCATGGCGAGGCGCGTACCTATTTCGCGTTGATGGCAACGATGCTGCTCGGCGGCCTGTGGCACGGTGCGAGTTGGACGTTCGTCGTCTGGGGCGGATTGCATGGCCTGTACCTGTCGGCAGAACGCGTCTTGCGTGCGCGTTTCGCCGGATACCGCCCCGGCCCGCTCGCGTTGTTCGCGCTCGGCATGCTTACGTATGCGCTGGTCAACATCACATGGGTGTTTTTCCGCGCGCACACGTTCGGCAAGGCGTGGATCGTATTGCGCGGGATGTTCGGCGGCAACGCGAATGCTGCGCCGATCCTGCCCACCGTGCAGCTTGCGATGACCGCGCTGATCGTCGGCGGGCTGGTGACCGCGCATTGGCTGATGCGCGAACGCACCCTCGAATCGATGCTCGAACGCGCGCCTGCGGTTTCGTTGTCCGCGGCATTGGGCGTGATGGCCTTCACCATCGTGATCGCACAGGGAGCGGGCAGTGCCTTCATCTATTTCCAGTTCTGATACAGCCGGCCGTGACCTGGCCGGTTCTGAGCCGACCGGTTCCGTTCCCGCGCCGCGCGCCGAGCCGATGCGGCCAGATTTCATGCGCCTGACTGCGTCCGATCGCCCCGGCGTGGCGCAGCCGGTGCCGGTGCGCGAGATTCCGCAGCGACCGTGGCGATCGATCTGGGTCGGCGCATTGGTCCTGGCCGCGTTGCTGCTCGCGACGTGGGAATGGCATTGGCGTGCGTTCGGGGTCTTGCCGACCTATCGGAACAGCGACGCCGAATGGGCGATGCAGCGCCGTCGCATCGACAACGGCGAAGGCGGCAAGACAGTGTTGATCGGTTCCTCACGCGTGTTGTTCGGCGTACAGCTACCGGTGTGGGAACGGATCGCTGGCGAGCGTCCCATTCAACTCGCGATGGAGGGCACGTCATCGGTGCCGATGCTCGAAGACCTTGCCGACGACCCGAAGTTCACCGGCCACCTGCTGGTTGGCGTCGCGCCGGAATTGTTCTTCAGCGGATTCGCCTATCGCGGCAAGGTGCTGCAGTTCTATCACAAGGAAAGTCCGTCGCAGCGCATCGGAAACTGGCTGTCGATGCACTTTCTGGAGCCGTATCTCGCGTTCGATGGCCACGATTTCGCGCTGGCCGCAGTCGTGCTGCGGCAGGATTGGCCAGCGCGCCCGGGTCTGCATCAGAACAGCAGCGTGCGCGAGCTGCGGGTGTCGGATGCCGATCGCAATACGCACATGTGGAGCAAGGTGGAAACCGATCCAGGCTATCGCGCCCTCATGCGCAGCATCTGGTCGGAACGGCTTAACAGCCCGCCACCTCCGAGCATGGATACGCCGGTGAAATTGCAGAAGCTCATCGATACGCAAATCCAGCGCGCGGTCGTTGCGGTGGCAAAACTGCGCGCGCGCGGCGTGCAGGTGCTGTTCGTGCGCATGCCGAGCATGGGGCCGTACCTTGCATTCGAAACCAAGGTGTTTCCGCGTGCGACGACGTGGGATGTGCTGCTCAAACGCACCGGCGCGCCCGGCATCCACTTCCAGGATTACCCGCAATTACAGAGCTACGACCAACCCGAGTGGTCGCATCTGTCAGCATCCGAAGCCAATCGTTTTACTGCGGCGCTGGTGCCGATCATCGAGCGCGATGTCTGGAGGCAGCCGCTGCATGCTGCTGCGACACCCTGACCAGCCGCTCAGCGAAACACGTTCGCGTAGCCCGTCTCGACGATCGTCTTTTGCAATTCTGCAACGAGCTTCACGTTGCCGGCGACAATCTGGGCGCTGCCGTTGCCGCTGAGGTCGAGCAGGTTTTCGCTGTTGCCGTTGAAGTCGGTGACGTGGCCACCGGCTTCGCGGACCAGCAGCATGCCGGCGGCGATGTCCCAGGGCTTCACGCCAGCCTCGAAATAACCGTCCACGCGGCCGCAGGCGACGTAAGCGAGATCGAGCGCGGCTGAGCCGCTGCGGCGCACATCCTCGGCCTGATCGAGCAACACGCGGATGCAGTCGAGTTGCGCGGGCGCATGCTTGCGTTCGCGCGGGGGGAAACCGGTTGCGAGCATCGCGCCTTCCAGAGTCGGGCGCTGCGAGCAACGCAGGCGCTTGTCGTTGAGCACCGCGCCGGAGCCACGGCTCGCGGTGAACAGTTCGTTGCGCATCGGATCGAAGACCACGCCGTGGGTCGGGATGCCGTCCTCGACCAGCGCGATCGACACGCAGAAATGCGGATGTCCGCGCAGGTAATTGCTGGTGCCGTCAATCGGATCGATCACCCAGACGTTGCGCGATTTGCCCTTCGAGCCGGTTTCCTCGCCCAGGATGGCGTAGTCCGGGTGCGCGCGCTTGAGTTCCTTGATGATCTCTTTCTCGGCCTGCGCATCGACTTCGCTGACGAAATCCTGGCGGCTTTTCTCGACCACGGTGAGGCTGTCGAGGCGATGGATATAGCGCAGGATCACGCTACCCGCCTGGCGGGCGGCCTTGACCATGACATTGACGGCAGGTTTCTGCATGCGCTTTGCGTCCGGATTTGCTATGAAAGAGCGGTACCGGCTCTGTAGCCGACGAACAAGGTTATCAGCTTGGCTTCCATTACCGCCAGAATTCACGGCCTGAAACGTGTACGAAGTGGCTTTGCAGCGCGTCTCGCGTCCCCTGGAAACGCTTGTGGGTCGGCTACATGCGTTCCAGACGCCTGTGTGCACTTCCCACATCCTTGTGGGTCGGCTACATGAACAAGCATGTGTCGGAAAAAGACGGCTCGGGAGCGCATCTGCCGGCCGTGGACGTGCGCATCGTCCTCGTCGGCACACAGCATCCGGGCAATATCGGTTCGGCCGCGCGTGCGATGAAGACCATGGGCCTGAGCAAGTTGGTGCTGGTCGCGCCGCAAAAACTTCAACACCCCGATGCGACCGCAATGGCAGTCGGCGCCGATGATGTGCTGGCCGACGCGCAGGTCTGCGAAACGCTGGATGAAGCGCTCGCCGATTGCCGATTCGTTGCCGGGTGTACCGCACGCCAGCGACAAGTCCTGTTGCCGGAATTCACCCCTCGCGATGTCGCACAGAAATTGCTCGACGCGGCCTGCGATGGCGCTGTCGCGCTGGTGTTCGGTCCCGAGCGTAGCGGCTTGACCAACGACGACCTGCACCGTTGCCACGTCGCCGTCCACATACCGACCAATCCGGACTTCAGCTCGCTCAATCTTGCCGCTGCGGTGCAGGTGTTGAGCTATGAGCTGCGGCTGGCGATGCTGGCGCGCACCGGTGTTGCTGCGAGCGACGCGACGCGCACCGATCCGCCCGCGGACCAAGCGCAGATGGAAGCGTTCTTCACGCATCTGGAACGCATGCTGCACGCGATCGACTTCCACAAGGGCCGCTCGCCCGAGACCGTGCAACGGCGGCTGCGCGGCTTGTTCCTGCGTGCCCAGCCGGCCGAACGCGAGTTGCGTATCCTGCGCGGCATCTTCGCGGACGCCGAACGCATGGCACGGCTGGCCGGGCAGGGTGGCGCGTGAACGCCTGTCGACATCACGCTACGATGCAGCACGATTCGTTGGGGGCATGAGATGCGCTTCGGTCTGCAGGCAAGGTTCATCGCGATCGTGTTTCTGGTCGGCATCATCGCGCTCGCCGCGCTGTTTGCGGTCCGCAGCCAGCAGCGCGCGCACGAGCAGGCGATCACCGAATCCGTGCAGGCGTTGCTTGATCGCAGCGTTGCACAACCGCAGGGCAACGAGCAGCAGCAGGGCGAGATCGTGGCCCGGATCGAAGCCGCGAACCATCGTTATCGCATCGAGTCGATGCTCACCCTGTTGTTGCTTGGCCTGATCCTCGCGGGCGTCGCTCTGCTGGTGTCGCGCGGATTGATCGATCCGATCCGCCAGCTTGCCGAGGCCGTGCGCCGCATCGAGGATGGCGATGAGGTCGAAGCGGTTGCGGATACGGAGCGAAACGACGAAATCGGCGAACTGACGCGCGTGTTCGGCACGATCAGCGATGCGCTCGTCGCGATGCGCCAGCGCATGGATCACGATGCTGCGCGGCCGTCGCCGCAAGCCCCGCCGCAAGCTCCGCCGCCGCCATCACCGCAAGCCCAGCCGCAGGCCGTGGCCGTGAGTGCACCGACATCGCCCGCACACGTGACGATGGTGTTCACGCGACCTGCCGTCGATGCCATCAAGGTCACGCCTGCAGCGCCTCCGCCCGCCCCGGCCCCTGCTGCCCCGGCTCCCGTCGTCGACGCGCCTCCGGTGAAGGACGACGTCGCGACCAGGCGCGATGCTGCGCGGCGGCTGCGGCTCGAAGACGACCTGCGCGAGGCATGGCAGCGCGATGAAATGAGCGTGCTCTATCAGCCGATCCATGCCGTTGCGGATGGGAGCATGCGCGGTGCCGAGGCCTTGCTGCGCTGGCAGCATCCGGTTGAGGGCGCGATCTCGCCGGACGAATTCATCCCGCTCGCCGAACGCAGCGACCTGATCGAGATGATCGGCCGCCATGTGCTGGTCCAGGCTTGTTCCGACGCCGGCCTGTGGCCCAGCGGCGGCACGCCCGAGACGACACCGTTCCTGTCGGTGAACGTGTCGGCGCGGCAGCTGCAAAGCAACAAGTTGTTCGAAGCGGTCGTCGACGCCTTGCGTCGATCCGGGCTCGCCGCGGCGCGCCTGCACCTGGAAATCCCGGTGGCCGCATTGCGCAGCGACGACAGTACGGTCGCGGCGACGATCGAGCAACTTCGCGGGCTCGGCGTGCGCATCTGGCTGGACGCGGTCGGCACCGATGCCGCCGACCAGGCGCGCTGGATGAAGATGTCGGTGGACGGCGTGAAAGTCGGGCGCAGCCGCATCGCCGGCAAGTCCTCCGCCAATGCGGCCGACGAGGCAGCGATCGTCGCATCGGCACGCGCGCTGCGGATCGTCGCAGTGGTCGTCGGCGTCGAGGAACTCGCGCAACTCAACGTGCTGCGCGAACAGGGCGCAGAACTCGCCCAGGGTTACGTGCTGTGCAGGCCGGTGGATACGACGGAGATCGGGCGGCGATTGCTGGCGTAGGGAAGAGGCCCTCAGCCCCCTTTCTTGCAGCGCGGATGGAGCGAAGCGAGGCGGTTCTCAACAGCGAAGCTGGTCAATCCGGGAATCACCGCACACCTCTCGGATTCTGGTGCTGCACATCGGGATCCGGGCTACTTGCTAAATCGCACTACGCAGGCTGTGCGGGCCGCAGTGCATGATTGCACCGGAAAGCTTTCTCCCGCACGGTCCGCTTGAGCGAGTTATGCGCTTTTAGCTGACCCACGTGGGCACAAGTTTGACGAGCTGCCAATGGCCGTTTTGCATGCGGACGTAGAATAGGCCCCCATCCTGGCCCTCGGCACAGAACAGAGCCTCGGATCGATTGCTGTTGAAGCCAACGCGAGACAGGCGCACGAGATCGTGCCCGCCCACGAGGACCGAAGGAGAAACACCGACACCTATGAAGCGGTTGAGCTTGGCGGAGTTGGCGAGCGCAAAGTGCGCGTTGAGAGCCGACAGAGAAATGGACGGGGAACCTGGAGCATTGGCTGCGAGAAAGCTGGAGACCAAATTGGAAGGGACGCCTGCGATTGAGCCTGGTTTGATGCCGCAAGTGGATGGACTGCTGGCGAGGACGATGGAGGAGTTTGCGTAGGGGGAAAGCACCGCCAGATAGACATCGCTTTCACTGGAGCGACCGAGTAGCCAAACCGCGGCAACGACGCAGGTGAGAGTCGCGAGGATGACGGCGATGCTAATGCTCTTGCTCATGAGGCATAACGCTCGTTAGATCGCCGATCAAGGCCAAGATAAAGTCAATTTGAAGACGTATTCGCAACCCGCGCGATCAGCAGCTTGTCCACGCGCGCGCCATCGAGGTCCACGACCTCGAAACGCACGCCCTTCCACACGAAATGCTCGCCCACGTGCGGGATGCGTCCGAATTGCGCGATCACCATGCCGGCGAGTGTGTTGTAGTCGTGGTCTTCCTCGTCGGGCAGTTCGTGCAGCGAGAGCAGTTCGCGCAGGTCGTCGGTCGCAAGGCCGCCGTCCACCAGCCATGAGCCGTCCTCGCGCTCGACGATCGGCATGTCGGCTGGATCGGTGGTGTCGCTGGATTGCAGGCGGCCGATGATCGCGTCCATCAGGTCCTCGATGGTCACAAGTCCCTGGATCTCGCCGTATTCGTCGACGACCAGCGCGAGCGATTGCTGTTCGTCGCGGAAGATTTCCAGCAGCGCGAGCGAGCGCGTGGATTCGGCGACGAACACCGGCGGGCTCAGTTGGTGGAACAGGTCCGCATTGGTCTCACCGATGCGCACCGCCAGGGTTTTCATCTCGAGCATGCCGAGCACGTCGCGGTCGCTGTCGCGATAGACCGGATATTGCGAATAGGCGGTTTCCTTCATCACCGCGAGGTTGTCCTCGACGCTCGCGTTTGCGTCCAGCCACGCGATCTGGGTGCGCGGCGTCATCAAGCTACTCGCGGTGCGGTCGCCGAGCCGGAGTACGCGATGCATCATGTTGCGTTCGTCTTCGGCGATCGTGCCCTGCTCGTGGCCTTCGGACACCAGCAGGCGGATTTCCTCGGCGCTGACCAGGTCGCCGTCGGTCTTGCGCAACCCGAACAGCCGCAGCAGCGTGCGCGTACAGAATGAAAGCACCAGCACGCCTGGTTTGGCGGCGGTCGCCAGGACGTGCATCGGATAGGCGACGTGGGTTGCGATGAGTTCCGGGGCGAGCGTCGCGATGCGCTTCGGAAGCAGTTCGCCGATCACGCCGTACAGGAACACCATGACCAGGAATCCGATCACGAAGCCGATGTTGTGCGCGTAGGGCGCAAGCAATGGAATCCGCGCGATCGGACCCTCGAGTTCGACAGCCACCGACTCGCCACCGAAATAGCCGGTCAACAGGCCGAGCAAGGTGATCCACAACTGCACGGCGGACAGGAAGGCTTCCGGATGTTCGGCCAGATGCAGCGCCTTGCTCGCACTTCGGCTGTGTTGCGCCATCTGCTTGAGGCGGCTGCGGCGCGAAGTCATCACCGCCATTTCCGACATTGCGAAAAAGCCATTGATCAGCACGAGGATGAAGACGATCAACAGGCGGGTCATGGTGCGCTCGCGGTTACGACGTGGTGGACGTTCAAGGCCATGTGCACCAGCACGCTGGCGACGAAGCCGAGCGCGATCGCCCAGCTCCAGCGCAGGTGGCTGGCAAAGGTGTACTGCCCGCGCGCCGCGCCCATCAGGGCGACGCCAGCCGCCGAGCCGATCGACAGCAGGCTGCCACCGACGCCGCAGGTCAGCGTGATCAGCAGCCACTGGCTATGGTCCATCGTCGGTTTCATCTGCAGCACGGCGGACATGATCGGGATATTGTCGATGATTGCCGAGAGCATGCCGAGGATCGTGTTCGCCGCAGTCGGCCCGAGATGGCCGTACAGCTGCGCCGATGCGAGGTGCAGGTAGCCGAGCGTAGCCAACCCGCCGACCGACAGCAGCACGCCGTAGAAGAACAGCAGCGTATCCCATTCGGCGCGCGCGATGATGTTGAAGATGTTGTAGCCGGCGCCATCGTGGTACAGGTCGGGCTCGGGATGGCCCGGCTCGCGGCGTGCGATCGCATAGCCCAGCAGTTGCAGGAGCGCGAGCCCGGTCAGCATCCCGAACACCGGCGGCAGGTGCAGGGTCTGGGTGAAGACCACGGTGATGACGATCGTCAGCGCGAACAGCGCGCAGGTCGCAATGCCGCCGAACTTCATCTTCGCCGCGGGATTGGTTCCCGACGGCTTCCCCGACGGGACTGCGAAGGCCATGAGTGCGGCTGGCACCAGCCAGTTGGTCAGCGCGGGCAGGAACAGCCGGAAGAAGTCGAAGAATTCGGCGCGGTGCGCCTGCCAGACCATCAGCGTGGTGATGTCGCCGAATGCGCTCCATGCGCCGCCCGCGTTCGCGGCGACGACGAGGTTCACGCAGCAGATCGCGATGAAGCGCGCGTTGCCGGCCCCGACCGCGAGGACCACCGCCGAGACGACCAGGGCCGTGGTGAGGTTGTTGAGCACGGTCGATAATCCGAACGCCAGCAAACCGGTCATCCAGAACAGGGTTCGATAACCCAGGCCACGTCGCATGATCGCTGCGCGCAATACATCGAAGACGCCGCGTTCGGCCATTGCGTCCACGTAGCTCATCGACACGATGAGGAAGAAGAACAATTCCGCATACTCGAGGAACATGCGCTCGAACGCGGTGGACACCAGCAGCGACTGCGCCGGATCGCCGCGCACCGACCAGGCGATCAGGCACCAGGTCAGCGCTGCGGCCAGCATTACCGGCTTGGACTTGGGCAAATGGATGCGTTCTTCCAGCGCCACCAGGACGTAGGACACCACGAACAACGCGAGCACCGTCCAGCCGAGTGGGGTGCCGGTTGCCGCGATGTGCGCTGCGGCGGTGCCTTGTCCGAATGCTGCCGCTGGCACGCAGCACGCGACCAAGGCGAGCAGGCGCACAAGGCTGCGTCCGACGGATGCGGACTGGTGGGGCAGGGATTGTCGGTCGGGCATCGGGTTCGGGCAGGTGCACGGGAGGCGACTCAGGATACGCGAGCGCCATGGCCGTGATCTGTCGAGGGTCGGCTGCGCAGGCGGCATCCGGCATCACCTGCAGCGGAACGAAGGATCGATAGCGAGGGCATCTGTATCGCGGGCATTGTAACATTGCGGCCTCGCCGACCCTGGCCGCAGCCCGCGCGCCCTCCGGAGCCAGCATGTTTTCCCTGCAAACCATTTTCGGTAGCGGCAAGCAGTTCTACGGTCTGCTCGAAGCGGCCGCATCCGCCGCGCTCGACAGCGCCCGCGCCTTGCAGGTGCTCGCGCGCGCGCCCAGCGGCAGTTCTCCGACCCTCGATGAATTCAAGCGCACGCGCCAGCGCGAGCGCGAGATCCTCAAGGAGATCAACGCCGCGCTGGTCAACACGTTCGTCACGCCGATCGAGCGCGAGGACATCGAGGCCCTGGCCGGCGCGCTGTACCGCATCCCCAAGGCCATCGAGAAATTCGCCGATCGCTATGCGCTTGCGGCGGGCAACCTGCGCGGCATCGACTTCGCGCCGCGCGCGGCGATGCTCGAGCAGGCCGCGACGGTGGTGTTGGAGATGGTCAGGCAATTACGCGGGCTCAAGCTCGAGCCGATGAAGGAACTCAACGATCGCCTCGGCGCGATCGAGAACGAGGCCGACCGGCTGATGCTCGAACTGTATCGCGACCTCTACGCGGGCAACTACGACGGCATGGTCGTGTTGCTGATCAAGGATTTCTTCGAACTGCTGGAAAAAGCCATCGATCGTTGCCGCGAAGCCGGTTCGATCGTCTATCGCATCGTCCTCAAGAACTCCTGAGGCCGCGCGCGTGCTGTCCCTGGTCCTGGCGGTCGTGCTGGTCGCGCTGGTGTTCGAGTACATCAACGGCTTCCACGACACCGCCAATTCGATCGCCACCGTCGTCGCCACCAAGGTGCTGTCCCCGTGGCAGGCGGTCGTGCTCGCGGCATCAATGAACCTCGTCGGCGCGCTGAGCGGGGTCGCTGTCGCCAAGACGATTTCAAGCGGACTGATCAATCCAGATGTCGTCCAGGTGAGCTCCCAGCTGATCCTGTGCGCGTTGAGTGGTGCAATTGTCTGGAACCTCATCACATGGGCCATGGGCCTTCCGTCGTCGTCGAGCCATGCGTTGATCGGCGGGCTGTGCGGCTCGGCGCTCGCGGCCGCGCACGGTAACTGGGCCGCCATCGTGTGGTCGCATTCGGCGACGCCGTGGTTCAAGGGAACCGGCGTGTTCTGGAAGGTCGTCGTGCCGATGGTGAGCTCGCCGCTCATCGGCTTCATCGGGGGATTCCTGCTGATGGGCTTGCTTTGGGCGGTGATCGCGGGAATGTCGAGTGCGGGCGGCAAGCTACAGCGCATGGCGCGGCCGCGCTGGGTCAACGCGTTCTTCAAGAAAGCACAGCTGCTCAGCGCCGGGGCCATGGGCTACGCGCACGGCAAGAACGACGCGCAGAAGACGATGGGCATCATCGCGCTCGCGCTGGTGGCGGCGGCGAACGCGCACCAGCTCGATGCGCTGCCGTCCTGGCTGCACTTCCTGAAGCCCTCTGCGGAAGCGCTGACGAAGGGCGATATCGACACGTGGATCATCGTCAGCTGCGCGCTGGTGATGGCGGCCGGCACCGCAGCGGGTGGCTGGCGCATTATCAAGACTCTCGGCCATAAGATGGTCAAGCTGCACCCGATCAATGGGTTCGCTGCGGAAACATCGGCCGCGACCGTCATCATGATCGCCTCGACCCTCGGCATTCCGGTTTC
>JAYTOP010000097.1:0-26596 GCA_043747745.1 Pseudomonadota bacterium
ATCAATGATGGTGCGTTTTGGTGCTTCAAGAAGCGCGGCAATTCCCTGCCGTTGCTGCCGATGCGAGTCATCATGGCTGAGCTTCGGGGCTAATCAGGACGCACAATGGATCGATACTTCCATGCGATCCGTTGGAACGATTCTCCAAGTTGCTTCTGGCGCTCGCGTCTCAGGGTCGCCCGCCCGCATTCCACGTCGGCTTGAAATCCGAATCGACCAGCCATTCCACCGGCTTGACTAGCGAACCGATCGCTTCATCCATGTGTGCGAAGTTGATGCGCGAGATCGCGTCGCTCGGCTGGTGATAGTCGGTGTGCAGGCTGAAGCTCGATACCGTATGCGCGATGATGCCCTGCTTCGCGAGACCGTAGTTGTCCGAACGTGCGAAGAAATGCTCCGCCGGATGCGGATCGGCCACCAGACGTGCGCCATGCTGCGCGAGGGTCGGGCCGAGGTTCGAACGTTCGAAGCCAGTCAGCCAAAGCGTATGCGCGGGCACTGCTGGATCGTCTCGACCGATCATCTCGAACTCGAGGTTGGCGACGATGTTCTTCATCGGCAGCGGTGGATGTTCGCGGAACCACAATGCGCCGAGACTGCCGAGTTCCTCGCTGCCGAACAACACGAACAGCACCGTGCGCTTCGGTTTCGGACCGCTACCCAGGATGCGCGCAAGTTCCAGTACGGCGCACACACCTGAAGCATCGTCGTCGGCACCGTTGTAGATCGCATCGCCATTAACCTTCGGACCGATGCCAAGGTGGTCGAGATGCGCAGTCAGCAGGATCACTTCGCTCGCACGCGAAGGATCTGAACCCTTGATCATGCCGACCACATTCACCGTGGTTGTCGCGCCGTTCGGGCCCGATCCAGGCGGCAGTTGGCCCGTCTGGATATAACCGCCCTTGTCGCCTGCCGGCTGGATTCCGTAGCGCTTGAGTTCGCCTGCGATGTAGTTCGCAGCGACGACCTCATTCTTCGTCGCACTGCCCCGGCCCTGCATCGCGTCGCTGGCCAGCGTGTTCATGTGGCCGCGCACAGAGACCGCAAGTGTTTGCGATGGGTCGGCCTTCTGCGGCGCAGCATGCGCTTGCATGCAAAGCGCACATGCCAGAGCAAGCAACAACAAGGTCGTGCGGATGCGTTTCATGCAGGGTTCCGGTCTAACTCGACGAATCGCGATTGTAGTACGGAAGATCGCGCGCACGCAGCCAGTCGCATACAGGCAGAACGTCGCCGCACGGGTCTGACGGAATGCTGTCCGCAGGCACGTGCTGCACGATGGGCTGCGCGAAATCCTCCGATCGGGTTTGATGCGGGAAGCCAGTCGGCGCCTGACAGCGGTCGGGCTGTCATCGACGGTGCCCTCGATCCATTACTTGGGTACGCGATGAATTCACGTCGCGCCACGCGCCTAGGAGGAATCATCATGAACACAACACCCACCGCCCAATGCAGCCGCAAGCCGCAACGCCACAACCCCGCTTTGGCAGGACTCGCTGTCACCGCGCTCGCCGTCGCTGTCGCATGGCTGTGCCCCACCACGGCGTTTGCCAATTACGACAGGAAGGTCGTATCGCCGGCGGATCATGCGGCAGAGAAGCTGGGTGCGCAGTACCGCCAGCAGCAGTGGACGCGCCTGGCGCATAACAACGATCGCGACAGTCTGATCGCTGCCGTGCTGTTGGGCATGCCGAACGATTCCTTCGCTGACCCACTCGACGGCCAAGCCGATGTCGAGGAGCGCCTGGCTGCGAAATTTGGACGGGACGCCGATGCGATTTTCACACTCGTCTTGGCATGTCAGGCGCAGAAGGAGCCCTGCACGCATCCGGAATACTACGATGAGTTGGTGCGGATCGCGCCGGACAATGCGGTGAACTGGTTCGTGCTGCCCAACGCCGCGGCCCCCAACGCAGCGCAGTTGCACGCCGCTGCCACCGCGCCAATGGCCGACTCGCATCTGCAGACCGACACGCGCATTCTTCGAACCGCGTTGGCTGATCAGCCGGCCTCTGCCGTGGTCCTGGGCGTCGATCCGCGCGAACTGGCGGCATCGCTTCGGCGCAATGCGGTCGATGAGGTTCCGCAGCCTTTCTACCACCCGGTAGTCAGGCTGTGCAGGCCGCCGACCCATGCCACTCCCACCGACTGCATCGAACTCGGACGCCGCCTGATAGCCGACCGGAGCGGCACCCTCCTCGCCCGCATGATCGGAGGCACGATGGTGCGTCGTCTGGAAAAAGGCACGCCGGAAGCGGCCTCGGACAAGGAACTTCGCCGCGACTACGTCTGGATGGATGAACAACTCGGCGACAGCGACGGTTCCTATCTGGAGCAGGTGCAACGCGATACGATCGATCTCGGCGAATGGGCCGCGCACCAGCGCGCCGTCGAACGCATTGGGAAATCGAGCACTCCTCCGGCGGGATGGATGCCCAGTAACCCGCAGCTGTTGCTGCTGTCGGAAGAGCGGACAGACTTGCCCAATCAAACTCACTAGCGACTCGCGGCGCCGAGGCGTCGGCGCCGCGAAAGTCCTTCTCCGAATTCGTAAGGCAAGACCCGACGACGATGGCCGTATTTCCCACCACACGCTGGAGCCTCATCCATACCAGGGACCGCACGCAGGCGGAAGTCGGCGCGGCCTGGAGCGATCTGGTTCGCGCGTATCAACCCGCCATCCTCGGATACTTTCGACGCTCGGTGCTCGCCCGCGATGCGGACGATCTGGCGCAGGAATTCATCCTGCGCTCGATGAGCGAAGGCTGGTGGTCGCGCGCGAATCCGGAGGTCGGCAATTTCCGGACGTTTCTGCTGACGCTCTTGAATCGTTTCCTTGCGCAGCACAGGGATGGCGGATTACCGACGCTTCGAGTTGATCGGGGCCGACGCTGACGAAGGCCACGACCACCAGACCCCGGAACAATACTTCGACCTGCAATTTGCCTTGTGCCTGACGCGTGTCGCCCTGGACGAGTTGCAGAAAGACTATGAAAGCGATGGCCGCGGCGAGTTGTTCTGTGCATTGCAGCCCTGGCTGGTGGAACCACCGGAACGCGGCGAACTGGTCGCTCTCGGCGCAAGCATGCAAGTCTCCCCGAACACCCTTGCAGTCCAGTTGAAGCGACTTCGCACACGGCTCCAGAAGGCCGTGCGCGCGGCGCTCGGCGAGCTGAATCCCGACAAGCATCACACTGCCGCCGACATCGACGCATTGCGTCATTCGCTGGCCGCGCAAGGGTCCGACTGATGCCAATCGAAAATAAACCTGGAGTCGAGTCAGTCCGATCCCAGCCCAGTGTGGGCGAACGCCTGTCTCAAGCTGAACTCGCCGCCGTCGCACAGCTGGGCCTGTCGCAAAGCGGCATGCCCGAGGCGATGTTGTGGGACGAACTGGACCTGGACGACCCGGACGATCGGCGCTTCGGCGACTTCGAACTGCTCGAACGCATCGGGCGCGGCGGGATGGGCGTCGTATTCCGCGCGTCTCAGATCAGCCTCGGGCGCGAAGTCGCGGTCAAGTTCATCGTCGGCAGCCTCGCGGACAATCCGCGCGCGATCGCCACCTTCTTCGCCGAAGCGCGCGCTGCGGCGCGCTTGCATCATCCGCATATCGTGCCGGTGTTCGAGACCGGCAAGGTCGACGGCATGCATTTCTTCTCGATGCCGCTGCTGGGTGGACGTACGCTGGCGCAGCGCATGGCGACTGCGCGACCGACGACAGCGCAGAGCGTGGACTTGATGCTCAAGCTCTGCGCGGCGGTGGACTATGCGCACAGCTTCGGGCTGTTGCATCTGGACCTCAAGCCGGCGAACGTGCTGTTCGATGAGCATGGGCAACCCCTGATCGGCGACTTCGGCCTGGCGCGGCACGTCGATGCCGACGGCGGCGTCGACGCGCACGAAGTGTCCGGCACGGCGGCCTACATGGCACCCGAACAGGTCGACGCTGGCACCCATCGGTTGAGCAAACGCACCGACGTGTACGCGCTCGGGGCGATCCTGTACGAATTGCTGACCGGGTCATCTCCACACGGCATGGGCGACGCAGCGTCGCAGATGCGGGCAGCACAGTCGGGCCAGGTCAGGACGCCGCGGGCGAGCGATCCATCGATCGGCAAGGATATCGATGCGATCTGCATGAAGTGCCTGCAAACCAATCCGGCCGGGCGCTATCAAAGCGTCGCCGAACTGAGCGCAGACCTGGTGCGATTCCGCGATGGAAGCAGCGTCAGCGTCCGCGAACCGGCCTGGCGCGAGCGCATCGGTCGGAGCGTGCGGCGCAATCCGCGCGTCGCAGTGGCGACCGCCGTGGCATTCATCGCTCTGACCCTGGGCTTGTTGACGATCTTTTGGCAATGGCAGCGGGCAGAGCAGGCGCGTCTCGAGGCGGATCGCCAGCGCGAGCTGGCCACGCTCGAAGCCCATCGCAACCGCGATCTGGCGGGGTTCATGGCAGCAGCCTTCCCCCGCTTCAATCCGCAATACCAGGACCACTCCGACAGCGCACGCGATGCGGTGGCATGGCTGAAGAGACATGCGCCCAACGACCCTGCTGCCCAACGCGCCGTGCTGAGTTCGTTCCGCCAGGCGCTCGACGCGGCCCACAAGGGCGACGAGATTGCAGTGCTGACGACCGAGATCATCAATCAACTCGGCGACCGGTTCCGCGAAGAGCAGGTCGAGCGCCTTGCACGGCGCGGCGATCGCGACAGCCTGATTGCGGCGACCCTGATCGGCATTCCACGCGACGACCAGGACTCCAGCAACGTACACGAAGCGGTGATGCAAAGCCTGTTCGACCAACACCCGCACGATCAGATCGCACTGTACGCGGTGGCGCTGGCCTGCCACATCCAGCCGCATCCTTGTCCGCATCCGGACTATTACTCGCGCTTCACCGCGCAGTTTCCCGACAACGCCGTGAACTGGATCCTCATACCCTCCGGTCCAGAACCGAGCGGGCTGGAATTCGCCGACCACCTACTGCATGCGGCCCATTCGCACGTCTTCGACGACCAGCTTCCCGCCCTCACCACACTGGTACACAACGCGCTGCGCGACCAGCCGATGCCCGAATCGATCCTGCAACCGATGCAGGCCCTCGTCGGAGAATCCGATGTGGCGCCCGTCTTGCGACGCGACGCGATCGGCGCAGTGGCCGTGCCCAACTATGGCAACTGGCTGTATACGTGCAAACCCGGCAGCCCGGAAATGATCAAAGTCGCCGGCCTGCGCGATGCCTGCGGCAAGGTTGCGATCAGCGGAATGCGCTCGGAGAAGGCATCGAAGGTCGCACGCATGGTCACCGCCTCCATGGTGAGGCGATTGTTCAAGGGCACTCCGCTGGAAACCGAAGGGCGCGAGCTGCGACGGCAACAAAGCCGGCTGAGCTTATACATGAGCGACGCCCTGGCCTTGGCGGAGATCAGGCAGCGCGACATCGAGCTATACGGCGATTGGGAGGCCTTGCAGCGCCAGGCCGAACGTGCCGGAGCAATGCGCTTTCCTCCGCCGGGGTGGCTGCCTGCGGATCCGCAAGACCTGCTGCTGTCGGAAGAGCGCACGCCACCAAAACCACAACAATGATCCGTTGGCCGAGAGCGCTTGCACCTACTTTGACGCTTACGGCTGAAAGGTGACCATTTCGCGGAAATCGCAAGCGAATGGTTTCGCAAAAATTGTACAAACATTTCCGTCGCGCCGCGCCTGAAGTGTATGCACGCCGCAGGAATCAGAAACAGACTATGGTTGCCCGGGCCGCACAGACTTCGGCATTCTGCCTACATGCAGTCGAATCAAGAGCCCGCGCAGAACGCCGCATAGTCGATGTATCCGGGAAACGCCCTGCCTGGCGCGCACACCGCGCATTCCGGATCGGGATGCAGGCGCGTCTCGCGGAAGCGCATCGCGAGTGCATCGAAGTGCAGCAGGCGTCCGGTCAACGGATTGCCGATGCCAAGAACCAGCTTGATCGCTTCGGTCGCCTGCAACAATCCGATTACGCCGGGCAGCACGCCGAGCACACCGGCTTCCGCGCAATTGGGCGCAGCTTCGGGTGGAGGCGGTTCCGGAAACAGGCAGCGATAACACGGCGCAACACCGCGCTGGCGGCCAGCATCGAACACGCTGACCTGTCCCTCGAAGCGATGCACCGCGCCGTACACCAGCGGCTTGGCGAGCTTCACACAGGCATCGTTGAGCAGGTAGCGCGCGGCGAAATTGTCGGCGCCGTCGATCACGAGATCGGCATGCGCAAGGATGCGTTCGACGTTGCCGGACGTCGCGCGCTCGGCGATGGTTTCGATGTTCGTGCGCGGATTCAGTGCGGACAATGTGCTGCGCGCCGATACCACCTTCGGCATGCCGATGCGAACGTCGGCATGCAGGATCTGCCGTTGCAGGTTGCTGCGATCGACCACGTCGTCGTCCACGAGCACGAGTGTGCCGATGCCGGCGGCGGCGAGATAGAACGCAGCGGGCGATCCGAGCCCGCCAGCGCCGATCATCACGATGCGCGCGGCTTCGAGTTTGCGCTGCCCCGCCTCGCCGACTTCAGGCAGCTTCAGGTGCCGCGAATAACGTTCGTAGAAATCTGCATCGCCATCGGGTTTCGTGATCGGCAGGCCTTCGGCGATCCAGCGTACGGTGCCGCCGGCGACCGAACCGACACGCGTATAGCCTTGCGCCTGCAACGCCTGCGCCGCCTGCATCGAGCGCCGGCCGCCCTGGCAGATCAGCAGGATCTCGGCGTCGCGGTCCGCCAGCATTTCCTGCGGCGTGGATTCGAGGTCGGCCTTCGCGATCCCGAGCGCGCCATCGGCATGACCCGCTGCGCGCTCGAATGCTTCGCGCACGTCGACCAGCACCGCGCCCGAGCGTTGCCGCTGCTGCGCTTCGGCTGGGGAAATTTCCGTGATGTCGCGCTCGCTCATCTCGGCCCTGAGCCTATCGCTGGACGACGATTATCCACCATCAGTAACGCAGCACTTCGACGACGGCATCCACCTGCAATTGCTGCGGCCCTTCGGCCAGCACGATCAGGCAATCGCTATCTGCCGCGCCGCGCAGGCGATGCGACGCAGTCGCTGGATGCGGTGCGACGCGCAGCACGCCATCATCGCCATACTCCAGCCGACCGCGCTGGAACTCACGACGGTCGTGGGTCTTGACGATCGGCATAGACAGCCGCGCCGCGATCTTCGGCAGTGGCGATGCATCGTCCTGCAAGCCGCGCAGCAACTGCCTTCCGAGCGTGAGATACGTCGCCAACACCGAGACCGGATTGCCAGGCAATGCGAGTATTTGCGCCTGGCCGATCTGTCCAAACAGCAGCGGCATGCCGGGCCGCATCAGCATTTTCCAGAAATGGATGCGGCCAAGTTCCACGACCAGCTCCGGCAGGTAGTCCTTCTCGCCAGCCGACACGCCGCCACAGGTGATCACCACATCGAATGCATTGCCGGCGTCGCGCAGCAACGCGCGCATGCGGCCGGGGTCGTCGGGAAGGATCGGCCATGCGAATGGCTCCAGGCCCTCGGCGACCAGCAGCGCCATCAGCAAGGTTCGGTTGCTGTCGTAAATCGCGCCTGGATCGAGTTCTTGTCCGGGCGGACGCAACTCGTCGCCGGTCGTGAATACCGCGACCGTCGGGCGGCGCGCCACCGGAAGTTCTGCAAGGCCGACTGCGGCTGCCAGCGATGCCTGCACTGGCGTCAATCGCGTGCCTGTACGCAGCAACAGGTCGCCGACCGCAACATCCTCGCCTGCACGGCGTACATGCGCATCGCGCGCGACTGTTGTTGCAAGCACGATGCGCTCGCCATCGGAGCGGGTGTTTTCCTTCATCACGACCGCATCGGCGCCTTCCGGCAATGGCGCGCCGGTGGTAATCCGCACGCATTCGCCAGGGCCGACGCGGAAGCCTTGCGGATTTCCAGCGAACTGTTCGCCGATCAATCGCAGCGACGCATTCGCTACGCACGCATCGGCTGCGCGCAATGCGTAGCCATCCATCGCGCTGTTGTCGAACGACGGCAACGCAATCGGCGCGACGACGTCTTCGGCGAGCACGCGACCTGCAGCGCGCGCGATCGGCACGCGCTCGATCGGCAGGCGATGCGCGTTCGCCACGTCGTGGACGATGGCCTCGGCGTCGGCGAACAGGATGCGGGTCGGGAAAGTCGTCTGCTTCACGTCAGGAAATCGTCGGGCGAGTTCAGGTTGCCGAAGTCTGCGCCGTTGAAGTGCACGACGGGAAGCGCGAGTTCCGCGACGATGCGATGCGCGGCGCGTTTACCGCGAGCGATGGCCTTGACGACAGCGATTCGCGCACGCGCCAGCGGCCATAACGCGACCAATGGTTGCAGACCGCTCGCATCCCTGGCGACCGCGCCGCCCGCGCCCATCTCCAGTAATCGCGCGACAAGATTATATGGAATCGCGCGCAGATCGACCGGCACAGTCAACAGCAATGGAGTTTCGCAAATGGCAAGTAATGCATCAAGTCCAGCAAGCGGACCCGGGAAACCGGCGACACGATCAGGGATCGCGCACAGCCCGAGTGTTGCATAGCGATCAAGATTGCGATTCGCACTGACGCAGCGCGTTGTGAATACATCGCCGAACGCACGCAGTGTGCGTTCGATCAATAGTTCATCGTGATACACCATCCAGGCCTTGTCGTTGCCACCCAGCCGCGTGGCGCGACCGCCGGCAAGGATGCCGAGGGTGACGTCACGCCGAATGCGATCCACCGTCATCGCATCCATCGCGATGGGTTATTTCTTGGCTTTGCGGACTGCACGCCGCCGCTCTTTCTTCTGCTTGTCGGTGAGGACGTTCTTCTTGCCCTCGTACGGGTTCACGCCTTCGCGGAATTCGAACTTCACCGGCGTACCGACCAGCTTGAAGCGCTTGCGGAAGAAATTTTCCAGGTAACGCTTGTAGCTGTCCGGCAGGGATTTCAGGCGATTGCCGTGGACGATGAAGGTCGGTGGATTCTCACCGCCCGGATGGGCGTAACGCATCTTCGCGAAATGGCCACGGATCGCCGGAGGCGGGAAACTTTCGCAGGCGATCTCGATCGCCTTGGTGACTTCAGCCGTGCTGAACGTGCGCGTCGCCGACACATGCGCGCGATGGATCGCCTTGAACAACTCGCGCAGGCCGGAGCCGTGCTTCGCGGAGATATGCAGCTTCTCGGCCCACAGCACGAACGACAGCTTGCGATCGAGCATGCCTTCGGTCTGTTCGCGCTGGTAGGTCGTCAACCCGTCCCATTTGTTCACCACGATCACGAATGCGCGGCCCGAATCGAGGATGTGGCCGAGCACGGTTGCGTCCTGTTCTGTCACGCCTTCCTGCGCATCGAGCATCAGTGCGACGACCTGCGCGGAATGGATCGATTGCAGCGTCTTGATGACGCTGAACTTCTCGATCGCATCCTGGACCTTGCCGCGCTGGCGGATGCCGGCGGTGTCGATCAACTGGTACTTGCGGCCGTCGCGCTCCATGTCGACCGCGATCGAATCGCGTGTGGTGCCGGGCACGTCGGACGCGATGACGCGATCTTCGCCGAGCAGGCGGTTCACCAACGTGGATTTTCCGACGTTCGGGCGACCGACGATCGCCAGCCGCAGGCGTTCGGGATCGTCGAGGATGCCTTCGCTGCCCGTATCGACCGGCAACCGGACAGCCACTTCGTCGAGCAGGTCCGAGATGCCGCGCTGATGCGCAGACGACACCGCAAGCGGTTCGCCGATGCCGAAACGCATGAACTCCACAAGGCAAGCTTCTTCGTCGAGACCATCGGTCTTGTTGACGACCAGCAGCACGGGCTTGGCGCTCTTGCGCAGCCACGCGAGGATGGATTCGTCGAGCGCGGACGGGCCAGCGCGGCCGTCGACGATGAACAGGATGACGTCGGCTTCGTCCACCGCGGCGCGCGCCTGCTGCGCGGTGAGTCCGGCCATGCCCTCTTCTTCGCCGGACAGGCCGCCGGTGTCGACCAGCGCGAACGGCTTGCCATCGATCAGTCGGCACACGCCGTAGTGGCGGTCGCGGGTCACGCCGGGCTCGTCGTGCACGAGCGCATCGCGGCTGCGCGTCAGCGCATTGAACAGTGTGGATTTGCCGACATTCGGTCGGCCGACCAGGGCGACCAGTGGCAACATGTTGAACAGGCCTTGCGTGGTGATGGAAAGGGATCGCGCAACAGGCGTGGACGCTGACTGCGATATCGGGACAACGAAACCGCCCGTAATGCATCGCCGCCTGGATCGGCAGCGATCACGCTACGGACGCTGCGCTACATCCCTGGTTTCGCTGGTGGCTTATTTGTTGATACGGAATGCGGCCAGTTTACCCTTGGTGGTCACCGCGATCAGGATGCCGTCGGCGGACACCTGTGGCGTCGCGCGGATCGGATCCTTCTTGCCGCCGATCTGTGCGCGTGCAACCAGCGTGCCCTTGTCGGCCTGCATCCAGTGCAGATAACCCTGCAGGTCGCCGACCACGACATAACCGTTTTGCACCGCAGGCGAAGTCAGCCAGCGATAGCCAAGCGCATCCTGTTTCCAGAGTGCGCCACCGGAAGCGCGATCCAGCGCCCAGACAGTGCCGATCGCGTCGCTTGCGAACAAGGTATCGCCGGAACGCGCCAGACCGCCGTAGCTGGTCACGTCGTGCGTCCACAACGGGCTGCCGTTGTTGGGATTGAATCCGGCCACCTTGCCCTTGTAACTTGCGGCAAACACGCCATCCGGACTGACGATGATGTCGCCATCGATATCGGCAAGGCGATCGAGTTCACTGCGGCCGTCGGCCTGTGCGACCTTCTGCTCCCAGACCTTGATGCCATCCTGCGCGCGTAAAGCAACGACGGTGCCGTCCTCGAAACCCAGATACACCAGACCGTTGCCGCCGAGCATCGGCGAAGGATCGCCGCGCAGGCTCAGGCTCGGCAACGGACGTTCAAACGCCCAGCGGGTCTTGCCATCGGCCAGGTTCAGACCGAGTACGTGGCCATCGCCGCTGCGAACCACCACGGTATCGCCAGCAACCAATGGCGCCGAGAGGATTTCCGAACTGGCTTTCACACGCCAGCGCTGGGTGCCGGTATCTGCGGCCAGCGCGATGATGTCGCCGTTGATCGAACCAACCACGACGCTGCCCGAACCCACGCCGGGGCCTCCGGTCAGGCGAAGTTTGGTATCGGTTTTCCAGAGCTGGCGGCCAGTCGCCAGATCGAGTGCATATACGTAGGCCTCATGGCTGTCGGCCACATATACGCGACCGTCGGCGATCGCCGGATGTTCGCGCAGGCCGAGCAGGCGCTCACCCTTCCCGGCCGAATGCGACCACAGTCGCTGTACGCTGATACCGGGCGTGATGGCGGTGAGTGCGGTCGGCTGGTGGGTATTGTCAGAACTGGCCTTGTGCATCCAACCCTTGACCGTGGTGCAACCTGATACGGCTGCGATCAGCGCGGCGATGCAAACGATACGGAGGAAGCTCATGCTTTCTTGGCCTCGGGTTTGGGAGCGACGCCGCCGATATCGGCAAGCTTCATTTCGAGTATTTCTCGATTCAGTGCGGTCGGCGGCATATGGCTCAGCGCATCGATGTAGGCAAGCCGCGCGGCATCCAGATGGCCCAGCGCACGCTCGGCATCGCCACGGATCTCGCCAGCCACCGCCGCGTATGCAGGATCGTTGACTGGCTGGATACGCGACAGCGCATCGGCCGGTCGCCCCAGGATCAGCAACAAGCGCCCGGCACGCAAACGCACAAGCGCGGCCAGCGCGTGATCGGAGGCAACGCTAGCCGCATCGAGCGTTGCGAGCGCACCCTTGGGATCGTTGCGATCAAGCTTGTGCGCGGCGATACGTAACGCGGCCAGGGTCGCGTAGGGACTCTTGGCGTAATCGGTACGCAGCGAATCGGCGAGCATCGCGATCCGCTTTTCATCGCCATTGACACGCACGGTATCGCTGAGAACCGCATAGGCAGCCGCAGCATCCTGATTGTGCAGTTCCTGCTTGCGCTGCCACCACTGCCAGCCGGCGATCAAGGCCAGACCGACAGCAATGCCGCCGATCACCGAGCCGCCATTGTTGCGCAGCCACTTTCGGACCTGTTCGCCCTGTTCGTATTCTTCCTGATCGTCGATTGCCATGCTTGTCGTCGTGTGCCGCGCGGTAGCGCGTTCGTGAAGGGTGGGATCGCTGTGTCAAAGCGGCGGGTTGTAGTAGCGGATGCAGTCGCAGCGGGTGCAGTTGATCGGGTGCAGTGGGAACGGGGAGTTCAGTCGCGCACAGGCGCGGGTTTGCCGTCGGAGGATAGCGTAAAGCGGGTCTGATTCGCGCCCTGAAACGGCTTGAGGTCGAGCGGCTCGCCGTTGCGCAAGACCAGTACAGACCCCGGATTTCCAATCGCAACGCGCGCGACTGCGACCGTCTGGTAGTTGCGTACGCTGCCTGCCTCGACGGCTCCATGCTCGATCACACGTCCATCGACACCGACGATATTGACCCAGCTATCGCCGCTGAAACGCAATTGCAGCGCGGTATTTGCAGTCATTTGCCCGGTCGGATTGGCTGCGGACGGACTCGCCCAGCCATAACTTCCGAATGGCGCGATGGATGCGACGACCGGCGATGCACTACGCGCTTCGCCAGCCGCAGCGTTCGCACCATGGCCCATCGCAACGGTCGCATTCTGCGCAGGCACCGGTGAACTATCGAGCGCGGTCAGTGAGGCAGCTGCCTGCGGCAATTGATGTTGGGTCGCCAACCAGACGACCGGCAGCACGATCATTGCAGTCAGCACGATATAGATACCTTGCCGCGCGAAGCGCCGTACATTGCGCTCCAGGCGCGAACTGCTCGCAGTACTGACCAATGCTGGCGGCACAGTCATCGCATCGGCGAATTGAGCGTCGACAAGTGCTGCCGGAACGCCAACCAGGCGCGCGTAGTTGCCTAACCGACCGCGCGCGAAGATTGCGGCTCCAAGCATGCTGTGGTCGTCGCGCTCCATGGCCTCGACGATCGTCGTCGGCAGTCTCAACTGCACAACGACATCCTCGATGCTCATCTGCTTGGCAAGCCGTTGCGAACGCAGGCACTGACCGAGGCTGTTTTGGGCGGAAGTGGGGGAAAATTCCGTCTGCATGTAGGTCAAAGTTGGCTTGGAGTGTATTGGGGGAATTCGGTCGACAGACGGTTGCGGTAACCGCTTGCCGCGTCGCGATCGCCGAGTTTGTCCTCGATGCGTGCGGCCAGGTCGAGCATCTCGGGATCGGGTTTGCCGGCCGCTAGCAGGCGCTCCATGAAGGCGCGTGCGCGCAAATAATCGCCATGTTGGTACTGCACCAACGCCATGGTCTGCAACGCATCGGCATTGCCTGGATCCAGCGCAAGAATCTGACGGTCGTAACCTTCAGCGAGTTCGGGTTTGCCCGCCTTGACCGCGCACGTTGCCGCATTGCCGAGCGCAGCGGCGGGCGTCTTGTAGAACGGATCGGCGATTGCCTTGCGGAACCAGGAATCTGCTTCGTCTGGATGGCCAGAACGGCACAGCCATGTGCCGTAATTGTTCAGGATATCGCCCTTTTCCGGTGCGAGTTTGGCTGACTTGGCGTAACTGGCTCCAGCTTGCTCGGGACGATTGATCTTCTCGTACAGCAGGCCAAGCATGGTGTAAGCGTCGGCAGAGTTGGGGTCGATTTTGGCCGCGTGCTGCAGACGATCAAGTGCGATCTCGTACTTGCCATCCTCGATATATTGCTGCGCGAGCGCAATCTCGTTTTGCGACGCTGCGTGCGGCGTGTTGCTGTCGTCCTTGAAACTATCGTCCTTGCCCTTGATCATGCCGCAACCACCCAAACCGCACAGCGCGACGATCGCACCGGACACGACGAACGCTTCATGCAGCCGCATTGACGACTCCTTGTTGCTCGAGTTTGCGACGGAACGCTTCCTGACGACGGGTGCGGTCGAGCACCTGGCCCTTGAGTTGGCCACAGGCCGCGTCGATGTCGTCGCCGCGTGTGCGGCGCACCATCGTGAGCACCTGGTTGTCGAGCAGCAACGTCTGGAAGTTGCGGATATCGGCTTCGTCCGAACGCTCGTAGCCGGTGCCCGGAAACGGATTGAATGGAATCAGGTTGACCTTGGCTGCGTTGGCACGCTGCAACTTGGCGTCCATTCCGCGCATCAACTTCGCGAGTGCGCGCGCATGTTCGGGCTTGTCGTTGACGCCCTTCATCATCGTGTATTCGAACGTGATCGACGTGCGCGGCTTGCGCTGCGCATAGCGCACGCAGGCTTCCATGAGCTCGGCAATCGGATATTTCTTGTTGAGCGGCACCAGTTGCGTGCGCAGTTCGTCGGTCGGAGCATGCAATGACACTGCAAGCGACACATCCGATTCCATCGACAAGCGGTCGATCATCGGGACTAACCCAGCCGTGGACAGGGTCACCCGTTTGTTGGCGAGCCCCAAGCCGAGGTCGTCGCGCATGATGCCCATCGCGCGCACTACGTTGTCGAAGTTCAGCAGCGGCTCGCCCATGCCCATCATCACCACATTTGTGAGCTTGCGCTGCTTGTGCGGTACGTTGCCCAGGTGCTTCGCCGCGACCCAGACCTGGCCGATGATCTCGGCCGTGGACAGGTTGCGGTTGAAACCCTGGGTGCCGGTCGAGCAGAACGTGCAGGCCAACCCGCAGCCGACCTGCGAGGACACGCACAACGTGCCCCGCCCCTTGTCGGGAATGAACACGGCCTCGATCGCGTTGCCGCCATCCATGCCGAGCAGCCATTTGTGGGTGCCGTCCGCCGAGGGTTTCTCGAACAGCACCTTCGGCGGCTCGATCACGCAGGCTGCCGTGAGCTTGGCGCGCAACGGCTTGCCGAGGTCGGTCATTTCCGTGAAGTCGGTGACGTGGCGATGGTAGATCCACTTCATCACCTGTTCGGCGCGATAGCGCGCCTCGCCGATGCCGGCGAAGAACGCGACCAGGCCGGCGCGGTCGAGTTCCAGCAGGTTGGCAAGTGCTGGATTCACGATGGCGGGAGCGGTCGTCACGTCAGGTCGTCGCGGGCGCTCAGCGCGGGCAAAGCTCGGTGGTGCTGAAGAAATACGCAATCTCGTTGGCGGCATTCTCAAGCGAATCCGAGCCGTGCACGGCATTGGCGTCGATCGAGGTCGCGAAGTCGGCACGGATCGTGCCGGGCGCAGCTTCCTTCGGATTGGTGGCACCCATCAACTCGCGGTTCGTGAGCAGTGCGCCCTCGCCTTCCAGCGCCTGGATCATCACCGGGCCGGAAATCATGAATTCGACCAGCGCCTTGAAGAATGGACGCTCGCGATGCACGGCGTAGAAACCTTCGGCTTCCAGGCGGGAAAGCTGCTTCATCTTGGCGGCGACGATCTTCAAGCCGGCCTGCTCGAAACGTGAATAGATCGCACCGATGACGTTCTTGGCGACGGCGTCGGGCTTGATGATCGAAAGAGTGCGCTCTAGCGCCATGCAATGCTCCAGAAAAAGTAGTCGAAACGAGGGGTTGTGAGATATTTCTGTGAAATAGGCACACGGCGACGATGCGCTGCATTCCAAGTCCTTAAGAATACCATGATTGCCCACACCGGCACGCGTTGCGGCACATTCCTCCGCCGTGATTCATCTGCTTTGGCCTGCGCAGTGGCGCAGTGTCGGAAGTCGCATCCCGCGCGCTGCGATTGACGCGGAATCCGGTTCGGCTTACGCTTAAACAGTCGTTTCAATCGGATGTTCATGCCGTGTCCGCGACCGTCCATTTCTCCACCAAGGAACGCATCCTCAGCGCCGCCGAGGATCTGTTCGCACAGTTCGGATTCGCGGGTACGTCGCTGCGGCAGGTGACGACCCACGCCGAGGTCAACATCGCGGCGGTGAATTACCACTTCGGTTCCAAGGACAACCTCGTCAACGAGGTATTCCGGCGCCGGCTCGATGAACTCAGCGACAAGCGCCTGCTCGCCCTGCGCGAGGCTCTGCGCGACCATCCCGGCGAGCTTGAGCCGATCCTCGCAGCCTTCATCGAACCCGCTCTCTCACTGACCCTCGATCGCCACGGCGGCTCGGCTTTCGTGCGCGTGCTGGCGCGTGCTTACGCCGAAAAGAACGAGCGCCTGCGGAAGTTCCTCTCCGACAATTACGGCCATGTGCTGCGCGAGTTCTCTAAGGCCATCGGCGCCTGCCTGCCTGGGATCGGCAAGGAAGAATTGTACTGGCGCCTGGACTTCACGGCTGGCGCGCTGACTTATGCGATGGCCGACTTCGGGTTGATCCGCAGGCCCGCCGGGGCGACTGAAAAAGCTCATTGCCAGCGAGCTGCTGCGGCCCTGATCCGCTTCGCATCGGCAGGGATACGACAATAGATTGCAGGGCAGATCCGTACGCGAGCGTACTCTCCATTCAAAAGTCAGCGATTTATGTAGCAGAAAACTTCTTTTTCAATTAAAACAATCGAGTAAACAATATGCCTAAGAAACTACTTGTACGTCGCGCGGCAGTCCTCGGCGCAGGCGTGATGGGTGCGCAAATCGCGGCCCACCTCGCGAATGCGGGCGTGGACACGCTGCTGTTCGATCTGCCAATGAAAGGTGGCGACCCGAACGGCATCGTCCTCAAGGCCATCGCCAATCTGGCCAAGCTTTCGCCTGCCCCGCTGGCGGCAAAGGATCGCGTCTCCGCGATCGTCCCAGCGAACTACGAACAGCACCTGGAACTGTTGCAGGGCTGCGACCTGATCGTCGAAGCCATCGCCGAGCGGCTCGATTGGAAAAAAGATCTGTACGCGAAGATCGCGCCGCACGTCGCGCCGACCGCGATCCTCGCCTCCAACACCTCGGGCCTGTCGATCAATGCGCTGGCCGACGTACTCGACGAGGCACTGCATGAACGCTTCTGCGGCCTGCATTTCTTCAACCCACCGCGCTACATGCACCTTGCGGAGTTGATACCTTGCAGGAAGACTTCTCCAGAAGTGCTTGATGCGCTTGAAACTTTCCTGACGTCGACCTTGGGCAAGGGCGTGGTCCGCGCCAAGGACACACCGAACTTCATCGGCAACCGGATCGGCGTGTTTTCGATGTTGTCGACCATGCACCACACTGCGGAATTTGGTTTGGGCTTCGATACCGTGGACGCGCTGACCGGCCCGGCGATAGGCCGCCCGAAGTCGGCGACCTATCGCACCGCCGACGTGGTCGGCCTCGACACCATGGCCCACGTGATCCAGACAATGGCCGACACCCTGCCCGACGATCCTTGGCACACCTACTTCGCCGTACCAGACCTGTTGAAGGCGCTGATCGCCCAGGGTGCGCTCGGCCAGAAGACCGGCGCGGGCATCTATCGCAAGCTCGGCAAGGACATCCAGGTGCTCGATGTCGCCAGCCAGGATTATCGGGTCAGCGATGGCGAGGTCGCGCCTGACGTCGCCGAGATGTTGAAGATCAAGAATCCCGCCGAGAAATTTGCGGCATTGCGCGCTTCCGCGCACCCGCAGGCGCAATTCCTGTGGGCGATCTTCCGCGACCTGTTCCACTACAGCGCGTTCCACCTCGCCTCGATCGCCGACACCGCGCGCGACGTGGACTTCGCGATCCGCTGGGGCTACGGCTGGAAGCTTGGGCCGTTCGAGACCTGGCAGGCGGCCGACTGGAAGCAGGTCGCAGGCTGGATCGCCGAGGACATCGTCGCCGGCAAGACGATGTCGAACGCGCCGCTGCCCAACTGGGTGTATGACGGCCGCAATGGCGTCCACGGCAAGGACGGAAGCTTCAGTCCAGCGCGCGACGCGATGCTGCCGCGTTCGTCGCTGCCCGTCTACAAGCGCCAGCGTTTCCCCGATCCGCTGCTCGGCGAACGCTTCGCGCCAGGCGAAACCGTGTTCGAGACCGACGCGGTACGCATGTGGCACGACGGCGACGGCATCGCGGTGATCGGCTTCAAGACAAAGATTCACACGGTCAACGATGGGGTTCTAGAAGGCCTGCAAAAAGCGGTCACGACCGCCGAACAGGACTTCGACGGCCTCGTGATCTGGCAGGACAGCGAGCCGTTCTCGGCAGGCGCCGACCTCAAGGGCGCGATGGGGCTGCTTCAAGCGGGCAAGGTCGCGGATTTCGATGCGATGATCGCGACCTTCCAGGCCACCAGCATGCGCCTGAAGTATGCGCAGGTTCCGGTGGTCGCGGCGGTGCGCGGCATGGCGCTCGGCGGCGGCTGCGAGTTCCAGATGCATTCGGCGCGCACGGTCGCTGCACTCGAAAGCTATATCGGTCTCGTCGAGGCCGGAGTCGGCCTGTTGCCGGGCGGTGGCGGCCTCAAGGAAATCGCGACGCGCGTCGGCCTGTCGGCCGGCCAGGGCGGTGATGTCTTCGCGGGCCTGAAGCCCTACTTCGAAGCCGTGGCGATGGGCAAGGTCTCGGCATCGGCGATGGAAGCGAAGGAACTCGGCCTGCTGCGCAAGGACGATGTGGTCGTGTTCCATGCGCACGAATTGCTTTATGTCGCGAAACAGCAGGCGCGCGCGCTGGCCGAATCGGGCTATCGTCCGCCATTGCCCGCGCGGCAGATCCCCGTCGCCGGCGATGTCGGTATCGCGACCTTCAAGATGATGCTCGTCAACATGCTCGAAGGCCGCTTCATCTCCGAGCACGACTATGAAGTCTCGAAGCGCATCGCGACCGTGCTGTGCGGCGGAAACGTGGATCGCGGCTCACTGGTCGACGAGGACTGGCTGATCAAACTCGAACGCGAACACTTCGTCGCTCTCGCGCAAATGCCGAAGACGCAGGCGCGGATCATGCATACGTTGACGACGGGGAAGCCGCTGAGGAACTGAAGTAGATGGGGCTGGGGACTAGGGGCTGGCAGAAGCCACAGACAACCAGCTTCAAGCTCTTACCAGTCCCCAGACCCTAGTCCCCAACCCCGTTTTCCCTGATCCAATATCCAAGCTGAAACATCCAAGGACATCCAATGAATCGCCAAATCCAGGACGCCTACATCGTCGCCGCGACCCGCACACCGGTCGGCAAAGCCCCGCGCGGCGTGTTCCGCAATACGCGGCCCGACGAGATGCTCGCGCACGTTTTGCGCGCGGTCGTCGCGCAGGCGCCGGACATCGATGCAACGCAGATCGGCGACATCATCATCGGCTGCGCGATGCCCGAGGGCGAGCAAGGCATGAATGTCGCGCGTATCGGCGCGCTGCTCGCGGGCCTGCCGAACACCATCGCCGCGCAGACGATCAACCGTTTCTGCTCGTCGGGCCTGCAGGCGGTCGCGCTCGCGGCTGATCGCATCCGCCTTGGCGAAGCCGACCTGATGCTCGCGGGCGGTACCGAATCGATGTCGATGGTGCCGATGATGGGCAACAAGGTCGCGATGAGCCCAAAGGTGTTTGCTTCCACCGGAGCCGGCGACGACCACATCAATATTGCCTACGGCATGGGCATTACCGCCGAGAAGGTCGCCGATGAATGGAAAGTCTCGCGCGCCGACCAGGACGCGTTCGCTCTCGCTTCGCACCAGAAGGCGATGGCAGCAATTGCCAGCGGTGAATTCAAGGACGAGATCACGCCGTACGATGTCGTTTCGCGCGTACCGGACCTCGACGGCAACGTCATCCGCCTGCGCGAAGCATTGATCGACACCGACGAAGGACCGCGCCCGGATACGACGCTTGATGGCCTGTCGAAGCTGCGCACCGTGTTCCGCAACGGCGGCAGCGTGACTGCGGGCAATTCCTCGCAGATGTCCGATGGCGCAGCTGCGGTATTGCTTGCATCGGAATCGGCGATCAAACGCTACGGACTGACTCCCCTCGCCCGCTTCGTCGGCTATTCGGTCGCCGGCGTGCGTCCGGAAGTGATGGGCATCGGCCCGATTGCCGCGATCCCGAAGGCGCTCGCGCAAACGGGCCTGACCAGGGACCAGATCGACTGGATCGAACTCAACGAAGCGTTTGCCGCGCAGGCGCTCGCCGTTATCCGCGACATCGGCCTCGACCCGAGCAAGGTCAACCCGCTCGGCGGCGCGATCGCGCTCGGCCACCCGCTCGGAGCTACTGGTGCGATCCGCACCGCGACCATCGTGCATGGCATGCGCCGCCGCAAGCAGAAGTACGGACTGGTCACGATGTGCATCGGCACCGGCATGGGCGCGGCGGGAATTTTTGAATCGCTCTGACTGCAATCGGCCACCCTGGCCTTTCGGTGCCCTCAAATCGTCGCCGTAGAACAGCCGTTCGACGGCACGCTCTGACTGTCTTTGCCATAACGAAAGCCCCGATACCCTGCGGGTGACTTCCGCAGTCGCCCAAACGCACGCATGCGTAGACGTCGTGCTTGTCCGACGTCATGCGTGTCCAACATCGTGCTTGTCCGCTAGCGCATACACGACGAGACCGGGTGCGCGCGTGCATGCGGATTGCGCATATCCGGCTTGTCGTAAGGGATATAGCCCATCCAGAACCACGGCAAACATGTCTGTCCGTACAGCGCTTCGACGAACGGAAAAAACATTCGGTCGGCGCGTGCGCTGTTCGACATCATGACCACCGCCATTTTCGACTTCGGAAAGGCGAGCACGAAGTTGTTGGTGCCAACGTCATTGCCCTCCTTGAACATGGCAGGACCGCGCGGGGACTCATACAGCACCCAACCCAGGCCAGCCGCAAGCTTGATGGTGTCGTTCACCCTGGTCTTGCCGGGGAAATGCGGGGGAAATTCCTGCGGTGAAACGATCCTGATCTGGGCATGCAGCATGTCGCGCATGGCCTTGTCCGAAAGCCCGTCGCCGCGCAGCACGCCGGCGACAAAACGTGCGTAGTCCTCGACGGTCGTCTCCATCGACGCAGCGGCCAACGCCTTCCTGCGCCGCTTGTGGCCAACGGCGACACCATCGGCGTTGTAGGCCATCGAGGCAGCCCCGGCGAAGTCGTCGCGCCAGACCATGCTGGTGCTCTTCATGCCGAAGCGGTCGAAGACGCGCGTCTGCATGAGTTCCTGGAAGGATTTGTGCGTCCGTTCCTCGACGACGAGTTGCAGCAGTTGCATGCCCTCGCCGGAATAGACGTAACGCATGCCTGGGTCCTACTTGATGTCGAGCTTTGCATCGTCGTTGAACCGGCGCCAGTTCGGCAGCCCGCCGCTGTGTGAAAGCAGCATCCTCGGCGTGATCGCTTTCCAGCGTGGATCGGCTGCGAGGTCGGCGTAGTCCGGATAGTCGGGCAGCGGCTTCATGAGGAGTTTGGTCAATGGCGCATCGAGATCGATGACGCCTTCATCGACCAGTTGCATCGTCATGAAAGCGAATGCAGGCTTGGTGAGAGATGCCGCAGACATGATCGTAGCGGGCGTCATGAGCCGGTGGCGCTCGACATCCGCCATCCCATAGGCCTGGGTCCTCACGATCCCGCCGTCCTGGACGATCGCGATGGCCAGTCCGGGAACGTCGACTTTCTTCATCAGGTCGTGCGCACTCGCATCCATCTGCTGCTTCGTGAGCAGGGACGTCGTGCGCACTGCGACTGTCGTCCGCCGATGCCCGTCCCGATACGCATCCGAGCATCGCCAACAGGGCGATGGACATGAGAAGCGGCGGCATTGTTCTCAGCAGAACCTCGACATCATGGAAGCAGGCGAATTGTGGATCAGGCTGCCAGTTTGATAGGGCGGCAGCGATTCGGCCAGTTCCAGACATACAAATCGCCTACGAACGCAGAGGCTCACACGTCGGGACGATCGGAAAGCGCCGCCGATACCCATCACTCGTAACTCAGCGCCGTCGCCGTTGGAATCCGCATCGCGCGGCGCGAAGGCAGCGCGCATGCGGCAATCGACACGACGATGATCATGGCCAGCCAGCGCAGCATTCCGCCAGCATCCGGGACGATGTGCGTCGGCACAGTGAACATCAGCTTGCCGAATGCGTTGGACAGCGCGATGGACATCGGCACCGACAGCGGAATCGAGGCGATCCAGCCAAGCACTGCAATGACCAGTCCTTCGACCTGGATCATCGCCATGATCGTGCGATGGCGCGCGCCGATCGCGCGCAGCACGCCGATCTCGCGCGTGCGTTCGAGCACCGCCGAACCCATCGTTGCCGCGAGCCCCATTCCGCCGACGGCGATCATCACCCAGGCCATGACGCCGAGGAAATCGACCACCATCAGCAAATGGTCCTCGACGGCGCGGCGCATGTCGCTGAGCAGCAGGCTGCTGGCAACGGGCATGGACGAGCGTTCGAGTTCCGCGCGCAAACGCAGGATGAGGTCCAATTGGGAAGCCTGGTCGCGCGCGTTTGCCGCGACGACAAGCACTGAACTGCGATCGCCGCCATGCAGGGACTTCAGTGTTGCGTCCGGCACGTAAGCCTGCTTCTGCGGTCCGGAATCGACGACTCCGGCCACGCGAAACCGCGTCGGCTGTCCATCGATCATCAAAACGATGTCGCTGCCGGGAACCAGCGACGGTTCGTCCTTCAACAGACTGCGGCTGATCACGATCGCGTTGCGATCGGTCGCGCGCAACCAGCGTCCGCTTATCTGTAGTGGCACAATCATCGAGGAACCCGATGGCAGGCCGACCATCGCGAAGACATTGCCCTGCGTCCCGTGCGCATGCGCGACGCTTGCGTCCTGCTTGCTCCAGACTTCCACACGCCGGATGCCGACAACCCGCGCCGCTGCGGCTTCGATCTGCGTGCGGTCGTGCGCATCCGCAAAACTCAGGGCGAAGTCGTAGCGCTGGCTGGAAAAAAGCACGCCCACCGAATCGCGCACGGCGATGCGCAGGTTGTCGGCGCCAAGATAGACAGCGCCGCCCGCAGCCAGCGCCAGCAAGGTGAGGATCATGCGCTGGCGCTTGCGGAACGCGTTGCCGATCGACAGTTGCAGCGGCCGATTGATGCCGGGAATCGCGATCCAGCGACGCACGTGCCAACCATTGGTGCCGGTCGCAATGCCGGGGTCGCGCAAGCCCGAATTGACCGGCATGGCGCATGCGCGCCTGACCGGAATCGCAGCGGCCGCGACCGGAAGCAGGCAACCGACGGCAATCTGGATCGCGATCGTCCACCACGGGATCGCATAACCGTCGACCGAGAAATTCAGCATCCCCGCATTCAGCGCGGCGTAAGCGCGTCCGATCGCAATGGCTGCGGGCAATGCGATCGCGGAAGCGAGGAGGCCGAGCAACAAGGCGAAGCCCAGGTACATCGGGACGATCTGGCCGGCGTGCGCGCCGAGGGACTTCATCACCGAGATTTCGCGCGTCTGGCCAGCGAGCATCGCCGCGATCAGGTTGACGATGAGGAAGCTGCACACCAGCAGCGTCAGCAATCCGAACGCACCTTGCGTGAGCATCAGCGCGTTCATCTGCGCTGCGTGCGGGTGTTGCCCGGGCACCGGCACGTCGATGTTGGTGACGTGTCCGCCGCTGCGTTCGATGCGTGCCTGGATGTCCCAGGCGACGCGGCGTACGTCGTCGCGGTCGGCGGATGCATCGCGCAGGACGATCTGGATTTCATTGAACGAGGACGGTGCGCCGAGCGTTTCCAGGGTCGCGGGCGTTACGAACGCGTAGACGACATGGTCCATCCAGCCTGGTGGAAGGCCGACATCGTGTGCAACACCGGTGATTGGCAGTGCATGCGGCGCGGCTTTCCCGAACTGCAGCGTCATCGCACGGCCCAGCACTGCGCCAGAGAATTCCAGCGACGATTTTTCGATCACGATTTCGCCATCGCGCGGCGGCCACGTGCCGCGCGTCGACTCGAGCCTGCCGATCTCCGGCGTTGCGAATGCGTCGAGTGCGAAAAGCTCGGCCGTCAGGGGTGCGCCATCGACCCTGGCTGTCGCAAACACGATGCGCCGCACGCGCGCAGCCGCAACCGCAGGCACCGCGCGCACTTGCGCGAGCAACGCGGCATCGATCTTGTCGATGCGCAACGTCGCGGACACCGGATGGCTTGCGCGATAGGTTTCCGTGGTCACGCGCTGTACCAGTGCCCAGGCATCCAGCAGCGCGCCCGCAGCGATCATTCCCGTGGCAATGGCGACCACCACCAGCAGCGTGCGGGCCTTGTGCAGCCATGCATCGCGCAGCATCTTGCGCCAGCGCGGCCTAAGCATGGATGACTGCCTCGGCATCGACGATGCGCCCATCGTCCAGGGTCACGGTGCGCGTCGCGTGGCGCATGGCCGCGTGTTCGTGCGTGACCATCACCACAGTCTGGCCTTCGCGTACGAGGTCGCCGAGCAACGTGAGCAAACCCTGCGACGTGCGCGAATCGAGATTGCCGGTTGGCTCGTCGGCGAGCAGAATCGCCGGCGCATTCGCCAGCGCACGCGCGACGGCGACGCGTTGCTGCTGTCCACCCGATAGCGCAGCGGGAAGCTTGTGGGCCTGCTCGGCGACGCCAAGGCGATCGAGCAGCGACACTGCGCGCGTGCGCCGCTCGCGTGCCGGCCAGCGATTGCCGAAGTCCATCGGCAACATGACGTTTTCGGCCGCAGTCAGCGTCGGCAGCAACTGGAAGAACTGGAACACGATCCCGACCGAGCGCCCGCGCCATGCCGAGAGTGCCTTTTCGGAGAGCGTGTGCAAGGCATGCCCATCGACGACAACTTCACCACTGCTCGGACGGTCGATCCCGGCGAGCAGATTGAGCAGCGTCGACTTGCCGCTGCCGGACTCCCCGACAATGGCGATGAATTCGCCCTGCCTGATGGTGAGGTCAATGTCGACCAGTGCATTGAACGCACCGCCCGGGACGCGATACGCCTTGTTGATTCCGCGTAGCTCGATCAGTGGCGGCGACGAAGAACGGAGATTGTCCAGCAGGGTCAAGGGAGCGCTCCGATACGATCGATTCAGTGGATCGCACTGTAGGCTGCGACCGGGCGCATCGGCGGACAGCTCGACAGGCCCGTTCGACCGTTCAGCGAAAGCGCCGGATCGACACCGGAATCCCGATGGCATGCTTCATCGTGGCCACCACCAATCGACGGAGCTTTCGATGAATCGCCTTTGCGTGTCTCTTGTTTCGCTGCTCCTGGCTTGCCCAGTCGTCGCATTCGCGCAGCGCGCCAGCGTTCCGGTTGCCATGCCTGCCAATCCGGCGTCGGCCAGTTCCATTCCGGCCGAGGCGAGGCAATTCGATTTCCTGCTAGGCCTATGGCAAATCGAAGTGCGCCCGAAAGTCAGCGGCCTGGTCGCGTTGATCCACGGCACGCCGCGGCTCGCGGGAACATGGAAAGCGTGGCGTGCTGCCGACAGCCTCGGCATCGAGGACAACGTGCGCGTTGCCGATGGTTCCGGAAATCCGATAACCTCTGACCGATCGCACAGGACATGGGTCAAGAGCGAGGGTCGCTGGAGGATCAACGGGGTCGACACGGCCCACGGCCGCAGCAGCACGGCGATCGCGGCATGGCGTGGCGGCGAAATGCATGTGGATGGCCAGTTCATCGACGCAGAAGGAGTGCGCACATTGACGAGGACGCGCTACTACGACATCACTGCCAACGCTTTTCACTGGCAACAGGATCGCTCCGAGGACAACGGCAAGAGCTGGGAGGAAGCTGCGCTGACCATCGACGCCAGGCGATTGCCCGCCAGTCCAACGCATTGATCAGGCTGCTCCCGCCGCCCGCCGGCCGAACAGGAAGAACGCATGTCGCGTGGATGGATGTGGTTGCAGCTGGTCGTCGCATGGTTGCCGATGTGGGCGCTGTTCACTGCGATCATCGTGATCGTCCACGGCGTCTCGGGAGCTGATGCCGCAGTGGGCTCGTTGCGCATGGTCGCTGCCGGCGCGCTGCTCGGCATCGCCGTCTACAGGTTCGCATCTCGGAAGCCGTGGCCGTATCCATTCCGGATCGGATTCGTCGGACTCCATGTGCTCGCCGCAGCGACCTTTGCGGTGAGCTGGTTCCTGTCCGTCTGCTTGATCGACAGCCTCGTGCTGGGTCGCCTGGTCTTTGCCGGCTCGAGCGTCGGCATGTTCCTCATCACCGGGACATGGCTCTACATCGTCGTGGCGGTCGTTGCGTATGCGAATCTCGCGGCCCGGCGCAGCGCGATGATCGAGGCGCACGCGGCACGCATGCAGCTCGACACGCTGCGCTCGCAATTGCATCCGCATTTCCTGTTCAACGCCCTGCATGCTGTCGTGCAATTGATCCCGACCGATCCGCACGCTGCTGTTGGCGCGGCGGAACAGCTTGCCGGAGTCCTGCGCATTGCGATCGAGGAGCAGCGCGACCTGATCCCCCTCGCGGAAGAATGGGCCTTCGTCGAACGCTACCTGGCGATCGAAGGCATCCGTTTCGGCGAACGCCTGGATGTGCGCGTGGAGTTGGACGAGGAAGCGTGTGAACTCCTGCTGCCCTCCTTCGCCCTGCAGACGCTCGTCGAAAATGCCGTGCGTCATGGTGCGACGCCGCGTGTCGAAACGACGGCGATACTTGTCGTCGCGAAGGCGGCCCAGGACGGATTGATGGTATCGGTCGTGGACCAGGGT
>JAYTOP010000098.1:0-22085 GCA_043747745.1 Pseudomonadota bacterium
TTTTCGCGAACATATGGTGAAGGCTATGGTGTGGCAAACTGACGCTCACAAAAAAGCCGCTAAATCAGCGGCTTAGTCGCTTTACTGGCGGAGAGGGTGGGATTCGAACCCACGGTCGGCTTACACCGACGCCTGATTTCGAGTCAGGTACATTCGACCACTCTGCCACCTCTCCGGTGGTACCCGCCGTGATCGAACGATCAACGCGCAATGGCGGGGGGCGAATGATAAGGGTTGGGTCGATGTGGCACAAGCAGATGCGTTCGGCTTGTCGAGGCGCTGGCGCTCGCGCACTCTTGTGCGATGGGGAAAAAATCCAGACGCAGGCAGGCAGCGCAACGCGCGAACGATGACCGCACGACGGCCGGCGAGGCCGAAGCGCGGCTTGCATCCAGGGCCGATCGCTATCCGTCGCTGAGCGGGCTGCGCGGGTTGGCTGCGCTGGGCGTGTTCGCGGTGCATGCATACGCACTCGCGCGGTTTCCGCAGATCTGGCCTGAACATCCCACCGTTTCGTTCCTGCTCGCGTGGCCGTTGAAGATGGGCTGGGCGGGGGTGGATGTGTTCTTCACGCTTTCGGCGTTCCTGCTTGCGTTGCCGTTCGCGTGTGCGCTGGCGGATGGCGCGCCGCCGCCAGGTCTGGGTGGCTATGCCGCGCGGCGGGCGCTGCGCATCCTGCCTGCGTATGGATTGCAACTGCTGATCCTGCTGGCATTGATTGCGATGGGTGCGGCGTCGAGCGTCATCACCCAGCCGATCACCGCGGCGCGGCTGCTGGTGCAACCGGTGTTCCTGTACGACATCGGCTGGCCGAGTGCGCTGGCTATGCAGTGGCCGCTGATCGCGACATGGTGGACGTTGCCGGTCGAAATGAGTTTCTACGTGATGTTGCCGTGGCTCGCGCGGTGGCTGCGTCCGGGCCGCTGGCAATGGCTGCTGGCGGGAATCGCATTCGCATGGATCTGGCGCGCGACGCTGCTGTGGACGCAACCGTACGAACCTACGACAGTGTTTCTGGTCGATCACCTGCCCGGACGCATCGACCAGTTCCTGATCGGCATGCTTGCGGCCTATGCGGTGTGTCGTGCGCCGCAATCGCTGACATGGGTGGCGGGTCGTCGCGCCAATGCGGTGTTCTTGGTCGCGGCGGTTGTTTTTCTCGCGTTGCCGGCGCTGGGGTATGTCCGGGGCTGGCCGGTTGGCCCCAATCCGGACAAACACCCGCTACTGATCGGCTGGCATACGTATGCGAGCGTCGCCGTCGCCTGCATGTTGTTCGCTGCGAGCCGTGCAACGCTGGTGTTGTCGGCGATCGTCGGGTCGCTGCCGCTCCGGTTGCTCGGGCAAATCAGCTATGGCTTCTACCTGTGGCATTTGCCGGTGCTGGTATGGCTACAGGCCGATGGCGGTGTCGATGCGGCGGGCGGGCCGATGGCGTTCATCCTGTATGGCTTGCTGTTTTCGCTCGCGGCGGCGATTGCCTCGTGGCGGCTCATCGAACGCCCCGCGCTGCGGCTTGCTATGCGATGGCCAATAGGCGAGCTTCAGCGGATGTCTGAGAGCGTTGACCCCGCATATGGTTCGACAGGCTCATCACGAACGGAATCAAATCGGTCCACGCGCTAGAATGACCATCCCAGTTTCGGTGCGCGCGCAATGAGCCTGATTTCCGTTCCCGTATCTTACGGCGAACTGCTCGACAAGATCGCGATCCTGCAGATCAAGTCCGAACGCATGAGCGATCCGGCCAAGCTCGCCAATGTCCGCCACGAACTCGATGTGCTGGAAACCGGCTGGATGGGGCATTCTGCGGGCAGCCACGACATTGCCGGGCTGCGTGCGCAACTCAAGGCAGTCAACGAACGGCTGTGGGTGATCGAGGACGACATCCGCATCCGCGAGAAGGCGCAGGATTTCGGTGCGGAGTTCATTCGTCTTGCACGCGCGGTGTATTTCGAGAACGACGAGCGCGCGCGCATCAAGCGCGACATCAACCTCGCGCTTGGCTCGGACCTGGTCGAGGAAAAGTCGTACCAGGATTATCGCGCAGCGCCCCCGGCTTGATCCAGGACGCAACGCTCGAACGCGTCGATCACCGATGCGACGTCGATCAGTTCCATCGCCCCGGCACGTTCGATCTTGGTGCCCCAGCGCAGTTCTGACGCCGATTTTCCGAGCAGTTGTTCGGAGGCTTGCGCGTAGCGGTCCACCGTCCAGCGCAGGTCCGAATAGGGTCCGCTGCGGCGTGGATCGGTGCATGCGTACAGGCCGATCACGCGCGTACCGACCGCGTTGGCGATATGCACGGGACCCGAATCCGGGGACAGGACGATGTTCGCGCGTTCGAGCAGAGCGGGCAGTTGCTTGAGCGTGTCCTTGCCGGTGAGGTCGATGGCCGACTGCTGCATCGCCTGGATGATGATGTCGGCCATGCTCCGCTCGAGATCGCTGCGCCCCCCGCACAGCACCACGCGATGCCCGCGCGCGACCGCGTGGTCGGCGACGGCCGCGTAGCGTCCCGGCAACCAGTTGCGCAGCACGTGGCTCGAACATGGCGAGATCAGCAAGGTCGGCTGTTTGCCTGGTAATTGTTCAGCGGCCCAAGCGCGCGCGTCGTCGGCGATCGGGAAGCTCCACACGGGAGCGCTGCGCGGCAGGCCGAGCGGCTCGACGAACGACGCAAGCACATCCAGCACATGGATGCCGGCGCCAGCAAGACCGGCGTGTTTGTCGATCCGGTGATTCACGAACAGTCCGTGCAATTCTTTCGCGCGCGCGCGGTCGTAGCCGATCCGCATGTCGGCGTGGACCGCGCTCGACAACAGGTTCGCGCGCAGTGCGAGCTGCATCAGCAGCAAGGCATCGAAACGGCGCCCCGCGAGCCGTTTGCGCAACGCGGCGAGTCCGCCCCAACCGCTGGACTTGTCGACCACGATGAATTCAACGCCAGGCAACCCTTCGAGCAGCTTGTGTTCGGGCTTGCCGATGATCCAGGTGATCGCAACCTCGGGCCAGGCCATGCGCAGCGCGCGCACGACCGGCAGCACATGGGTCACGTCGCCGAGTGCGGACAGGCGCAGCAGGCAGATCGAGCGGGGGGCGTGATGCATTGCTGTTGCACGACCTCAACGGGGTTCACAGGCACTAAACTGCCAGACTGTGGACACGAAATACACAACAACAGTTGGCTCTGAGGCGCTGCGCGATTTCCGCGGCGCGGCGAGCGCTGGCGCAATGCTGTTCGACCCAGCGCTATTGCCGCATGCCGATCCATCGGTGTTCGATCCGGAAAGCGGCGAACCGGTTGGCGTCGGCGGACGCGGCGCGGCGTGGTTCGTACGCACAGATGCGGGCGCTGCGGTACTGCGGCATTACCGTCGTGGCGGCATCGTGGCGCGCTTCAGCCGCAACACCTATCTGTGGAATGGCGCCGAGCGCACGCGCAGCTTCCGCGAATTCCGCTTGTTGCAGGCATTGCGCGAACGCGGCTTGCCGGTGCCGGTGCCTCTCGCGGCGGCTTACTGGCGCAGTGGAACCGGCTATCGCGCGGCCTTGCTGATGGCGCGCCTGGCCGGGACGGAGTCCATGGGGGCGCTGTTCGATCGCGGCGTCGCACCGCCGTGGAGCGACATCGGCCGCACGATCGCGCGCTTCCATCGCATCGGCGCATGCCACGCCGATCTCAACGTGGATAATGTGCTGATGGATGCGAATGGCATGTGCTGGCTGATCGATTTCGACCGTGGTGCGCTGCGCACGCCGACGCGCGGCTGGCAGCAGGCGAACATCGCGCGCCTGCACCGTTCGCTGCGCAAGCGCCTTGGCGCACGCGCGAAGGGAAGCGCGATCGTCGCTGGCTGGAATGCGATGCTGGACGCCTATCGCACAGCATTGCAGGAACCGGCATGAGTTACGCACTGCGCTTCCTTGGCGTCGGCAACGCGGCTGCGGTCGAGCTCGGGTCGGCATCGGTCGTGCTCGAACGCGACGGCGCGCCGCTGCTGATGGTCGACTGCGGTCAGGAAGCGCTGACCGCGTACATCGATCATTACGGGGCGACGCCAGTCGCGTTGTTCATCACCCACGTGCATATGGACCATGTCGCCGGCATGGAACGGCTGTTCATCCGTGCCTATTTCGACGAGGCATTGCGCGGCCGTTTGCGCGTGTACGTGCCCGCGCCGGTCATCCGCCACCTGCAGGCGCGCGTGGCCGACTATCCGGGCGCGTTGGCCGAAGGCACTGCGAATTTCTGGGATGCGTTCCAGGTGATCCCGGTCTCACGCGGCTTCTGGCACGAGGGGCTGTGGTTCGACGTGTTCCCGGTGCGCCACCATCTGCCGGAAACCGCCTACGGCCTGCGCTTGCGAGGCAGTGTGGTGTATACCGGCGACACCCGGCCGATACCGGAAATGCTTGCATCGCATGCCGACGATGGCGAACCGATCGTGCACGATTGCGCGCTGCACGGCAATCCATCGCATACCGGCATCGACGATCTCGAACGCGAGTATTCCGACGCATTGCGCAACCGCTTGCTGCTGTACCACTACGAGTCTGAGGCCAGTGGTCTTGCGCTGACGCAGCGTGGTTACCGGATCGCCAAACCCGGTGATGTCATCGCGCTAAGCGCCCCGGTTCCCGCTCAGATTGCGGCTGCGAAGTCATGAATGCGGCGGCGCGAGAAGTCGTTGCGCATGCGCCGCTGGATCGACGCGGCAGGCCATTGCGCGACTTGCGTCTGTCGGTGATCGATGCCTGCAACTTCCGCTGCCCGTATTGCATGCCGGCGGACAAGATCGCCGACGACTATGGTCTCGACGCTGCTGCGCGCCTGTCGTTCGACGCGATCGAGGCGCTGGTGCGCGGCTTCGTACACGCCGGTGTGAGCAAGCTGCGCCTGACCGGCGGCGAGCCATTGTTGCGCAAGAACCTGCCGCAGCTGGTCGAGCGTCTCGCGCGGATCGAGGGACTCGAAGACATCGCGCTCACCACCAACGGCTCGCTGCTCGCGAAACAAGCGCAGGCGTTGCGCGATGCCGGGCTGCTTCGGCTGACGATCAGCCTGGATTCGCTGGACCCGGCGCGCTTCCGCGAACTCAGCGGCGGGCGCGGCGAACTCGACACCGTTCTCGCCGGAATCGCTGCCGCCGAAGCGGCGGGTTTCGGTTCGATCAAGTTCAATTGCGTCGTCCAGCGCGGCGTCAACGAGGACGATGCAATCGCTCTCGCTGCGTATTTCCGCGACACGCCGCATGTGGTGCGCTACATCGAATACATGGACGTCGGCACCTGCAACGGCTGGCGTCGCGAACGCGTACTGCCTTCGGCCGAACTGCGCGACCGCATCGCCGCGCGCTGGCCGCTGCGCGCACTGGAGGCGAACTATCGCGGCGAGGTTGCCTCGCGCTATGCGTTCGCCGATGGACGCGGGGAGGTTGGTTTCGTCAGTTCCGTTACCGCACCGTTCTGCGGCGATTGCCACCGTGCGCGTGTGTCGGCCGATGGCCATCTGTATACCTGCTTGTTTGCGGACAAAGGCCATGATTTGCGCCAGTCGCTGGGCAACGACGATCGGCTGCACGAACGCATTGCCGAAATCTGGGGTGCGCGAGCGGATCGCTACAGCGAACTGCGCGGCGCCGCCGAGCGCGATCCGCATCGGATCGAGATGTACGTCATCGGAGGTTGAAAGCTTGGCGACGAAATCACCAGGGAAATTGACCCACATCGATCCCGCTGGCCGTCCGGCGATGGTCGATGTATCCGCCAAGCCGGTAACGTCACGCATAGCGATTGCCGAAACGCGCGTGCGTTTTCCTGCCGTAGTCGCCGATGCATTGCGCGCGCAGGGCATGGCCAGTGCGAAAGGCCCGGTGATCGACACCGCGATCATCGCCGGCACGATGGCCGTCAAACGCACCCACGAACTGATTCCATTCTGTCATCCGCTACCGATCGACGGTTGCCGCTTCACGATCGACTGGGCCGACGCACGCACGCTCGCGATTGCCTGCGAGGTGCGCACGACCCACCGCACCGGCGTCGAGATGGAAGCGCTGACCGGCGCATCGGTCGCGGCCTTGACGGTCTACGACATGTGCAAGGCGTTGTCGCACGCGATCGTGATCGGGCCGACGCAACTGGTCGGCAAGCGCGGCGGCAAGTGCGATGTCGGCGAGGCGGGCTGATGCATGTGCGTGTGCTGTATTTCGCTAGCCTCCGCGATGCGGCCGGTCGCGACGCGGAAGACGTGGAGATCGCATCCGCTTCGCTGGCGCAGCTTTACGACGAGGCGCGCGCGCGGCACGGTTTTCTGCTCCCACTTGATCGCTTGCGCGTGGCACGCAACGGCACTTTTGCGCAATGGAATGAAATAGCACTGGAAGGCGATGAGATTGCGTTCATTCCGCCTGTATCGGGTGGGTAGGCTCATGGTTTTTGAGGGAAATCGAATGTGGGCATGAAGCACTTCTCAATCAGCGAACACCCTATCGACATCGCGCCCTTGCGCGACGCCTTGCTCGACCATCGCGCGGGTGCGTTTGCGAGCTTCGAGGGCTGGGTGCGCGACCACAACGACGGCCGGGCAGTGCGGGGCTTGCGCTACGAATCGTATGTGGAGCTTGCCGAAGCGGAGGGCCTACGCATCCTTGATGAGGCCCACGCACGATTCGCGATCGTCGGTGCGCATGCCGTGCATCGCATCGGCGACCTCGACCTCGGCGAACTCGCGGTCTGGGTCGGCGTCGCCGCTGCTCATCGCGACGCCGCGTTCGCCGCGTGCCGGTGGATCATCGACGAGGTCAAGGCGCGGTTGCCGATCTGGAAGCACGAGCGCTATGTCGATGGCGATGCGGGCTGGTTGCATCCGGACAACTGAGGCGTCCGCGCGGATCAGGCGATTGCGTCGCAGCGCGCGCGCCATGCCTGCGGTTATCATCGGACCAGCGCAGCCGTCGCGACCGATGCGGCATTGCTGACCAAGACATCCTGCCAGGGAATCCCATGATGCCAAGCTCACGCCTGCTCGCCCGATTGCGGCCGCTCGTCCTCACCTGCCTGGCTTCCGGCGTCGCCGCAAATGCGTTCGCGACGTCCGGCTTCGGCGACCTGCACTGGCGCCTGCTCGGACCGTTTCGCGGCGGTCGCGTGCTCGCGGTCGCAGGTGTGCCCGGGCAGCCGCAGCATTTCTATTTCGGCGCGGTGAATGGCGGTGTCTGGGAAACGCTGGATGCAGGCCGCACCTGGCAGCCGATCTTCGACGACCAGCCAGTCGGTTCGATCGGCGCGATCGCGGTCGCACCTTCGGATCCGAAGGTGCTGTATGTCGGCAGCGGCGAAGCCGACATGCGCTCGGACATCGCGCAGGGCGACGGCATGTACCGCTCGGCCGATTCGGGCAAAACGTGGACGAAGATCGGTCTCGCCGACAGCCAGCAGATCGGCAAGGTGATCGTCGATCCGCGCGATCCGAACACGCTGTTCGTCGCGGCGCTAGGCCATCCCTACGGGCCGAACCCGGAGCGTGGCGTATTCCGCTCTCGCGACGGCGGTGCGCATTGGCAGCGCGTGCTCGGCAAGGACGATGCGACGGGAGCGATTGACCTCGCATTCGAACCGGGCAATCCGCAGGTCATCTACGCCGCGATGTGGCAGGCGCGGCGCACGCCGTGGAACATCTATCCGCCCGCGAGCGGTCCGGGTTCGGGCCTGTTCAAGTCGACCGACGGCGGCGATACCTGGACACAGGTGCGCGGCGACGGATTCCCCGAACACACCGGGCGCATCGGTGTCGCCGTCGCGCAGGACACACCATCGCGCGTCTATGCGCTGGTCGATGGCGACGTCGGCGGCCTGTACCGCTCCGACGATGCCGGCGCGCACTGGCGCAAGGCCAGCGACGACAAGCGCATCTGGCAGCGTGGCTGGTATTTCGGGCGCATCGCGGTCGACCCGAAGAACGCCGACCGCGTGTATGCGATGAACACCATCGTGCTGCGCTCCGACGATGGCGGCATGCATTTCAGCCCGCTCAAGGGCGACGAAACCGGCGACGATTTCCACGAACTGTGGATCGATCCGGCGAACCCGGACCGGCAGATCCTCGGCGTCGACCAGGGCGCGATCGTCACCCTCAATGGCGGCAAGACCTGGTCCAGTTGGCACAACCAGCCGACCGCGCAGCTCTACCACGTCAGCACCGACAACCGCTTCCCGTATCGCGTGTACGGATCGCAGCAGGATTCCGGCGCGGTGGAATTGCCGAGCGCAGCGACCGGCAACGAGCGCATCACGATGGAGCAGTTCAAGGAAGTCACCGCCGGCGGCGAGAGCGGCATGATCGCGCCGGACCCTGACGATCCGGACATCGTCTATGGCGGCGGCGTCGAGAAGCTCGACCTGCGCACCGAGCAGACGCGGCCGATCGATCCCACCCTGGCCGAGCCCGATGCGCTCTACCGCCGTACGTGGACCCTGCCGCTGGCGTTCTCGAAGAGCGGCCCCAAGGCGCTTTACTACGCGAACCAGAAACTGTTCCGCACGATCGATGGCGGTGAGCACTGGTCCACCATCAGCCCGGATCTCACCCGTGAAAATCCGGCCGTGCCGAAGAACCTGGACGCGGTCACCGCCGCGAACAATCTCGGCACGGGTCCGCGCCGCGGCGTGATCTACGCGATCGCGCCGTCGCCGCTGGACGCGAAGCTGCTGTGGCTCGGCACCGACGATGGTCTGGTGTGGCGAAGCGGTGACGCAGGCGCGCACTGGGTCAACGTCACCCCGCCGCAGCTCGCGGCGTGGTCGAAGGTCGGCATCATCGAGGCATCGCATTTCGATGCCGACACCGCGTACGCCGCGATCGACCGCCATCGGCTCGACGACCGCAAGCCGTACATCTGGCGCACCCACGACGGTGGCAAGACCTGGCAATCGATCGTGACTGGCATTCGCGACGGCGATTTCGTCAACGCGGTGCGTGAGGATCCGAAGCGGCGCGGATTGCTGTATGCGGCGACCGAACTCGGCATTTACCTGTCGTTCGACGACGGCGCGCATTGGCAGACGCTGCAGATGAACTTGCCGCGCACGTCAGTGCGCGACATCGACGTACATGGCGACGACCTCGTGATCGCGACGCACGGACGCGGTTTCTGGATTCTCGACGACCTCGCGCCGTTGCGGCAGATGGATGCGGATCTTTCGCGCGATGCGACGCGGTTGTTCGCGCCATCCGTCGCGATCCACGTTCGCTCGGCTGGTTTCACCGGCACGCCATTGCCGAAGGACGAACCGACCGCGGTGAATCCGCCGTTCGGCGCGCGCATCGACTACATGCTGGCTGCGGCGCCGAAGTCGCCTGTGCAGTTGACGATCCTGGATGCCGCCGGAAACGTGGTGCGGCGGTACTCCAGTGCCGATGTGACGCCGAATCACGACCCTGCGACTTCCGGTACCGCACAGGAATGGTTCGTCAAACCATCCGCTCTGGCGACCACACCGGGCCTGCATCGCTTCATCTGGCCGCTGCGCTATCCAGCGTTGCCGGCGCTGGCAGATGGCGATGCGTATGCGGATGGCGTCTGGGCTACGCCGGGCGACTACACCGTCGAATTGCTCGTCGATGGGAAGACCTATCGCCAAGTGCTGAAAGTCGTACCCGATCCGCGCGTGAAACTGTCGGCCGATGCCTACGCGCAGCAGTTTGCATTCGCGCGCACGGTCGAGGCTGCGCAGGCGCGGCTCGCGTCAGCGCAGGCCGAGGCAGGGCAGTTGCATGGCGCGTTGATCGCCGCGCGCAAGCAGTCCGATCCGGCATTCGCTGACGCATCTGCGGCGCTCGATGCGAAAATCATCGGTATTGCGGGCATCGTCGATGCGCCCAACCCGAACAACGCCTGGGCGATGCCGCCGAAGAGCACGCGAACGTTCGCGTTCCTCAGCGGATCGCTAGGCAAGCTCGCGATCGCCGCAGATGCAGCCGATGCTGCGCCATCGCCGGATGCGCGCGCGGGCTATACCGCGCTGATGGAGATGCTCGATCGGGCGCTGGCCGATTGGCAGCGCCTGAAGTCGGAAGACCTGGCTGCGCTCAATGCCAGGTTGCGCGGTGCGCGAAAGACGGAGTTGAAGCTCGGCCCCGCAACTGCGAAATAAGTACGGATCGTCATCCCTGCCAAGCACGTGCTCAGGGCGGGGTTGGTTAGTGAGGCAGGAGCCGAGCTTGCCCTTGGCCCAGGGCCGGAAGAAACGAAGTGAGGGTGGCAGCCCCGCCAGCGCGCCCGGCACGCGAATCATCTGCGGGCGGCTTCTGCATCGGGAAAGAGAGGGTGGCAGCCCCGCCAGCGACACCCCGGCGCCCGAATCACTCGCTACCGTTGCTTCCTTCCGGACCTGGCGGGGTTTGCAAGCTATCGTCGCGAGGGCGCCGACGGGGCCGCCATTGTGCGATGCATTCAAGATGCATGGTGTTGCAGGGGACGCATTGTAACGGAAATTCAGGCAGCGCAACGGGTGGGAGTGAGCCGCCAACGCGTTCGCAATCTGTCAGTGAGCCGGTGCGTCAGGCAATTGTTTGCCCGGACTCCAGTTTTCCGCGAGCGCGTCCGCGCGTGCACGTTGATCCGGGGTCAACTGTGTGCGGATCTGATCCCTGCGCGCCACTGCCTGTTCGGCTCCGCGCTGCGAGGCCATGGAATAGATAGCGCACGCGACGACGAGGTCTTTCGGAACTCCGATACCTTCCGAATAAGCATGAGCGAGAGCGGAAAGTGCATTCGGGAAACCTTTCTCCGCGTTCTTGCGGAACAACGCGATCGCTTTCCCCGGATCCTTCGCGACGCCTTGTCCGGTGATGTACATGGCGCCGAGATTGTTCAAGGCATCGGGATGGTCCTGCTCGGCCGCCTTGACCAGCCACGACATCGCTTCGTCGCGGGTGATCGATCCGGCGCGTCCGCTGTAGAAATGCGCCGCCAATTCGTATTGCGCCGGGGCGAATCCCTGGCTGGCCGCCTTTTGCAACCAGTCGATCGCGATGCCGTCATCCAGCGCGACGCCACCTTGGCCGCTCTGGTAGAACAGCGCGACGGACCATTCGGCTGGCGACAGACCCTGTTTGGCGGCTTTCAGATACCAATCGAATGCCGCGCGCTGGTCGGCAGCGACTCCGCGACCATTCTGATACATGAAACCCAGGTTGTTCTGGGCCGCGTCGTTGCCTTGCGCAGCGGCCTTTTCGAACCACTTCAGCGCCTGCGCATCGTCCTGGGGAACACCGCGGCCTGCGAGGTACATCGTGCCGAGATTGCTCGCTCCATCGGCAGCGCCGCCCTCGGCTGCTTCCCGGAACAGAGTCGCCGCCTTCTGGTCGTCGCGGGGGACGCCTCGTCCATGTTCATACATCATCGCCAGACCGCTCTTGGCCGCCGGCTCGCCGGCCCGGGCCGCAACGGACAACTCGCGCAACGCGGTGACGTAGTCGCCTCGCTGATAGGCCGCCATACCAGCTGCGGCATCAGCCATCGCCAACGGCGACGCAATGGATGCGACGCAGAGGACCATCAGTCCATGGATTTTCATCGGCATCCCTCGGGTGGACAGTGCGGCTGAATTCTATCCGCCCAGGTTCCGCAATCGCGGCCTTACGATCGATTGATTCCGCCAACGACGCAAAAAAACTCCTTTCGGGGCCTTTGGCGTCTGTGGCGGAGAGAGGGATGCACTCGGGCCATCCATGGCCCTCGTCCTGCGGGCGGCTGCGCCGTGTTGATCGGCAGTCCTGCCGATCAATCGAACCGAGGGTTCTCATCAAGTCCTCATCTCTCCGCCACAGACGCAAAAAGCCCCTTTCGGGGCCTTTGGCGTCTGTGGCGGAGAGAGAGGGATTCGAACCCTCGAAGCGGGGTTTAGCCACTTACACACTTTCCAGGCGTGCTCCTTCAACCACTCGGACACCTCTCCGGATTTTCCTCGCGTACGACTGCATGCCTGTCTGCGAAGACCGCAAAGCATACCGGGCGGATGCTGTTGCAGCAAGAAGTGATGCCACGCCGCTTGGCCGTACCCGGCAGGGTAGGCACAATACGCACATGTCCTATCTCGTGCTTGCCCGTAAATGGCGCCCCCGACGTTTCGCCGAACTGGTCGGGCAGACGCATGTGGTGCGTGCGCTGACCAATGCACTGACATCCGGTCGCGTCCATCACGCGTTTCTGTTCACCGGCACGCGCGGCGTCGGCAAGACGACCATCGCGCGGATCTTCGCGAAGAGCCTGAATTGCGAGCGCGGGCAGGGTGCCGAACCCTGCGGCGAATGCGCGACCTGCCTCGATATCGATGCGGGCCGCTTCGTCGATCTGCTTGAAATCGACGCCGCGTCGAACACCGGCGTCGACGACGTGCGCGAGGTGATCGAGAACGCGCAATACATGCCATCGCGCGGCCGCACCAAGGTCTATCTGATCGACGAAGTGCACATGCTGTCGAAGCAGGCGTTCAACGCGCTGCTCAAGACGCTGGAAGAGCCGCCGCCGCACGTGAAGTTCCTGCTCGCGACCACCGACCCCGACAAATTGCCGGTGACAGTGCTGTCGCGCTGCCTGCAGTTCAATCTCAAACGTCTCGACGAGCCGCAGATCCGTGGGCAGATGGAGAAGATCCTCGCCGCCGAAGGCATGCCCGCTGAATTGGCTGCGCTGACCCTGCTCGCGCGCGGCGCGGATGGCAGCCTGCGCGACGGGCTCTCGCTGCTCGACCAGGCGATCGCCTACACCGCCGGAGTGCTCGACGAGGCCGGCGTGCGCGCGATGCTCGGCACCGTGGACCATGCGCGCGTCGGTGCACTGCTCGAAGCGCTCGCCGCTGTCGACGGCATGGCATTGATGACCGAGGTCGATGCGCTTGCGGGTTTTTCGCCGGATTTCGGTCAGGTGCTCGACGACATCGCGGCGACACTGCATCGCATCCAGTTGCAGCAGCTCGTGCCGGGCGTGGCGGACGATGAAGCCGACTCGAACGAAGTCGACATCGCCGCATTGGCTGCACGACTGAGTCCCGAACTCGTGCAGCTCTGGTATCAGATGGCGATCGGTGGTCGCCGCGACCTGTCGCTCGCGCCGAGCCAGCGCGCCGGTTTCGAGATGGCGCTGCTGCGCATGCTCGCGTTTCGTCCGGCAGGTGCGGTTATCGGCGACGCAGTCGCCAATGCCACACCGCGCCGCGTCGCACCGCCGCCAGTCAAGCCGACTGCCGAAGCGAGTCCACGCAGCGTGCGCAGTGCCAACCACGAGGCAAAGTCCGCCACACCTTCAGCACAGCGCATCGCAACGCCGGTGCGCGAGCCGATGATCGAACGCGCAGAACCGGCAACCGTGCCCGTGAAAGCGACAGACGGCATCGCGATACTTGCGAAGCCGTTCACTGCGCCGATCGCACTGCGCGATGCCGACGACTGGCTGGCATTGATCGCCGATGCAGGACTGAAGGGCCCGATGCGCGACCTCGCAGCGCACGCGACCTTCGTGGGTTGCGTCGATGGCATCCTCACACTTGCAGTGCCCGATGGTTTCGAGCACCTGCGCACCGACACGCTGGTCGCCAAGCTCGCGGATGCGCTTGCGCCCGCGCTGGGCAGTGTTCTGCGCATCGCATTCGCGGCGGTTGCGGTCGAAGGCGACAGCCTGCATGCACGCAATGCGCGCCAGCGCGACGAGCGCCAGGCGAATGCAGAACAAACATTCCTCGACAATCCGTCGGTACAGCGCTACATGCAGCAGTACGGCGCGAAGCTCGTACCCGATTCGATCCGACCCATTGATCCGGAATGATATTGAATTGGTTGTCCGGATCAATTCCCCCACCCTTTCCCTCCCCCGCAGCAGCAGGGGAGGGAAGTTAGAGGCGCTCAAAGTTCTTGAGCGCCCAGCCATCCAAGACGAGAACTGAACCATGCGCCCAGACATCGCCCAACTCATGCAGCAGGCCCAGCGCATGCAGGACAACCTCAAGCGCGTGCAGGAGGAACTGGTCGTCATCGAAGTCACCGGCCAATCCGGTGGCGGCATGGTCGCGATCACCCTGACGGGCAAGATGGAGTGCCGTCGCGTGCGCATCGATCCGTCGGTGCTCGACGATGCCGACATGCTCGAAGACCTGGTCGCCGCCGCATTCAACGATGCGGTGGCCAATGCCAACGAGGAAGCGCGCAAACGCACGTCCGCCGCGACGGGCGGAATGCAGTTGCCGCCCGGGATGGGGTTCTGACGTTTGCTCGTCATCCCGGCACACGTCGGGATCCATGTTGATCCTGGCATCAAGAGGTATGGTCGCCGGGTTCCGTCTTGAGCAGCTACGCTGTTGAAACACTCCGGAATGACGAACAAAACGAATGTCGGATTCTCTACTCGAACAGCTCATCGAAGCGCTACGCGCGCTGCCCGGCGTCGGCCAGAAGTCCGCGCAGCGTATGGCCTATCACTTGCTCGAACGCGATCGCGATGGTGGACGTCGGCTGGGCGAACGACTCGCCGAAGCGATGGAGAAGGTCGGCCATTGCGCGCGCTGTCGCGATTTCAGCCAGACCGAACTATGCTCGCTGTGCGCGAATCCGACGCGTGACGTCACGCTGCTGTGCGCGGTCGAATCGCCGGCCGACCGGCTCGCTATCGAACAGGCGACCGGCTATCGCGGCCTGTATTTCGTCTTGCAGGGCAGGCTGTCGCCGCTCGACGGCATCGGCCCGCGTGAACTCGGCCTGGAACGTCTTGCCGCGCGACTGGCGGAAGGCACTGTGCGCGAGTTGATCATCGCGACCAATCCGACCGTGGAAGGCGAGGCGACTGCGCATTACCTCGCCCAGCTCGCGCGCCAGCACCACGTCCAGCCCAGCCGCATCGCGCACGGTGTGCCGCTCGGCGGCGAGCTTGAATACATCGATCGCGGTACTCTGTCGCATGCGTTCGGCAGTCGCAGCGAGGTTCCAAACTGATATGGGCAGTCTTTCCGCAGAACTCCAGCACGCATGGCGCGCCGGGGATCCGGTCGACGGCGTGCACTTCGCGCACGACGACCTCGTGACCATCCTCGCTGGCGAACACACGGGCAACGTCGGTTCGCTCGTCGCGATCGAACAACTCGAGCCCGAAGTGGTCTTCCTGATCGAGATCGATTCGGGCTTCAACGTGATGGCCAGACAGGCGGACATCGAGCTCGCCTGATACGAAGGAAGCACGCATGGCCGACACCCTGTTCGACAAGATCATCCGCCGCGAGATCCCGGCCGATATCGTTTACGAGGACGCCGATGTCGTTGGGTTCCACGACATCCATCCGCAGGCGCCGGTGCACGTGCTGTTCGTGCCGCGCAAGTCGGTCGCGACGCTCAATGATCTCACTGCGGCCGATGCCGAACTCGTCGGCAAACTCGTGCTCGCGGCGGCGGCATACGCGAAGCGCGAAGGCTTCGCCGAGAGCGGTTATCGCACGGTGTTCAACTGCAACGACGACGGCGGGCAGACGGTGTTTCACGTCCACCTGCACCTGCTCGGCGGCGGCCCGCTGCGCTCGCCGTTCGGCTGATCCTGTGCACCGGCGTCACGCGTCTGCTACCAGCTGCGCCACGGCGACGGCGCGACAAATACATCCACTTCGCGGCGTTCCGGCCACAGGTAGATCACGTCTGCGGCGACCTTCGGCTGGCGATAGTCGTAGTCGCCGATCTTGCGCGTTTCGTAGCCGAGCACGTGGCCGGTGACGGTGAGGCTGCGGCCCTGCGCGAACACTTGCGGCTCATAGAAACCTTGCCGGCATGCAATGAAGCGACCCTCGGCGCGGTCGCTTGCAAGTGGGCGCGCCTCGCCGTTGAGCGGGCGACCGACGAGCTGGAAGCAGGTCTGGCCGGACAGCGATTCGACCGTGGCGATGGTGCCGCCCCAACGTATCGACTGGCCAGTCGCGTCGTGCTCGATGGCGGCAACCGGGCCGAGCGCTGCGAAGTCGCCTTGCAATGGCCTGGGAACGCTGGCACAGCCGCCGAATGTCAGCAGCAGCAGCAATGCGAACGCGTTGATGGGACGCCGACTTGTATGCGAAACGCGCGACTCTTTCGCACGTTGCACGTGCAACGATGGATTGAACGAAGTCGTTCGCATGCCGAATCTCCTGCGCTGGCGGTGGCTCACGGACGTCCCGAAGTCTGCACCCGAAACGCGCGCAAAGCTTGAATCAGTTCGCGGCGGGCCTGCTCGTCCATCCCGGATCGAGCGTAGCGCGTCGAAGCGAAACGCTGGCTGAGCGACAGCACCTCCTCGCGTTGCGCAGGGAGCAAAGTCGCCACGCGTCGCGCATAGGCGAGTGCCGGTTCGTGCGGCAATTTACGCAGGTGCGCACGCGCGAGCCGCGCGGTGAAGCCTGACCATGCGCGCAGAAGCGGATCTGGCCGTGGTCCGCGATCGCGCAACTGGAAGAGTGCGATCAGGACCAGCAGTGCGCCGGTCACGACCGCAAACGCGATCGCCAGTTGGCGGCTGTCTGCATTCGGCAGTCCCAGCGAGCTCAGCAGCGATTCCTGGCGCACGGCGTTGAAGCGCAGGACGAAATCGTTCCAGCCGCGGCGCATCCAGTCGCCGACATCGAACAATTGTCCGATGGCCGTGCCACCACCGAGGCCAGCCGCATTGTCTGCGGCGTGTCGGAACACGCGCTCGGGGGCGACCGCAGCGGTCGGATCCACACGCGTCCAGCCGCGACCTTGCAACCACACTTCCGACCACGCATGCGCATCGGATTGACGCAGGAGCAGGAAATCGCCGACCCGGTTCTGGTAGCCGCCGACATATCCGGTCACCACGCGCGCTGGAATGCCAGCAGCGCGCATCAGGAAGGTGAACGATGAGCTGAAGTGCTCGCAGAATCCGATTTTGGTATCGAACAGGAATTCGTCCACGCTGTCGCGGCCCAGCGGAGGTGCGGCCAGCGAATAGCTGAAGCTCGCGTGATACATCGCAAGTGCGCGCCGCACGATGGCCGCATCGTCGTCGCCTGCGCTGCGCCATTGTTGCGCCAGCGCCAGCGTGCGCGGGTTGTAGCCTGACGGAAGCCGCAGCGCGACAGCGCGGAGATTCTGTGCGAGGTCCGGTTCGAAGCGCGCGGGTGCAGCCGATGTCAGCGTGTAGGCGCGCAAGGCGCTGACCGGTTGCAGCGAGGTCATGCTCAGGTCCTGCGCGAGAGTCGCCCCATCGGGCGCGTTCTGCGGCAGATCGAGTGCGAACAGATAATTCTTGTCGGTCGGCTCCAGCGCGACCTCGTAGCGCAGCGGTTGTGCAGCCGGTACCTGCGGCGCGGGCTGCATCGTGCGCGGCCAGTCCGGCTGCGTCCATGCGCGACCGTCGAAATCCCACATCACCAGTCCGCGCCAGTACAGCGATTGCTGCGGTGGCGTCGGTCCGTCGAAATGCACGCGCATTGCCGGTGTGTCGTCTACCAGGATATCGAGCCAGTCGCCGGGTGCCATCCGGTCGCTGATGCCGATTTTCGCTTTCGCGACATTCGGAACGCCCCACATCGGGCTGCCAAGACGCGGGAACAACCAGAATCCGGAGAGTGCGAGTGGAGCAGCAAGCGCGAACAATCCGAGGATCGAGACGATGCGCTTCCAGTTGGTGGCAAGTCCGGTCGTGCCGACTTCGGCATCGGCCAGGCGCGCACAACTCGCGAAGACCAGCGCCGCCGCAGGCATCGCCAGCACGAGGGTCAGCGGCCCTTGATCGAGCAGAAACGCCGCGAACAAGGCGAACAAACCGAAGCCGACCAGGCTGCGTGCATCGCGCACCGTGTTCAGCTCGACAGGTTTGATGATGAGCATTGCGAGCAGCAGGGCGCTGGCGGTGTCGCGACCGATCTGGAAGCCATATGCCGACAACACCAGTCCGATGAGGCCGATGGTCAGCAGAAAACGCAAGATGGCCGGTGCAGGTCGCTTGCGGGTGATCGCGACGCTGAGGCTGCCGGCCAGCAGCAGGCTCGCCGCAAGCCAGCCAGGTACCAGTCGCAGTAATGGCAATGCGCATGCGAACGCCGCAGCCAGGCACCAGATCCGGCTACGGCTGTCCAGCGTGGGCGAGCTGATTTTAGCCATGCGGCATCAGCGCCAAGGCGCGCAGACAGGAGTGCCGGTGCGCATGGCCTTGCGCCGGCCCCAGCGTCTGTCCCGGCAGGACCAATGCGTAGCGCGCGTTGATGCGATCGGCTTCGACCACCCAGCGCGCGAGTCTGGCGATGCGGGTTTCGTAAGGCAGCTTGGCCAACGGATTCCAGTCCAGGCGCACATCGCGATCGCTGCGCGCCTCGTATTCGCGCACCAGCAGCTTGCCGGTGCGCGCGGAAGCTTTCCATGCGACCTGGCGCGGTGGATCGCCGATGCGGTAATCACGCAGGTGATGCGGTTCTTCGCCCTGTGCGCGAACGCGTGTGCGCGCCCCGGCACCGTCGTGCGTTGGCAACGGCGGCGCGTGGACTTCCAATGCCGGGTACACCAGCAATTGCAGGTCTGGCCAGAGATACGACCAAGCGCGCGCGAGTCCCATCGGCTGGGTGGTCGAGAGCGTCAGTCGTCCCGGCAGCAGCCATCCGCGCGCCATCGTCGCCAGTGGCAGCGCGACCTGTACGCCGTCGGCATCGAGCAATGAGAACACCGTGCGTGCGCCGCCGTACGCAAGCACCAGGCCCACGCGGGGTCGTGTGCGCAAGGCATCGAAGCGCAGTTCGAGGAGCAAGTCGTCGCCCGCGTGAACCGGCACGGCGCGCGCATCGCGCAGGCGGATACCGCTGAGAGCGAGGTGGGTCGCGTGCAAGCTGAGCTGCGCGGTTGCGGCCAGCAGGAATCCGAGCAGCAGCGCCGGGTTATTGTTGTAGTTCAGCGAGCCGAGCAACATCGTGCCGAGCAGCGCGCCGATGAACAGGCCGAAGCGCGTGGGCAGGATGTAGATGCGGCGGCGATCCAGCGTGACCGGCAACGGTTCGACGCGACGCGGACGCGTCAATTTCATTGCCCGCGTGCGCCATCTCGCGCCAACACCTTGCGCGTCGGACGCCAACGCCACGGCTCAGTCCACCGCGACGGCGTGCAGGATCTGCTGCGCAAGCCGATCGCGGCTGGTGTCGTCGCCGTCGGGCACCAGCCGGTGCGAGGCGATCTCGGTGAACAGCGATTGCACATCGTCCGGCAGCACATGGTCGCGCCCCTGGATCAGCGCCTGCGCCCGCGATGCGCGCAGCAACGCGAGTCCTGCGCGTGGCGACAATCCGACTTTCACGCCAGGCTGTCGGCGGCTTTGCGCGAGCAATTCCTGCACATAGCCGATCAATGATTCGCTTGCGTGTACCCGCAGTGTCGCATCGCGCAGCGCCAGCACATCGGCGGCTTGCAGCAACGGTTTGGTCTGCGCGATCAGGTCGCGACGATCTTCGGTCGAGAGCATCTCGCGCTCGGCGCGGGCATCCGGATACCCCAGCGACAAGCGCAGCAGGAAACGATCGAGCTGCGAATCCGGCAACGGATACGTGCCTGCAAGATCGACCGGGTTCTGGGTCGCGATCACGAAGAACGGCTGCGGCAATCCGTGCGTCGTTCCGTCGACCGTGACCTGCTGCTCGGCCATCGCTTCGAGCAGCGCGCTTTGCGTGCGCGGCGGCGCGCGGTTGATCTCGTCGGCCAGCATCAGCTGGGTGAAGATCGGGCCGGGATGGAAATGGAAACGTTGTTGCGCCTGGTCGAACACCGACACGCCGAGGATGTCCGACGGCAGCAGGTCGGAGGTGAATTGGGTGCGCTGGAAGTCCAGGCCGACGGTCGCCGCGAGCGCATGCGCCAGTGTGGTCTTGCCGAGGCCAGGCAAATCCTCGATCAGCAGATGCCCGGCGGCCAGCATGCAGGCGAATGAAAGTTTGATCTCGCGCGGTTTGCCGAGCACCAGTTTGTTGACCTGTGCGATGGCCGCAGTCAGGGCAGCGCGTGCGGGGTCGGTTAGGATGGGCGGAACGTTGGCTTGGGCGTGCATGCGTGATGTCGGAGGTTGTTGTAGGTCGAGTCTATCGCGACGCGGTACTGCCATGGCGCTGACGTCACGACGGACGTTCATGGCGCTGTGGATCGCGTTGCTGCTGCTGAAGCTGTGGCTCGCGTGCAACGTGCCGTTGTTGGGCGACGAAGCCTTCTACTGGCTGGAAGGCCAGCATCTGGCATGGGCCTATTCCGACCTGCCGGGCCTGACTGCGTGGATGGCGCGGCTGGGCGTGGCGGTCGGTGGCGACACATTGATCGGGTTGCGCTGGCCGTTCCTCCTGCTCGGCGCTACATTGCCATTTTTTAGCGTACGCATCGCGGCGCGATGGTTCGGTGACGATACAGGTTGGCGTGCTGGTTCGTTCGCATTGCTGCTGCCACTGGGCGCGCTGACCGGGTTGCTCGCGTTGCCCGATGTGCCACTGGTCTTCGCAACGATGTTGGCGTTCGATGCTTGTGCAATGTTGCTGGAACGCTACAGCGTCGGCGCATGCGTGCAACTCGCGATCGCATTGGCGCTGGGTGCGAACAGCCACTACCGCTTCGCGATCGCGTTGTTCGCTGGCGGCGCGGGATTGCTGGCGACGCACGAGGGACGCACCTTGCTGCGGCATCCGGGCGCGTTGATCGCGCTCGCGGCCGGCGTGCTCGCTTGGCTGCCGATCCTGTTGTTCAACTTCGACGAACACGCGGCCGGACTGCGGTTCCAGTTCGTGGATCGGCATCCGTGGAGCTTCCACATCTACGGGCTGAAGCTGCAACTCGCGCAGCCGATCATCGTCGGCGCAGTGCTTTATGTCGCCCTGTTGTGGACGCTGTGGCAGGCATGGCGACGCCGCACCGATCCACGCTGGCGATTCCTGCTGGTCGCATCCGGCTTGCCGATCGCGATCTTCATTGGACTCGCGCCGTTCGTGGACATCGAGCGCGTGTCGTTCCACTGGCCGCTGTCGGCGTACCTGCCGCTGCTCGCGTGCCTGCCGTGGCTGTTGCGCGATGGAGGACATCACCGCAGCGCTGCATGGATCGTCGGGACGAGCGGTGTGCTGTGCGCCGGAATGTGGCTGTTCGCGGCGCAACTCGCGTTGCCCGGAGGCGATCTGCGGCTGGCGCGTGCGGGCTTCTACCCCGCAATGTTCGCGGGTTGGGATGACGTCGGTGCCGATACCCGGCGCCAACTTGCCACGCTGCCATCGGACACTATCGTGGTCGCCGACAATTTCATCCTTGCTGCCCAACTCGAATTCGCCTTGCGCGGCGCAAAACACGTCGTGGTGCTCGATCATCCGCTGAACACCAAGCACGGCCGCGCGTTGCAATTCGCGCTGTGGGATCGCGATGAACGTGCGTTGCCTGGACTTGCGCAGCGCCCGGTCCTGCTCGTCATCGAAGAACCCGCGTTGAAGCTCGAATTGCGCGAACCATGGAATCGGCATGTGTGCACGCTGCTTCCTGGCTTGCGCGCGGCAGGAGAACTCAGCGTTGACGATGGCCGCCAGCGTTTCCTGTTCTATCGCCACGATCCTGGCGCTGCGGGACGTTGCGATGCGCCAGCAATCGCTTATCTGGCGCGGCCGCTGGCGGCTGCCGTGGTGCCCGCAACATTCGATCTGGCGGGCTGGGCGTCGCAGGATGGCGTCGGCGTGGCGCGCGTCGAGGTGCTGCTGGATGGGCGCAGTGTCGCAGTCGCACGTTATGGACTCGATGAACCCGGCGTGCGTTCGCAATGGCCGGACAGCGACGATCCAAACCATCCGTATGTCGGTTTTTCTGCGCGCGTGCATCTACACGGTGCCGCAGTCGGCGAGCACGCACTCGCGTTGCGGGTGACGGGTGGCGACGGTCGCGTGCGCATCCTGGAAAATCGCACGCTGCGCGTCGCCGAGCATTGAGGCTTTAAGGCACGCTGAAACCCGCCTCGCGTAACATGCGTGCGAGTGCGATCAATGGCAATCCGATCAACGCGGTCGGATCGTCGCTGTGGATGGAATCGAACAACGCGATGCCCAGGCCTTCGGACTTG
>JAYTOP010000099.1:0-47282 GCA_043747745.1 Pseudomonadota bacterium
GTCGCTCGATGGGACGTACCATGCGTTCGCCTTCGCACGCTATGCGCATCGCTACCTCGCCGAAGCGGCATGGCGATTCAACCGCCGTTTCGACCTCACCATCCTCGTGCCGCGCTTGCTGGTCGCCACCGCACGCTGCAAACCTTGGACGGAGCGACGTTTGCGGGCTGTCACGGCGTTCAAGATGGCTTAACTTCAGCGCTAATCAGGTCAGCAGATGCAATGACGCAGCCAGCATTGCCGCAGCCAAAGCAGCGAATGCGCTTCTGAAGAAGGACTGCAGTAAATACGACCTGCGCAAGGAAGGAAACACTTGGATCGTCGACATGGAGTGCATATCTTCCGGCATCAGCCACTCGGTGACGACCGTGCACGATGAAGACACCTATCACACGGAGATGACTTTAATCTCAGGCAAGACCAGCACCGTGACGACCATCGACAACAAATGGCCGGGTGCATGCAAGCCGGGTCAAAAAGTCGGTGTGCCGATCCGATAAGAAGTTGCATCACCGGATGCGTTCAAGCGAATGTGCGTATCTATTTCACTGCGCCGAATCCAATGGGGGGTGGAGCAAATGAGTCGCTCGATCAGAATTCTTTCGATTGGCTTTTTGGCTGCGGTTTCGATGGGCTGCGGACACCAAGATGGAGCATCCACTGCGGGTGCCCATGCCGATCCCTCGGCAGTTGCCGCAAGCGTAGCTGAAGCGCAAGCGTCCGCTCCTGCAGGAACGCCGCCAGCCGGATCATCGATGTGTGTTCGCTGGTCAGCCAAGCCGATGCCGAGAGCAATCTGGCTGCGCCGGCAAAACTGTCGGAGCACGAGCCTGACGACAAGCAGTCGTCGTCGTGCCACTTCAACAACGTGGACGAGGCGGGACTTAAAGTCAGCGGCCTGATGGTCGAAATCCATACCGATGAGGATGTCAATGAAGCGAAGCAAGAAATCGCGCTCGACAAGAAGATACGGAACGGCGCCGAGACATTGTCCGGAATCGGCGACGATGCGTTGCTGTGGGCGAACAAGCAGCCAAGCGTGGGCGTAGACGCGCCCGGAGCGACGGTCGCCATGCTCCCGGATCAACAAATTGTGATCGCGATCAAGGGCGCCAAGAGAATCGAGATCGAAACCGATTATTTTGGCAAACCCCGCCCGACCGACAGTCTCAAGGCACTCGCGAAAAAGCTCGCCGAGCACCTCTAACAACGGGTGCGGCTCTCCCGGGAGGGCATTGTCAATCTAAAAATGCCGAACTGGGAGCAACGACGACCAATGACAAGGCTCATCAACGTCACACACTCCGGCACGCACCGATCTTGATGTCGTTTTTCGTAATCGAAGTCAGTAACACGAATTTCAGTGGCTGATCAGAATCGGTTGGGTGTGTGCTTCATACGCGGATTTCGTGGGAATGCGAACTGAGGAACCGAATTTTGCGGGCCTGCAGATCGGCTGTCTTTCCGGTGTCGCGAGCAGTCCGCTGGGCGTGATCGATGTCGTTACGGCTCGACGGGCAAATGTCGGCCAGTTTGAGACGTTCGTTTCTTTCAACTCGACGGCCCAAAGATTCCATTAGCTCGCCAAGGCAAAGGTTTCAATTAGCGAACTTTGAAGTCTCTACGGTCCTATCTCCAAGCGACCTCTGTCATTTCACCCTAAAAGTTACTATGTGCTCCATCGTCTGGACGTGAAGCCGACGAAACGCTGCCGTCCGCTCAACCTCGACCCCGGAAACTCCGATGTTAGGTCGAAGCTGCTCGGTACAAGACGTTTTAGTTTCAGCATCAAAGATCACGCCAGATCGTAGCGATCCAGGTTCATCACCTTGGTCCAGGACGCCACGAAATCACGCACGAATACTCGCTCCGAGTCGCTGCTCGCATAGGCTTCGGCCAATGCCCGCAACTGTGAGTTCGAACCGAATACCAGATCCACTGCACTGCCCGTCCACTTGATCTCGCCGGTCTTCCGGTCATGTCCCTCCAGAACACCTGCGGTGGCGTCGGACTTCTGCCACTTTGTGTTCATGTCGAGCAGGTGAACGAAGAAGTCGTTGGTCAGCATGTTCGGTCGCTTGGTGAACATGCCGTGCGCGGCCTGCCCGACGTTCGCTCCCAACGCACGCAGGCCACCGACCAGCACGGTCATTTCCGGCGCAGTCAGCGTCAACAAGTTCGCCTTATCGATGAGCAACTCGGCCACGTGGCTTTCCTGTCCCTTGCGAACAAAATTGCGGAACCCGTCTGCGATCGGTTCGAGCACGGCGAACGAATGCACGTCGGTCTGTTCCTGCGAGGCGTCCGTGCGACCCGGCGAAAACGGAACCTGCACGTCGTGGCCAGCCTTCTTCGACGCGACCTCGGCGGCCGCGCAGCCGCCAAGCACGATCAGGTCGGCGAGCGAAACCTTCTTGCCGCCAGACTGCGCGCTGTTGAACTCACTCTGCACGGCTTCCAACTTCGAAAGAACCTTCGCCAGTTCGGCCGGCTGATTGACCTCCCAATCCTTCTGCGGTGAAAGCCGGATGCGCGCGCCGTTGGCACCGCCGCGCTTGTCGCTGCCGCGGAAGGTCGAGGCCGACGCCCATGCGGTCGTGACCAGCTGCGCGGTAGACAGTCCGGAGGCAAGCAACTTCGCTTTCAGCGCCGCGATGTCCTGCGCATCGATCAGCGGATGGTCCACCGCCGGTACCGGATCCTGCCAGAGCAACTCTTCCTTCGGCACGAGCTTGCCGAGGTAGCGGGCGCGGGGGCCCATGTCGCGGTGGGTCAGCTTGTACCAAGCGCGTGCGAATGCATCCGCGAACTCCTGCGGGTTGGCCATGAAGCGGCGTGAGATCTTCTCGTAATCCGGATCCATGCGCATGGCCATATCGGCCGTGGTCATCATCGGCGCATGGCGCTTGGACGGATCGTGCGCGTCGGGCACAGTGCCATCGCCGGTGTGGCCTACGGGCTTCCACTGTTTTGCACCAGCCGGACTCGTGGTCAGCTCCCACTCGTAGCCGAACAAGTTCTCGAAGTAGCCCATGTCCCACTGGATCGGGTTCTTGGTCCACGCGCCTTCGAGGCCGCTGGTGAATGCGTGCACGCCATGGCCGGTTTCGAAACTGTTGATCCAGCCCAGGCCCTGGTGCTCGATGTCTGCACGCTCGGGCTCGTGACCGACGTGCTTCCCGTTCACCGCGCCGTGGCACTTGCCGAAGGTGTGGCCGCCGGCGGTGAGCGCGACGGTTTCTTCGTCATTCATGGCCATGCGGGCGAAGGTTTCCCGGATGTCGCGCGCGGACCCGCGTGGATCCGGATTACCGTTCGGGCCTTCCGGATTCACGTAGATCAATCCCATCTGGACGGCGGCGAGCGGATTGGCGAGTTCGCGATCGCCGCTGTAGCGCTCATCGCCCAACCACGTCTTCTCAGCACCCCAGAAAATGGCCTCGTCCGGTTCCCAGACATCCGCACGACCGCCGCCGAAACCGAAGGTCTTGAAACCCATCGATTCCATCGCGATGTTGCCTGCAAGGATGAAAAGATCCGCCCACGAAAGCTTGCGGCCGTATTTGGCCTTGATCGGCCAGAGCAACCGCCGCGCCTTGTCGAGGTTGCCGTTGTCCGGCCAGCTGTTGAGCGGCGCGAAGCGCTGCTCGCCGCTACCACTGCCGCCGCGACCATCGAAGATGCGGTAGGTACCTGCAGCGTGCCAAGCCATGCGGACGAAGAATGGTCCGTAGTGGCCGTAGTCCGCAGGCCACCAAGGTTGGGAGTCGGTCATCAGCGCGTGCAGGTTCCTGACCACTGCGTCGAGGTCGAGTGTCTTGAATTCCTCGGCATAGTTGAATTCCTCACCCAGCGGGTCGGACAACGAGGAACGCTGATGCAGGATCTTCAGATTCAGCTGCTCGGGCCACCAAGCTGCGTTTGTCAGGGCCCCTGACACAGCATGGCTGCGGGCGCCGCCAGAGACCGGGCATTTCGATTCGGATGACATGGTTGTTTCCTTGGTGGTTTAGCCTTGAAGGCGAAGGGCCAGATTAGATCACCCGCTCCGATAGATGAAGTAGTTATTGCTGATGGAAGCTATAGGCTTCGTATATCGTGGACGTGGGTAGCCGCGGTCCACTTGGGCTTGGGCCTGAGCTTGATGAGTAGGAAGGAAACTCGCATATGGAGCATTGCCATTCGAATGCCGGCTCCATGTTGAAAGGGGCGGTTTGGCGGGTGAAGTCGTACGCGACTCTGCTGGACAGACGCCATGCGGGAACAAGCAAGGGTCCGCAAACAGTCGTTCTTGACAAATCAGAGATCGGCTATGACCTGCCGGTCGATTCATGCAATTCAGCATCTCGAAGCGGACATTCGAATAAGAGTCGATGCCTGTACGGGCCGGCTTTCTTCCAAGCATGCCGACCCTCGACGAAACCGTAGAACACGATCACCAGACCTGCCGTCGGATCGGCCCACTTGGCGAAGCAGCTTTTCCACATCGTTCATCAAATGGATTCCTGATTAGCCCCGAGACTCAGCTGCAATTTCATCGCAATGCTAAGCACTTCGTGGACTGCGGCGCGAATCAATGATGGTGCATTTTGGTGCTTCAAGAAGCGCGGCAATTCCCTGCCGTTGCTGCCGATGCGAGTCATCATGGCTGAGCTTCGGGGCTAATCAGGAATGGATTTCAGATTCCAAATGTTACCGATTGTTCGCGACATTTTGCGGGTACAAATTCATGAGGTGGCGTAGAACATGAGCAAGCAAGCTGACGTTCGGCTGCGACCGAAAGGGATCGATTGCATTGGGCACTGACCGGTCACTTTGAAACATTCGCCACGCTCAACTCGATGGCGCAAGGTTGCCGATCAGATGATGGCGTGCTTGACCTCCGAGCGGCTGCAGACCTTGCTGCTCGACTATGTCCCGCGCGCGCATCGAAGAGTTGTACTTCCGAACGCAGTACGACCGTGACGAAGTGGTTCCGGCAGCGTTGCACTCAGATCAAGCCGCCATGCGGTGCTCGTAGTACGGTCGCGCACGGTCGTCCAGGATCGCGTATTGAGCCGCCAGGTTGCTCCGGTCCGGATTGAGCCAGGCGTCGATGTTCTCGGGTTTGAGCGGGATGATGCAGCGGTCATGCCCGGCTGCCGCGACTTCGGCGGGTGGCTCGTCGGTGATCGCGGCGAATGACAGCAATTCCTCCCCGTCTTGTTCCCAATGCGACCAGACGCACGCGACCAGCATGTCCTGCGTCGGTGTCGGCTTGAACTCAAGGACCACTTTTTGCTCTTTCTCGTCGGCAGCCAACTCGCGGCCTTCCATCGCGTGTCGGCTCACGTTTTCGAAGAACGCATTGACGACCATGATGCCGTGGGAGAACCCGTATTGTTCTTTCCAGAAGCCCTCAAGGTTGTCTCGTCGCGCGTTGTAGCAGCCCGGATACTTGGTGTCATAGAACGCGGGCTTGCCGGCTGGGCGGCACTGGTAGCGCATCGGCTTGACGACGCGCCGTCCGTTCTCCATGACCATGACCGGGGCATACCAACCGGGGAAGATGCGGGAATCGCGATCCTTCAATTCAGTGCGGCGGATGTCGGCCAGCTTCCCAAGCCCCCACGCTACCTTTCCCGTGGCGATGCGCTGATCTTCCAGCGCCTTTTTCGTTGTCTTGGTCTGGAGGGTGCGCTCGGCGTCCGCGAGCCGTTTCCGCTGCTTGAAGATGTCCTCCTCCAGCTTCGCGGCCTGCTGACTGTTGAACTCATCGATCAATGTTTTGATCTGGCGTTCCTCATCGGTCTGAGGGTTGGAAAACGCAGCATCCATCGCCTTCGGAATCATGGTGGTGGGCTGCTGTTGCCGCTTCCAGTAGATGCGATGGAAGTCTTGGATGCTGAGTTCAGCGCCCCAGGTGCGGGTGTACTTGTGGTAGTCCGCCCAGACCTCAGCCGAGTAGCACATGGACATCATCCGTGGCGAATGCGATCGGGCAATGGTACTGCCAGATTCTTGAGATGACCGGGTGGATGCCGGCCGGTCTCGGTCGGTGAGACAGGCCGGGTCGAGAGTGTCGCCAGACGGTCTTGCTGCCATCCAACACGAGATATCTCGGCCAAGTGGTTGAATCGCAAAGGGCGCATTTCTTGCGTCCAGAATTGAATAATAATATGCACATGCATCTGACCGACAAACAACGCGCCATCCTCGCCTACATCCGTGAGCGGATCGAACGCGATGGCGTTCCACCAAGCCAGCTTGAGATCGCAGCGGCGTTCGGGTTCCAACGCAATTCGACTGCGATCTACCACCTGCGTGCACTCGAAGACGCCGGCGCGCTCGTGCGCACGCCGGGCCAGGCGCGCGGTATCCGGCTCACCCCCGTGCGTCGACGCAACCGCCCTGCCCAGCTTCAATTGTCAGTCCTGGGTCGGGTCGCTGCTGGTGCGCCGATCGGCGCCGACATCGGGCTGGACGAACACTTGCTGCTCGACCGCAACTGCTTCGAACAAACGCCGGACTACCTGCTGCGCATCGAGGGCGACTCGATGATCGACGATGGAATCTTCGATGGCGACCTGGTCGCGATCAAGCGCACGCCCGAAGCGCAGAACGGTCAGATCGTCGTCGCGCGCATCGATGGCGAGATCACGATCAAGCGCCTCAAGCTCACCAGGCAGCAGATCATTCTGCTGCCGCGCAATCCCGCCTACGCGCCCATTCCCATTCCAGCAGATGCCGACTTCGCGATCGAAGGCATTTACTGCGGCCTGGTCAGGAGAGGCTGATGGGTGCGCCGCTGGCGATTCATGAGTTGCTCGACGCGCGCCATGTCTGGCGTGGCCGGCAGGCTCCAAAGCCGGAGCATTGCGAGCCGACAGGCCACACTGCGCTCGATGCGGCACTGCCGACGGGTGGCTGGCCGGAGCGCGCGCTCACCGAGATCCTGCTGACCGCCGATGGCGTGGGCGAGATCGACCTCGTCATCCCGACGCTCGCGCGGTTGACCCAGGCGAAGAGGACCGTGGTGCTGATCGCACCGCCGTATGTCCCGTATGCGCCGGCCTGGCAGGCACGGGGCGTGGACCTGCGTCATCTGGAGATCATCGACGCCGAACCGAAGCAGGCAGTCTGGGCATTCGAGCAGTGCCTGCGATCGGGCAGTTGCGCAGCCGTATTGGGTTGGCCGCAGCGCATCGACCATCCCGCCTTGCGTCGGCTCCAGGTGGCTGCGATGACCGGCCATGCGCTGGGCTTCGTGCTGCGCGATCGGCAGCATGCCGAGAACGCATCGCCGGCAGCATTGCGGCTGGAGATTGGTCTGGACCGGCACGTCACCGTGCGCAAATGCCGGGGCGGGATCGCGCCTGCGCGCGCGTTCCCCATCACCCGTTTCCAGTGATGGGAGCGGGCCATGTTGTGGGCATGCATTCTCTTCCCCCATCTAGGGCTCGATAGCGTCCTTCGGCGCCACCCAGAGCCCGACAAACCGCTCGTCATCGTCGGCGGTCCGGCCCAACGACGCGAAATCCTCGCAGTGAACGCTTCGGCTGCGGCGGCGGGCCTGCACCCCGGTCAACGCCTTGCGGCAGCGCATGCCCTACTCGCCCACTTCGCGATGATCGAACACGATCCGGATGCGATCGAACGCTGGCAGCGGTTCCTCGCCGCGTGGGCGTATCGCTTCAGTTCGCAGGTCTGGGCCGGTTGGCCCAATGCCATCGTGTTGGAAGCAAAGGCGAGCTTCCAGATCATGGGGCAGTGGCCGAAATTCGAGGCGGCATTGCGGCAGGACCTCACCGAACTCGGCTTCCGCCACCGGATCGCGCTCGCGCCGACAGCGCATGCTGCGCGAGTGCTCGCTGGCGTAGCCGATGGGGTCGCGATCCTGCATGACGCGCAGTTGGAGAATGTCCTGGCGCGCGTCCCTGTGCGTCGTGCATGCCTGCCAGGCGACACTGGTGAGCGCCTGCACGCGATGGGCATCCGCCACCTGCGCCAGTTGTTCGCGCTGCCGCGCGATGGGCTACGTCGCCGCTTCGGCAGCGAGCTGCTGCTGTGCCTGGACCGCATGCTCGGGCAGGCGCCGGAACTGCTGACCTTCTACCGGCCACCGGATGTGTTCGATGTGCGCGTGGAGCTTAACTACGAGATCTCCAATCACCTCGCCCTGATCTTTCCGTTGCGACGTCTGGTCTCCGACCTTGCCGCCTATCTCGCGGGTCGCGACGGCGGCGTCCAGACATTCGTGGTGCGCCTCGAACACGAGGACCATCCACCGACCGACATGCCGGTGGGATTGCTCGCAGCAGAGCGCGATCCGCGCATGTTGTTCGAGCTCACGAAGACCCGTCTTGAGCAGGTGCGCATTCCGAAGCCGGTGGTCGCGGTGCGCCTGATCGCCAGGCAACTGCCGCCCTTTGTTCCGACCGGCCAGGATTTGTTCGAGACGCGGCCGGCGCAATCAGTGCCGTGGCAGCAGTTGCGGGAACGCCTGCGCGCGCGGTTGGGCAATGATGCGGTCTATCAAATTGCGCCGCGTGCGGATCCGCGCCCCGAACATGCATGGCAACGGCAGGATGGTCAACGACTGCTCGGTGATCTCGACCGGCCCGCACGCCCGACATGGCTGCTGCGTCGTCCGATCCCGTTGCGTGAGGCGCACCCCGTCATCCTCGCTGGCCCTGAGCGTCTGGAGAGCGGCTGGTGGGACGGTGACGACGCACGCCGGGACTACTACATCCTCGAAACGGCCCGTGGCCAGCGTGCGTGGGCCTTCGCACCCGTCGGTCAGCAGGGCTCGTGGATGCTGCATGGGTGGTTCGCGTGAACGTGCCGGCCTACGCCGAGCTGCATTGCCTGAGCGACTTCTCGTTCCAGCGGGGTGCCGCAAGCGCCCTGCAATTGTTCGAACGCGCGCAGGCATGCGGATACGCGGCGCTGGCCATCACGGACGACTGTTCGCTCGCTGGCATCGTGCGCGCCTATGAAGCATCCCGCCGCACGGGTGTGCCGCTCATCGTGGGCAGCGAGATCACTCTCGACGACGGCCTCAAGATCGTTATCCTGGTCGAAACCCATCAAGGCTACGAAACCCTCTGCAGGCTGATTACGACCGGTCGGCGCGCAGCAGGGAAAGGCGACTACCGTTTGTCGCGGGACGACATCGCCGATGGGCTTCCAGGCACTTTGGTGCTGTGGATTCCTGGCCCCCAAATCGCTCGGGGTGATGGCACCTGGCTACGGCACATCTTCGGCGACCGGCTGTGGCTTGCGATTGAATTGCACCGCGATCGCGACGATGGAACGCGCCTCGGGGAGTTGACCGAAGCTGCCCATGCGATCGACATCCGCATGGTCGCAACGGGCGATGTCCACATGGATCTTCGCCGTCGCCGCGCGCTGCAAGACACCATGACGTCGATCAAGCACCGGCTGACGATCGCCGAAGCCGGAGCTTTCCTGTTCCGCAATGGAGAACGCCACCTGCGCACGCGCGCTGGGCTTGCAGTGATCTATGGATCCGACCTTCTGGCGGAGACAATGCGCATTGTCGAGCGTTGCCGCTTCACGCTCGACCAGTTGCGCTATCGCTATCCCAGCCAGATCGTGCCCGATGGCTACACCCCTGCAACCTGGCTGCGCCATCTCACCGAAGAGGGCATCCGCTGGCGCTGGCCGGAAGGCATTACTGCCGCCGTGCGCGACCAGATCGAGCACGAGCTCCGACTGATCCGGGAGCTCGACTACGAACCCTATTTCCTGACCGTCCACGACATCGTCCGGTTCGCGCGCAGCCAGCACATCCTCTGCCAGGGACGCGGTTCGGCGGCGAACTCGGCGGTGTGTTTCGCGCTGGGCGTGACCGAAGTCGACCCGATGCGGTCGAACATGCTCATGGAGCGGTTCATCAGCAAGGAACGCAACGAGCCGCCGGACATCGACATCGACTTCGAGCACGAACGGCGCGAAGAGGTCATCCAATACATCTACCGACGCTATGGACGCGATCGGGCAGCGCTTGCCGCAACTGTCATCTCCTACCGCAGCAAGAGCGCCGTCCGCGATGTCGCCAAGACGTTGGGACTGCCGCCCGATCAGGTCAGTGCATTGAGCAACTGCGGGAGCTGGCGCGTTGGTGGAACGGAACTGGAATTTCGTCTCGTAGAAGCGGGCTTCAATCCGGACACACCAATCATGAAACGTGTGATCGGCCTGACGCGTGAACTGCTCGATCACCCACGCCATCTATCCCAGCATGTCGGCGGCTTTGTGATCTCCGATGCATCGCTCACCACGCTCGTGCCGGTCGAGAACGCGGCGATGCCGGACCGCACGATCATCCAGTGGGACAAGGACGACCTGGACACGCTGGGGCTGCTCAAGGTCGATTGTCTGGCTCTGGGGATGCTCACCTGCATCCGCAAGACGCTGGACCTGCTGCGTGCGCACAGGGGGCTCGATCTGACGCCGGCGACGATCCCGGCCGAAGATCCAGCCACTTACGCCATGATCGGCAAGGCCGACACCGTCGGGGTGTTCCAGATCGAGAGCCGCGCGCAGATGTCGATGCTGCCGCGCATGAAGCCGGTCTGCTTCTACGACCTGGTCATCGAGGTTGCGATCATCCGGCCCGGACCGATCCAGGGAAAGATGGTGCATCCGTTCCTGCGTCGCCGGCAGGGAAAGGAAGTTGCCACCTACCCGAATGAGGCGATCCGCAAGGTGTTCGAGCGCACCTTGGGCGTGCCGTTGTTCCAGGAACAAGTGATGCAGATGGCGATGGTTGCCGCAGGCTACAACGCGGGAGAGGCCGACGACTTGCGGCGATCGATGGCGGCGTGGAAGCGCCGCGGCAACATGGACCACCACCACGACAAGGTTGTTCGAGGCATGCTCGCGAACGGCTATACCCGGGCCTTCGCCGAGGAGACATTCGACCAGATCAAAGGATTTTCCGGCTACGGATTCCCGGAGAGCCATGCGGCCAGCTTCGCCTTGCTGACCTACGCGAGTTGCTGGTTGAAGTGCCACGAGCCTGCTGCGTTTACTTGCGCGCTCATGAACTCGCTGCCGATGGGCTTCTACTCGACCAGCCAGCTCACTCAGGACGCGCGTCGGCACGGGATTGTGATCCTGCCGGTGGACGTGACCGCCAGCGATTGGGACAACAGTCTTGAGGGCAGCGACCGCGCAGAAGAGCAGCCGACGATTCGACTTGGTCTGCGTGAGGTGCGTGGATTTTCGATGGCGACGGCCCAACGGCTCGTCGCGGCAATGCGTGCGATGCCATTCCGGGATGTCGCAGATCTGTGCCACCGCGTGCGCCTGAACCAGCGCGAGCAGGCTTTGCTGGCGGAGGCAGGCGCCCTTCGGACGCTTGCGGGTCACCGCAATGATGCGCGTTGGACCATCGCGGGCGTCGAACAGCAGAAGCCCCTGTTCGCGACGAGCCCGGATGAAGCGGCGGTTGCATTGCCCGCTCCATCAGTGGGCGAGGACATGTTGGCCGACTACGCGCGCGTGGGGTTGACCCTGGGGGCGCATCCAGTCGCCCTGTTGCGCGAGCGTCTGCAACGTCAACGGTGCCTGGACAGCTCGCAGATCGCGATGCGGCCTACAGGTTCGCGCGTGCGCGCAGCGGGGTTGGTCACACTCAGGCAGCGGCCAGAGACCGCCCATGGAACCACATTCGTCACGCTGGAGGATGAAAGCGGGAATGTGCAGATCATCGTCTGGCCGGATCTTGGTGAGCGGCAGCGGAAGGAACTGCTTGGTTCACGCTTGCTGGTCGTCGATGGTCAATGGGAATCGGTCGATGGCGTCGGCAATCTGATTGCGACACGCCTGCACGATGCCAGCGCGTTGCTGGGGTCGCTGGATGCCAGGTCGCGGGATTTCCATTGATCGACGCTCGCGATTCAGGAGTGTAAATCCTAGTTCGACTCCCCCCGCCACCCGTGCACTCGAACAAGAGCACTGGGGAACGCTTACCTGATGGGCACATTGGTTAAGCGCGATGTGAACGGCACGCACTTTTATCTGCACGAGATCACGCTGACACCAAAATAAGACTCCGGTAACCCGCCAAAAGACGGTGTCCCCGCCGAGGCGGGCAGGCAGGCAGACCGTAGGGAAGACCGGAGTGATCAAAAGCCTATCCCGCGACACCCATGCAGGCAACCTGAACCGCTCGAAATGTGTAGGTTTGTGTAGTTTTCGCAAGTTGCACAACCATCACTCCCTGCCCATGTTCGTATGAAGAAGACGAGGAAGACCGACTCAACGCGGGGGTATATCTGGGGGTATATTTCCGCTATTCGACAATGTGACATAGACACTGCAACGCGTGCGTGGACTTTTGCGGTGCCCTCCACGCACCATTCCAAGCAACCCCCTGAGAGATCAGGGGGTTTTTACTTTGCAGATCGAATTGCAATGCCACGCACGCGTCCATGCGCACATGTGGGCATATTCGCTCGGCACTACGGCTTGCATTGGCACTCACAGGCCTTTTCACAATTCTCTCCACAAGGCTTCCAGCCCTCCACTCCGCTTATCAAAGCGGCTGTGCCGCTGCTGCCAGTGGCATGCGACGGCACGACAATGCATCACGACGCCAAAAAACAGCGCCGCCATGCAAACTGACTGGCAGCCTACTTGTGATGCTTGTGCGTGACGCGCTTGTGGCTCGTCTTCGCGGCCGTGGTCGCGCCCTGCGCGCCTGCAGGGATCGGATGGATCGTGTTGTGCCACGATCCGTTGGCAGCAGACGGCTTAGCTGCTGTCGCAGGCGAAGAGTCAGTTGTGGCCTGAGCGTCCGCAGGGATCGGATGGATCGTGTTGTGCCACTGCGGCCCATCGGCACCCGCTGGCGGCGCTGCTGTCGCAGGCGAAGATTCAGTCGCGGCCTGAGCGCCCGCAGGGATCGGATGGATCGTGTTGTGCCACGAGCCGTCGGCGGCGGGTGGCGTGGCTGCTGTCGCAGGCACTGCTTGTGTAGCCGCTTGGGAGCCTGATGGGATGGGGTGGATCGTGTTGTGCCACTGCGCCGGGGCAGACGGAGGCGGTGTCGATGGTGCGGGGGCTGCGGCAGCGATTGCGCTGGTGCAGCAAGTCAATGCCATTGCAACGATGGTGGTTCGGATCATGACGTTCACTCCTGTGGTGATACTTCCAGAATGTCACTCTCTTCCGTGACCTTCCGATCGTCCACCCTTTGACCTGTACGTCCGCTGTGCGGCCATTCCGTCGTCGCGGAACTGACGAGGGCATCGGACTCGAAATCTGCCGCTCCCGAACGCGTTGGTTCGAGTTCCGGCTTCGCACCAGTGCTTGCATAGTCCCTGATTGCGGTGTGTTGGCAACCAGAGCAAGTCGGACGACCTGTAAGCAATCGAAGCCGATCCGCTCAGCTTCGCGGAACGTAGCCATCAGTCTGTGCGCCCATGACGCGCTTCGTCATCCACGCGAAGGCAGGCCGCTCGTAGGTCACGCGAGGCATTGTGCACGGCGGGCACGAGTCCGCCGATCAACGCAAGATGTATCTTCTGTCCTTCAAGCGCAGCACTCGCCTCCCTCGACTGGTCGACGCGACTCAGCCATCACATATTTCGCCGATATTCCCCGCCCACGTCATACAGTGCATGACTGATCTGGCCGAGGCTGTGGGTCTTGACGGCTTCCATCAGCGATTCGAAGACGTTGCGGCGATCGCGTGCGGTCTTCTGCAGGTAGGCCAGGCCATGACCGTCGTGCGTATCAGGTTCTGTTGCCTCATCGGCATCGGCCATGTGGTCGTGCGATGTTTCGCCGACGGGTGCGAGGACGTTGCGAGATTTCTGCCAGCCGTGGACATTTGCGATCTGCTGGTTTTTTTCTTCCTCGGTGCTGCGGATCAGTTCGATCTCGGTAACAATTCCCCGGTCATCCTTCGGCAGGAAGGTGTTGACGCCGACCAGCGGCAGCGAGCCGTCGTGTTTCTTGTGCTCGTAGTACATCGACTCGTCCTGGATCTTGCCGCGCTGGTACATGGTGTCCATCGCGCCGAGCACGCCGCCGCGTTCGCTGATCGCCTCGAACTCCTTGTAGACGGCTTCCTCGACGAGGTCGGTGAGCTTGTCGACGATGAAGCTGCCCTGCCAAGGGTTTTCGCAGAAATTCAGGCCGAGTTCCTTGTTGATGATCATCTGGATCGCCACCGCGCGACGCACGCTCTCTTCGGTCGGCGTGGTAATCGCTTCGTCGTAGGCGTTGGTGTGCAGCGAGTTGCAGTTGTCGAACAGCGCGTACAAGGCCTGCAGCGTCGTACGGATGTCGTTGAACTGGATTTCCTGCGCGTGCAGCGATCGACCGGATGTCTGGATGTGGTACTTCATCATCTGGCTGCGCGCGTCGGCGTCGTAGCGCTCGCGCATCGCACGCGCCCAGATGCGGCGCGCGACGCGGCCGATCACGGTGTATTCCGGGTCCATGCCATTGCTGAAGAAAAACGACAGGTTCGGCGCGAAGTCGTCGATGGTCATCCCGCGCGCGAGGTAGTACTCGACGATGGTGAAGCCATTCGACAGCGTAAACGCGAGCTGCGAGATCGGGTTCGCGCCGGCTTCGGCGATGTGGTATCCGCTGATCGACACCGAGTAGAAGTTGCGCACCTTCTGGTCGACGAAATACTGCTGGATGTCCCCCATCATGCGCAGCGCGAACTCGGTGCTGAAGATGCAGGTGTTCTGCGCCTGGTCCTCCTTGAGGATGTCCGCCTGCACGGTGCCGCGCACGCTGCGCAGGGTTTCGCCCTTGATGCGCGCATAAGTTTCCGCATCGACGAACTGATCGCCGGTGATGCCGAGCAGCGCCAGGCCAAGGCCATTGTTGCTGGACGGTAGTTCGCCGAAATATACGGGTCGGGTCTTGCCCGCGAAGAACGCGTCGATCATCGATTGCGTATCGGCCCAGCGCGCGTCGTCGGCACGCAGGTACTTCTCGACCTGCTGGTCGATCGCGGTGTTCATGAACATCGCAAGGATCATCGGCGCGGGGCCGTTGATCGTCATCGATACCGACGTGGTCGGCGCGCACAGGTCGAAGCCGGAATACAGCTTCTTCATGTCGTCGAGCGTCGGGATGTTGACGCCGGAATTGCCGATCTTGCCGTAGATGTCCGGGCGCGGCGCGGGGTCTTCGCCGTACAACGTGACGCTGTCGAATGCGGTGGACAGGCGCACCGCCGGCTGGCCGACGGACAGGTAATGGAAACGACGATTGGTGCGCTCCGGCGTCCCTTCTCCCGCGAACATGCGGATCGGGTCTTCGCCGGTGCGGCGGTACGGATACACGCCGCCGGTGTATGGATAACTGCCCGGCAGGTTTTCCTTGCCGAGGAAGGTCAGCAGCTCGCCCCAGGACTTGTACGTTGGCGCGGCAATCTTCGGGATTTTCTGGTGCGACAGCGAATCGCGGTAGTTCTCGACCTTGATGACCTTGCCGCGGACTTCGTATTCGGTGACGTCGTCGGTGATCGACTTCAATCGCGCCGGCCATTCGCGCAGCAACTTGAGCGAGTGGGAGGAAAGTGCCTGGACGGCGTCGTTGTAGCGCTGGCGCAGGGCCAAGAGGGTGCGGTCGGGAAAATCCGTTCGTGGTGAGCCTGTCGAACCATGATCGGATTTCGCTTCGTAGCCCGCGCGTGGTTCGACAGGCTCACCACGAACGGGCTTGGAGGATTCGGCCCGCCCGGGAACGAGGACATCGTCGGCTTCGTAGAGGGCGAGTTGTCTTGGCAGCGCTCCGTCTCCCAGTTCATGCAATGCCTGCCAGAACGCCTGCGCACGATCGGCGGCTTCGGCCTGCTTGTCGATCCCCACGTTGATCGCCCTGCCCTGCTCCGCGATCTCCGCGAGGTAGCGCGCACGCGCGCCGGGGATGAGCACGGTCGCCCGCGGCTCCTTCAGTGTCGTGTCGAGATGCGGCGTCCACTTCTCGGCCGGCAGGTGCAGCTTCTCGCGCAGCAACCGGCACAGATTCGCGAACATCCAGCTGATGCCAGGATCGTTGAACTGGCTGGCGATGGTCGGATAAACCGGCACGTCTTCGTCGGGCGTCTTGAACGCGATGCGGTTGCGCTTCCACTGTTTGCGCACGTCGCGCAACGCGTCCTCGGCGCCGCGCTTGTCGTACTTGTTGAGCACGATGAGCTCGGCGAAGTCGACCATGTCGATCTTTTCGAGCTGCGATGCCGCGCCGTAATCGGACGTCATCACGTACATCGGGAAATCGACGAGGTCGACGATCTCCGAATCCGACTGGCCGATGCCAGCTGTCTCGACGATTATCAGGTCGTAGTCGAGGCCTTTCAGGAACGCGATGCAATCCTTCAATACCGCGTTGGTCGCGACGTTCTGCCGGCGCGTGGCCATCGAGCGCATGTAGACGCGATGGCTGCGCAGCGAGTTCATGCGGATGCGGTCGCCGAGCAACGCGCCGCCGCTGCGGCGACGGGTCGGGTCGACCGAGATTACCGCGATGCGCATTTTCGGGAAGTGCGCAAGGAAACGGTTCAGCAATTCGTCGGTGACAGACGACTTGCCCGCGCCGCCGGTACCGGTGATGCCGACGACGGGCGTCGTGGGATGGGGCTGGAGGCTGGGGACTGGGGATTGGTGAAAACCAGAAGCCCAGCGCTTGCGCAACTTCACCAATTCCGATTCGCTGTAGGCCCCATCCTCGATTGCGCTGAGCGCGCGACCGATGCCGATCTCGTCATCGATACCCGGAGCGTCGGCCTTCCCCCAACCCCCAGATCCAAGTCCCAAGTCCCGCGCACGCGCCGCGCGCGCCACCACATCCTCGATCATCTCCACCAACCCCATCTTCATGCCGTCATTGGGGTGGTAGATGCGTTCGACGCCGTAGGCTTCGAGTTCGCGGATCTCCTCGGGCGTGATGGTGCCGCCGCCGCCGCCGAACACGCGGATATGGCCGGCGCCGCGTTCGCGCAGCATGTCGACCATGTACTTGAAGTATTCGACATGGCCGCCCTGGTAGCTCGACAGCGCGATCGCGTCGGCGTCCTCGTGCAACGCGGCGCGGACGACGTCCTCGACGCTGCGATTGTGGCCGAGGTGGATGACCTCCGCGCCCTGCGCCTGGATCAGCCGACGCATGATGTTGATCGCGGCGTCGTGGCCGTCGAACAGGCTCGCTGCGGTGACGAAGCGCAATGGGCTGGCTTCGGGATTGGAATCGGTGGCCAACGCGTTGCCGCGGTCGGTCGAGGAAGGGCTGGGCGTGCTCATCGGTACTCCGATGTGGGACTTGCGGGATGGCCCCGATTGTAACGTGCAGTCGCACCATGCGCCTGATGTCTGCGCCGCACGAACACGCTGGATCCGGATGTTTGCGAGATCGCGCTTGTTACACTCACCGCCTATCCAGGCTCAACCAAATTCCGGGTGCTTCAATCCATGTCCGACTTTCCTTCGCGAACCCTCGCGCACCCGATCGACCGCGGTGCAGCCGAGCAGGACTATCGGCGCGCGCGCGAACGACTCGCCGCGATGGACATCCTCGGAGCGGCGCAATGGCTTGAACTTGCGGCCGCACACGAACACCCGGCTGCGTTGACCGAACTGGCGATACTTCATCTTCATGGTTTCGACCGCGAGGCGAATCCCGCGCATGCAGTGGAGTTGCTGCTGCGCGCCGAATACGCGGGCGGAACGCCGGAGACACCGTACTTGCTCGCGCAGATCGCGCTGGGCGGCGTGGCGCTGCCGCGGGAAGTTCAACGTATCGAAACATGGCTGGCCGATAGTGCGCAGCGCGGGTATCCGGCTGCATTGCGCGTCGCTGCACTACTGTTCGGGCAACGCGAAGAGGCGATCCATCAGCAGGCAGCCGTGACGTGCCTGAAACGCGCGACCGATGCGCGCGACCCGGTCAGCGCGGCTTTGCTCGCCGACCGCCTGCATGCGGGTCGCGGATTGGCGCGCGATCCGGCACAAGCTCTCGATTTCGCCAACGAATTGCGCACAGCCGGCATTCCGGTCGAACTGCCTGAACCTGTAGACGACACTGCTGCTGTGGCTTCCCTATCAACAATCGAACCGCCGTGGGAGGCGTTGCGTCTGGTCGCGCCGCAGCCCAGCATCGAGCGGCATTGCGAATCCACTGAAATCGCGACCTGCGACGATTTGCTTAGCGACGAGGATTGCCGTTATCTGATCTATTCGGGGGCGCGTTTCCTCGAACGTTCGCAAGTGATGCACCCAATCACAGGACAGCCGCTCGAAGACGAAGTGCGCACGAGCCAGCACATGAGCTTCGTGCCGACTCTCGATGATGTCGGTGTTCGCGTATTGCAACAGCGCATGGCGACGATGGCGGGGTTGGATCTCGCGAACTGCGAAGAACTGGCTCTGCTGCACTATGGCTTCGGCGACCAATACCGCCCTCACCGCGATTATTTTTCTCCGTCTGCGCCGCAACTCGCGATGCCCGGAGGGCAGCGGCACAGCACGGTCTGCGTCTATCTCAACACGGTGCTGCAAGGCGGTGAAACCGTATTTCCATATTGCGATGTCACGGTTCAGTCCAGGCGTGGACGCGCCGTGATGTTCCGCAACCTGCACGCGGACGCCAGCCCGAACCCCCACAGCCTGCATGCTGGCATGCCGGTACTGGCGGGCGAGAAATGGCTGGCCTCTTGCTGGATCCGCATGCATTCCTTGCGCCAGTTCTGATTGAATGCGTATCGATGGTTCTAGCGTCATTCGTGATGGCTACGCCTGCCTCCGAGGCAATGGCACCGGGACGACGCAGCCACGCCTGGTACGGACGACCCTGAAACGAGGCTGCGTACCGATTGCACGGTATGGACGACGCGCGGCTCCACAGTGGGATAAAATGCCCGGCTTCCCCGTCCCACGACGGGTCATCGGTGGCCGACCGGCTGCCCGTCCGTCGCACGTTATCCATCCGGAGTTCGCAATGATTTTTGAAACCCTCGCCAAGCACGGTCATGAGGAAGTGGTGTTCTGCCACAACGCCGATGCCGGCCTCAAGGCGATCATCGCCATCCACAACAGCGTGCTCGGCCCGGCGCTCGGCGGGCTGCGCATGTGGCCGTATGCCTCCGAACAGGACGCGCTGGACGATGTGCTGCGCCTCTCGCGCGGCATGACCTACAAGGCGGCGGTATCCGGCCTGAATCTCGGCGGCGGCAAGGCGGTAATCTGGGGCGACCCGAACAAGGACAAGTCCGAGGCGCTGTTCCGCGCATTCGGCCGCTTCGTGAACTCGCTCAATGGCCGTTACATCACCGCCGAGGACGTCGGCATCGATGTCAACGACATGGAATACGTGTTCCGCGAAACCGACTACGTGACCGGCGTGCATCAGGTGCATGGCGGTTCGGGCGATCCGTCGCCGTTCACGGCATACGGCACGCTGCAGGGCCTGATGGCTGCGTTGCAGGTCAAGTACGGGCATGAGGAAGTCGGCAAGTTCTCCTACGCCGTGCAGGGCGCAGGCCATGTCGGCATGCAGTTCATCAAGCTGCTGCGCGAACAGGGCGCGAAGGTGTTCGTCACCGACATCAACCAGACCCTCGTGCAAAAGGCCGTGGACGACTACGGTGCCGAAGCGGTGTCGCTCGACGCGATCTACGACACCGATGCGGACGTGTATTCGCCGTGCGCGCTGGGCGGCACCGTCAACGAACACACCTTGCCGCGCCTGAAGTGCAAGATCATCTGCGGCGCAGCCAACAACCAGCTTTCCACGGAAGCGATCGGCGACGAACTCTCCGCACGCGGCATGCTGTACGCACCCGACTACGCGGTGAATGCAGGTGGCCTGATGAACGTGTCGCTCGAGATCGACGGTTACAACCGCGAGCGCGCGATGCGCATGATGCGCACGATCTATTACAACCTCGGCAAGATCTTCCACATCGCCGACCGCGATGGCATCCCGACCTACAAGGCTGCCGACCGCATGGCGGAGGAACGCATCGACCTGATCGGCCGCGTGAAGCTGCCATACATGGGCACGCCGCGTTTTCTCGGCCGCATGCGGCACGGCTGATAATCATGCGCACATTCCCGCTCGGTGAAGAACTCGATGCACTGCGCGACGCCGTGCGTCGCTTCGCGGAAGCGGAAATCGCGCCGCGCGCGGAACAGATCGACCACGACAACCTGTTCCCGTCAGACCTGTGGGAAAAGTTTGGTGCGATGGGCCTGCTCGGGATCGCGATCCCGGGTGAGTTCGGCGGTTCGGACATGGGTTTTCTCGCGCACCTCGTGGCGATGGAAGAAATTTCGCGTGCGTCGGGTTCGGTGGGATTGAGTTACGGCGCGCACTCCAACCTATGCGTGCAGAACCTCTACCACAACGGCAACCACGCACAGCGCACGAAGTACCTGCCAAAGCTGTGCAGCGGCGAGTGGAAGGGCGCGCTCGCGATGAGCGAGCCCGGCGCGGGTTCCGACGTGGTCGGATCGATGCAATGCCGCGCGGAATTGCGTGGCGACGTCTGGATCGCGAACGGCAGCAAGATGTGGATCACCAACGGCCCCGAGGCCGACGTATTGGTCGTCTACATGCGCACGGCAGGCAAGGAGGCCGGCAGCAAGTGCATGACCGCGTTCATCGTCGAGCGAGGGATGCAGGGATTTACGACCGCACAGAAACTCGACAAGCTCGGCATGCGCGGCTCGAATACTTGCGAACTGGTGTTTGCCGATTGTGCGATTCCGGCCGCGAACGTGCTGGGCGAAGTCCATCACGGCGTGAAGGTGCTGATGTCGGGCTTGAACACGGAACGGCTGGTGCTGACCGGCGGCCCGCTCGGCCTGATGCAGGCTGCGTTGGATTCCGCCCTGCCCTATGTGCGCGAGCGCAGGCAATTCGACGTCGCGATTGGCACTTTCGGCATCATGCAGGCCAAGATCGCCGACATGTATACCGCGTTGCAGTCCTCGCGCGCATTTGCGTACCAGGTTGCACGCGATTTCGATGCCGGCCATCGTTCGCGCGTCGATGCAGCCTCGTGCCTGCTGCATGCGTCCGAAGCCGCGGTGCAGGTCGCACTCGAAGGCATCCAGGCGCTCGGCGGCAACGGCTACATCAACGAGTACCCGACTGGCCGCATCTTGCGCGACGCCAAGCTCTATGCGATCGGAGCGGGCACGAACGAAATCCGCCGGATGCTGATCGGGCGCGAACTGTTCAACGACAAGCATTGAGAGAAGGACTGAAGCCAGCGAAGAGCGACACCAGGTTGTGCTTCCCGTGCACCAACCCCACTTCTCAATTGCCGCGCTGCAACATGCAATCGTATGATGCCGTGTTGTTTCCCTCAACCAACGCGATGTCCGGCCACACCGCCGGCCGCCTACCCGGAGCATCTCCATGACGCACGTGGTTATCGTCGGTGCCAAGCGCACCGCCATCGGTTCCTTCCTCGGCCAGTTCACCGGCGTGCCGACCCCGACCCTCGGCGCGACCGCAATCCGTGGCGCGCTGGACCATGCCGGCCTCGCTGCCGACCAGGTGGATGAAGTCATCATGGGCTGCGTGCTGCCCGCCGGTCTCGGCCAGGCCCCCGCACGTCAGGCCTCGCGCGCCGCCGAAATCCCGGACGCTGCCGGATGTACAACCATCAACAAGGTCTGCGGATCGGGCATGAAGGCGATCATGTTCGGCCACGACCTCATCAAGGCCAGATCGGCGAACATCGTCGTCGCCGGCGGCATGGAGTCGATGACCAATGCACCGCATCTCTTGAACAACTCGCGCACCGGCATCCGCTATGGCAGCGCCGAGTTCCTCGACCACATGGCGTGGGACGGACTGACCAATCCCTACGACGGCAAGGCGATGGGAGTGTTCGGCGATGCGGCCTGCGCGAAATACGGCTTCAGCCGCGAAGAAGTCGACGCTTTCTCGGCCGAAAGCGCCCGGCGTGCTCAGGCAGCCCAAGCTGCTGGCAGCTTTGTCGACGAAATCGTCCCGGTGACAGTCAAGGGCCGCAAGGGCGACGTGGTCGTTAGCAGCGATGAGGAACCCGGCAAGATCGATGTCGCCAAGATCTCGACGCTGCGCGCCGCATTCGGCAAGGACGGCGTGCTGACGGCAGCCTCGTCTTCCAAGATCTCCGACGGCGCGGCCGCAACAATCCTGATGTCCGAAGAGGAAGCAGCGCGTCGTGGTCTGAAGCCGCTGGCGCGCATCGTCGCGCACGCCACCCACGCGCAGGCCCCGGAATGGTTCACCACGGCGCCGGTCAATGCGATTTCCAACGTGCTCGCCAAAGCCGGCTGGCAAGTCGCCGACGTCGATCTGTTCGAGGTCAACGAGGCGTTCGCTGTCGTCGCAATGGCACCCATGAAGGACCTCGGGATTCCGCACGACAAGCTGAACGTGAATGGCGGCGCATGCGCGCTCGGCCATCCCATCGGCGCGAGCGGCGCGCGCCTCGTCGTGACCCTGATCCACGCATTGCGTCGATCAGGCGGGCGTCGTGGCGTCGCTTCCCTGTGCATCGGTGGCGGCGAAGCGACGGCGATCGCGGTGGAGATTCCTGAACATTGAGTTACGCGGAACGCCTGTTGGGTTGACACGTCAACGCAACATGCGATCATATAGGGACGTGCGCGCTGCGCGCGTGCCCAAAGATCTATAAAATACACATAACGAGGAAGTGCACATGTCCATCAACAAGACCCTGCTCGCCCTGGCTCTTGCTCTGTCCCTGGCTGCTTGTGGCAATGAAGCCAAAGACGCAGCTGCTGACGCCAATGCCGCCCAGACCTCCGCCGCCGATGCCAACAAGGCAGCCGCCGACGCAGCTGCTTCCGCCAGCTCCGCCGCTACCGCCGCTCCGGCTGCTGCGAACGCCGCTGGCATGGCTGCTGACGCCGCCGCCAGTGCTGCCAGCACCGCCAACGCCGCTGCCGCGACTGCAACCGACGCTGCCGGCCAGGCTGCTGCTGCCACCAGCAGTGCTGCTACTGCTGGCATGGCTGCCGATTCCGCCAAGGCTTCTGCTGACGTTGCCAACGCTGCAAAGAAAGACGCAACGGCTGCCAAAGATGCCGCCAAGGATGCCAAGGATGCTGGCATGAAAGACGACGGCAAGAAGAAGTAAGATCCGTTCTCGTCGACTAACGGCGAAACGTATCCAAGGGCGTGCTTCGGCGCGCCCTTTTCTTTAAGTGAGGGAATACGCATTGCGTCTGCCCGATCTTTCGCATACATCCCCATCAGCACAAATCAACGAGGAATCACACATGTCCATCAACAAGACCCTGCTCGCCCTGGCTCTTGCTCTCTCCGTGGCCGCCTTGGCTGCCTGCGGTGATAAAGACGCTGGCAAGGATGACGCTGCTGCTGCCAACGCTGCTGCTCCAGCTGCTGCCTCCACCGTCACCGCTCCGGCTGTCGCGTCTACCGCAATGACCGCTCCAGCTGATGCGATGGCTCCGGCTTCCAGCTCCACCGCGATGGCCGCTTCGGCTGCGACCAACGCCGCCGCTGCCGGTGGCATGGCTGCGGACGCTGCTGCCAAGGCTGGTGACGCTGCCGCCATGGCTGGCGACGCTGCCGCCAAGGCTGGTGACGCTGCGGCCAAGGCTGGCGACGCTGCCAAGGATGCCAAGGACGCCGTGAAAGACGCTGGCAAGAAGAAGTAAGATTCACTTTGCCAACTTGTCGGCAGGATTTAATCAAAGGGCGTGCTTCGGCGCGCCCTTTCTCTTGGTGCCTCCGCAGTTGCGCATCATTCACGACCCTGAACTGCCTTGGGACACAGGAATGCCATCACCATGGCCAGTACATCGTGCGTGCTAACGTAGACCGCTGATACTCAATGGAGGGAACTGAAATGACGAACAGCAAGATCGTGATCGCACTGCTACTGGCCGCCGCATTGGGAGCCTGCGACAGTGCGCAGCAGGATAGGGATCAGGCCTCTACCGCCCGGGACAGCGCGTCAACAGCACAACCGTCAGCCGATACTGCGGCCGACCAAGCCGCGAAAGCACGCGACAGTGCTGGCACCGCCATGGCCGATGCAGCCGATGCCGTTGGCAGTGCAGCGACGGCAACTGCCGACGAGGCAGCTCTGAAGGCAAAAGTCGCTTCTAGAGAAGCCTCGGCAGCAACCCACCAGGCCACCGCTGAGGTCAAGGAAGCTGCTGCAAAGACGGTCGATGCCGCCAAGGCCGGAGTCGATGCGGCGAAAGCGAAAATGGACGAAGACAGCAATCACAAGAAACACTGAATCCACCGGTCCATAATTGCGTAATCTTCTGAGCGCGCACTCAGGTGCGCCCGGTTTGCTTATGCATGGCGCGCTGCCTCCCCGAAACGTCCCATCCGCGAGTGCCCGCGCATGTCCGTGTTGACCTCCCTGATCGATCCGCGCTCGTCGGACCACCAGCAGAACCGTGAAGCCCTGCAGGCGTTGATCGCCGACCTCGACGCGCGCCTGGCCGAAGTCGCCCTCGGCGGCGGTGAGAGGGCGCGCAAGAAACACCTCGAACGCGACAAATTGCTGCCGCGCGATCGCATTGCCGCCCTGCTCGACCCCGGCTCCGCCTTCCTCGAGCTCTCCCCGCTTGCCGCGCACGGCATGTACGACGGCCAAGCGCCCGGTGCGGGCATCGTGACCGGCATCGGCCGCGTGCACGGACAGGAAGTCGTGGTCGTCGCCAATGACGCAACCGTCAAGGGTGGCACCTATTTCCCGATTACCGTGAAGAAGCATCTGCGCGCACAGGAGATCGCACGTGAGAACAAGCTGCCGTGCATCTACCTCGTCGATTCAGGCGGCGCGTTCCTGCCGCTGCAGGACGAAGTCTTCCCGGACAAGGAACACTTCGGCCGGATCTTCTACAATCAGGCGCGGCTGTCGGCCGAGAACATTCCCCAGATCGCGGTCGTGATGGGCAGTTGTACTGCGGGCGGCGCGTATGTGCCGGCGATGTGCGACGAGTCGATCATCGTCAAGGAGCAAGGCACGATTTTTCTCGGCGGCCCGCCGCTGGTGAAAGCCGCGACCGGCGAGGTCGTCGATGCCGAATCGCTCGGTGGCGCTGAGGTGCATACCAGCGTATCCGGCGTCGCCGACCACTTTGCCGAGAACGACGCACATGCGCTCGAGATCGCGCGCGGGATCGTCCGGTATTTCAACCGCCGCAAGACCTTGCCGGTTGCGGTGCAGGCATCGCGCGAACCGTTATACGCGGCCGATGAAATCTACGGCATCGTGCCGAAGGACACGCGCAAGCCGTTCGAGGTACGCGAAGTCATCGCCCGCATCGTCGACGGTTCGGAATTCCAGGAATTCAAGGCGCGCTACGCGAAGACCCTGATCACCGGCTTCGCGCACATCCACGGCTACCCGGTCGGGATCGTCGCGAACAACGGCATCCTGTTCGCGGAATCCGCGCTCAAGGGCGCGCACTTCATCGAACTGTGCAACCAGCGCGGCATCCCACTCGTGTTCCTGCAGAATATCACCGGCTTCATGGTCGGCAAGAAATACGAGAACGCCGGCATCGCGAAAGACGGCGCGAAGATGGTCACCGCAGTCGCGTGCTCGAGCGTGCCGAAGTTCACAGTCGTGATCGGTGGCAGCTTCGGTGCCGGCAACTACGCGATGTGTGGGCGCTCCTACGGCGCGCGCTTCCTGTGGATGTGGCCGAATGCGCGCATCAGCGTGATGGGCGGGGAACAGGCTGCGTCGGTGCTTGCGACGGTCAAGCGCGATGGTATCGAAGCGGCCGGCAAGTCGTGGACCGCCGACGAGGAAGAAGCCTTCAAGTCGCCGATCCGCGACCAGTACGAACGCCAGGGCCATCCCTACTACGCCAGCGCACGTCTCTGGGATGATGGCATCATCGACCCGGCCGACACGCGCCGCGTGCTCGGCCTTGCGCTATCGGCCGCGATGAACGCACCGATCGAAAAAGCCGAGTTCGGCGTGTTCCGCATGTAATTGCACCGGATGTCATTGCGGCTGGATGCAATGACTACCGAACGTCGCTGTGCTCAGAAAAACTCGTACTCGAGTTGGAAGCGCAGCGTTGCATCCGGTGTTTCCGACGTCAGCCCGCCCAGTAGCGCAGCGTTGTATCGCAACGTCTTGCCATTGCCCAGATTGGCGCTACCGAAGAATGCGGGGCCGACTTTCAATCCCACCGAGCGAAGATGCGCAGGATCGCCAAGCTCACCGAATGCCTGCACGCCAGGCTGGAACAACCGCCCGCGATTCCACTTCCATTGCGCCGCATAGCTGAGCGCGTTGCGCGAATCGCCTTCCTCTCCCGCCTGCACCGCGCTCATTTGCCGCTTCCACAAGATGTTCAAATTGACCTGTGAACGTCCGGTTTCCTGCTGGAACATCGGCCCTAGCGCGAAAAAGTTCTTGTGCTCCAGACGGTTGTGGGAGATCTCGTTGAAGATGCCGACGTCCAGCCAGTGTTCACCGTGCTCGGTCAACTGGAAGATGTTTTCCCATTCGATCTCCTCCACGCGTGCGGCATTCCCCGGAGAGCGCGGGTATTCGACTTCAATTTCGCTATGCCAGCGCGGCGCAATACCGTAGCCAAAAGTGAACTTGTAGGCGAGCTCGCCATGATCGCGATTGCCGAAATCCTGCACGCCACCCTTAAGCTCGAACTCCCACTCCTTGTAATCGACAATCGGGCTGTAGATGTTATCCGCCGGACCCGCGAACGCTGCGTTGTCCAGAGCCATGCCCATCGACATGACGAGCAGTGGTAACAGGAACGGCGATGCGGTACGGATGGTCATGACGTGGCTCTCATGCAGGCAAAAGGCGCCCAACCCCAGACAAGACCGGAGGATTGGAAATCAAGGGAAGCGATGCGGTGAAGAAAGCGCCGATGAACGATCGGTCAGCGGGCGATCAACACACCCCGCGCGGTTTCCTGGTGGAAATCGCCAAAATACAGATAGCGCCCGGCTTTCAGCGGTCCCGCGTAGACATTGATGCTTGCATTGCCAGTCACGACTTTTTCGCGGTTGAGTTCATGGCTTTCGAACTCTTCGGGAGTGGCATCCTGATTGACGACGATCAACTTGACCTTGGTGTTGGCCGGAATCGTCAATTCGGCTGGGGTGAACCGGTGGTCCTTGATCGTCAACGTGAATTCGGGCACGTCCGCAGCGTTCGCAGCCAGAGGTGCGAGTGCGAGCAATGCGGACAGGACTATACGCAGCATGGACATCTCCGGATCGATTCGAATCAGGTGGCGACAGGTGGTTGCATCGGAATCTGCCTTGGCGCAGCTGCGGCTGAGACCAGCCGCATGCCGACAATCAGCAGTGCCAGCGTGGCCACGTAGAACAGCAATTGCATGCCACTGGGCTGTGCGGTGTAACCGATCAGGACATGCAAGGTGCGGCCCGCGAGCGAGTCCTCGCTGAGCAACCATCCGGAGTTCCACAATGGCGCGGTCCAGCGGTGAAGAACGTCGGCCTGCGTCAGGAAACCTGCGGCGGTGGCCGCCATTCCAGCCGCGAGCAGCACGAGCAAGCCATTGGTCGCGCCGAAGAAATGCCGAACCGGTATCTTCAACAACCCGAAATAGATCGCGACACCCAACGCGACTCCCCCGAGAAGGCCAAGCAACGCTCCCAGCATCAGCGATGCAACCGATGAACCGCCCGCGAACAAGCCGTATCCGAACAAAACGACTTCGGAACCTTCGCGCAGCACAGCGATCGCAACGATCGCCATCAGCGCTGTCATCGGTCGCGCACCGGATGTCACGTCGCGCCCGACCGCCTGCATCTGCATCGCAAGCTCGCGTCCGTGCTTCGACATCCAGACAACATGCCAGCCGATCATTGCCACGGCCGCGAGCAGCACCGTCGCATTGAACCACTCCTGGCCCGAACCGCCGAGCGCATCGGCGATCCAGCCAGCGCATATGGCGACGACGACTGCTCCGGTGATTCCCAGTGCGATGCCGCTGCTGATCCAGCGCGCGCGACTGGCCACGCCGCGGGTCGCGGCCGCAACGATGCCAACCACCAGTGCCGCCTCGAGCACTTCGCGAAACACCAGCAGCAAGGTTGCAAGCACAGGTCACCTCCATTCGCTTCACTTGAATGATAATGGTTATTGTTTAGATTGCAAGCCCGATCCGTCCGCCCGGGTACCATTCGACATCAAGACTACCGACCGCGCATATGCCAACCCTTGAGCTGCATCGACACTCCGGCATCGCCCACCTCACCCTCGCGCGCGCAGAGGTACATAACGCGTTCGATGATGTCCTGATCACCGAACTCACGACTGCGCTGGAAGCGATCGACAACGACTCCGACCTCCGTGTGCTGGTATTGACCGGCGCTGGCACGAGTTTTTCGGCTGGTGCCGACCTGGGCTGGATGCGGCGCATGACGCAGGCCGGTGCCGATGAAAATCGCGACGATGCACTGCGGCTTGCAATGCTGATGCGTACATTGGACGGTTTGTCCAAACCGACCATCGCGCGCGTCAACGGCGCGGCATTCGGCGGCGGCGTCGGCCTGGTCGCCTGTTGCGACATTGCCATCGCAGCAGACACCGCCACCTTCGCGCTGAGCGAGGTCAAGCTTGGCCTCGTGCCGGCGGTGATTTCCCCGTACGTGATCGCCGCGATCGGCGCGCGCCAGGCGCGGCGCTGGTTCCAGAGCGCCGAAGCATTCAATGCCGTTGAAGCGATGCGCATCGGCCTGTTGCATGCGGTGGTACCAACCGATGCTCTCGACGCTGCCGTGCAGCGCCAATGCGCCCTGCTGCTCAAAGCTGGCCCGATCGCAGTTGCCGAAGCGAAGTCGCTCGTGCGCCGCGCTGCGGCTGCGGATGCCGACGCGCTGGATGCAGCGAACGCGGAACTGATCGCGCGCCTGCGGATTTCACCGGAAGGCCAGGAAGGCTTGGGAGCATTCCTCGACAAACGCGCACCCGCGTGGACGCAACGCGGCGACAAGTAAGGTTCGACGACCCCATCATTTCCAGGTGCAATACCATGCTCGACCATGTCGGCTTCAAGGTTGCGGATTTCGATGCGAGCCGCGACTTCTATGCGAAGGCTCTCGCCCCGCTCGACTGCGGACTCGTCATGGAAGTCACGCCCGAGATGACAGGAACCGATGCGCGCCATGCCGGCTTCGGCGCAAACGGCAAGCCGTCGTTCTGGATCAGTACAGGCAATTCGTCGAGCATCGGCGCGCATATAGCGTTCCTTGCAGCCTCGCGCGCTCAGGTCGATGCATTCCAAGCTGCTGCTATCGCAATTGGCGTGCGCGACAACGGCGCACCGGGGCCGCGCCCGCATTATCATCCGGATTACTACGGCGCCTTCGTGCTGGACCCTGACGGACACAACATCGAAGCCGTCTGCCATCGGCCCGAGGCCTGATTGCATGGACAAGCCGATCATCAACATCGCCGATATCCAATTGCCGCTGCGCCCTGCCGGATTGGGCGCTCCCGGCTCCGCAGCCGATCGTTTCGATGTCCGCATGGGCGAGATCGCTCCGCGCATCGGCGCGCAGAAACTCGGCTATAACCTGACCGCAATCCCTCCCGGGAAACGCGCATTTCCATTCCATAGCCATCGCGTCAACGAAGAAATGTTCTTCATCCTCGAAGGCAGCGGCCAAGTGCGGATTGGCGCACAGACGCATGCGATCCGCGTCGGCGATGTCATCGCGTGCCCTCCCGGCGGACCGGACAGCGCGCACCAGATCATCAACACCGGCGATGACGACCTCAAGTTCCTCGCGGTGAGCACCTTGATCTATCCGGAAATCTGCGACTATCCGGATTCCGGAAAATTCCTTGTGGCTGAAAACCAGCGCGACGCCGATGGCAAGGTGCATGGCTTCCGCCATATCGGTCGCGCCGAATCCGCCCTCGACTACTGGGACGGCGAGTGACCAACACCACGCAGGAAACAAGAATGTTCCACACAATCCTGATCGCCAACCGTGGCGAGATCGCGTGCCGGATCATCCGCACCTGCCGCAAGCTCGGCATCCGGACGATTGCAGTGTTCTCGCAAGCCGACGCGAACGCGCAGCATGTGCGGCTCGCCGACGCGGCGTACCTGATCGGCGGCCCGCGTCCGCAGGACTCGTACCTGCGCGGCGACACGATCATCGCGGTCGCGAAACAGTCCGGCGCGCAGGCGATCCATCCGGGTTACGGTTTCCTGTCCGAGAACGCCGATTTCGCCGAAGCGGTCGAACAGGCAGGCATCGTCTTCATCGGTCCGAAAGCCGCATCGATGCGCAAGATGGGCAGCAAGGCCGGTGCCAAGGAATTGATGCAAGCGCAAGGCGTTCCGGTCGTGCCTGGTTATACCGGCGCGGACCAGGACCCTGCACTGCTCGCGCGCGAAGCCGAACGAATCGGCTTTCCGCTGATGATCAAGGCCGCGCACGGCGGCGGCGGCAAGGGCATGCGCATCGTGCGCAGCGCCATTGAATTTCTGCCTGCACTCGAGAGTTGCCAGCGCGAGGCGAAGAACGCGTTCGGCCGCGACCGCGTGCTGCTCGAGCGCTATATCGAAACGCCTCGCCACATCGAGTTCCAGGTGTTCGGCGACGCCCATGGCAACGTGATCCATCTCGGCGAGCGCGAATGCTCGGCGCAACGCCGCTACCAGAAGGTCGTCGAGGAAGCGCCCTCAACGTTCCTCACGCCCGCGTTGCGCGCGAAGATGGGAGCGGCTGCGGTCGCGGCGGCGCGCGCGATCGATTACGTCAATGCCGGTACGGTGGAGTTCATCGTCGGCCCCGAAGCGGCTACCCGCGACGATTTCTATTTCATGGAGATCAACATGCGCCTGCAGGTCGAGCACCCTGTCACCGAGATGGTGACCGGGCTCGACCTCGTCGAGTGGCAACTGCGCGTGGCCGCGGGCGATGCATTACCGCTCGCGCAGGACACCATTCCGACGCACGGACACGCGATCGAGGTACGGCTCTACGCCGAAGATCCGGAGAGCGGCTTCCTGCCCGGCTCCGGACGCCTCGACAAGCTGTCACTGCCGAAGCCGAGCGGCTATGTGCGTACCGATGGCGGTGTCGTCGAAGGCGACACGGTCACGATCTTCTACGATCCGATGATCGCCAAGCTCATCGTGTGGGACGACGATCGCCCGCGCGCGTTGGTGCGCCTGCGCGATGCGCTCGCTGCGTGCGAGATCGTCGGACCGAAATCGAATATTGCGTTTCTCGAAGCGCTGGTGCGACATCCGATGGTGGTCGAAGGCCGCATCGATACGGGTTACCTAGATCGCCATCTCGACGAAGTCTTGCCAACGCCGCTGCCGCCATCCGCGATCGACCTCGCTGCCGCCGCGATCGCTGCGTTGTTGCACGACGAAAACGCATCGCGCGACGCCGCACGCATGAGCACCGATCCGTATTCACCGTGGGCGATAGCCGACGGCTGGCGGCTCGGCCACGCAAGCGACCGCGTGCTGTGCCTGCTGCATCGCGGTCATCGGCATCTGTTGCATGCATCCGGCAGCGCCGGTACGTATCAGGTACGCGGCGACGGTTTCGCGGTCACGGTGGATGGCGCACGCGTGCGCGATGACGTCCTGTCGGCACGCTTCGATGGCGACGCGCATCGCTACCGCACAACTGCCGATGACAGCGCAGTAGGCGTCCACGACGGCACCCGTCGCCTGCGCTTCGAACGCGTCCCCGCATTCCAGATCGTGACCGAAGTCGGCGCTGGCGGCGGCAATCGCGTCACCGCGCCGATGCCGGGCCGCATCGTGTTGGTGAAAGTCAAGGTTGGCGATGTCGTCGAAACCGGCCAGGAATTGCTGGTGATGGAAGCGATGAAGATGGAGCTGTCGCTGAAGTCGCCGCGTGCGGGTACCGTCAATGCGATCCTGGTAAAAGCTGGCGATTTCGTCGAAGACGATGCAGTGCTGGCAAAACTCGAGGAGTGACGGGCATGAAATCCGGAACCATGTTTTCACTTCTGTCGCTGGCGATGGCCATCGTCTGCATGAGCGGATGCTCCACCACACTCGTCGAGTCCCTTCCTGTAGGTCAGACGACGACCTGCGATGCAGCGTGGCCAGGTCGCTGGAAACAGGTCGCTCTCTACAACGAGAAACCCGAAGCCAATACATGGATGGAAATCAATTCCGATTGCACGGAACTGACATTCATCGACCCCGACAAGACCGAACGCGAAAAGCATACGATCACGCTGATCTCGACGCGCGTCGGCGATTTCATCACGATCTCTGACCCGACCGGAAAGCGGGATTGCCTCGGACCCGACTCTAGCCATTGCGGAGTGGAACTGAGGCGGTATGTGCGCTCCGGCGACGAAATCAGGCTCTACGAAGCGGACCACAAGAAGATCCATGCCGCAATCGCAAGTCACGTCATCTCGGGTTATACCGAAGCACACGCAGATCACAAGGCAACTCCTGAGACGGAGGCAACGACCAACAATGAAAGTTCTGTCCAGGCAAATAGCTCGGCGACTGGGAGCGCTAGCACAAGTGGGCCGCAGGAAAATGCGAGCGATGCAGAGCACTACAACAATCAAATCGCCGGCGATCCCGAACAAATCACGTCGATCCTCGAACAACATCCGGACTTCTTTGAAACAACGCCATGGATGACCTTGCGACGCGACGATCCACCGGCTCCAGGCAAACACCCATGAACGACCACGTCCGCATCGTCGAAGTCGGTGCCCGCGACGGCTTGCAGAACGAGAAGACGATCATTCCCGCGTCCGCGAAGATCGAACTGATCGACCGTCTGTCGAACACCGGCCTGCGCACGATCGAGGCGACCAGCTTCGTGAGTCCGAAGTGGGTGCCGCAACTCGCCGATGCCGCTGAAGTATTCGCGGGTATCGTGAAGAAGCCGGAAGTCGCGTATCCGGTTCTCGTACCGAACGAACAAGGCTACGACCGTGCACGCGCAGTTGGCGTAGCCGAGATCGCGGTGTTCGCGGCTGCGTCGGAGGCATTCAGCCGCAAGAATATCAACGCATCGATCGACGAATCCATCGCACGCTTCGAGCCGGTGATCGCGCGCGCGAAAGCCGATGACGTTCGCGTGCGCGGCTACGTCTCCACCGTGCTCGGCTGCCCCTACCAGGGCGACGTACCACTCGCCGACGTCGTGCGCGTCGCGAAGCGCCTGCATGATCTGGGCTGCTACGAAATCTCGCTGGGCGATACCATCGGCGTCGGCACGCCCGGCAAGGCGCGTGCGATGTTGAAGGCGGTCGCGGATGAAGTGCCGATGAGCGCGCTCGCAGTGCATTTCCACGACACCTACGGGCAAGCGCTCGCGAACATTCTCGCGTGCCTTGAAGAGGGCGTCGCCGTCGTGGACGCATCTGTATCCGGCACCGGCGGCTGCCCGTACGCGAAAGGCGCGAGCGGCAATGTCGCGACGGAGGATGTGGTGTACATGCTGGAAGGAATGAGCGTCGCCACTGGCATCGACCTGCCGAAACTGATCGATACTGGACGCTGGCTGAGCGCCCTGCTCGGACGCGAAACCGGCAGCAAGGTGGGGCGCGCGGTCACCGCGACATGAACGATCCCTACTACATCCGCCCTATCCATACCGACGACAACGCAGCCGTCGCGGCGATCATCCGCACCGTAATGCCCGAGTTCGGCGCGGTCGGCGATGGCTTCGCGATCAACGACCCGGAAGTGGACTGGATGCACCGCGCATATTCCGCGCCGCGCTGCGCGTATTTCGTCGTCGAACGCGACGGACGCGTGCTTGGCGGCGGCGGCATCGCGCCGCTCATCGACGGCGACGAAGATGTCTGCGAACTGCGCAAGATGTATTTCCTGCCGGAGCTGCGCGGCCTCGGGGCCGGTGCGGCGCTGATGGAACGCTGCCTCGATGCCGCTCGGATGCACGGATTCCACCGCTGCTACCTGGAAACTCTGCGCGGCATGGACGACGCGATGCGCCTCTACGAGCGCAGCGGCTTCTCGCGGATTTCCGACCCGATGGGCGCAACCGGGCATGGCGGATGCAATGCGTTCTACCTGCTGGAGCTCTGAGTTTTCCGAACGAGCGAGCGGAAGCGTAGTCCGGTAAAATCGCGACTTTCCCCGCCTTCGGAATTCCCATGCAACTCAACACCATCCGCGCAGTCGTGACCGGCGGCGTTTCCGGCCTCGGCTTCGCGGTCGCGCAGCATCTTGTCGCGCACGGCGGCAAGGTCGCGCTGTTCGACATCAACGACGACAAGGGCGCATCTGCGGTCGCCGAACTCGGCACCGACGACGCCAGGTATTTCCGCACCGATGTCACCGACGAAACGAACGTGTCGGCGAATGTCGCCGCCGCAAAGGACTTCCTCGGCGGATTGAATGCCGCGATCAGTTGCGCAGGCATCCTCGGGGCGGGGCGTGTGCTTGGCAAGGAAGCGCCGATGCCGCTGAAGAATTTCGCCGGGACGGTGATGGTGAACTTGGTCGGCAGCTTCAACGTCGCCAAGGCCGCAGCCAATCTTATGCAGCACAACGAAGCTGGCGAAGACGGCGAGCGCGGCGTGATCGTCAACACCGCGAGCGTCGCAGCGTTCGACGGCCAGATCGGCCAGGCCGCGTATTCGGCATCCAAGGGCGGCGTGGTCGGCATGACCCTGCCGATGGCGCGCGAACTCGCGCGTTTCGGCATCCGCGTGATGACCATCGCACCGGGCATCTTCTGGACACCGATGGTCGATGGCATGCCCGAATCCGTGCAGCAGTCGTTGAGCGCATCGATCCCGTTCCCGTCGCGCCTCGGCCGCCCCGAGGAATTCGCCGAGACCGTCGGCTTCATCCTCGGCAACCGCTACCTCAACGGCGAAACGATCCGCCTCGACGGCGCCGTGCGGCTGGCACCTAAGTGATCGACTATCGCAACCGCAGAGAAATTTGGCTGCGGAATCGTTGGCCACAGATATGCGCAAAGGGGTTTTGTCGATACATTTTGTGGCGTGGTTTGATCGGTACGGGCGGCTTCGCATTCGCATTCTTTACTGTTGTAGACGCGCTCAACAGCAATGATCCATATCATCCGGTGCAATCCATCCTGATCAAGGATGCAATATTTTGTGCGTTCTTCGGCTTTATCTGGAGTGTGATGAGCTGGTGGTTGTGCAATTATTTCTATACACAAATTCCCAAATCCGAATCGGTGCAAAAAGAATGAGAGCCTCCGAAACCAAGAAAGGCAACGTCGTCGAACACAACGGCACGGTGTACCAGGTGCGCGACGTCGAGCGCAGTTCGCCGCAGGGCCGTGGCGGCAATCTGAAGATCCGGCTCACGCTGTACAGCGTGCCTGGCGGCATCAAGTTCGACCTCAACCTCGGTGGCGACGACGAAGTGAAGGAAGTCGAACTCACCCGCCGCATGGCGACGTACTCGTACAAGGATGGCGACGCGTTCGTGTTCCTCGACGCCGAGGACTATATGCCGTACCAGCTCGACGCTGACGTGGTCGGCGACAACGCTGGTTACATCGCCGAGGGACTGGAGGAATGCTACGTGCAGATCATCGACGAAGCGCCGGTTGGCCTGCTGATACCAGCCAGCGTGATCCTGACCGTCATGGAAACCGCACCGGAACTCAAGGGCGGCACTGCAACCAAGCGCCCGAAACCCGCGCGCCTGAACACCGGCATCGAGATTCAGGTGCCGGAATACATCAGCATCGGCGAACGCGTGTGGGTGAACACGGTGACGGGCGAGTTTGCTGGCAGGGCTTGATGCATTTGCACCCTCTCCCGATGGGAGAGGGAATTTATCCAATCGCCTCCTTCTAGCCTCGCGCATCCTGCGCTCGCCAAGAAGTCCGGGGCGCGGGTCCAACCGCGCCCGTGCGCCTCGCCTCGCGATGCCGTCAAGGCATCGCGATAGCGGCTCGGCTCACCCACTTCCCCGCCATCCGACGCACGGAGGCATCGGCTTCCTGATCGTCGATCAGCGACGCGATCTCCCGCCACGCCAGTGCGTGCGACTCGTCGCTGACAACGAATGCCTCATTCGAGCCTGCGCGCACGACATAGCGAACGTCGAAGTGCCAGTGCCCCGGATCCGTACCGCGTGCGGGGATACGATGGCGATCAAGATCGAAAATCGCCGGTTCGACGGTTAATCCATCCAGGCCCGACTCCTCCTCCGCTTCACGCAGCGCAACGCGCGCGAGGTCGGTGTCGCCATCGGCATGCCCGCCAAGCTGCAGCCAGCGCCCGACCTTGCGGTGATGGGTCAGCAGGACGCGCGATCTGTCGGCGCTGACCAGCCACGCCGAGCCCGTGAAATGCCCGATCGCGAGCTCCCGCTTGAACGCTTCGGCTTGCTCGACCAGAAATTCCTCGAAATGCGCGACCGCTGTTTCGGTATGCCAACGCTGGCGATAGTCGGCCAAGGCGAGAGCCAGCGCGCGGCATGCGTCATCCATGTGAAGACCAGTCTGAGCGAAATGGCCGACAGGATATCCGCAGAGGCCATCGCAGCGCTTGTGGCCCCTGCCATCGCAGGCTAAGGTAACGCGCAGTCCGCCCAGCGGACGCTCATACGGTGCGCTGTGCGCCGTCTATCACCATAGTCTCGGGGGAGTCCTCATGTTGTTCTGGCGCGTCAAGTCGCTTGACCAGATTCTGAAAACAGCCGAGAAGAAGTCGCTCAAGCGGCAACTCGGCGCATTCCAGCTGACCATGTTGGGCATCGGCGCCATCGTCGGCACCGGTATCTTCGTACTGACCGCCGAGGCCGCGCAAAAGTCCGGCCCCGGCATGATGGTTTCTTTCGTCATTGCTGGATTCGTCTGCGCAGTAGCGGCTTTGTGCTACGCCGAGCTTGCTTCAATGGTTCCTGTTTCAGGCTCTGCCTACACGTACTCCTACGCGGTTCTCGGTGAGTTCATCGCGTGGCTGGTCGGCTGGGCGCTGATCCTCGAATATGCAGTCGCAGCCAGCGCAGTGTGTGTGGGATGGTCAAAATACGCAGTGGGCTTGTTCAAGCACAGCCTCAATATCGAGATACCCGCGACACTCGCCAACGGCTGGTCGGATGGCGGCTACATCAACCTCCCGGCGGTCGTCATCGGATTCCTCGTCACCGTTTTACTGGTGCGCGGCACCAAGGAAAGCGCTACCGTCAATGCGATCCTCGTGTCGATCAAAATTGTCGCCTTGGCCTTGTTCATAATACTGGCAGTACCCGTAGTCCACGACACCAATTTCCATCCCTTCGCACCCTTGGGCACGCCCGGGATCATCGGTGCGGCTGCATCGATCTTCTTCGCATTTGTCGGGTTCGATGCGGTCTCGACAGCTGCCGAGGAAACCAACAACCCGCAGAGGAATATTCCGATCGGGCTGATCGGCTCGTTGGTGATCTGCACCATTTTCTACATGCTGGTAGCGGTAGGCGTCATCGGTTCGGTTGGTGCGAACCCAGTGATGGACGCTCATGGTGTATGGCTTTCGCCCGGCTCCGCCGAACTGACGGCCCGCTGCAAGGAACTTGCTGCCGCAGGCCAGAACCATCTGGTCTCCTGCTCGGGCGAAGCGCTGGCTGACGTACTTCGCTGGATCAATCAGGGCACGGCCGGCAACCTAGTAGCGCTCGCGGCATTCCTTGCGCTGCCCTCGGTCATTCTGACGATGATTTTTGGCCAGACCAGAATCTTCTTCGTGATGTCCAGAGACGGTCTTCTGCCGCCAGTCCTGAGCAAGGTGCACCCACGGTTCAAGACTCCCCACATCGTCACCATGATGACTGGCTTGGGCGTGGTCGTCGGTGCGGCGTTCCTCCCCGTCGGCAAGCTGGCGGATATTTCGAACTCGGGCACGCTATTTGCCTTCCTGGTGGTTTCGTTGGCCGTGATGATGTTGCGTCGAAGCGATCCTGATCGTCGACGCCCGTTCCGGACGCCGGTCGTCTGGCTGGTCGGCCCGCTCTCGGTCATTGGATGCATCGTGTTGTTCTTCTTCCTGCCCACGACCGCCAAGCTCGTCTTCCCGGTCTGGGGCGGCATCGGCTTGGTCTTCTATTTCCTGTATGGCTATCGGAAGAGCTACATGAAGCCTGGAAATGTGTCACCTGACGACGATTACAAACTCGAAGCTGCGCCTGTCTTCCACGAAGGTCCCGACCCGGGCCCGTAATACTCAGCGTTCGGATGCATCACGAAACGGCGCGGGCGAATTCCGCGCCGTTTCCTTATCCAGATACGTCCGGCGCGCTCATTCCGCGCCGTTTTCGTTTGCGGAATCCACCGACGCTTCATCACTGGACGCATCCAGCAGCTGTTGCGACAAACGCTTGGACGGGGCGACGCCGAGGCGGCGCAGCTCCTCGACCCTGCGCACGAGGTTGCCCTTGCCTTGCGAGAGCTTGCCAAGCGCCGACTGGTGCTGCTTCTGCGCGCGATCCAGCGCTTCGCCGACCTTGCCCATGTCCTCGACGAAGCCAACGAACTTGTCGTAGAGGTTCGCCGCGCGGTCCGCGATCAACTGCGCGTTGCGGTTCTGTTGCTCGGTGCGCCAGATCTGCGCGACCAGGCGCAGCGACGCGAGCAGGTTGCCCGGCCCGACCAGCACGATCTTGCGACTGAAAGCATCGTCGTACAGGCCCTTGTCGCGGTGCAGCGCTTCGAGGAAGGCGCCCTCGACCGGCACGAACATCAGCACGAGCTCCGGGCTCTGCAAGCCGTCGAGTCGGCTGTAATCCTTGTCGCCAAGCTGGCGCACGTGAGCGCGCATCGCGGCGACATGCCGCGTCATCGCAGACTCGCGCTCAGCGTCATCGGTCGCATCGCAGCCGCGCTGGTAATCGACGAGATTCATCTTGGCGTCGATCACGATATGCCGGCCCTCGGGCAGCAACAGGACCGCGTCGGGCCGGTAGCGGTCGCCATCGCCATCGTTGTAGCTTTCCTGGGTCAGGTATTGCTGGCCCTTTTCCAGGCCCGCCGATTCGAGCAGGCGTTCGAGCTTGAGTTCGCCCCAGTAGCCCTGCGTGCGGTTGTCGGTGGTCAGCGCGCGGGTGAGGCTGTTGGCCTCGTCGGAGAGCTTGAGGTTGAGGTCGAGCAGGCGCTTGAGTTCGCCCTGCAGTTCGGTCTGCAACGCGACGCGCGCATTGCCTTCCTTTTCGTAGGAGTCGCTGACCAGCTTGCGGAAATCGCCGATCTGCTCGCGCAGCGGGTTGAGCATCGCGCCCATCTGCAGCGAGTTCTGTTCGGTGAATCGACGCGACTTGTCTTCGAGGATGTCCGCGGCGAGCGCCTGGAATTCGGCCTTCATCCGTTCGCGCGCGGATTGCAATTCCTGCAGGCGGCCTTCCGCTGCGCGCTGCTGTTCCTCGATACGGGCCGAAAGGTCGGCCACTGCCTTTTCAGCGTTCTCGGCGCGCGTGCGGCTTTCGGCGAGTTCGCCATGCAGCTTCGTCGCCTCGCGTTCCAGCGGCTCAATGCGGACGACGCGCTCGGCCAGTCCGGCGCGTTCGTTCGACAGGCCATCAGCGCGCTGGCGCTCGGCCGTCAATGCGAGTTGGGCCTCGGACAAGCGACGAGCTGCTTCGTCGATCTGGGCGCGTGTGGCCACAAGATCGCGCTGCAGCCCAACGCTTTCAGGCGCGGATTCGGCCCGGCCCTGGCGCTGGCCCATGCGATGGAACACGAAAGCGCCAGCGGCGAACGCCACCAGCGCCACGATCAACAGACTCAGGATTTCCGTACTCGTCACCGCAGGCTCCGCAGAAGGGCTGTCGCCGATTCTACGGGGCCGACCGACTCATCCGGTGAGACTCAGGCCTTCTTGGTCCAGGCTGAGCACCAGCCCTTCGGGTTGACGCTGTAGCCGGCGAACAATGCGCAGGCACCGGTGGCAGCGGTGAAGAGTTGGCATCCGGCGCAATTGCTGCCGGCCTTGTACGCAGGATCCTTCACTGCGGCGGCGTTGTCGGAATAATGCAGCGCCTTGGCTTGGGCATTGTCGAGCGTGAGTTTTTTCAGCGCATCGGCCTGGGCCGGGCTGTAAGCCATTCTCGCCAGCAGTGGTACCGCAGTCGCTGCGACAGCGGCCTGGATCAGGAAACGACGACGTGTGGATTTGGACTCGGTCATGATTGGCACTCCAGTAGACTACCTTCAGTTTAGACCTGTCGCATGAACCTTGATGTGATGAAGATCAATCCGCAGATTGGTGGATCGCATTCGCTAAACTATCCCAATGACCGCCCTACCCTACGACTCCACCCGCCTGCGTGATGCCGCCCGTTCGATTGCCGACAACGTGCACGAGCTCGCTGCGCTCGGCTGGACGCCTGCGACCAGCAGCAATTTCTCGATGCGGCTGGACGACAGGCACGCCGCGATCACCGTATCGGGCCGCGATAAGGGCAGGCTGACCGAAGACGACATCATGGTCGTGGACTTCAATGGCAAGCCGGTCGCGACGACACAGCGTCCGTCGGCCGAGACCCTGCTGCATACACAGCTGTACAAACGCGTTCCCGAAATCGGCTGCGTGCTGCATACGCATTCGCTGAACCAGACGCTCGCGTCGCGGCTGTATGCCGGTGCGGGCCATATCCGTTTCGAGGACTACGAACTGATCAAGGCCTTCCGTGGCCAGGACACGCACGAGACCGCGATGGACGTACCGGTGCTGCAGAATAACCAGCACATCCCGACCCTCGCCGCGCAAGTGGACGTGTTGCTCGATGGCAGCCCGCTTTGGGGCTATCTGATCGAGGGGCATGGGATGTATGCGTGGGGCGCCGACATGGCCGAGGCGCGTCGCCATCTGGAAGCCTTTGAATTCCTGCTGACCTGCGAACTGGAAATGAGGAAGCTCTACCGATGAGGAATCCGCACCCATGAGCCGCCTGCGCATCTATCACGAGACCGATCCCGCGAGCCCGCATCTGGACACGCGCGACCACGCCGCGATGACAGCCGAACTCGCAACGATCCATGTTCGCTTCGAGCAATGGGAAGCCACGCAGCCGATCGCAGCGGGCGCATCGTCGGATACGGTATTCGCCGCTTATCGCAACGACGTGGACCGGCTGATTGCCGAGAACGGCTTCAAAGCCGTGGATGTAGTCAGCATCGCGCCCGACCATCCGGATCGCACGATGATGCGCCAGCGATTCCTCGACGAGCATTTCCACAAGGAAGACGAAGTGCGCTTCTTCGTCGCGGGAGCGGGCCAGTTCACCCTGCACGTCGAGGAAAAGGTCTATGAAATCCTCTGCGAAGCAGGCGATCTGATCGGCGTACCCGACGGCACCACGCACTGGTTCGACATGGGCGCGAAGCCGGAGTTCGTCGCGATCCGATTCTTCACCGAGCCCGATGGCTGGGTTGGCCATTTCACCGGCTCCGATATCGCCCAACGGTTTCCGTTTTACGAGCAGGATCAAGCATGATGCGTCCGCGCGCAATTCTCACCGATATCGAAGGCACCACCAGTTCGATCGCATTCGTGCATGACGTGCTGTTCCCGTATGCGTCGCGCACGTTGCGGGACTTCGTGCGCCACAACGTCGACGATGCGGCGGTGCGCCACTGGCTGGACAAGGCCGCGATGGACATCGGCGGCGTCGTGGACGACGACTGCATCGTCGAGGTACTGCTGGGCTGGATTCGCGAAGACCGCAAACATCCAGCCTTGAAAGGCTTGCAAGGCATGCTGTGGAAGGATGGCTATGAGCGCGGCGACTACCGCGGCCACATCTATTCCGATGCGGCCGCGACGCTGCGCGACTGGCACGCGGCAGGCATTCCGTTGCACGTCTATTCGTCCGGCTCGGTGGATGCGCAAAAGCTGCTGTTCGCGCACAGCGAGGCTGGCGATCTGTCGGCCCTGTTCGCGGGTCATTTCGACACCGCCGTCGGCAACAAGCGTGAGGCCGGCAGCTACCTGCGCATCGCGCAGGAACTCGAACTTCCTCTGGGCGAGATCCTGTTCCTGTCCGACGTGGTCGAGGAGCTCGATGCCGCGCGCCTCGCGGGCTTGCGCACGATCCTGCTCGACCGCCCGGGAGACTATCCGGTTAAGCGCGATGGCGCGGCTGCGCGTGGCCATCATCGCGTCGGGTCGTTCGCGGAAATCGACTTCGACCAAGCCGCCTGACAGCGAATGAATCCGCACATGCGTCGCGGCGGGTCGTTCAAGCGCACTTTGCGTGAGTCGTCGTTTGCGAGATCGTCATGCGCACACGCCTGATCCTGCTGCCGATCGCATTGGGCGCAGCCTTCGTGCTGGGGCGCTACAGCTTTCACCGCGATGCCGCGCAGCCAGTGGCGACGAAAACATCCATCGTCGCGAAATCGGCGCTGCCTGCGGATCCTGATCGTGGCTCGCTGTTGCAGAGGCTCGGCATCCTCCAGCCGGATACCACGGATGCGCAGGACGATGCGGGCGATACGGACGCTATCGACCCGGTCGCGAGTTATGAAGACCTGATGTACGCCCAGCCCGACCTGATCGATGCGAGCCTCAAGCGCTTGCGACCGCAAATGCCGGGGAAGATCGACTTGTATGCGCTCGGTTTCGCAGGCGATGGCGAAGAGAACGTCTTCCGCAACGAAGTGGACTACCTGCCAAAACTTCTTGCACAACGCTTCGGTGCGGAAGGCCGCACGCTGCAACTCATCAACTCGCCGCAGACGTTCGATCGTACGCCGCTCGCCACGCGCACCAATCTCTACGAAGCGCTATCCGGCATCGCTGCGAAGATGGATACGGATCAAGACATCCTGCTGCTGTTCCTGACCAGCCATGGCAGCCGCAACCACAAGTTGTACGTGGCGATGGGTTCGATGCCGCTGGACCAGCTCACGCCAGAAGACATTCGCGATGCGCTCGATGCGGCGCATATCCGCTGGCGCGTGATTGTCGTCTCGGCTTGCTACTCCGGCGGGTTCATCCCCGCTTTGCGCGATCCGCACACCATGATCATCACTGCCGCGCGCAGCGATCGCACCTCGTTCGGTTGCGGCTCGGACTCGCAGATCACCTGGTTCGGCAAGGCCTTCCTGACCGAAGCGCTGAACCAGACCACCGATTTTCACGACGCCTACCTGCGCGCCCGCACGACCATCGCTAGTTGGGAGAAGCGCGACAAGGAAACTCCATCAGAACCGCAGTTCTGGGCCGGAACGCTGATCCAGAAAAAGCTGGATGCATGGCGCACGACCTTGCCAGCAACGACCGCAGCGGCGTTCGTTCCGGTGCCGACCGGCTCCGCGTCGCATCGCGCGGTCATGCATTAGTACAGCATCACACAAGCTGGCTACGGAACGTTCAATCAGCACCTTAATGCACCTCATCAGCTTGCGCCACGGCTTGATGTCGTTTTTTTGAGCATGCGTCGCACCGTCTTCCGACTCACGCCATCCAGACCCGGCTCCAGGCGAGCAATGCGTTCGAGTTCGACCATCGTCCAACGATGCGTTACCAGACTAGTGCGGGCTCACCAGCCCGTATTGCGAGGCCAGTCGCGATAGTGCGATCGCATCGCTGACGCCGAGCTTGTCGAAGCCTCGGTATTTGTGGGTCGCGACGGTCTTCGGACTCAGGCTCAGGCGCTTGGCGATCTCTTCCATACGCAGGCCCTGGCACAACATCATGGCGATCTCCAGTTCGCGCGGCGACAACGCGTCGAATGGCGATGCCCCGCCGTTCAATCCACCAAGCGCCATCTTCTGCGCCATCGCGCTGCCGAGATAACGCTTGCCACGCGATACATCACGCACCGCACGCAGCAATTCTTCAGCTGCACAACCTTTGCCGAGATAACCGCTTGCGCCCGCATCGAGCAGGCGTCGCGGCATCGGACCGTCTTCCTGCACGGTGACGATGATCACCCGTGCACCTGAATCGCCGCTCACGATGCGCTCGGTGATCTCCAGCCCGCTCACGCCAGGCAGATGCAGGTCGCACAGCACCACATCAGGCTTGAGCTTGCGGATCAACGGCAAACCTTCCTCGCCGGATGCTGCTTCGCCAACCACTTCCATATCGATTTCGCTCGACAGGATCAATCGAAACCCAGTGCGCACCAGCGCATGGTCGTCGAGCACAAACACGCGGATCATCGGACGCTCCCCAGCGGTCGAATCGGATCACAAACTTCCCTGACCCGAGACTACGCCGCGAGCTGACGCAAAGGCAATGATGCGAGCAACATCGGCTGCCAAGCATTGACCTTTTGTTCGGGCCGGGACGTCCCTCCCACGCGGAATCGCGGCACTCAGGAAACGGAAGGATCCTTGGGATCATGAGCCGCCGCAGCGTCCATCGCTGCTTTGCGTTCGCTCAACGCATCGATCAACCGTTGCAGGAACGCATCCTGCGCGGCGAGGTGCTGCTGGATCTGCAATGCCTCATGCAACACAGCTTCGGCATCGTTGTAGGTGTCGATCGCGCGCTTGTCGGTCGCCACGCCGGCGATCTTCTGGCCGACCATGATGATCGACAGCAGGACCAACTGGATGAAGGTTTGCGCGATCCATGCGATGAGCATCGCGGTACCGCCCTTGATCGCCTCGGGCAAGCTGACAAGCGCCAATGCAGCGAAGAGATAAGCGCACCACATCGTGCCGACTGCATCTGTGATCTTGACCCCTATGTACGTATTGAATCGCGTGATCGGCCCATTCACGCCCGATTCGCCGGAAGCCGGTTTCGGTGGGTTCTTCTTGCGATGCGCGATGTGCGGATGCGGAACATGCGCGTAGATCGATCTCAGCAATCCCTGATGATGAATTGCGACGCCAGCACCGCACGTTGCGCACGCAACGGTATGCGCAGCGACTTCAGCACCGCATTTCGGACAAGACGCCATGTTCCCTGCTCCTGACTGTGCAGCCGTATGGATCGACCAAGGATGGTCGCATGCCTAGCGCGCGTCAGTCTCCGCATGCTGCGTTAAGGCGGTCTCTCAGCGCGGTTGCCCGGTGGTTTCGGAAAGGATCAGTTTGCGCGCATTGCGACCGGATGGACGACTCCCGAAATCGAACATCGCATCAAGCGGATTGGCCAGTGCATCGAACGAGCCCTGCCCGATGCGCTGCCCATGCAGCCAGTTGTCCTCGATGAAATGGATGATCGAAGTCTGGTCGATGACGCCGTGATCCACGAAATTGCGTCGCGCCCACGGCGATACCACCAGCAACGGCAGCCGCGGCCCATAACCGCAGCGACCTTGCGCATGCATGGCCCTGTCGGCGATGCCGCGCAGCGCCGTGCTGCCATCGCCGCACGCATGCGGCCCGGTGAGCGCGTCTTCGCTGCTGCACGACTGGTTCACGATCGGCGGCATCTGATGGTCGTACCAGCCATCCGAATCGTCCCATGCAATGACCACCGCGGTGTCTTTCCACTCGGGTCGCTGTTGCAGGAAATTGATCACGTGGACGATGAACATCTGCTCGTCCAGAGGCGTCGAATAGCCGGCGTGGCCATTCTGCGATCCGGCCGCCTTCAGGAACGTCACCTGCGGCAAGTTGCCCGCGCGCGCACTGCGGTAAAAATCTTCGAGATCGTACTGATGATTGGCCGCATCGCCGCTGCGGCCGATGCTCGCGACGGACAATGGACGCGCGTGGGTCGGGTTAGCTGTCGTGGCGTAGTACTGGAATGGCTCATGGTGCGGAACGTAATCCTTCTTCAATCGACCGGTCACTGTCGATGGCGAACTGCGATCGCAACCTGTGGTGCCGTTGGCGTTGACGAGCGCGCGGTCGAAGCCGCCCTGGAACCATCCCCAAGTGACCTGCGCATCGTTGAGCAGATCGCCGATGTTGCGTCCGCCCATTGCAGCCTGCGCATCCTTTGAACAGACGTCGTTCAACGGGTCGGGGTCGTCGATCAGGGTCGCACCACCGCTGCCATCGTCGACTGCATAGTCGGCGGGAAGGTTTGCGTTCGCGGCGATGCCATTGGTCTGACCCGACGCCAGGTTGATCGCGCCGACCGTCGATGGACCGAACGTGGTGCCGTAGAAATTGTCGCTCATCGCGAAATGCTGCGCGTAATTCCACAGCGCAGTGACGGTATTGCCATCGTAGTAACCCATGACCAAACCGGTCGTGGTCAAGGGACTGACCGCAGCAACCGTCACCGGATCGCCCTTGCCGACCGACATCGGAAACTGATCCATCAACCCGGCATGGAATGCATTCTGTTCGGGACCGTACTCGTGATCCTGGTCGGCGGTCGCTGCCTGCGAACGATCCAGCCGGAATGGATTCACCGCGCCGACGCCGTTGTGCGGGTTCAGGCGGTTCGGGTTGCTGGTCAACGTAGCGCCGCGCAGCCCGTTGATCGCTGGAGTATCGGACGCCGCATGGAACGCAGGTTCACCTGGCGGATTGGTCGCGTGCGGATAGGTCGCGAAATAGTGATCGAACGAGACGTTTTCCTGAAAGATCACAACGAGGTGCTTGATCGGCGTCGCAGTCGCGGCAGGCAAGGCCTTGGCCACGCTGGCATCGGCGATGGTAGCTGCGATCAGGACGGTGGCGGCAGCGAAGCCAAGTTTGAACATCGGACGGACTCCTGCACGCAGGACGCGCGCGATGGCGATGGCGATGATGATCGGCATGCGCGCACAGTACATGGCGAGCAGGCTTCGCCAACTTTGCCACGATAGAGGCATCCATGTTTCATTGCAGCGCTGCAAGTGCTTACAATGCTGGATATTCGACTCATCAGGCAACCCTGAACCATGAACGAACTTTCGCTGCAAGAACTGTTGGCCAACGTCCTGCGCGATACCGGATGGATCATGGCTGGCGGCTCCGCGCAATTCAGGCAGGGCGCGTTGTCGGAACTGCAATCGAGCCTGCGGCTGGTCCATCAGCACGCGGGCACCGCGCGCATCCTGGTCTCGATCAAGGTGCTCGGCGAGAAAGCGGCCCAGGTCGCAGCCAGCAACACCAACGATACCGAAACCATCATGAGCCTGCGTCGCGTGCTCGCGGAATTCGAGTCGGCGATGAAGGCGTATCTGGCGACTGCGAAGAAGCGTTGAGGCAATCTCCAAGGCTTTCGGAGCAAAGGACTGAGTCGCGTCGCTCATCTGGCGTCCGTGACTCGGCTATATCCGGCCGCACTCCTAGCCCATTGTGGGTCTAGCGTAAGCGTCCGGTGTAGCCACCTTCCCTCCAACGCATCGCATGCTCCACCCTCGCGCCTGATTTCCTTGGAGCATGGCGATGGGCAAGAGAAGTGC
>JAYTOP010000100.1:0-36874 GCA_043747745.1 Pseudomonadota bacterium
CGAAAGGGTCTGGGTGCCGGTCACCAGGGTATGTGCTGCAGCCCACTGCTTCATGGCTGCATGGACGGCGCGGGTCGGCATGACGCCGTGGCGATATTCATGCTTGTAAGCGGGCGAATACGGATTGGTAACAGTCCCGGGCTTGAGGACCGGTGCCGAAGCGCCTGCGGCGCTAGCTTGCGTCACGAACACGGTGCCTGCGGCCAGGATGGCCAGCGCGAGGGAGGTTTTACGCAAGCGGGTAAAGGACGTCGAGTTCATTCGTAACCCCAGATGTGTGTGTGGTGTGCGACACGGGCGGTATTGCCTGCGGCGCTGGGACAACAGGGGACAGACCACGGTTTAGTTCGGGATTAGTTCTCGAAAACCGTGGTCTGTCCCTGAGGTAATCGAAAGCGGCTCCACTCGACTTTGGGCTACGTCAGCCCGGAAGAGTTTGAGCTGACCCATGTCGCTTGAACGGGCGTCCGTGATTCGGGAGCAAGATCAACCCCAGCCCGCCGCCGAGCAAATGGGCAATATACAAGTCGATACAGTGCTCGCCCGCCGACCTGAGCCGAAAATGATGAACGACTTGTCGGGCGCTAAAGCACGGTCAACATCCGCGGGGGACCCGTCGCTGAAGGAAAGCGGCAATGGCCCATCGTATTTGCTCCGGACCCGGCACCTTCGCATCGTCCAAGCCCCGAGCTTGTATAGCAGCTATGCTTGGCGCACCGTCAGCGCATTCCGCACCTGACGCCCGGGACCTTGTCATGCGAAACGTCGCCGCCGCCGCGCTCTGCGCGATCCTGCTCAGCTGGTCGCCGGCGGCGTTCGCCGGGCCGGTCACGATGCCGGAAGGGGTCGTTGCGCTGGAGGTGAGGATCCCGGCGGGGAATGTGACACTCGCGGCAACGCTCTACCGTCCGGCCCATGCGCGGAGGGACCTGCCCGCCATGGTGATCGTTCACGGCTCCGGTCCGACGACGCGCGCGATGACGGGCTTCTGGACCAATACGGCACTGCGGTCGGGCGACGTAGCCGTCCTGTGTACGACAAGCGCGGCACCGGTCAGTCGACCGGGCACTACCCCGAGTGGGACGTAAAGACGACGTCGGCCATGTTCTCGGACCTGGCGTCTGACGCCGACTACGCGGTCCGGTGGCTGGCGACCCAGCCGGGGGTCGACCACGCCCGTATCGGACTGGTGGGCGGGAGCCAGGCCGGATGGATCATGCCCCTCGCCGCCTCCCGAGAGCCTCTGGTCCGCTTCCTCTTCATCGGCGAGGGCGTACCCCTTGCCGCGGGCATCGAGGAGATTCACTCCACCTACCTCGACTCGGTATCGACGTACGAGAAGACGAGGCCGACGCTGCGCCAAGTCAACGCGGCCGACGCGCTTGCGGAGGACTTCATCGGCGAGCGCGGCTACGACCCCGCCATCGTGCTCACCGGTCTCGCGATCCCGGTCATGTGGACCTACGGCCTTTACGACGAGGCGATCCCCACGCACCTATCGATCGATCGCATCGGCGCGCTGCAGAAGGCGGGCAAGGCGAACTTCGACATTCACATCTTTCCGTTCGGCGACCACAACTTCTACAATGTCTTCAGCGGCGATCGCTACGACCTGTCGGCCGTGCTGCGCGACTGGCTAGACCGGAAGGGGATCACGCCGGCGGCCGGGCGGAGGCGGCCCTGATCTCGCTTGGCGTGCGTCCCAGCAAGCGCCTGAACGTCCGGACCATGTGGCTTTGGTCGCAGAACCCGGCATCGACGGCGATCGCCGCGAACGCGCGGTCGGTCGAGCGCACCAGCCGCAGAGCGCGCTCGGCTCGCCTGCGCCGGATGCTGGCCTCGATGCTCTCGCCGGTCGCGTGGAGGTACGCGCGAGCGACCCAGGCGGGATGACGTTCTACCACGGCGGCGAGATTCCCCGTGGATGTGATGCCGGCCGAGATGGCGATCTCGAGCCGATCGAGCCAGGGGGGCGCCACGCCGGTGGGAGGGGCCAGCGAGACCGCGTCGAAGAACGCCGCGAGGATCCCGACGCCGTCGGCGTCGCCGTTGGTCAGTTCGTTGGCGGATGACGAGGCAAGTCGTCCGACGGTGCCGCCGATCCAGTGGCCGCCCTGGGTCATCGGATAGGCTGTTCGCAACCCGAGGGCGGCGGGATCGAATAGGATAGAGACCGTGTCCAGGCCGTGCGGACCAACTTCGTTCGAGTGCGCCCGACCGGCCGGATGGTAGACCGCGGCGGGCCGGCTGATATTGACGCTGAGGCCCTCGCCCCGCTCAAAGTAGCTGCCGCAGCGGTAAAGGGTGAGGCAGGGCCAATCGTGGCCGTGCTCCCCGATCCGCTGCCCCGGCGGGTGTTCGACCCGAAACACCCTCAGGCCGGACGATCGGCCGACGACGGTCTCGACGCCGTGGAAGCTACGCACGGGAGCATTGTTCACGACAGGCCGTTTCGCGGCGCTCGTCGCGCTCGTCGCGCTCGTGTCACTTGGGGTGGGCCGGCCCGCAACTTCTCTCGGTGACGGATGGCGGTATCATCGTTGCGCGGCGTCATGTCGACCTTCCAGAGTGCGGTGGGGCCGTGAGGCGAGATGCCGTCATTTAGCCTGTCATCGGCGTATGTTAGCCCCACACTTGCCCCCGGGACAGCTAAACCGCTGAAGCGGTCGTGCCCGGACGGAACACCCGGCGGTCGGGCGTCAGACGACGGGGTGCGCGAGTCGGTGGCAACGGGTCCGGTCCAATCGGATTGGTCCGCAAGGAGCGGAATGATAGCCCTCGCGTCCGGCGCAATGATGAGCGTATAGAGATGACATGCGGACCCAATCTGTCACTTAATGCAGTCAGCCACTGTCGCCTGAACTCACGAAACGAATCTCCTGCATGCGAGTTCACGGAAGATGCATGAAGGCACACTAACTGGAGGTAGTATCTTGCTTTATCAATATTTTCGCCCGCGAAGGAGCGGATTGATTCGAACGACGCCCACCGGCTCAGCGTGACGATTTCACTTCGTTGGTTGTTGATATCTGAAAACAGGGGACAGACCACGGTTTAGTTCGGGATTAGTTCTCGAAAACCGTGGTCTGTCCCTGAGGTATCCCCCCAAAATATCCAATCGGTGCAATGCGTTGCGGCAAGCTCATGCGTGACAGTGCACGCATGATGCGGCCATTCTTGCGGTTACCAAGCCTCAAGAGACTGCACCATGCGCGCAACGCAAGTATTGCAAAGATGTCTTTCCGATGCCCTCATTCCGATGCATGCAAGCCGTTGCGCGGTGCTGCTCAAGGCAACCGAGGCATTGCTGGCCAGACGTCGGCTGACCTTGATGGATGTGGCACGATCCTGGCCCGATGCACAGCGCGTTCGCGCTCCCCTCAAGGCGCTCGATCGGTTGTTGAGCAATCGCCATCTGCAGGCCGAACGGGGGTCGCTGCATGCAGCGATGGCGATCTGGCTGGTGCGCCAGCGACAGCCGGTGATCGTGGTGGACTGGTGCGATCTGAAGGCCGATCGAAGCCAGCACTTGCTCAGGGCGGCCGTTGCGGTCGGTGGTCGCACACTGACCCTGTTGGATTCGGTGTTTCCCGACGGCATGCAGGCATCGCCGGTGGCGGAGAAGCAGTTCCTGAAGCAATTGGCCGAGCTGATTCCGGCCGGATGCACCCCGATCATCGTCACCGACGCTGGCTTTCGTGCACCGTGGTACCGTCAGGTAGAAGCATTGGGATGGCATTGGCTGGGCCGGCTGCGGCATCGCAAGTTGATCAAGCCGGTGACCGAGGAACTAGCCGAAGACTGGGTACCTTGCAAGGCCCTGTACGCGCTGGCGCTGGCTGCGCCACGCGATCTGGGGTTGATGCACATCGTGCGCAACGCGCCGATGGTGGCGCGTACGGTGCTGCACGCCAAGCCGCCGCAGCATCGCAAGTCCTACACCCGCCGCGGCCAGCCGCGGCGGAGCAAGAGCAGCCTGCAAAGCGCAGCGCGCGAACGCGAACCATGGCTGCTGGTCGCTTCACCCGAACTGGAAGCCTTGAGTGCGCGGCAATTGATCGGCCTGTACGCCCGACGCATGCAGATCGAGTTGGCGTTCCGCGATCTGAAGTCGCACCGCTACGGCCAAGGCTTCGAAGACAGCCTGACCCGAAAGGGGGCACGCATTGAGATCCTGCTGTTGATCCATACCCTGGCAGCCTTCGCTTCCTGGCTCGTGGGCATGGCCTGCGAACACGTCGGTATCGATCGCTGGCTCAACCCGCGCTGTTCCACCCGTCGCCTGTATTCGGTCATGCGTCTGGGACGCGAAGCACTCGTGCGACGATGGCTCGACTGGACCGTCGAACAGCTCATCGAGCAACTCATAAACCCACAACCCGCACTGCGAGAGCAGCTCGCGCTGCCGGTGTGAATTCGTGGGGATACCTCAGGGTCTGTCCCCTGTTGTTCGCGCGCTTACGAAAAGGCGGTCAAGAGTGACGCCCATGGCGAAAGACAAAATTATGTATCCGATCATCTCAGTCTGCATGCTAATCCCATACGAGATTGAAAGTGGCGCCCAACCGGGCAATTTCGCGCCCAATTCGCCAATGGCCCGGCTTCTTGAGCTTAGCCGCGTATGGGTTCTTGCGGGACTTCATAGCGAAAAGGTCGTATTCGGATTTCATGATCTCATAGCCCGTAGAATGAGATGGCGATTTGAAATTAGCCGGATTGCCCTTCACACGGTGCGAGCGCCACGATCGACAAGGCATGGATATCGCTTTGCATCAACTCCCCGAGCGCGCCATACACCAACCGATGGCGCGCCACCGCGCCGACGCCCCGAAATGCCGCGCTGGCGATCCGAAGCGCGTAATGCCCACGCCCATCGCGTGCGCCCGCATGGCCGACGTGCATGTGGCTCTCGTCGACCAGTTCGACGGCGACCGGTGCCAGCCCGACCAGTGCCGCGCGGATGCGCTCGGCACGCGTCGCCTTGTCGCCGATCACAACTTCCGTCACGGCAAGGTCTGCCGGAACGGGCGCACGTCGACGCGCTCGTAAACGCCAGCCGCAGAGAACGGGTCGGCATCCGCCCAGGCTTGGGCATCTTGCAACGACGCGAATTCGGCGACGATCAGGCTGCCGGAAAATCCAGCCGGACCAGGATCGACCGAATCGATCGCCGGAAATGGACCGGCCAAGACAAGGCGTCCGGCATCGAGCAAAGCCTGCAATCGCGCAAGGTGCGCGGGCCGCACCGACAACCGCGTGGACAGCGAATCGGCGCGATCAATGGCGACAATGGCATACAACATGGTACGACTCCTGTGATCGATCCGGCCGAAGCAGGCATCATAGCGGGATGTCCGAACGCCTCCACGTCCATCCGGTCGATCCGCAACCGCGCCTGATCGCCCGCGCCGCCGCCGTGCTGAAGGCCGACGGTCTGATCCTGTGCCCGACCGATGCGGGCTACACCTTGGTATGGATGCTGGAAGCGCGTGACGCCGAGGAACGCGTGCGCCGGATGCGTGCGCTGGACACGAAGCATCCATTCACCGTACTCTGTGCGTCGTTGAGCGATGTCGGGCGCATGGCCCGGCTCGGCGATACAGCCTTCAGGCTGATGAAATCGCTGACCCCCGGCCCCTGCACGTTTATCCTGACCGCATCCTCCGACCTGCCCCGTCGTCTGAAGCTGGACAAGCGCCGTTCGATTGGCGTGCGCAGAGTCGAACACCCGGTTGCACAGGCCCTGTTGCTGGCCGTCGAACAACCGTTGCTCAGTACCACCGTGGCGCTGCCGGACGCTGAAGGTCTGGCCAGTCACGTAGCCGACGATGTGGCCGACCTCCTGCTGGAGCGGGTGGATGTCATGCTCGACGGTGGGGACTGCGAGCCCGGCCCGACCAGTGTGGTCGATGCCACCGGCAGCGCTCCCGAACTGCTGCGCCAGGGCTACCGTCCCCTGCAGCTTTGATCGCTGACGTCATCGCCGCAAACGATTCGCCATGCGCAGATCCAGGCTGCGCACCCAACACCAAGATGCTTTGCGCCGGCCCGGAGGGGGCCAGCAAACCCGATGAACAACGAACCCGTGCAGCTCGCGCTCGACGCCGGCGCCCCGCTTCCGCCATCCCATGCCGCTGCAGCGACCTCGCTGCAGCAGGAGATCCCGTTGGCGATGGTGCGCGGCCTGCCGATGCTGCAGATCCCGCAGGACCTGTACATCCCGCCGGATGCGCTCGAGATCATCCTCGAAGCGTTCGAAGGCCCGCTCGATCTGCTGCTTTACCTGATCCGCCGGCAGAACCTCGAAATCCTCGACATCCCGGTCGCCGAAATCACCCGCCAGTACGTCGAATACATCGGGGTCATGCAGGATCTGCGCTTCGAACTCGCCGCCGATTATCTGGTGATGGCCGCGATGCTTGCCGAGATCAAGTCGCGGATGCTGCTGCCGCGACCGGTCGAGGACAACAGCGACGAGGCTGACCCGCGCGCCGAACTGGTGCGGCGCTTGCAGGAATACGAGCGCTTCAAGAAGGCCGCGGAGGACATCGACGGGCTCACCCGCCTGGATCGCGATACGGAGGTCGCCGGCGCGCATGTGCCCGAATTCGAGGTGTCGCGCCTGCCGCCGCCGGTCGACCTGCGCGACATGCTGCTGGCCCTGCGCGATGTGATGAAGCGCGCCGAACTGTTCGGCCACCATGCGGTGCGCCGCGAGACGCTGTCGGTACGCGAGCGCATGGGAGACGTGCTGGCGACACTCGGCGACGGCAAGTTCCACGACTTCATCGCACTGTTCTCGGCCGAGGAAGGCAAGCTCGGCGTGGTGGTGACCTTCCTCGCAATCCTCGAACTCGCCAAGGAAATGCTGCTGGAAATCGTGCAGGAAAAGCCGCTGGAAACGATCTACGTGAAGTCGCTGGCGCTCGCCGCGAACGATGACGAAGCCGACGCATGACCCGAACGGACCCCGATTGCATGGTATTCCCAAAATCTCCGATCAAGTTCTCCGTTCGTGGCGAGCCTGTCGAACCATGGACGAAGAACGGCGCAATCGTGGCGACTCGCGTGGCTGCCCTTCGACGGGCTCAGGGCGAACGGAACTAATGGAATCCGCAACGATGGAAATCCCTAGCTCAACGGTAGCTGCTCCGCTGGACCCAGCGCTGGTCCGCCGCATCGTCGAAGCCGCCTTGCTGGGTGCGCAGCGTCCGCTGAGCCTCGCGCAAATGATGGAACTTTTCCCCGAAGATGCGCCTGCGCCGGCCGGCATAGTCGAACACGCGATTGAAGACTTGCGCGCCGACTGCGCCGGTCGCGGCATCGAACTGGTCGAGGTCGCTTCGGGCTTCCGGTACCAGATCCGCCCCGAAGTTCAGCCGTGGGTTTCGCGGCTGTGGGTCGAGCGGCAGGTCAAATACACCCGCGCGACGCTTGAGACGCTTGCCTTGATCGCTTACCGGCAGCCGATCACCCGCGGCGAGATCGAGCAGGTGCGCGGCGTCGCAATCAACAGCAACATGATCAAGACGCTGGAGGAGCGCGAGTGGATCCGCGTCGTCGGCCATCGCGACGTGCCCGGCAAGCCCGCGTTGTTCGGCACGACGCGTATCTTCCTCGATTATTTCGGTCTGAAAAGCCTCGACCAATTGCCGCCGCTGGCGGAACTGCGCGACATCGCGGAACTCGATCCGCAACTTCCATTCGAGGCCGCGCCGACCATTGCGGCGATCATGAACGCGGGCGACGACACGGGCGAATCGACAGAGCCCGAGTCGATCGAGGCCGAACAGAAGCGCGCGCACGAACACGATGTACTCAATGCCGACACCAACAACGGTGACATCAACGGCGACGACGCATCCGAAGACAGCCAGAACGAAGCAACATCCACCGTCGCAACGACGGCCGAAATTTCCAACCCCAGCGACGCCTCCGACTTCGACAAGACCGAAGCATCAAGCGACGCGCAAGAGCAAACCCATGACTGACAAACACCTGCCGCACAAAAACGCCACGACTGCGCCCGACAAGAAGCGCCTTTCCCTGAACCGCGATGCCGACGAAGGCGCGCCGAGACTCGAGGAGCGCCTGCACAAGGTGCTCGCGCAGGCCGGCCTCGGCTCGCGCCGCGCGCTCGAGGAGCGCATCACGCAGGGCCTGATCAAGGTCAATGGCGACGTCGCAACCGTCGGCCAGTCGATCCGCGGCGGCGACCGCGTCGATCTCGACGGCAAGACCTTCGTAGCCAGCGCGCTCAATGAGCCCGCGCGCGTGCTGATCTACAACAAGCCCGAAGGCGAAGTCACCACCCGTGAAGATCCTGAAGGCCGTCCGACCATCTTCGAAGCGCTGCCGCGATTGAAAGGCGCGCGCTGGATCGCAGTCGGCCGCCTCGACATCAACACCACCGGCCTGCTGGTGCTGACCACCGACGGCGAACTTGCGAACAACCTGATGCATCCGTCGCGCGAAGTCGAACGCGAATACGTCTGCCGCATCCATGGCGAAGTGCCGGAGAACATTGTTGATCGATTGAAGCGCGGCGTCGCGCTCGACGACGGCCCGGCGAAGTTCGACGAGATCGAGCGCATCAACAGTTCCGACTCGCATTCGTGGTTCCGCGTCATCGTCACCGAGGGCCGCAACCGCGAAGTGCGACGTCTGTGGGAGTCGCAGGAGTTCCAGGTCAGCCGGCTCAAGCGCATACGCTACGGCACGCTGACCCTGCCCCGCCTGCTCATGCGCGGCCAGTCGCAGGAATTGCCGCTGGAGGAAGTCGAGGCATTGCAGCGCGAACTCGGCCTCGAAGGCGGCGCGCAGGTGCTGACGCTGCAGCCGGTGATCGGCCAGCGCAAGGCGCGCGCCGAAATCCACATCGCCAAGGAAGACCGCCAGGGCAAGGCTTACGTCAACGGTTCGATGGCCGACGAAGGCCGCGAACTGCGCCGCTTCGACCATGTGCGCGAAGACCGTCCGCGTCGCGGCGGCCCGGGCGGACGTCCGGGCGGTCCAGGCCGTGGCTATCAAGGCGCACCGCGTAGTGCAGGTCCACGTGGCAATGAGCCAGGCGGTCCGCGAGGCCCGTCGCATGGTTCGCATGGGGGTGGTCGCGACGACCAGCCGCCCGCGTCGTACAGCCACGACCGTCCGGCGCGTGGTCCTGGTGGCGGCCCCGGCGGTGGCTATCGCGGTCGTCCCAGTGGCCCCAACTCGGAGCAGCCGCGTCCGTATTCGCCGCGTCCCAACAATCCGGGCGCACCGCGTCCTGCAGGCAAGCCGTATGGACAGGGTCGTCCGCCGCGTCCGGCCGGCGCTCCCGGTCATGCCGCCGGCAACTCCACCGAATTTCGCAGCTGGTATGTGCCTGAGGGCGTCGACACCGGCCCGCGCCAGGCGCGACCGGGCGGCAATCCGAATTCGGCGCGTCCCGGCCCGGGACGTCCTGGTGCTGGCGGTCCGCGCAAGCCCGGCGGCCCGGGTGGTCCAGGCGGTTTCCGTGGTGCGCCGCGTGGGCCCGGCCAGAATGCAGGTCCGAACGAGCAGCGCCCGTTCACTCCGCGCCCGCAAGGCGACCGTCCACGTGGAGACCGCCCTCAGGGAGACCGTCCGCAAGGCGGGATGCCACGCGGTCCGAACGCTGGGCCCGGTCGCAGTGGCCCGCATGCCCCGCGTCCCGGCGGCAATCGTCCGAACCAGCCGCCACGCGGCCCGGGCGGCCCGCCGCAGCACGCCCGTCCGCATGGCCCGCGTCCGGATCGATCGAATTCCGCTCCGCGCGGCCCACGCGGCCCGCGTTATGAAGGACTGCCGCGCGACGAGGATTGAGCGGCTCCTCCCCTGATCAGCAATCGTTGGCGTCCTGGCAGGCACGGAACGCCAGCAATGCATCGATTGACGGGTCGATGCACGCTCGATGAGCCGTCGCTCGAAGCCGCCATTCCACCAGCAGAAACAGATCGCGCTGCATGCCAGCTTTTCCGTTGTTTGCCAACGTGCCGTGAACGCCATCCCGCGCGGCAGGCGGCAGGCGCACGCATGCCACTTACACTACAGACATGCAGAATGAAGAGACGGATCTCTCCCGCGCAGGCGATGAGCGCGCCAACGCATCCGACGTAGCCTCCGATCGCCGTGGCAAGCTCCACTATTTCTGGATTGTGCCGCTGCTGCTGATCGCATTGGCGGCGCTGGCGATCGCGCTGTTCGACTGGAACCTGTTCAAGGGCTATGTCGAGCGCCGCGTCGGTGCCGCCACCGGACGCGCGTTCCATATCGATGGCGACCTGTCGGTTCGGCTATCGATGAATCCACTGGTGACGATGGATGGGTTGCGACTCGCGAACATCGCTGGCGCAAAAGAACCCACGATGGCTGCGGTGCAACGATTGCAGTTCCGCGTCGCGTTGTGGCCCTGGCTGCGCGGACAGACAATCCTTCCGGAAGTGCATCTCGTGAGGCCGGTCGTATTGCTTGAGAGGGACGCGAGCGGCAAGGACAACTGGACGTTCCCCAGCTCCGGTACCAGTCCTGTCATCCGCCAGTTCACCATCGACCATGGCGAACTGACCTATCGCGAAGACGCGACACGCACGGATCTGGTGATCGGCCTCAACAGCGGCAACCCTGTCGTCTCCACCCAACTCGCGCCGCTGCTGTTCCAGGGCAACGGTTTGTACAAGAACAACCAGTTCACGTTGCAGGGGCGCGCGGATTCGCCGCTGGAACTCAGCAATACCGCAACGCCGTTCCGTATCGACATCGGTGCAATCGCCGGGCCGACCCATGCGCATGCAAGTGGATCGTTGCGCAATCCGTTGCAGGTCACTGGGTTCGATCTGGACTTCACGCTCGCCGGACCGGATCTCGGGCTGCTGTACAAGCTGATCGGTGTCGCGACGCCGGAAACGCCGCCGTATCGATTGCATGGGCGACTCGGGCACGTCGGCCATGTCTGGAGTTTCAATCGCTTCACCGGCGTTGTCGGGAACAGCGATCTCGCGGGCGACCTCGAAGTCGACAACACCGGCAACCGGAAATTCCTGAAGCTCGCACTGGCCTCGCGTCGCCTTGATGTCCACGACCTTGCGGGTTTCGTCGGCGCGCCCGCGCACGCAAATCCCGCCAAGGCATCGACGGCGAAACAGCAGGTCGAGGCTGTGCATGCCAAGGCGAGCGATCGCTTGCTGCCGCAACAGCCATACGATCTCGAGCGCCTGCGCGGCATGGATGCCGACGTATCGTTGCGTGCGCAACGGGTGATCGGAACCCCGGTGCCGCTCGATGCCCTGCTCGCCCACCTGCTGATCAAGGACGGCGTAGCAAGACTCGACCCACTGAATTTCCACGCCGCCGATGGCCAGGTGCTATCGACGATCGGCCTGGATGCATCGCGTGACATCATCGCTGCCACGGCGAAGATCAAATTGCGCAAGGTCGATCTCGGCAAACTCATTCCGGAAGTGGCGGCCATCCGCAAGAGCACCGGCAAGATCGGCGCCGATATCGCCCTCAAGGGGAACGGCAATTCGATCGCGAAAATGCTTGCCACATCCGACGGACGCGTGAGCTTCGGCATGGGCGGCGGCAAGATCAGCGACCTGCTGATGGCCTACGCGGGCCTGGACATCGCCCGCATCCTCAAGCTCAAGATCACCGGCGACCACGACATCGCGATCCACTGCGTGGCCGGGGATTTCGCAGCGCGTGGGGGCGTCTGGAACACCAGGACCCTGGTGTTCGACAGCGACAGCACGGCGATCCGCGGAACTGGGGACATCGACCTGCGCAACGAGCAGATCGACCTGCTCCTGAAAGTCCGCCCCAAGGGCCGCAGCCTGCTCAGCCTGCGATCGCCGCTGCGCGTCAGCGGCAGCTTCAGGCACGCATCGATCCGCCCGGACTTCAAGGCGCTGGGGCTACGGGGTATCGCTGCCGCAGTGCTCGGTGCGGTCGCCCCGCCTGCCGCGGAACTGGCGTTGATCGAATACGGTGGAGGCAAGGGCAGCGATTGCATGAAATCCGGCGCCTTCGCGAAATAGACATCGTCTGTCGAATGCCTGGGGCAAGTCGCCCGGTCAGTCGGCGATCGAAAAAACGTCTCCGTCCAGCATCGCCGGAAAGCGTGCGCGGTGCGCAGCGAGTTCGGATGCAAGCAGGGTCGTTGTCGAGACGACTTCCTGATCGCCTGCTTCGCTCGCCGGGTGGCCGAGGAAGTCGAGCACGGCGCTGTCGCCCGCATAGTCGAGGCCGTTGCCGTCCCTGCCGACGCGATTGACTGCGGCGACGTAACACAGGTTCTCGATCGCGCGCGCGCGCAGCAGGGTGCGCCACGGATACGCGCGCGCAGCGGGCCAGTTGGCGACGAAGAGCAGCAAATCGTAGTCCAGCGCATTTTCGCGTTCGACGTTGTAGCGATTGCGTGCAAACACCGGGAAGCGCAGGTCGTAGCAGACCAGCGGGCAGATGCGCCAGGCACGCCACGCGATGGTGCGGCGCTCGCGACCGGCGGCGTAGCGTTCGTGTTCGCCGGCATAGCGGAACAGATGGCGCTTGTCGTAGTGCACGACCTCGCCGTCCGGCGTCGCGAACAACAACCGGTTGAAGACACCCTCGGCGGTGCGAAGTTGCACACTGCCGGTGACCGCCGCATCAAGCAGTTTTGCCTGCGCGCGCATCCACGCGATGGTCGGACCGTCCATCGTTTCGGCGTTGTGGATCGCCTCGTTCGAGAAACCGCTGGTGAATGTTTCCGGCAGGACGACGAGATCGGTGCGCCCGTGCAGCGGCGCAATCAACTCGCCGTAGTAGTCGCGGTTGCCGGCCGGGTCGTGCCAGAGGGTGGCACCTTGCACGAGGGAAACGCGGAGGTCTTGCATGAAAGTCCTTTACATCAATGCGATGAGACTGCGCATTCCGAAGTCGGCCGTCATGGGGAACTGTAAGGCAATCCAGACGAGCAGGATTTCAAAGCCAATCATTCCCAGCAATGCGACATAAGGCGGCTTTTCCTTGCCATCCGGATTAGACCAGCCGCCTGGCAGATCATCATCGAACGTCACAATCAAACCAAGCACGGGCCATGCGAACGCGATCACAAACGCCCATAGAAAGCCGAGCGAGAGTACGGAGGACAAGAAGACCGTGAGGCTTGTGAGGATCACGACCGGCAGAATCCATCGCATGCGTCTTGTCGGCGCATCCTCCACTTCAGATCTTCTCCAGCCTTGCGATCGCCGACTGCAGCGTTGCGTCATTCTTCGCGAAGCAGAACCGGATCAGGCGCTGTCCCGTCGGCGGGCTCTCGTAGAACGGCGACAGCGGAATACCTGTCACGCCATGCTCGATGGTCAGCCAGCGCGCGAATTCCGCATCCGGCAAGTCGCTGATCGCCGAATAGTCGGCGAGCTGGAAATAACCGCCCGGCACCGGCAATGGCTTGAGCTTCGTGCGCGCCAGCAGTTCGCGGAAATGGTCGCGTCTGGGTTCATAGAATGCGGCAAGTTGTTCATGGTGTTCGGGATGCTGCACCAACATTTCCTCCAGCGCCCATTGCGCCGGGGCGAACGTGCAGAAGGTGTTGTACTGGTGCACCTTGCGGAACTCGGCGCTGAGCGCGGCCGGTGCGACGCAGTAACCGACCTTCCAGCCGGTGCAGTGGTAGGTCTTGCCGAAGCTCGAAATCACAAAGCTGCGCTCGGCGAGTTCCGGATAGCGCAACACCGATTCGTGGCGCGCGCCGTCGTAAACGATGTGTTCGTACACCTCGTCGGACAGCAGCAGGATGTTCGTGCCGCGCAGGATGTCGGCGAGCGTGGCCATGTCGGCGGCGGAGAGCATCGCACCGGACGGGTTGTGTGGCGAGTTGATCATCAGCATCCGCGTGCGCGGGGTGATCGCGTCGCGCACTTTTTGCCAGTCCACCGAAAAGTCGCGCAGATCGAGCGGCACATGCACTGCGCGCGCACCGGCGAGATCGATTGCGGGCTCGTAGCAGTCGTAACACGGGTCGAGGACGATCACTTCCTCGCCAGGCCGCACGACGCTGAGCACCGCGTCGAAGATCGCCTCGCTGCCGCCACTGGTGACGGTGATCTCGGCGTCCGCATCGATGTCGCGGCCGTAGATCGCCCTAGTCTTCGCGGCGATCGCTTGACGCAGCGATGGAAGGCCGGTCATCGGTGCGTACTGGTTTTTCCCCTCGCGCGCGGCACGGGCGAGCGCATCGACTAGCGGCGCTGGCGTGTCGAAATCGGGAAATCCCTGCCCGAGGTTCACCGCCTTGTGCTCGACCGCGAGTTGCGACATCACGGTGAAGATGGTGGTGCCGACCTTCGGCAGTTTGGTCTGGATGGCGTTCAAGTGGGCTCCATGCGCGCGAAGGATCGTCTGCGAGAACATGCAGTTTACGGTGGCGATGGCTGGCGCGACAGCGCGTCATGCCGCCACGATTCGACCCCACCCCGTCAACCCGCTAAAATCACTGTTCAGCCTGCGGTCCAGCCCATTGAACGAATTTGATACCACAGCTCCCCTGCTTGCGGTCGCGCGACTGCGGTTCGACCGTAACGACGAGTGCGTGTTCGGGCCGCTGGACTTCGCCGTGCATCCAGGCGAGGCGCTGCTGGTGACCGGCGGCAACGGCGTCGGCAAGACCACCCTGCTGCGCGTGCTGGCCGGGCTGCTGCGCGCTGGCGATGGCGAATTGCTGTGGCATGGCGAGGCTCGCGAGCGCCTGCCAGCTGAAGGAATCGCCTTCGTCGGCCATCTGGCCGGCCACAAGGCGGATCTGGGTGGACTCGACAACCTGCGCTTCGCGGTCGGCCTGCATGGCTGCCGACCCGGCGTGGCGCCGATCACCGCGCTCGCGAGCGTCGGACTTGCCGGTTACGAGGACGTGCCCGCCGGACGATTGTCGGCAGGACAGCGCAAGCGCCTGTCACTGGCGCGGCTACTGCTGTCGCCAGCGCGGCTGTGGCTGCTAGACGAGCCCTACGCCAACCTCGACCGCGACGGCATCACCCTGGTCGATCGCCTGCTCGGAAAGCATCTCGGTGAAGGCGGCGCGGCGCTGATCACCACGCACGGCGCATACGCTGCGCCGCCAGTGCGCACACGAACGCTTCTGCTCGATGCGCCGGGCCGCGATATGCAAGCCATCGACGTAGGCTTCCGCACATGAGTGCGCCAACCCTGCCCCGCGCCGCCGCCGCGATGCTCATGCGCGACCTGCGCTTCGCGTGGCGACGCCGTGGCGATACCTTGCAGCCGCTGCTGTTCGCGGTCCTCGTCGTCGCGATGTTCCCGCTCGCGCTCGGTAGCGAACGCGCGCGGCTCGCGATGCTCGCGCCGGGGGCGATCTGGGTCGCAGCGTTGTTGGCATCGCTGCAGGGACTCGACGGATTGTTCCGCAGCGATGCCGAGGACGGCAGCCTCGAACAGCAATTGCTCGCGCCGGTGCCGTTGTCGTTGCTGCTGGCCTGCCGGATGTTCGCGCACTGGCTGACCGGTTCGCTGCCGCTGATCCTCGTCGTGCCGCTGCTCGCGCAGTTGCTGTTCCTGCCCGACCACCTGCTTGTGCCGCTGCTGCTGTCGCTGCTGGTGGGCACGCCGTTGCTGGTGTTGCTCGGTTCGACGGTGGCCGCGCTGACGGTCGGTCTGCGTCGCTCTGGTATGCTACTGCCCCTGCTCGCACTACCGCTGTACGTGCCGGTCCTGGTGTTCGGCGCTGGCAGCGTGATGGCCGCCGCGCAAGGCCAGGACTGGCTCGGAGCGGTGCTGTTGCTGGCCGCCGGCCTCGTGCTGACGCTGGTGCTGGCCCCCCTCGCCGCCGCTGCCGCAATCCGGATTGCATTGCCATGAATCCCCAGCCGCAATGAAGTCCCGGCTCCGATGAAACGACTGATCCTCTGGCTCAACCAGCTCGGTTCGCCGCCGACTTTCCATCGCTTCGCGAGCCGCTGGATCCCGTGGTGCTTCGGCGCGTCGCTGCTGCTGCTGGGCGTCGGCATCTGGGGCGCGTTGTTCCGCGTGCCGGCCGATTACCAGCAGGGCGACAGCTACCGGATCCTGTTCATCCATGTGCCGTGCGCGTGGATGAGCCTGTTCGTCTACACCACAATGGCGATCCAGGCCGCGATCGCGCTGGTCTGGCGGATCAAGCTCTGCGAAATCCTCGCGATGGCCTGTGCTCCCATCGGTGCTGCATTCACCGTGATCACGCTCGCGACCGGTTCGATCTGGGGCCGACCGATGTGGGGCACGTGGTGGGACTGGGACCCGCGCCTGACCTCCGAACTCGTGCTGCTGTTCCTCTACATCGGCGTGATCGCGCTCGACGCATCCATCGAGGATCGCAGGCGCGGCGCGCGCGTGGCGGGCTTCCTCGCGATGATCGGCCTGGTCAACCTGCCGATCATCCATTACTCGGTGCAGTGGTGGAATTCGCTGCACCAGGGTTCGACGATCCGCCTGATGGGTCCGTCGAAGATCGATCCGAGCATGGTGCTGCCGCTGCTCGCGACGGTCGCGGCGATGCAGGTGTGGTTCGTCGGATCGCTGCTGTCGCGTGCACGCACGATGCTGGTCAAGCGCGAAGCCGGCAAGGCCTGGGCGCACGAAGTCGCCGGCTGCGACACGACGCGAGCGAAACCATGACCTACCTGCCCTACATCGTCGCTGCGTACGCTGTGTTCGGCGTCGTGCTGGCATGGGACGGACTCGCGCCGTGGCTGAAGCATCGCCGCCTGCTGCGCTCGATTCGCCAGAAAGCCACAAGGAACAAGGCGTGAATCCGACCCGCAAGCGCCGGCTCGGTTTCGTGCTGCTCGCCCTGCTCGCGATCGGCGTCGCCGGCGGACTGGTGATCGTCGCCCTGCAACACAATGTCAGGTACCTGCTTACGCCGACCGACATCTCTGCCGGCCAGGCTGCCGACAAGCAACTGTTCCGCCTCGGCGGCGTGGTCTGCGAAGGCAGCGTGCGCCGGACCACGGGCACGCTCGCGGTGCGTTTCGTCGTGACCGACCGCGTGCAGCAGATTCCAGTGCGTTACACCGGGATTCTCCCCGACCTGTTTCGCGAAGGCCAGAGCATCATCGCGACCGGCCACATGGCGGTCGATGGCTTTCGCGCCGACGAGATCCTCGCCAAGCACGACGAGACCTACATGCCGAAGGAAGTCGCCGACGCGATGAATACATCCATTGCCCGCGCGCGCAACCTGCCACGCATCCCCTGCGCACCACCCGCTCCTTGATGCTGTCCGCACCCAGCCAACCCGCCCTGCAGGCAGTCGCAGGCATGCTGCCAGAAGTCGGCCAGTTCGCGCTGATCCTCGCACTGGTATTGGCGACGATGCAGGCCGTGCTGCCCCTGCTCGGCGCGCAGCGCGGCGTGGACGCATGGATGCGCGTCGCGCGGCCCGCCGCCTACGGCCAGTTGCTGTTCGTCGCACTCGCATTCGGAGTCCTGATGCACGCGTTCGTCGTGCACGATTTCTCGGTCGCCTATGTCGCGCGCAATTCAAATTCGTTGCTGCCGTTCCGCTATTGCATCGCCGCCGTGTGGGGCGCGCACGAAGGCTCGCTGCTGCTGTGGATCCTGATCCTCGCGCTGTGGACCGGTGCGGTCGCGACGTTCTCGCGCGCCTTGCCGCGACCGGTGATCGCGCGCGTGCTCGGCGTGATGGGACTGGTGAGCGTCGGCTTCCTGCTGTTCACCCTGCTGACCTCGAACCCGTTCGCGCGCGTCCTGCCGGCGGCCGCTGAAGGCGCCGACCTCAATCCGCTGCTGCAGGATCCCGGCCTGATCATGCATCCACCGATCCTCTATAGCGGGTATGTGGGATTCACGGTGGCATTTGCGTTCGCGATCGCCGCGCTGCTCGACGGCAAGGTCGATGCGCGCTGGGTGCGCTGGTCGCGGCCGTGGACGAATGTTGCGTGGGCATTGCTGACCTGCGGCATCGCGCTCGGTTCGTGGTGGGCATACTACGAACTTGGCTGGGGCGGCTGGTGGTTCTGGGACCCGGTCGAGAACGCGTCGTTCATGCCATGGCTCGCAGGTACCGCATTGCTGCATTCGCAGGCCGTCACCGAGAAACGCGGCAGCTTCCGCGGCTGGACGTTGCTGCTCGCGATCGCCGCGTTCTCGCTGTCGCTGCTCGGCACGTTTCTGGTGCGTTCGGGCGTGATCACCTCGGTGCATTCGTTCGCGGCCGATCCCGCGCGCGGCCTGTTTATCCTCGTATTCCTCGGTATCGTGATCGGCGGCTCGCTGCTGCTGTATGCATTGCGTGCGCCGCGCGACGACGATGGCGCGCCGTTCGCCCTCGCCTCGCGCGAAACCCTGATCCTCGCGAACAACCTGCTGCTGACGACGGCCTGCGCGATGGTGCTGATCGGCACGCTGTTCCCGCTGTTCGCCGATGCCCTGCACCTAGGCCGCTATTCGGTCGGGGCTCCCTACTTCGGTTCGATGTTCATGCTGCTGATGGCGCCGCTGGTATTGCTGGTGCCGTTCGGACCGCTCACGCGCTGGCAGCGCGAGCAGGCGTCGCTGCCGGTCAAGCTGTTGCTGCCATGGCTTCTGCTCGCGCTGCTCGGCGGCGGGATCGCCTTCGTGGCGTTGCCGAATGCAACGTGGAAAACCATCGCCGGCATCGTCATTGGCCTGTGGCTGGCAACCGGCACATTGCGCTTCGTGCGCCGCCGCCTTGCAATGAAGGGACAACGATTCACCGCCGAGATGCTGGGCATGAGCTTCGCGCACTTCGGGCTCGCGGTGTTCTTCTTCGGCGTGCTGATGACCGAAAGCACCAGCGTGCAGAAGGACGTCGCTGTCGCGCGCGGCCAACGGATCGAAGCGGCCAGCTACGCATTCCGTTTCGATGGCGTCGAGCATGCCACGGGCCCGAACTACGTCGCCGACCATGGCAGCGTCACCGTATTCCATGGCGACCGGCAGATCGCGATCCTGCATCCGGAAAAACGCCAGTACGCGGCCGGCGGGCAGATCATGACCGAGACCGCGATCGACCCGGGGCTGAGCCGTGACCTCTACGTCGCGCTTGGCGAACCGGTCGACGCGAACGGAGGCTGGGCCTTGCGCGTCTACGTGAAGCCATGGGTCCGCTGCATCTGGCTCGGCGCTTTGCTGATGGCGCTCGGCGGATTCACTGCGGCGTTCGACCAGCGCTTCCGTCGCCGCCACGTCGAGGTGGCTTGAGATGCTGCGCCGATTGCTGCCATTGCTGGTCTTCCTCGCGCTGGCCGGACTGCTGTTCGCGGGCATCGAGTTGAGCAGGCATGAAAATCGCGAAGCCCTGCCCTCGCCGCTGATCGGCAAGGCCGCGCCCGCGTTCGCGCTGCCGGTGCTTGGCGCGGACCGTCAGCCTGCGCCGGAAAAACGCGTGCGCAATGCCGACCTTGCCGGTGCGCCATATGTGCTCAATGTCTGGGGCAGCTGGTGCGTGAACTGCCGCGAGGAACACCCGGCGATCACCGCACTGGCAGCACGCGGCGTGGTCAAGGTCGTCGGCTACAACCTGAAGGACGATCCGGCCGACGCACAGCGTTGGCTCGCGCAATTCGGCAATCCGTACGCACTGATCGTCACCGACGCCGAAGGCCGCGCGGCGATCGACTGGGGCATCTACGGCGCGCCTGAAACCTTCCTCGTGGATGCGCAGGGCATCGTGCGCTGGAAATACGTCGGCCCGTTGACCGACGACGTCGTCGCCAACCAGTTGCTGCCGCTGTTGCCGGCGAAGCAGGTGGCTCGATGAAGCGCATCGTCTTCGCGCTCATGCTTGCTTGCGCCGCGGCGCTTGCGTTCGCCGCGCAGCCACCCGCAGCGCAGCCGAACGTCTATCGAGACACCGCCGAGGAAGCGCACTTCCACGCGCTCACCAGCACGTTGCGCTGCGTGATGTGCCAGAACGAATCGCTCGCCGACTCGCAGGCGCCGATCGCGCACGACCTGCGACGCGAGATCCTCGAGCTCATGCGGCAAGGAAAATCCGACGCGCAGATCCGCGATTTCCTGGTCGCGCGCTACGGCGAATTCGTCCTCTACAAGCCGCGTGTGGAACCGGCGACGTGGCTGCTGTGGTTCGGTCCGCTGACCCTGCTCGTTGTCGGTGGCGCGACCGTGGCCTTCGTCGTGCGTCGGCGCACATCGCGGCTGCGCGCACAGTCCCCGGTGCCCGATGCAACGATCGAATCGAGCGAGGACTGGTGATGCGTTACGACTTCATCATCGCCGTATTCGTGACGGTCGCCATCGCCGGCGCATTCCTGCTGCCGCCGCTGTGGCGCGGCGCACGCCGCAGCGCATACGCGGTCGCACTGCTCCTGCCGATCGCCGCGGTGCTGCTGTACGCGCAGATCGGCAACCGCGCGGCGCTCGATCCCACACGCCTCGCGGCACCGGCAACCCTCGACGAAGCGGTGGACGCGCTCGCCACGCAGATGCGGATGCATCCTGACAACCTCGAAGGCTGGGTCCTGCTGGGACGCAGTCGCAAGGAACAGCAGCGTCTTGCCGATGCGACCGATGCCTACAGGCAGGCGCTGCGGATTGCGCCGAACGATCCGGGGCTGTTGGTCGAGATGGCCGAAATGATCACCCTGCAGGACCCCGCGCATCGCATCCAGGGCGATGCCTTGAAGCTGCTGCAACAGGCGCAGCGCGCCGATCCAGGCAACCAGCGCGCCCTCTGGTTCCTCGGCATCGCCGCATACCAGCAACAGCATTACGCCGAAGCCGCGGCGACGTGGGAACCGCTGCTGGCGCTCGTGCCGGATTCGACGCGACCCGCATTGCGCAAGCAGATCGACGATGCACGCGCGCACGCCGGCATGCCGCCGCTTCCGGCAGAAACGCCTGTCGCTGCTGGTCCGACCCTGCTGAACGCGCGCGTGGATATCTCCCCGGCGTTGCGCACGAAGCTCGCGCCAGGCGACGTGCTGTTCGTTTACGCGCGCATGCCGAACGGCCCGCCGATGCCGCTCGCGGTGAAGCGCGTTCCCGCGAAGGATTTTCCGATCACGATCGCGCTGGCCGATGTCGATGGCCCGATGCCGACCATGCGCCTGTCGCAACAGGCGACCGTCGCCGTGCAGGCGCGCGTCTCTCATTCCGGCGATGCGATTGCGCAGCCCGGTGATTTCGAAACCGCGCCGCTGACCGCCGCGGTCGGTGCGCAAGACATGCTCACGCTGACCATCGACCGCGTTCATCCCTGATCGAGTCTGACCGTAATTGAATCCGCCCCCTGATCGAGTCCGACCGTGATCGAATCCGTCCCTGATCGAATCCATCCATGACCGAATTCATTCCGCCCGCCAGTCTCTTCCACGCGTTGCCCTCGCCGTTCGCGATCAAGCGCGGCGGCGAACTGCATGGCGCACGCCTCGCCTACGAAACCTGGGGCATGCTGGATACAGCGCGCGACAATGCGATCCTGATCCTGACCGGGCTGTCTCCGAGCGCGCATGCGACGTCGCACGCAGGCAACCCCGATGCGGGCTGGTGGGAAGCCATGATCGGGCCGGGCAAGTCGATCGATACGGATCGCTGGTTCGTCGTCTGCGCGAACTCGTTGGGCAGTTGCAAGGGTTCGACCGGACCCGCGTCGATCGATCCGGCAACGGGCATGCTGTATCGCCTCACCTTCCCGGAACTGTCGATCGAGGACATCGCGAATGCCGCGCATGCGCTGGTGCAGGGCCTTGGCATCGAACAGCTCGCTTGTACGATCGGCTGCTCGATGGGTGGCATGAGCGCGCTTGCATACGCTACGCTGCATCCGCACGGATCACGCGCACAGATCAACATTTCCGGCGCGGCGCTGTCGCTGCCGTTCTCGATCGCGATACGCTCGCTGCAGCGCGAAGCGATCCGGCTCGATCCGAAGTGGAACGAAGGCGCCTACACCGATGCGTCGTATCCGGAAAACGGCATGCGCATGGCGCGCAAGCTCGGCGTTATCACCTATCGCTCGTCGCTGGAATGGAGCGGTCGATTCGGCCGCGTGCGGCTCGACGGCGATCATCGCGACGACGACTCTCCGTTCGGGCTGGAGTTCCAGGTCGAGAGTTACCTCGAAGGCCACGCGCGCCGCTTCGTGCGCCAGTTCGACCCGAACTCTTACCTGTACCTGAGCCGCTCGATGGACTGGTTCGACCTCGCCGAGTACGGCGATGGCGATGTCGCGGTCGCACTGCAGAACATCGCGCTCAACCGAATTGGATTGAGCCGGGCGCTCGTGATCGGCGTGGAAACCGACATCCTGTTTCCGCTGCAGCAGCAGGAACAACTCGCCGATGGCCTGCGCGCGGGCGGTGCGGACACGACCTTCGCGCCGCTGCCGTCGCCGCAGGGCCATGATGCATTCCTCGTCGATATCGCGCGTTTCGGGCCGGTCATCGGCGACTTCCTCGGCAAGCACGAATGAGCGGTAGTATTGCCGCTATGGACGACGCGAAACCCTGCTGCCCGCCGTGCATTCCGGTCGATTTCACCGGCCGCGACAAGCTCGTCGCGCTCATCGATGCGGCCGTTGAACTCGGCGACCAGCAGGCGGTCACCGCCGCGTTGCGCAACGTGCTGTGCGCGCTGATCCGCGACCCCGACGTGCACCTGCCCGCCTGCGTACACGAAGCGATTCCGGATCACTACGCGCGCCGAGAACTGTATCGCAGCGAACGCCTCGGCTACAGCGTCGTCGCGATGACCTGGGGGCCAAGCCAGGGCACGCCCGTGCACGACCATTCCGGCATGTGGTGCGTGGAAGGTGTCTGGGACGGGCAGCTCGAAATCACCCAATACGAATTGCTGGAACGCGATGGCGAACGCTACCGATTCCGAGCCGCCGGCGGCATGCAAGCAGGCCCCGGCAGCGCCGGCAGCCTGATCCCGCCGCACGAGTACCACACCATCGCCAATCCGAACCCCCATGCGGTCGCAGTGACCTTGCACATCTACAAGGCACCGATGGACTACTGCTCGAAGTTCTATCCGCAGGCCGGCGAATGGTACGTGCGCTGCGGCAGCGCCATGGCGACCGATGCCGCCGCCTGAATCGTGCCAGCAATGCGCGAACGCCCGCAACCATGGGCTATACTGCGCGCCCGTGCCGGTGTGGCGGAATTGGTAGACGCAGCGGACTCAAAATCCGCCGCCCTTAAAAGCGTGTGGGTTCGAGTCCCTCCACCGGCACCATAAGACGGTTTCAGGAAGTCCAACACAGTCCGAGAAACCCCCAAGACCCGCCTAGATGGCGGGTTTTTTGTTTCAGGCCGTCCAACACCATCCGATTGCATCCGGTACAACGCGGGGGTACCTTCGGGGGTATCAGGCCCCGATGGGGTACGAATCCGGGGGTATGTCATGGCAACGGCATCTGGCAAGCTGACAGCGGTCAAGGTCAAGGCCGCACCTGCTGGCAAACACTTCGACGGCGGCGGGATGTTCCTGGACGTGAAGCCGAACGGCTCGCGCTACTGGCGCATGAAGTACCGCTATGCTGGCAAAGAGCGGTTGCTGGCCTTCGGGGTCAGCCCGGAGGTCACTCTGGCCGAAGCGCGCAAGCGCCGGGATGAAGCCCGTGAACTACTGCGCAGCGGTCGCGATCCATCCGCCGAACGGCAGGCCACCAAGCAGCGCGCCATCCTGTCCGCTGAAAACACCTTCGGGGCGATCAAGGCCGAATGGCTGGCGCAGCAGCAGGGGGTACTTGCCGAAGTGACACGGACAAAAGCAATCTGGCTGCTGGGGTTCGCGTCGCCGCTCGACAACCGCACCATTGCAGAAATTACAGCGCCCGACGTGCTGGCTGTCTTGCGTCCCATCGAGAGCGCCGGGAACCACGAAACCACGCACCGCGTGAAGCAGCGCATCGGGCAGGTGTTCCGCTACGCCATCGCCACCGGCCGCGCCGAACGCGACCCCACGATAGAACTGCGTGGCGCGCTGAAGTCGCCAGTCACCAAAGCACGGGCCGCACTGACTGCGCCGGACGACGTGGCAACCCTGCTGCGCGCGATGGATGCCTACACCGGCCAACCGACCACGCTCGCAGCGCTACGGCTCGCCCCGCTGCTTTTCGTGCGACCGGGCAACCTGCGCGCGATGGAATGGGCCGAACTCGACATGGACGCCGCCGAGTGGCGCATCCCGGCGGGCAAGATGAAGATGGGCGAGGCGCACATCGTCCCCCTGCCCTCGCAAGCCGTGGCGATCCTGCGCGAACTGCATGCACTCACGGGGCGCGGGCGCTTTGTGTTCCCCGGACTACGCACCGCATCGCGCCCCATGAGCGAGAACACCGTCAACGCCGCGTTACGCCGCTTGGGCTTCGACAAGGACACCATGACCGGCCACGGCTTCCGCGCGATGGCGTCCACGCGCTTGAACGAAATGGGATGGAAGCCCGACGTGATCGAGCGCCAGCTTGCGCACGCCGAGCGGAACAAGGTGCGCGCCGCCTACAACCGCGCGCAATACATGGAAGAACGCCGCACGATGATGCAGGCATGGGCCGACTATCTGGACGCACTGCGCACCGATACCGGCAAGGTGACGGCGATCGGCAAGCGCAAGGCCAAATGATCGAACACGGCGTGTGGTGCGCCAACACGGGAGCAATGCAATGCTAGACGTAGATGCACTCTTGACCAGGACGGGCGAAAAACTCGCTCAGGCACAGGCCGTTGTCATGTTGCTCATGGCCGCCGACCATTCAAAAGCTGTAATGGGAGACGCGACATGGGCGCTTGTGAGCTTGCTTGAACACACCGCCGATCAACTCGGCATCGCTCACAGCGCCCTGATCGCCGAAAAGCGCGCTCGCGCGGAAATGACTGCGGCGACCGCCTGAACGAACCGCCACGGCTAGGCCAGCCAGCCGAAAACGCGGACACCTTCACAGTGATGCCGTGGCAGTCCCTTGAAGGCCGGATAACCGCGCCACCCGGTCCGATAGCAAAGATATCCACGGTCGGATATCATGGGACACAATCGGACTGCAACGGACAAGGTGCGGCATGACGACCGCAAGGCTTTTCAAGCTGGGCAACGCGCAAGCCGTGCGGATTCCGGCGCGCTTCCGCATCGACGCCGATGAAGTCGAAGTGTTCAAGCGCGGCGATGACATCATCCTTCGCCCGAAGCCCGAGACCGCCGCCGACATGTTCGCGCGGATTCGCGCCAAGCATGGAACGTCTATCTGGGACGACTTCAAGCTTCCCGAAGATGGCGAACACGGACCCGTTCCGTCGCTGGATTGACGCATGGCGACGGCCTACCTGCTGGACACCTGCATCGTGATCGCTGCATTGAAGGGCGAGCCGCGCGCGCTGCTGAACCGGCTGGCTGGCATCGCGCCATCGCGTCTGCATCTTTCCAGCATGGTGCTGGCCGAGTTGTACGCCGGCTCCGAAAAGAGCCGCGACCCGGCTGCGCACAAGGCGGATATCGCCGACTTGACGCAAGGCATGACGCCGCTGCCATTCGATGCCGATTGCGCGCAAGCCTATGGACGCATTCGCGCGGCGCTGGAACGCAAGGGCGACGGCATCGGCCCGATGGACATGCTGATCGCAGCGCAAGCCGTAAGCGCTGGGCTGGTGCTGGTCACGGACAACCTGCGGGAGTTCAAGCGCGTGCCGGGGCTGCGTTGCGAAAACTGGCTGCGCATGAGCAAGCCGACACCCATGGAGCGTTGATCGAACACGCCACGGCTAGGTTAGCTCCCGAAATCGCGGACACCTTCACCGCGTTGCCGTGGCAATCCCTTGAAGGACAACCGAAGGTGCATTCATGGACAAGACTGATGTTGCGCTCAAGGACAAGACTGCTGCCGCTATCCAGGTTTCGTATGCCGACTTCATCCGGCTCTTTAGAGTGACCAATCCTGATGATTGGGCGCTGGGGCTGCGTGTCGCTATAGACGGCGTGTGGGTTAATTCTCCCAAGGCCAACCCCCTGCGATCGCCAGAAGAGCATGCAACGCTTTCAGAGCACCCGGATGGCGACTTGACCAAGCCCGTCGTATCGTTTCCTTGTTCGCTCGGTTTGATTGAGAGCCGAATCTACGAATTCTACGGTTGTGGGTACATCAAGCCTTTTGCGCTGGCCAACTTCGTGGCGGAGAAGCTGCGCAAGCCCCAGCCGGTGAGCCAGATCGATGTTCCGATAGATACGCGTGTACATACCAACCTGCTCCGAATGATCCGCGCGCTGGATGTGATGGCAACACTCCCGGCGCATGGCGCGACTGGAAGCGTCGAAAACCAACTTCAAGAACTCGGATTCACAGGGCCGCGCGAGGCGACAATCCGCAAAATACTGACTGAGGCTCGCGCGCTGGAAGCAGACTGAGGCTCAGTGCTTGTTCGGCTGCGCGCGCTGACCGCCGCTGCCGTCGTCGTCGTACGTCCAATAATACTGGCGTGTCCTCGGGTCGTACACTCGGTTCGGGCCGATCCGGACGACACCTGCAATCGGGTTGCCGCGCGGGTCCACAACTTGGGGATCTGGTGTGTTGCTCTGCGTGATGGTCGGCCCTGACCCATTGAGACGCGCGCAGGAATGAGTGTGATGGCAAGAGTCCAGTTCGATGTTGAGGCGGCGCTGCGCTTCGAACTCTTCGCTCACAGGGTTTAGGGCGCGGCGAGCGTCGTAGGTCGCTGGTTGCTGCTGTTGCGTCACAGCAGCTTGAGACTGCGGCCCGAAGCCGCTGCGGGCCTCACTGCGCTGCGGTGCTGTGGCGGGCTGGTCAAGCACCGGCTGATAGTCGCGGCGATTCTGCTCCTTCGTGCCCGTCGGACAGTCGATGTTCGAGTAGGTGATCTGGCCCTTCGCGTCCGTGCACTTGTAGATCGTGCCAGCGTCCGCCACGGCCGCGCACATCGCCATCGCCATCGCCATCGCCATCGCCATCGCCAAGAATATAGAACGGCTCATCATCCTTCTCCGGATCGGACTGAATCGAACCTATCACGACGGACTTCCCTCAGACGATACGGGCGGCCGTCGCCTTCTCCTTGTCGGACGTGGCGAAAACAATTCCCCGACCGGCTTCATTCCCTTTCCATTCGCCTGTATCCGCGATGATCGGGCGGAAGCTCACACGCTGGTACCGGACAGCAAACCGCAATAAGTCGCGAAACCGCAATTGCGGATGATGAAACCGCAATTGCGCCATCCGATATGTCACCCCTTCTACGCTGGCCTTGCACTTACTCACGCAAGGACACACCGCAATGCAGACACTCACTGCAACACAGCTTCCGGCCACCGGGTTCCTTCGACTTAGCGCGATCATCGGCAGGCCAGCAACGAAGGACGACCCTGGCACTCCCGCGCTGATCCCGGTCAGCGCCTCAACCTGGTGGACTGGCGTGAAGTCGGGTCGCTACCCACAACCATCGCGCGCACTCGGCCTACGCATCACGGCATGGCGCGTTGAAGACATCCGCGCGCTGATCGAAGCGACCGCGCCGCGCGCGGCATCATGAGCCGCCCCCAGACACGACAACGCCCCGGTAGGACGGGGCGCGGTTGTCGCAATAGCTTGGAATACGGCAAACCTACCACACCACGCCTGACGCAGAACTGGCGCGACCGTCTGCCCGATCCTGCCATCTACTACGCGGCCCACGTCGCCAAGCTGAGCCGGGCGAACGCTACCGGCTGGGCGCAGGGAACCTGCCCGCTACACAACGACCACAACGCGAGCCTGAGCGTCCACGTCACCGACCCGCGCGGCGGCTGGCGTTGTTTCGCCGGATGCGGCGGCGGCGATCTTGTCGGCTTCCACATGCTGTTGCGCGGCCTGGACTTCACCGCCGCAGTGCGCGAGCTGATCGGGGTGAACCCATGAACGCGATGCTGCAAGTACCGCAACACGAACCCGCGCGCGAGGCTGTCAACCGCTTGTTCGCAGCACCACTGCGCGCAGGGTTCGCCCTTGTCGGATGCCATCGCTACCACGGCACCGACGGCAGCGAGTTGTTCCGCATGGTGCGGCTCAAATATCCGGGCTGGCTTGATCTGCCCAACGCCGAACGCGACACGCTGCGCGAGCGTCACAAGTGCGACGGCAAGGGAAAGATCATCCTGCCGATGCACCGCGATGGCACCAGCTACCGCATGGGCAGGCCGACACGTCCGCCGGAAGGATGGCCGATCTATCGCCCACCGTATCGGCTGGTGGATACCGGCCTGGTTGTGATCGTTGAAGGGGAAGCCTGCGCGGATGCGCTCGCGCAACGCGGCATGATTGCGACAACATCGGGAAGTGCCGACAGCGCGAACTCTGCCGACTGGGCATCGCTGAAGGGCCGTAGCGTGCTGCTGTGGCCGGACAACGACACGGCTGGCAGGAAGTATGCCGAGCAAGTGGCGGCGATCCTGCGCGCGCAGAGCTGCACTGTGGACGTGATCGACGTGGCCGCGCTGAACCTGCCCGACAAGGGCGACGTGGTGGACTGGCTGGCCGAGCATCCGAATGCGACCGCTGCGGACGTGCTGGCGTTGCCGATCATGGCAGCCTCGCAGCATGCCGCGATTGCGGTATCCGCATCCGGCACAGTCACCAGCGCACCCGAGCCGCTGCCGTCACCGCTGCCGCCCGTTCCTGCATTCGATCCGCTGCTGTTGCCGCAGTCGGTGCGCGCATGGTGCGTGGACGCTGCCGATGCGTTGCAAGTGCCGCTCGACTTCACGGCGATCCCTGCAATCGTTGCGCTCGCTGGAACCATCGGGCGACGTGTCGGCATCGCCATGAAACGGCATGCGAACTGGATCGAGCGTCCGATGCTGTGGGGCTGTGTCGTCGGGCGTCCAAGCTCTGCGAAAAGTCCGGCGCTATCACCTGCACGGCGGATGCTGGAACGCCTCGCCGCTGAGGAACGCAAGGCATTCGATGCCGAGCAACGCGACTACGCCGCGCGCGCCATGATTGCCGCCGCGAGCAAGGCAAACGCCAAAAAAGAGATTCAAGCGGCATTGAGGAAGAAGGACAAGCAGGCGGCGGAAATTGCAGCCGACAACGCGCTGTCCGATGACACGCCACCGACCGAACCGCGCATTCTGGTGAACGATGCTACTGTCGAAAAACTCGGCGAGCTGTTGAACGCCAACCCGCGCGGGCTTGTTCAGTATCGCGACGAACTGGCGGGATGGCTGGCGAATCTGGATCGCGAAGGCCGCGAAGGTGATCGCGCTTTCTGGCTTGAATGCTGGAATGGAACAGGTACATTTACGGTGGATCGCATCGGGCGCGGCACGATCCCGATTGAGGCGTGCGCGATGTCGATCCTGGGCGGCATGCAGCCGGGCAAGTTGACCGAGTATGTCCGTGGTGCGGTGCGCGGCGGATTCGCCGACGACGGACTGATTCAGCGGTTTCAGTTGGCCGTGTATCCCGACCTGCCGAGTGGATGGACGTACTCCGATCGCGCGCCTGATCCGCACACCGAAGCGCAGGCATGGGCGACGTTTCAACGGCTGCGCGCGCTCGACCCGCACGCCATCGGGGCCGAACATACCGCATGGGCCGACGTGCCATTCCTGCGCTTCGAGGATGAGGCGCAGGAGCTGCTGATCGAATGGTTGACCAAGCACATGAATCGACTGCGTGCCGGTGGGGAACCGGCGTGGATGGAATCGCATCTGGTGAAGTATCAGGGGCTGGTCGGTCGGCTCGCGCTGGTGTTGCACTTGGCCGACGGCGGAAGCGGTGCAATCCCTGCCGATACGCTCGCCACCGCGTTGAACTGGTGCACCTATCTGGAAGGCCATGCACGCCGCATATATGCGCCAGCCACCGACAACGGACTGACCGGCGCGCACCTGATCCTGAAGCGACGCAGCGAGCTTGCCGGACCGTTCACTGCACGCGAACTGTACCGGCGCGGCTGGGCTGGGCTGTCCGATGCCGATGCTGTGCAAGACGCACTCGACGTGCTGATCGAGCATCGCCACCTGCGCACCATCGACGGCGAACCCGGTGCATTCGGTGGGCGTCCGACCACGACCTACGCATGGACGGTGCCGTGATGAACTGGCAAGCCAGACTGAGTGCACGACGCGCCGAGAAAATTGAGAAAGGGCCGGGTGACCCACTGCCAAAACTGACAGAACCCGGTTTCGTCGGTTTTGTCAGTGACCCGGACGGCCATTCTGAAAATATCGCAGCCGATGCAACACCCGACGCGATCCGCGCGCACCTGCTGGCGCTGGCCGAACAGAACGGCATCGACTCGGCCCACGTCCACGCGCAGGACGACGACGACCTGCGCGCGTGTCGCGATCTGAGCGACGACATCCTGCGCGATTGGCTGCGCTGGCAGGACTACTGGCGATGCAAGCCGATGCCGCGACCAACCGCCGCAATCGCAACACGGGGCGCGCGCCCATGATCGACGCCCTAATATCCGGCAGGCTCGCCGCCGATCCGAAGCCAGGCATCAGCAAGAACGGCAACGCCTACGCAACTGCGCGCGTGCTGGTGACAGCCAACACCGAAGACCGCCTGACCGTGTCCGTGATCGCGTTCTATGCAGGCTCCGGGGTCCAATTCCCCGGCAGCGGCGCAGAACTCAGAGGCTTCGATGCGAGGACAAGGGCGGAGCGCGACCTTGGCAAGCATCGACCGAGGGGCTCTGCCTGGAGAAAAAACCCCCGCTTGGCCAATCACCAGAGAGCTGCAATTGCCCAAGGCTGATTCCTTAGCGGGGGTCGCAGGGCGGACTATACTCGCCGACGCCAGCCGGTATCTGAAGGAGTCCGAAACGCCGCCTGAACCAGCGCACCCATTTCAGGGAACCGGCAGGCTCGCCGCCGATCCGAAGCCCGGCACCAGCAAGAGCAGCAACGTCTCCGCCACCGCGCGCGTGCTGTTGACGGTCAACACCCACCGACGATCGCCTGAGTGTGTCCGTGATCGCGTTCGATGCGGCCACCATCACCGCAATGCTTGCGATTGACTCAGGGGACGCGCACTCAACCCTGTACTTGACCAGGTCTTGCTCGGTAAGTAGCCTTTGCTTGTAGCCTCGCAGTTGGCGAACATCACTGGGCAATTGCAGCCTAGACGGTTCGGCAGGTGTCAGGCGCGCGACGGCCTCGGTGGAGGTAGGCAGCCCAGCCACATACGGACTGGAACGACCTATCTGATCGGGGCCTTCGTTTTGGTGCAGGTAACGCAGCTTCCCGGTTTTCACCCATTCGCCTTTATGGTTGTTGGCCATGGGCATCGAAGATGTTGACCAACAGATGCAGGGTGCCATCGCTTCCTCGGCCAGCGTCACCCGGTTGACCTGCAGGCTCTCGCGCCTCAGCGATCGTGTCGCGAATCGACTGCGCGCCAGCACCAGTGCGGTCGATTCGCTCGATGGCATCGACGATGACCGTCCAATCCTTATCGCCGCTTGCGGGCGAACTCACGCCGAAAGCCTGGATGGACAAGGCAGGCACCACGCACCCCAGCGCCGACTGAATCTGTATTGCCTTGGCGAAGGCACGCCGACGGTGATCCTCGAATCCGTCAGCGGTGACAACAACTCGGCATGGGCGCGGGTGCAGCCGGCGATCGCCGCGCACACGTGCGTCTGTTCCTACGACCGCGCGGGCATCGGCTTCAGCGATCCGGCGCGCCGGCCATCAGACAGTGCGAACGCGGTTGATGACCTGCACCGCCTGTTGCATGCCGCTGCGATCAAGCCGCCTTACATCCTGGTCGGGCACTCGCTGGGTGGCATGCACGTTAGGCTGTATGCCGATCTCCATTTCGACGAAATCACCGGAATGGTGCTCGTCGATTCGAAAGACGAAGCCTGGGACGAAAAAACTTGGCGACTCGATCCGCAACAGCGCACGCACGAACAATTCTTTGCATGGGTCCCGGAGGTTCGGGAGCAGCATCGCGCCTGCGTCGAGGCGGCGCAGACGGGCCTCGTCAAGGGATCGAAGATCTACGAAACCTGTGTTTACCCCGACGATCCGCTTTTCAGCGCAGCGATCAACGCCGTCAACGACAGGCATCAGATGTCGGTGGCGTATCAACAGGAAGACGCGAGCGATGGCGATTCCATTGAGGCGAGCGTCGGCGAGGTGATTGCGGCCCGGCGATGGTACGGCGAGCTGCCGCTGATCGTGCTCACGTCATCGCCGGTCGGTCCCCACCCCAACGAGATGCAGGCGCATCGCGATGCGCTCAATCGCTTGCATGCCGTCTTTTCCGATCAGATCGCCGCGCTGTCGAAGCGCGGCGTTGTACGGCCGGTTCCCGATTCGACCCACGAAATCCAGTAATCCCAGCCACATGCGTTGATCGGCGCCATCCTGGAGGTTCTGGAGGACGCCCGCAAGCCGAAGGAAGACGTTCGTTCCGTGCCAACCCGGTAGCCGGGTGTTCGACGGAGTCGGATATCGCTGGGGCTCTCTATTTGAAGCTTCTGTCTCACAGCCTTGAATGTGGGCCGAAACTTTGAGCAAGTTCTGCGTCCGCTCCGGATCAAATGCTGACACCGAAGTGGAGCAGTTTGCCCTTGCCGCACGGGGAGCAGTTCAAAAGTGTCGGCATCTGCGGGCTGACCAATAGCGGCAGGCTGACCTGGGTGTGGCACCGCGTCGAGGACCGCGGGCGCAACGGGCACATGCAAGCGGGTCAAGAAGCCCTATGGAGGCTCCTAAGATGCCGCAACTTCCTTGAGCGCCTCCCACATAGGTAATTGGAGGCCGGCGCACAGTCTTTCAAGCGTGTCGAGCTGCAGGTTCTTTTCACCCCGTTCTACCGCGCTGTAGTAGGTGCGGTGCATACCGATATGATCCGCGAAGCTCTCCTGGCTAAAGCCTAAGCCTTCTCGGCGCTTGCGAAGGACGCGGCCAAGCCGTTGCAGGAGGGTGGTGTCCATGACCCCACCCTAGGAAATAGCGACTTTAAGCTCTACAGTCTTATAGATAGACTATCTATGGGTGTCTAGAATTTGGGCGAGCGTCGCCATCGTTTCAGCGACCAACAGACCACCTAGGCACCCTCCTCAAGGGAGGTCACGATGAGCCTGTTTTCTGATCGCGCCACGCCCACCGGGGCATCCGACCGCGTGGAGTTCACCGATGAAAGGGTACGTTGGCGGGCCCGTGAAGCGACATTCATGGCGGGAAGCTGGAACGCGTTGTGTCGCCGGATTCCGCAATTCGTCGTCGAGGATTTCAAGTCAGGCCCGAACGGACCGGCGAATCCCTACATCCGCACCGTCGTCCGGCTGCCGGTGGCGGTCACGGAGCACCCGATTCCCGTGGGCGTCGTCTCCAATACCTACAGCCTCGCCCAGCATGTCGACGTGGTCGAAAGATGCCTTAAAGGATTGCAGACCGTGGGAATCGACCCGCGCGAGTTGCGGTGCGAGGTGGGGCTGACGCCGTTGGGCGAGTGGATGAATTTCCGCGCGTACTTCCCGAAGGAGTTTTCACACAACCCGCCCGACGGCAACGCCTTGGCGTTGCGGCTGGAGTGCTTCAATTCGGTCGATGGATCAAGCCGGCTGATGATTCTGCTCGGATGGTATCGCTTCGTCTGTTCCAATGGCCTGATCATCGGTGAGACCAAGGCTGCCTTGCGCGACGTACACGACGAACATCTCGACCTCGACGTGATCCCCCAGATCGTCGCGAACGGCCTCACTAAGGTCAACGCGGACATCAAACGTCTACAGCGCTGGTCGAAGCGACCTGTCCATCTCCCCGAGTTCGATGCGTGGGCGGACGATCAGCTCGCCCGGAAATGGGGGAAAAAGGCAGCCTGCCGTACCATCCATGTATGCCGGACCGGCGATGACGTAGAACTGGCTGATCCCTTCGAAGGCGGAAAGCCCAGCGAAAAACACGTTAACGTTCTCGGCCGGGTACCGGGTGCCGCGATTCCCGCAGCGAACCTTTACGACGTATCGCAGGCGCTCTCCTGGATCGCCACACAGAGGAACAGTGCCGACGAGCGACTCGATTGGCAGAGCGACGTATCGCGCTTAATCGAGGACTTGGGATGCCAGTTGGAAACCGCATGATGCTATTCCCGAACCGGCTTGCGCTTGCCGGCGGGCCGTATCCACTGCAACCTAGACCAAAGGCTCGTCGTCGGGCCCCTTCGGCGGAATGATCCAGGAAAAAGGGAACCCGGCGATTCGACCGCACCGGGTGCATCGCCACGAATCCGTTAGGGCGATTCGAAAGGCGTTGTGCGTTGTGATCTTTAGTGGTGCACCGCAGCCCTCACAACGCATTTCGCTTCCCAGAGCTTCTTGGAGAGTCCGACGAACTTCGAGCGCCGTTTCTCCGCCACTGACGATTCCGAATCCCAGTACCGATCGAACGTGAAAGGCATTTTTGGTGCCTTCGTCCGTGGGCCTGATTTGCCCAAACAGCTCAATGACCACGTGAGCAAAATACAGTAGGGCGGCCGGAAGGACTTCGTAGACGCCCTCGTGTACGTCGTCCTCAGCAGGGTTTTTGAAGATGAAGTTGAAATTCTCTGGCGTCGTCCGGATTTCTGGCCGTTGGACGGTTACGAGGTGCACAGCATGCTGGAAGAGACCGTACAGTCCGCGGGGCGTTGCGGGATCAAAAATGATGGAGTTGATCATCTCGGGATCGACCAGTTCGGCGATTCCGGTCTTTGCCAACGCCTTGGCGAAGAACTCCTGCCGGCGATTCCCAATGAGACTTGGCTTCAACTTTTCAGGATTGGCAGCCGTAAACGCCTTGTAGAAGTCGTCTACTTCGCCCAGCAACCACGATAGATAGACCAGACTGTCGAGCAAGGGCTTGCGCAACAGGTTGAGCGCGACGACAAACTTTCTCTTCTCGAAGCACCTGAGGGCTTCGAAGATATGGCGCAGACAATCAGACACCATCGCGAGCACGATGTGGTTGAAGATCACCTTGCGCACTTCGTCAAGGTGTCCCGTCTCGCGCATGGCGAAGATCGTGTCCTCGGCCTCCGCCAATTCCGAAAACTTTTGCGCTTCCTGTTCGCTGCCGAAACCGACCGTCACCGCTTCGGCGCCGGCAGAGCCATATTCCTTTAGCAGTCGCACGCACTCGTCGTGAAGGAAGAAGCAGTATTGGTGCGCCACGCGGGACCGTCGAGGAATCCCAGCCAAGCGGTTTCGGGGGATCATCTGGGATCCTTTGCCAAGGCGATCATCAGCTTGTCGCTACATCCATTGCGCACTGCATTGCGGCTACAGTGCGAGGACGGTTTCGGTGTCGCCAGCGGCCAGCGCATTCATGTATCCCAGCACCAGTTCCTTCGTGCGGTAGCGGTTGAACCGGGCCTCGTCCTGCTCGCGGACGATCGGGAAGGTGTCGAGCACGTAGGCCGCTTCATCGCGCGACAGGCCGTACAGGTTGAAATACAGCGCGTCGAGGCGGGCGATGCGATGGCGGCGATCCTCGGCATCCCATGCGAACGGCGATCCGTCGTATCCAAGGTCGCGTGCGAATGGCGCAAGGTCGTCTGCAGTGTAGGACAGTCGCAGCACTTGCTCGCGCACGAAATCGCCAATGGTAGTCTTGCCCAGTCGCTGCATGTGGCCAAAATCGTCCCAGTTGTCCCAGAACAGCTCCAGCACGTCCTCGCTGCCCTGAGGTGACGGCGTCGAACATCCGCTCCGGCGGCCCAGATAGCAGATCTTCACCGTTCCCCTCGTTACTGCTTGGTTGCACGTCTGGTCCGATGCTATCTGAACCGCGTCTTCGCGGTTACGTCGTCCTAGGTCGGGAACCTAGCGCGCTTTTTTTGCCTGTACTGCAGATTGCCAGCCTGTTGGCCCTTGCACTTCAACGGTCTTGATCTCCGCCGAAGGAAACACAACGAGAAGCCGGCTGCCTTGCTGGAACAATTGACCGGCTTTCCATTGGCATGCGTCTTTCTGAAAGACTTCATCGCTTTCGTGGTAGATGCTCGATCGGAGGGAATCTTCCGCGCTCGAGGCATGCGCGATGCCGCAAGCGCCAAGTGCAAGCAGCGCTGTAGCGATGGCAGGTGGAATGGAGTACCTCACGACCGCCTCCTGGTGTTGCCTGATCTTGACGCCGCCGCGCGCCCAGTCACATCGTGATCAACGCGATGACAGATCGTTGGGGCTTGTCAGGGGCATCACCCTGTCGTCGTCCACCGCGGCGCCACCTCTGTGGATCAAATACGCAATGCCGCGTAGCGCGCGCTGCTCGGCCTCCGCTGGCATCCGTGCCATGCCGATGGTCCGGCAGACACTGCGCGCAAGCTCCTGCCGCGTGGTCGAGCCACCTTGGTCGAGAATGAAAGCAGCCAGATTGGCTGCTTCCTGCAGGGTGAGGTCCTCGATATGGCGCCGACTGGATTCCGATCCATCGCAGATCCGGAAGGCTGTCCATTGATCCGGATTGATCGTCGGTGGCCAATAAAAGCGTGTGTCGCCCTCGTTTGTGACCTTCACTACGCGGGGAATGGCTTGCTGCAGCCGCTGGACGATGCGCGCGCCGGTGCGCCCGAGGTTCCACGCTCGGGCCATCTTGTGAAAGAGCGCGTGCTGGGCAATGGGACCCTCCTCTACCACGATCTGGAGCATCTGGTTGCTCATGGCGTTTGTCGAGATCGGCTGATAGAAGGCCTCTGAACTACCACCTGAGACTTCCGATGCAACGTAGACAGGGGCCGAAATGGCAGGCACTGCAGGCGTTGGGATCGAAGCAAAGGGTGGTGCCGCGGCCGTATCGCTTTCCGCGACCACGGGAATCGCAGGGGTTTCGGGTGCCTGCGAGTCATCTGCCGGGGCGATGGCCATCGCCCGCAGCACCGCATGCAGCTTCTCCAGTTCGCGGC
>JAYTOP010000101.1:0-2550 GCA_043747745.1 Pseudomonadota bacterium
CTCGACTTCTTCCGAAAAGCCATTCGAAGTGCGCCTCGTAACGAAGGCGACGCTTTACCAGCAGATGAAGCCATCGAAGAAGATGCGCAGAGGCTCTTACGCGACATCGAAGCTGGAGGGGCTAAGGATCGGGAAAAAACATTCATCAGTTGCTGGCATGAAAGCAGGTACGAGTCCGAAGCAATGGACTGCTGCCGGTTCCATGGACACCATCCTAAGCTAATAGCCTTTGCTGTTCGAACTGTACTGGACTGACGTAACCGATGGTCGAGTGACGTCGCTTGGGGTTGTAGAACAGCTCGATATAGTCGAACACGTCCGCCTTGGCCTCATCGCGAGTTCGGTAAACCTTGCGATCCGTGCGCTCGGTCTTGAGGGACTTGAAGAAGCTTTCCATCGCCGCGTTGTCCCAGCAGTTGCCTGACCGGCTCATGCTGCAGGTCACGCCGAGTTCGCCCAGCAAGCGCTGGAACGCATCGCTGGTGTACTGACTGCCACGGTCGGAGTGGTGCATCAGCGCATCGGACCGGTCGCGTCGCCAGACCGCCATCATCAGCGCGTCGGTCACCAGCTGCGCGGTCATCTGCGGCTGCATCGACCAACCGACGGCCCGACGCGAGTAAAGATCGAGCACCACGGCAATGTAGAGCCAACCCTCGCCCGTCCACAGGTAGGTGAAGTCGGCGACCCACTTCTGGTTCGGCGCAGTCGCTTGGAACGCCCGATCAAGCAGGTTAGGTGCAATCGACCCGCTCCGTTCACCACGGTCCATAGGCAATCCGCGCCGTTTGGGCCGTGCCCGCAAGGCGTGTACGTGCATCAGCCGCTCGATGCGGTGCAAGCCGCATCGGTGTCCGGCCTCCAGCACATCGCGCCAGACCCGGCGCGCGCCGTAGGTCCGGTCGCTATCGACGAAGCTCTGCCGCACCTGCTGAACGATGATCGCCTCGTCCTGGCTGCGCTGACTGCGCGGCCGATTCAACCACGCGTAGAACCCACTGCGAGAGACATCGAGCACCTCGCATATCAGCATGACCGGCCAGACCCCTCGATGCTTCGCCACGAAGCCGAACTTCACATCGACTCCTTGGCGAAATAGGCCGCGGCTTTTTTTAGGATGTCCCGTTCCATCTTGAGCTTGGCGACTTCCTTCTTCAGACGATCGATCTCGGCCTGCTCGGGCTTCATCTGTCCTTGACCGGGAAATGCATGCTGCGGATCGGCCGCCGCATCGCGCACCCATTTGCGCAGCACGTTCTCATGCAGACCCAGATCCCGCGACGCCTGCGCAACCGACACGCCGCGGTCCTTGATCAACCGCACCGCTTCAAGCTTGAACTCCCGACTAAACGTTCTTCTCGTACCCATGTGCCACCTCCGGTTTCATCATCACACCTAAACTCGGTGTCTGTGAAACCGGCAGCAGTCCAATCGCCGCATCGTCGGTTCTGTCGATCCTCGAAATCTACCCAGTGTGGCACTGGTAAAGGCTCTCGGATTTCGCCTGGAGGCTCATCACGTGGAGAGTTTTTACTTACGTGGTGAATGGGTCGACGACATGATCCTCGCCTTGCTAGCTCGCGAATGGTTGTAGGCTGGAAAGCAAAGCTAGACAAAAATGTTCGATGGAGTTTGTTCCCCCGGATTACTACCCGGCCATCCTCGTGTCAGCCCTTTGCCGTGTCGGCTTTTGGCCGCTTCCGGCCTGTCGATGACGGCGCACAAACCGCTCGCGACCGGCGCTCTGATCATCGACTTCCGCGCTTGTGATCAACGCTGCCAACGTGCGCACGCAACGGGCCGTCTCTGATGGAATCAGGCGGCCTTGCGCAACGTCAGGTTGAACCGGTATCCGCCCAGCAACGCGTGTTGACTTTCCTTGAGCGGCGACACACCGTGATAACGAAGCCGGGCCGGGCCGCCCCAGACGACGACATCGCCGTGACTGAGCGGAACGCGTTTGTGCTTGTCGGATCGGTGGTCGCCGCCAAACAGAAACACCGCCGGAACGCCGAGCGACACCGACACGATCGGTGCACCGAAATCGCGTTCGTCCTTGTCTTGATGCAGCGACAATCGAGCGCCGGGTTCATAGCGATTGGCCAGGCAAGCATCGGGCGCAAAGTCCTCGAATCCCGCCTGCGTGGCGGCTCGCGTGGCCAGAGCGGAGAAAACCTCGGGCATCGGCGGCCAGTGCGCCGCGCTGACCGGATCGATGGCATCGTAGCGATAGCCCGCGCGATCGCTCACCCAACCGAGTGCGCCGCAGTTCGTCATCGCGACCGACATGCGCAATCCACCGGGCGTGACCATATGGCGCAGCGGAGCCTGCGCAATCACTTGTGCCAGTGCGGCCAGCAACGCTGTCTCGTCCGCAATCGCGAATCCGCGTAGCACCACGGCGCCGGGACCCAGTAATTCCCGTCGGGTCGCGGCTGTCCTGGTGTCTTCGAACAGGTCCATCGTCATGGCTCGATTCATGGCAAGTGGCGGCAACCGGCACGCACACGACTCATGCCAGCGCCTCGCGTTCAAGCAGCGCGCGCTTGC